>DASYZE010000085.1:0-150539 GCA_035946625.1 Terriglobia bacterium | reverse complement strand
CTCCGGATAGACGGTGGAGAGCGCCGCCACCGTGCTGATGAACATGCCCATGGGGTGGGCGTCATAATGAAAGCCTTCAAGAAACTTCTTGGTGGTCTCGTGGATCATCGTGTGGTGGGTGATGTTGTTTACCCAATTCTTCAATTCGGCGGCGGTGGGCAGTTCGCCAAAAAGAATCAGGTAGGCGACTTCCAGGAATGTGCATTTTTCCGCCAGTTGCTCGATGGGATAGCCGCGATAACGCAAAATGCCTTTGTCCCCGTCGATGAATGTGATCGCGCTTTGGCACGACGCAGTGTTCATAAACGCGGGATCGTAAGTCATCACGCCAAAATCATCGGCGCCTGTTTTGATCTTTCGCAAATCCATAGCTCGAACCGTGCCTTTGAAAAGCGGTAACTCGTAATTAATCTGAGTGCGCTTATCGGTCACGTTCAGGGATTCGTTTTCCATTCGCTCTTCTCCTCGTTGGGTAAATCCAGATATGATACGCGTCACGAATTTATAAGGGAATAAGGCCCGCTCTTCAGCGGCAGGTCTTTTTCAGATGCCTGCCGCCCCCATTCTCAATCTCGCCCCCGGCGCCGCGGCGGCCCTGCCCCCAGGCGCGCTCGCAACGGCGCCTATCCATCGAATCGTACATGTTATGTCTGATGACAATCAAGTTCACCGTGACCACCAACACCTTTGAACGTGACTGCGGTCACTGAGCTAGCTGACCAGTTGCTCTGGACGATGCGGCGCGAGGGCTGCGGGGCGAATTGCCTTCGGCGGTTATTGGGCGGCCTTAAGTTTTTCAAGAGAAGGTAATTGATGAAGGGGGGTAGGGCCGAACTTCGTTCGGCCCTTCGGCGGAAAATAGACTGAACCAGAATAGCAGCCTGGAAGGTGAATTCGAATCGTGTTAGGAGCGCGTGAATGCAAGCGTCCGGTCATTGCTAAATGTAAAAAACCTGGTCAAGCGCAATCGACTGAACATATCCAAGACCCGGTGCTGAGCGGAGAGAAGCACCAGCTTCCCACCCGACGCCTGGATCAAGTTGAGCGTCGCGGCTAGGGCGCCGATCCCGGCGCTGTCCACAAAGGGGACGGCGGCCAGGTCAATCACAAGCTCCTTTCTGCCGTCGGCAATCATCCGCCGCACCTCGAAGCAGAGCTCGTCGGCCACCCAACGGAAGGTCAGCGGCCCTTCGATATCAAAAACAACGTACTTGCCTGCATGGCGGAAATGGAAATCCACTGCTGATTCTGCTGAAGGTATTTGCGCCGCCAACTCGTAACTGACAGGAACTTGGATGTGCATGGCCATATCTCCTCACATGATTCCCAAGCACGTCGCATGCCAGAAGGCATATTGAAAACAAAGGGGTAATTGGAAGGTTTAAAGGAATTAGCCCCCCAATTTTCTATGCCCTGGAAACTTTTTCTCGGATTGAGGAATCAGCGGTCACTTCCGGGCTTTCGCGCGCGAAATCTGAATGACGTTGCGATGGTCTCAATTAAGATGCTGTCGAATCCCGCGGCTTCAAGTCGCGCGCCAAAGGTGCGAGGGTCCACCGGCGTCAGGGTGTCGCAGATATGAATCAGGCGCATGCCGAGGCTCTGCCGGCTGTCCACTCCGGCGAAGGTGCCGCCTGGCTTCAGAACTCGCCGGACCTCCCGGAGGATCTTGTCCTGAAGGGCGGATGAGGGCACATGGTGGAGCATGGTGCAGGAAAGGGCAGCGGAAAACGGGGTGCCTCGAAAAGGCATGGCAGTGGCGTCTCCCCGAACCACGTTGACGTTGCTGCCCCCCAAACGCCCCGCCAGCGCACATGCCAGGCGGGGGTCGATTTCGAGAGCGGTCAAACGCGCCACCAGCGGACGCAAGATGTCCGTGGTAAGGCCCGGCCCCGGCCCAACTTCCAAAACGTCCTGGCCAAGTTCCACGCCGGTCAGAACCCACGGCATCACTTTTTCCTGCAGCGCCTTTCGCCAAAAGTCGGAGCGGCAGATCCAGCGGTGAACGCGATTCATCTTAAGACCAGTGAGTAGCATTCGGAAGTTTGCATGAACGTAAAAAAATAATCCAGCTGCTTCCGACCTACCTAATTTAACCCCTAACCCACTACCAACTCCGTATGTTGGCTGATACCCAGAATATTGCCGTCAGGGTCTTTGAACCAAGCCACCTTGGCACCGCCGGGCGCGGACCAGATTCCTTGCTCGTCCTGATTTGGCAAACCGTAACACTCAAAGTTCACTCCTTTTTCCCTCAAGCCGGAAACCAATTTCTCAATATCGTTGACTTCCCACCCAAGGATTGTGAATTGCTGTGGCTTGAATTCCGGGACTTTGGTTGCTCAGACCATAATCCCATTGCCATCCAAAACCAGGGCGAATGTATCTTCGCTGACGAACCGAAGCCCCAAAACTCCTTCATAAAACGCTCGAGATTTCCTGACGTCTCTGGTGGCAACAAAAGCCACGATTCTCTGGGAACCCAACATGAATGCCACCTTGGAAGCCAATTAATAACAGGTGAGAGAGACATCTCCACTCACGAAGATAATTTACATCAACTGGAATGTAAGCGGAAAGTTGTAGATAAAGTGTGGGGAGTAGGATTCGATTTGGATAAGGCATATCAGGTGGCCTTGGAACTATCCAAGATGCCCTGCGTCAAACCGGGGAAGAATTGAAACTGTAACCCGGCCTACCAGGTTCAGCCTACCATCCACTTTGTTCCCCCCCTCCAATCAGTAGGGACGCCACGCGCAAGTCCTTTATTCACCGCAACTTCTCGTCCATCCTTGACAAGGCGCGTGGGCGGACTATAATTGATGTCTTTGATTTGCGAGGCTCCGGTGATGATAACCCTCCAAGAGCTGGAGCTGCACCGGGTCGAGGTCCACAAGACCTACGCATCCGGGATTCTGGATTATCACACAGCGGAATTCCAGCAACATGGCCCGCTGAAAGTGGATGCTGTCGCGGAGTTGTTGGGCTCCGAAATTCGCATTCGAGGGCACTTGGGGACTCGCTTGAATGCAAGTTGTGACCGGTGCCTGACGACGGTGGAATTTCCCGTGGAGCACGACTTTGACCTATATTATCGACCCATGGCCGACATTGCCCATGAGGAGGAAGTTGAGGTCCCGGAAGACCAGTCCGAAGTGGGCTTTTATACCGGTGAGGGCATTGACCTGGATGATCTGGTGGTTGAGCAGGTGATTCTTGCCCTGCCCATGAAAATAGTTTGCCGCGCCACGTGCCAGGGGCTGTGCCCCGCGTGCGGAATTGATCGGAACAAAGTAAAATGCAGGTGCGCCGAACAGAGGAAAGAATCCCCTTTTGCTTCGCTTCAGGGAGAGTAGGAAAACGAAATGACGAATGCTGAATGATGAATGAAGAGAGTCTTGAAGGGGAATTATCAGCGTGGAAAGTCATGAAGGTGGCAGTTGATCTTCGAGTTTAAGACCTCGAAATCTTGATCCAAAAAGCAGGAGAGAACCGGTAGCATTTGTAGGATGACGGATGGGAGGCTTCCTGTCTGCTGTCTACAGTCTACGGTCTACCAAATTATGCCAAATCCGAAAAGACGACATTCCAAGGCGAGAAAAAACCGTAGGCGGGCGCACGATTTTCTGGCGACGAGACAGCGCGTTGAATGCCCTCATTGCCATGAGACCAAGCTGTCTCACCATGCCTGCCCACATTGCGGGTATTATCGCGGGCGGGAAGTGCTGCTGGTGGAAGAATCGGCCTAAAAAAGAAGGTTAAAGTGTAAAGGATAAAGGGTGAAATAAAAGGTTAAAGTTTAAAGTGTGAAGGATGCGGTGGTGGCAGGGTTCAGCGACCAAGGTGAGATGGCTGACATCCCACAGCGCAATCATCGGCTTTTAACCTTTATCTTTTAACCTTTAACCTTTTTTCACCCTTTAACCTTCTCTCTCTTCCTCCCTTTGACCATGCGACGAATTGCGGTTGACGCAATGGGCACGGACGCAGCGCCTCTGCCTGAGGTGGAAGGGGCCATCCTGGCGGCGCGAGAGGAGCACGCCCATGTGCTGCTGGTGGGTCCGCAGGATGTGCTGAAGCGGGAATTGGGGCGGCGCCGCGAGGGGCGCGGACTGGCCATTGAAATTGTCCACGCCAGCGAGGCGGTGACCATGGAGGACGCTGCCGCCAAGGCGTTCCGGCGCAAGCGCGATTCCTCCATCCGCGTGGCGGCGCGCCTGGTGCGTGAAGGCAAAGCCGACGGGTTGATCAGTGCGGGGAATACCGGCGCGGTGATGACCACGGTCAAGATCGTTCTGGGCACGCTGGGCGGCGTGGATCGGCCCGCGTTGGCGGCGGTCTTCCCCACTTCCAAGGGTAAGGCCGCAGTGCTGTTGGATGTGGGCGCCAATGTTGATTGCAAGGCTTCTCACCTCCAGCAATTCGCCGTGATGGGCGAGATTTACTACCGGGTGATTTTCGGCGCCGAGCGGCCGCGGGTGGGCTTGCTTTCCATCGGCGAAGAGGAACAGAAGGGCAACGACCTCACCCGCGAGGCGTTTGGCCTGCTGAAACAATTACCGCTGAATTTTGTCGGCAACGTCGAGGGACGTGACCTCTATAACGGGCGTGTGGAAGTGATCGTCTGCGACGGGTTCATCGGAAATGTGGCGTTGAAAATAAGCGAGGGGCTGATTGAAGCGGTTTCTGTCCTGTTAAGGGAATCGCTTTCAGGCACCCTGTCCTCCAAAATGGGGTACATGCTCTCGCGCAAAGCTTTCCAGCATTTTAAAAAACGGGTGGATTATTCAGAATACGGCGGAGCCCCGCTGCTGGGCGTCAAAGGCGTCAGCATCATCTGCCACGGCGGGTCCAACGCCAATGCGATCAAGAACGCGATCCGCGTGGCGGCGGGATTTGCCGAGGGCAGAATCAACGAAAAAATTGAGAAAGAGCTGGGGAAGGCTGTTGTGGGCATGGCAGAAGAAACGAAAAATTGAGTGAGGGCGTGACCGGGTGATTCAGGGAATGCCAAGGCGCAGTTCGAAAATCACTCCATCGCTCATTCAGTCCATCACTCAATGAATTAGGAGCGAGCATGAATTTCGCCGGAATTTTGGGCACGGGAACCGCGCTGCCCGCAAAGGTGATCACCAATCACGACCTGGAAAAGTTGGTGGAAACTTCGGACCAATGGATTATCGCGCGCACCGGCATTAAGGAGCGGCGCCAGGCGGGACCCGGAGAGACCACCTCCACCCTCTCCGTTCTCGCTTCCCGGCGCGCACTGGAAATGGCGGGCATTACCGCCCAGGACCTTGACCTGATCATCTGCTCCACCATTTCACCGGATATGCCGCTTCCCTCTACCGCTTCGTTCATCCAGCGCGACCTGGGAGCGCGCTCTTGTTGCGCTTTCGATTTGGCCGCGGCCTGCTCCGGATTTCTTTTTGGGGCCTCGGTGGCTGAGCAATACATCAAAACGGAAAAAGCCAGGTACGTCCTGGTGATCGGCGCGGAGCTGCTCTCCCGGCACCTGGACTATCAGGACCGCGCCACGTGCGTGATTTTCGGTGACGGAGTTGCGGCCGCGATTCTGGGTCCCGCCACACCGCCTTCGGGGATTCTGGCCTCTGAATTACACACCAATGGCCAGTACGCTGATCATCTCTTCATCCCCGCCGGCGGAACGGTGAAGCCAGCAAGCTGCCAGACGGTGAGCGAGCGCGAGCACTTCATCAAAATGCGCGGCAATGAATTGTTTAAGGTGGCGGTGCGCAGTCTGGAGGAGGTTTCGCGGCGCGTCTTGAAAGAAGCCGGCGTCACCACGGATCAACTGGCGCTGATGATTCCCCACCAGGCCAACCAGAGGATCACGGACGCCATCCGCAGCCGGCTCGGTATGTCGGAAGGAAAAGTTTATGCCAACATCAGCCACGTGGGCAATACGTCGTCGGCCTCCATTCCCATTTGCCTGGATGAATGCGCGAGGAATGGAAAAATCAAGAAGGGCGACCTGATCCTGATGTGCGCTTTCGGAGCGGGCGTCACGTGGGGCGCTATTTTAATGCGCTGGTAGATTTCTCTCCAAATTGTAAGATTGAGTCATTTGGCCATTGAACCATTTGAAGCAAAACGAAAAGTAAAATTTCGGAAACCAGTTTTCGCTTTTCGCATCCCGCTCATTCAATGGCTCAATGATTCAATGGCCCCATAGCTCAATTCTGGTGATGGACAGAACACTTGCCTAAAACTGCTTTCATTTTTCCCGGCCAGGGCTCCCAATTTCCCGGGATGGGCCGCGAGTTGGCGGAGCAATATCCCTCGGCGCGCGGAGTCTTCGATGAGGCCGATCGTGCCGCCGGTTTCTCACTTTCGAAATTGTGTTTTGAAGGTCCGGCGGAAGAGCTTCAGTTGACCGCCAATACGCAGCCGGCCATATTAACGGTATCGGTGGCGGCGGCCGAAGTATTAAGCGAGCATGGCGTGGCCGCCGACTTTGTGGCCGGGCACAGCCTGGGGGAATATTCGGCGCTGGTAGCCGCGCGTTCGCTCAAACTCGCGGATGCTGTACGACTGGTGCGCAAACGCGGGCAATTTATGCAGGAGGCCGTCCCCGCCGGGCAGGGCGCCATGGCAGCGTTGCTCGGGTTTGATCCTGCGGCCACAGCAGAGGTATGCCGGGAAGCAGCCCAGGGCGAAGTGGTTTCTCCGGCCAATTTAAATTCGCCCGGACAATTGGTGATCGCCGGCCATAAAACTGCCGTGGGGCGCGCCGTGGACCTGGCCAAAAAGCGCGGCGCCAAGCGCGCCGTCATGCTGAACGTAAGCGCCCCATTCCATTGCGCTCTCTTGCAGCCCGCCCAGGACCGTCTGGCCGCGGAACTCGACCATGTGGAAATTCACGACCCGCAGGTGCCGCTGGTGAATAACGCGGACGCGCGCGTGCTGTGTACGGCGGCCGAAGTTCTGGACGGGTTAAAGCGCCAGGTAACTGCTCCCGTGCGCTGGGAGGAGTCGGTGCGACTTTTGCGGAACGAAGGTGTCTCTCTTTTCATCGAATTAGGGCCGGGTAAAGTCCTCTCGGGTTTGGTGCGGCAAATCGATCGGCAGGCTGAGTGCCTGCACGTGGAAGATGTGGGCTCTCTTACCGAAGTGTTGGGGAGGGTAGGTTTGAAGGAATCAGGAGTCAGGAGTCAGAAGTCAGATTGAAAACAGGGATTTACGTTTTTTCTTCCGCCTTTTTTCTCCTGTCTCCTGGCTTCTAACTCCTTGGCAAAGACACATGAACCTCGACGGTCGAGTCGCGTTGGTGACAGGAGCCTCCCAGGGGATTGGGAAGGCTTGCGCCCTGGCCCTAGCGGAAGCGGGAGCGCAAGTGGCGCTGGGTGCGCGCAACACGGAGAAGTTGCGGACGGTAGCAAACGAGATTGAAGCCACCGGCAAGAAAGCGCTGGCGGTTTCGCTCGACGTGGCCAGCCACGATTCCATCAAGGCGGCGGTGGCGAAGGCAATAGAGACCTGGGGGAAAATCGACATTCTGGTGAACAACGCCGGCATTGCCAAAGACAATCTGGCGCTGCGCATGAAGCCCGATGATTGGGATACCGTCTTGCGAACCAATCTGGATGGCGCCTTTCAATGCATTCAGGCGGTGCTGCACGGAATGGTACGCCAGCGCTACGGCCGGATCATCAACATTTCTTCCATCGTGGCTCAGGCCGGCAATCCCGGCCAGGCGAATTACATTGCGTCCAAGGCGGGTCTGATTGGATTGACCAAGGCGATCGCCGCCGAAGTGGCCAGCCGGAACATCACCGTGAACGCGGTGGCGCCGGGGTTTATCGCCACCGCCATGACGGAGGGTCTTTCGCAAGCGGTCCAGGAAAAGGTTTTGAGTATGATTCCCCTGGGCCGCCAGGGCACGCCGGCCGAGGTGGCCTACGGCGTGCGCTTTCTGGCCTCGGAAGAGGCGGGATATATTACCGGTCACGTGCTGAATATCAACGGCGGTATGTACATGGCGTAAGCTTGGTGATTGGAGACAATTGGAAGAATTGGGTAATCTGGCGATTGAGTGATCGAGTGATTTAAAGACGCCTTTCCTTCAGTGGCCCCCTGGACCTCTGACTCAATTTCTTCAAAGGGCCCCTTGTCACTTGTTGTGTGTCACTGTTAGAATATTGCGCCCCAAGAAATCCGAGGAGGACTGAACCATGGCTTCTCTTGATGAGAAGGTAAAGCAGATTATTGTTGAGCAGCTCGGAGTTGAGGAAGCCGAGGTCACACCGACAGCGCACTTTATAGACGATCTGGGCGCCGATTCGTTGGACATCGTCGAACTCGTGATGGCGATGGAGGAGGCGTTTGAAATCGAAATACCCGACGAAGACGCCGAAAAGCTCCAGACCGTGAAAGACGCCATTGATTACATTCAAGCTCATGGCAAAGCCGCGAAGAACTAAGTGCGCGCGGTGAGGTTTGACAGGAGCGATTACACTTGACGCGAAGAGTTGTCGCGACGGGGGTCGGATTGGTCAGCGCCCTCGGCGTAGGCACGGATGAAACCTGGAAGAACATCCTGGCCGGAAAAAGCGGCGTGGGCACCATCACGCACTTTGATACCACCGGCTTCGCCTCCACTATTGCGGGGGAGGTGAAAGGCTTCGATCCCCATCTTTTCATTGAAAAGAAGGAGGTGAAGAAGATGGGACTCTTCATCCAGTTCGCCATGGCGGCCGCCCAATATGCCATGGAGCAATCCGGGCTGAAGATCACACCCGAAGTTGCGGAGCGCACCGGCGTTTACATTGGATCCGGCATCGGTGGATTCGACGTCATCGAGCGGGAGCACAAGGCTCTGCTCGCCGGGGGCCCGCGCAAGATTTCCCCATTTTTTATTCCCGCTTCCATCGTGAACCTCGCTTCCGGGTTTGTCTCCATTCGCTGGGGGGCCAAGGGTCCGAATTCCGCCACTTGCACGGCGTGCTCTTCCAGCGCCCACGCCGTGGGCGATTCCTACAAACTCATCGCGCGCTGCGACGCGGATGTGATGATCTGCGGCGGCGCGGAAGCGGCCATCACCCCTCTATCGGTGGGCGGGTTTGCGGCCATGCGCGCGCTTTCCACGCGCAATGCCGAGCCCGAACGCGCCAGCCGTCCGTTTGACATGGACCGCGACGGCTTTGTGATTGGCGAGGGCGCGGGCATCCTGATTCTCGAGAATCTGGACCACGCGGTCAGGCGCGGCGCGCCTATCCTGGCGGAAGTGGTAGGTTACGGAATGTCGGGCGACGCGTTTCACATTACCCAACCGTCGGAAGGCGGTGACGGCGCGGTGCGCGCCATGCGTAACGCGCTCGCCGACGCCAAGGTCATGCCGGAGCAGGTCAGTTACGTCAATGCGCATGGCACTTCCACGCCTTTTAACGACCGGCTGGAAACCCAGGCCATCAAAAAAGTTTTCGGAGAGCACGCTGCCAAAATGGCGGTGAGCTCCACCAAGTCCATGACCGGGCACCTGCTGGGCGGCGCCGGCGGATTGGAAGCGGGCTTCGCCGCTCTCACCCTTCGCGACCAGATGATGCCGCCCACCATCAACTACGAGAAGCCGGACCCGGACTGCGATTTGGACTACGTGCCCAACCAGGCGCGCGCCGGCAACATTGAGTACGCCTTGTCCAACTCGTTTGGCTTTGGCGGGACCAATGCGACGTTACTGTTAAAGCGATATAGTGGTTAGGCGGGGAAAAGATTTAGCAATTGGGTGATCGGGCAATTGAGTGAATGGAAGGATCAAAGTTGGAAACTGGAAACTAGACCGACACGGTCAGGCAGCCTGCTTATAATCGCGAATTCCCGGGTTCAACCGTTCTTCCATTCGCTCAATCACCCCAGGGCCCGATGACTCCATTGTTCAATGGCGATAAATCCCCCCGGCGGTGTAGGCGCGAAAGGTCCTGGAGAAGTTCAATTGAAAATCATAGTTTGCCTCAAGCAAGTTCCCGCGCGCGATTCCATCCTCAAGTTGAATAAGGCCGGAACGTGGATCGAAACGGCCGACCTGAGTTTTGAAATCAACGAGCCGGATATTTTTGCCCTCGAGGAGAGTCTGCGCCTGAAAGAAAAGCACGGGGGCGAAGTGGTGATCGTGCTACTCGGCCCGGCACGCGCGCAGCAGTCCATCAAGGAAGCCCTGGCCAAGGGAGCAGACCGCGCCATCCAGCTTGACGATCCCCTTTTCGAGGATCTGGATGCCACCGGAGTGGCGCGCGCCCTGGCCCGGGCCATCGAGGGTGAGAACCCCGACCTCGTGCTCACCGGTCTTCAGTCGGATGATTTTGGGTTTGCCCAGACCGGAGTCCTCCTGGCGGAAATGACGGGGATGCCGCACTCCACCATTATCATGGAGATTCAAGTTTCCGGGCAGGCGTTGCGGGTCAAACGGGAACTCGAAGCGGGCTGGTTCCAATGGATTGACATGCCGCTTCCCGCTCTGCTCACCATTCAATCGGGTATTAATAAACCTCGGTATGCAACCCTGAAGGGGATTATGGCGGCGAAATCGAAACCCATCCGGAAGCTGACCGCCGCCGAGCTGGGCCTGAAGCCGGAGGATCTGGTCCCGCGACAGAAAATCGTTAAAGTTTATTTGCCGGTCAAAAAGGTAAAGACCGAGTTCTTGCAGGGAGGCGCGAAAGAGATTGCCGCCCGGTTGGTGGACAAACTTCGGAATGAGGCGCGGGCGATTTAACCGCGAGAGGAGACGTTATGTACGTTCACATTTGGAGAATGAAAGGCCGCAAAAAAAAGGCCGAGGCTTATGAGAAGTTCGGTATGCAGGTTACCATGCCGGCTTTGAAAAAGATTCCCGGCTGCGAGGACGCTTATTTCATCAAAGTGTTTGAGGCCCGCAAGCCCGAATACCTCTGGCTGGTTTTCTGGCGGGATAAAGACTTGCTGGAAGCGGCGCGCACCAATCCATCCTGGCGCGACCAGATCAAGAAATTTGAAGCGGGCAAATTCTACAAAACCATTCCGCTGGAATTGGTTTGTGAATCGCTGGGATCGTTTGGCGGAGCCGCCGCCAGCAAGCCGAAGAGGTCGAAAAAGAGCAGGAAAACCGAAAAGGCTGCTGAAACCGAACCGGGTGAAGCGGCTGAGCCGAGTGGAAATGGGAACCCGTCTTTCACTCCACCCACCGCCGAGGGCGAGTAGCGCCAGCCTTCAGGTCGGCACGTCTGAATTACGACTTCCCTTGACTGCCTGGCGAGATGACAAGCTGCCCGGCTTCCCATCAGAGCGGGTCAGGTGACGCCCGGCGCTGCAAAATCGGGTGAAGGCTTCTTTCTTGCTCGCGCCTGAAAAGGCTATTCCTATGCCGGATGAAATCCTGGTTTTCGCGGAACACCAGGGCGGAAAACTCTTTCGCCCCACTTGGGAAGCTTTGGCAGCGGGCCAAAGTCTGGCGCAAGATCTCGGGCTCACCGTTTCCACCGTGATTCTGGGCGCAAACCTGGCCTCACTCGCTTCCGAGCTTGCCCGAGGCGGCGTGCGCGAAGTCCTGGTGGCGGACTCCCCGCTGCTGGCCGAATATGCGCCGGATGGAATGGCCCATATTCTCAAGGAAATTATCCGTGAACGAAAGCCTCGTTACGTCGTGTTCAGCCACACCTACCAGGTGAGGGATTTTGCGCCCAAACTGGCGGCAGCGCTCGATCGCGGCCTGGTGAGCGATTGCCTGAGCTACCGGAAAGAGGATGGCCGGTTGATTTTCGTCCGCCAGGTTTTTCAGGGAAAATTTTGCGCGGACGTCGAATTGGCGGGTGAGGCGCCCTGGCTGGTCTCCTTTCAGGCCGGAGCATTTCGCGAAGATTCGGTGCGCCGGACGGGCGTGGCGGCGCAAATCACTCCGGTTGCCGTCCCCTTAACTCCGGAAAATATCCGCACCAAGCCCGGGGAACGTTTTCGCGAGGCCAAGCAGGCCGTCGACTTGACCCAGGCGGAAATCATTGTGGCGGTGGGGCGCGGCATCAAGGCGCCGGAAAATCTTGAACTTGTGAAGAAACTTGCGGAAGCACTGGGCGCTGAAATAGGCGCTTCCCGCCCCATTTGCGACAGCGGCTGGCTGCCCATGGACCGGCAAATTGGAAGTTCTGGTCAGACCGTATCGCCCAAACTTTATATTGCCCTCGGCATCTCCGGCGCCATCCAACATCAGGTGGGCATGAAGGGCGCGCGCACCGTGGTGGCCGTCAACAAGGATCACGAAGCGCCCATCTTCGAGGTTGCGACTTATGGGATTGTCGGGGACCTGTTCGAGATCGTCCCGCCGCTGATTGAGGAAATCAAGAAAGTGAAAGCAGTCTGACCGGCCCGAAACCGGTCCTGTTTCACAACTCCCCCAACAGTCCAACTTGCAGGACCAGTAGAATTAATCAAACCGAGAGTCACCTCGCTTCCTGCGGCGCTGCTTTCAAAGGTGTGCTCAGCGCGGCCATTTTGCCGTCGATTATCTCCCTGACGACGACTCGGACAAATTCCGCCCGGCTCCTACCGGGAATGGTGGCCCGGAAAATGAGTCCAGTCTTCTCCATATCCGCCAATTCCGAATCGGTCAGGTCAAGGTCCATCTCCTGCTGATTGCCCATCACGTATTTCCCGTCATGGTCGAAGAGGGCGACGATGAAAAAAACGTAGTTGATCTTCCGGCCGTGAGAAAGTTTGAACGGCAGACCGCGCACATCCAGTTTAGTCTCCACTTCCGCCTGCTCTGCCTCTGTTTCTTCCTGGATGAGATGAGTCTGTACTTGAATAGGAAGACCTTGAATCGTCTCGGAGCTGAAAATGGCATCGGCAAGTTCTCCCACGGTCTGCTGCGCTCTGGAGGCCTTTTTGTTGGGGGCAAAGTAACCTTTGCGCGCCTGCACAGTCAATCCTCTGCCCTTCACCAATGTAACGTTCAATTGATGGAAAGCGCCGTTGGGTTTGAGGTCTGACGGCCTGTAGCTGAGAATGTAACTGACCTCAGGCGGACTCAGGAACCTGCGAAAACCGCCAAGAAGATCATTCGTATTCTCGACGAATTGGCCGCCAGTGCCCTCGGCAATATCGGCCAAAGTGGCCCTGGCAAAAGCTTCGCGATTGTTGTCAAACATGTAGTAGGCCGCGGTCAGGTCCGAAGTGGGGACATTTGCGACATTCCCGCCATTTTTAGGTGTGATTGCGGCCGCATCCGCGCTGGAAAGCTCGCGAGGATCCTTCCCTCCTGGCGGAGGACCGGCCAATTCTCCGTTGGGACCGGCGCGGCTGCTGGCATCCGCCTCCCGCAAATTCACCGCCAGGCCTTCGCCAACGAGCGCGCTGATCACCACGCGGGACCGCAGGGCGTGGTCAATGGTCCGCTCCATGAGGTCACGCATATCCAAGGGCATGAAGCCGTCGGATACCAGCATCACTTGACGTTCCCCGGGCATGCGGGCCATGCGGTCCACAATTGCGTTAAGTCCCGCGAGATCCATTCGCGCCTGAGCCACGTACATGGTAAAGGCTGCCCCAGCATTCGAGCGGACCATCGCATGGGAAGGGGTATCGCCACATTTTTTGGAGGCTTGATCCTGAATAATTCGATATGCGTCGGGATCATCGTGGTTCACAATCCGGTCGGCAATGAAGTCCGTGATTCCCATGCAGTCTTGTTTGGCGGGCACTCGTGAATTGGGCCTCAACCTGAACAACGCGTCATGAAGCAGTTGCCGGTCGTCAGTGAAATCGAGCGAAAGAGCCCCCGACGAAGTGAATATGGCAACCCGTTCCGTCGCAGGCAAGCCGGCTATAAACTTTTCCGCCGCGTCGCGCGAGCGCACGACGCTGTCAAAGGCGGAATTCAAATCGTCAAAGTAGAGGGCGAGAAAGATGC
Source organism: Terriglobia bacterium (assembly GCA_035946625.1). Classification (GTDB taxonomy): domain Bacteria; phylum Acidobacteriota; class Terriglobia; order UBA7540; family UBA7540; genus DASYXZ01. Next base: position 136,642 of record DASYZE010000085.1, on the reverse strand, counting down.
GAGGTCCGCTCACCCGCGACTCCGCGTGCTGGCTCAGAGTTGTCGCCGGTCCACCTGGCGCCGGCGACCGTGGCGAGAAATCATTATTTCCGGGAGCTGTCTCAACCGAAAAACCGCTGATATCCTGCTGCCTTCGGTTATCGGCAATCCGGAAGTCCTCTTTGCGCAGCCCCGCCACGGCGCGACCATGCGAATCCCGAACCACGGCGCGAACGATAACGACGTTGGTTTGAACGCCCAGTCTGTAATTAGACTCGCCAGTTGTATTGGGAACCTGCGCCGTCCCCCGCTGCTGTTGGGCCCATAAGGACGAAAAGCTGAACGTCGCTACAAGAAAGCAGAAAAGGCGTGCTACGGTAACGCGCGATCCCCCGCTGACTCGCGGTCCTGATAAGTTCTGCCTGCATTTCACCGCGTCCACGGAGTTTCTTAACGCTCGTTTAGTTCCGCGAGGTTCGCATGCCAATTGTGTCTCCCCGATGACCCAAAGGGCAAAGCGGGGGGCGAACAGCCGCTCATTGGTCGAGTGTCCAGCGGAAAGCGGCAGTGCCGGATTCAAGAACCTGGCATTTCTGGGAATCGAATTTCTTCACGCTTTCGCCGCGCCCGCTGATGCTGGTCGCGGTCATGGAATCAACCTCAAACTTGGTTTGCAAGTGACACCAGTTCTCAACCTTGGACTTGGACCCCGTTTGGGAGGTCCAGGGCATGTAGCTCAAGGAGGTCCCAACCCATTTTTTCCCTTGCCGTTTGCATTCAGTGCGCATGAAGGCTCCATGAGCCGCCCACACGGCGGGGACATTCAACCATTCGGCCCGGAAAACATCACCGTCCAGGGTCACGCGAAATTGTTTGCCCGTGGTTTGCGACACCCACATATCCTTGATTCGCCCTGTCCTTGTGCGTGGATAGGGTTCCGCATTGGTGCCGGGCTTCAGGTCCTGGCCGGAATAACCCATCATCCCCGCCGATAGAACTCCGCCCGCAAGGACCACACCGAAAATTCTCCCCCAACGATTCAAGGTGACCTCCGCCAACCAATTCTCTCTGAATAACGAGACGGGATGCCCACTTCTGCTTGTAACGCCTACTGCGGTTAATGTCAATCAATAGTCAGCGCCGCCCAACCTGTACGAAAATGGTGCTACTGAATACATCGTCTCATTGTCCGAAGGTGCTTGCGTATTCGAGGATGAAAAAATAACATAGGACGGTCGTCCAAAGCCTCGTTCGTGGAACCCGAAGATGGCAGCGAAAGGATGAGTAGATGAAGAAAGCCATACCCCGTTCCAAGAAAACCAGCTTCCGGCACGGTATCGGCGAGTGGTACGGTAAATCATTCATTCACCTCGGACCTGCGGAACGCAAGCACTTGGCGAATCTCCAGGCCCTGAGTAAGAAGGTGCGTCCGCCTATCGAGTGTCCCTTCAGGTCCACCCCCGATCACCAGGTCATGTGTACAAAAGAAGGGGGCGTCTGCTCTATTCGACTTTATCAGCAGGAAACAGAAAATGGTCCGGCTTCTGTCCCGGCTGGTCAGCGCGGGAATTTGGTGACAACGTGCCCTCATCGCTTTCAACAGGACAGGATGATTTTCAGATGGATTGGCGAAACCATGCTCGGGCACCCTGAACCCTTGGCCGTGAGGGAAATCGGATTCTTGGAACAGGATCCGAACGAAAACGCGGGAAATATAGCTGATTCAAAGGCGGGGGATGTGGGCAGAATAGATAGCGTCTTAGTTCACCCAACTCGCGAGCCAATGCATTGGTGCGCCCTTGAAATTCAGGCAGTCTATTTTTCTGGCGCTTCTATGAGCACAGAATTCAAGTTGTTAAGCAGCACCGGAAGGAAGACCTTGCCTTTTCCGGCAGCGAATCGCCATCCTGATTTTCGCAGCAGCGGTCCAAAACGTCTGATGCCTCAACTACAAATTAAGATTCCTTCCCTCCGGAGGTGGGGGAAGAAAATGGCGGTTGTGGTGGACCGAAATTTTTTTGATGCACTCGGCAAAATGGACGATATCAAGGAAGCTTCCAACAGTGATATTGCTTGGTATGTCGTAAAGTATCAGGAAGGCGAGGGGCAGGCTGTTTTGAAGCCCGACTTCGTAAGATTCACCACTTTGGAGCGCGCAGTCGAAGGACTTACAGGTGGGCGTCCGGTAAGTCAGGAGGTATTTGAGGCACGAATCAAGGAGAAATTAGTCGGGACCTAACCTCGCCAGAAAGCCAATCCAAGTTTCGACCAATGAGTAATTCTGTCATCTTTGTATGATGTGTGTTCTTCATGGAAATTGCCTGCCAATGAAGTCCGAATTCGTCCGCAAGTTTAACTACTTGTCTGGTGTTGTCATAGGTCATCAAAAAATCCCCCCGCAGCTGCTTTGCCAGGCTAAAGAGATAACGATCGTCAACCTCCGAATGCTTATATAGGCGTCGGCCAGCTTTGGTGTAGGGGGGGTCAATAAAATACGCCACTTCGGGGCGGCTAACATTGTTTTCAAGATGGGTGATGCCATCGCCCTCAATGAATTGGATTCGGTCCTTTACCGTGACAATCGCTCGGATTCGTTTGCCTAATGTCTCAGGATACCAACGGGACGCAATTCCGTTTCCATTTTCTCCGCGCTTCATCAATCCCGCACCGGGAGCGAGGATTCCACCACGTTGCACCCGGTTACGGACAATCGTCGCAAACGCTTTTTCCCACAGCGTAATGCGCGGTGATCCAATGACATTTCGTGCGGAGCTAGATGTCAACTTGAAATTGACAATTCGATCTGCCAACCAATTCCCTCGTCCGTTGAGAATTGTCTGCCAAACGGCTGCAATATCCGAGTCAATCTCGACCAGGGTTACCCTCTCTGCCAGTCGTTCAAAAGCAGCCGTCAGGCCTATGATCGCGCCACCAGCGAACGGCTCGATCAATTCTTCAACTGGAGCGGGGAGACTCCTGAGCCACAGGCGAGCATATGGGACGAGCCAGGTTTTGCCGCCGGGGTAACGGAATGGGCTACGTTGGGGGACAGAAGCTACGTTAACTATCCTTAATGGTTTGGCCACTGGAAAAACCCGCTCCCTTATCTCATACACCCTTGGTTCAATAAATTCAAGTTGGCGCTGCGAGTAACAGTGATGGTTCATTATTCTCTCGAGGGGCAACGAGGCTCGTGATTGCCCTTAACAGGTTTTTCGTCCGATTTATTGCCTTCCATGAAGGAATTCTTCGTCAGTTGCATAAACGGTTTTCCAATCGGTAGTAGGAAGACGGAGCGTAATTACCGGCTAACCCATTTGCGGCCGCGCTTCTCGAATCGCGCGCACCTGTGCTACGATGAAAGGGTCGGAACGCCACGGCGACCGCTGGAGAAGCGGGCGGCGAGGCTCACTGACTTCTAAGAGCGGCGCCCGATTCCCGAGACCAACCGGATGACCCAAGAGAAAAACTCAATCCCCGAGTCTTTATCGGCAAATCGCTCGGGGGTGCGTCCCCGAATTTTGAGCGGCATGCGCCCCACGGGAAAGCTTCATCTGGGCAACCTGGTGGGCGCGCTCCAGAATTGGATTGCGCTTCAGGACCAATATGAAAGCTACCACTTCGTGGCCGACTGGCACATGCTCACCACGGACTATGCGAACACCTCTGAGTTGCAAAGTAACATCCAAGAAATGGTGACGGATTGGCTGGCCGCAGGTCTCGACCCAGCCAAGGCAACATTTTTTATTCAATCGCGCCTGCCCGAACACGCAGAGCTGCACTTGCTCTTTTCCATGGTGACGCCGCTGGGGTGGCTCGAACGCGTGCCGTCCTACAAGGAGCAACTGGAGCAAATCAAGGATCGCGATTTGACTACTTACGGCTTCCTGGGCTACCCCGTATTGCAGGCTGCGGATATCCTTATGTACAAAGCAGACGCCGTTCCCGTGGGCGAGGATCAGGTGCCGCACGTGGAGTTGACCCGCGAAATTGCCCGGCGCTTCGACAATTTTTACGGCCCGATATTTCCCGAGCCGAAAGTTTTGCTCACCCCTGCGCCGCGATTGCCGGGCACTGACGGGCGTAAAATGTCCAAGAGTTACAACAATGCAATTTTTCTTTCCGACCCGCCGGAGACGGTCGCGAAGAAATTGGCGACCATGATCACCGACCCGGCGCGAAAGCGGCGCAGCGATCCGGGTGACCCCGACAAATGCCCCGTGTTTGATCTCCACAAAGTTTATTCGTCCGGCGAAGTGATCGCGCGGGTGAACCAAGAATGCCGCACGGCGGAGATTGGATGCCTGGATTGCAAGAAACTGGTGGCCGAACGGGTGAACGAAACCCTGGCGCCCATCCAGGAGCGCCGTAAACCTTTTGAACAAAACCCGCAGCGGGTGTGGGATATTCTGGAAGAGGGCACCCGGCGCGCCCGCCTGGTGGCCCAAGCCACGATGCGAGAAGTGCGGGCGGCAGTGAATCTTGCGAAAGTCCCGGCCTCTTAGCCGACAGTTCATCTGTATACCGACCCTGCAAGCGAGGAAGGACTGGAGTATAATTCCCGTATGTCCACGGTGACCACGCGTCTCAGCTACGGCGACCTTCGGCAGATCCCGCCCGACCGCAACCGGTACGAGTTGATCGAAGGAGAACTCCTCGTGTCTGCAGCCCCCAACATTGAACATCAGCGCAAGGCCGGAAGGCTTTTCGTGGAACTAACGTACTTTGTTCGACAACACGATCTCGGCGAAGTGTTCATAGCGCCCTGCGACGTTGTTCTTGACTCCGCGACGGTGCTTGAGCCCGACATTCTATTCGTTTCCAAGGCGCGGAAATCAATGGTGAAACCAGCGTGCATCGAAGGCGCACCCGATCTGGTCATTGAAATTCTGTCCGACTCGTCACGTCTCATCGATCGCTTTGTAAAGCGCGACCGCTATGCGGAATTCGGCGTGCCAGAATATTGGTTGGTCGACCCGTTCGAGCCGCGCATCGAAGTCCTGCGGCTGGAAGAGAAAAAATATCGGACCGTGGGTGTGTTCGGAAAGGGAGAAACGCTCGAATCCCCCACCTTTCCCGGTTTCCAGCTTTCTGTTTCAAGCCTCTGACATTTCCCAACCCTGATGAACGAAATCGAATCCAGTCCGGCAGGATCACAGGAAATTGAGAGCGCTGCACAGGAATCGGGCCCTGGTCCCGCAGCCAAGCGAGCCACGCGCGCCGCGGAACCGGCGCCGGCGGTCAAGCTTGAAATCTACCAAGGCCCGCTCGATTTGCTGCTCGACTTGATCCGCAAACAGCAGATCAACATCTATGACATTCCCATCGCCAAAATCACCAAACAGTACCTGGACTACATCCACCTGCTGGAAGAGATGAACATTGACGTGGCGGGCGAATTTATTTTCATGGCGGCCACGCTCATTTACATCAAGTCGCGCATGTTGCTGCCGCCCGACCCCAGCGCGCCGCCGGAGGAGCAGGAAGACCCGCGCACCGATCTGGTGCACCGCCTGCTCGAGCACGAACAATTCAAGAATGCCGCGCAAATGCTGGCTTCCAAGCGCATGGTGGAGGACGCCGCGTGGACGCAACCCGGCATCGGCGAATTTGTGGAGGCCGAAGACGAGCCCGGCTTCACCGTCACAGTGTATGACCTGGTTTCAGTTTTTCGCGAGATCATCGAGCGCGCCAGGAAACGCCCGCAGATGGAAATCCACCGCGAACAAGTGAGCGTGGCGCAGATGGTGGAGCACGTGAAAGCGGTGCTCGCCGCCCACCCTCACCCCGTGCGCCTGGACGACCTCTTTGCCGGTTACGTGGCGCGTCAGGCGCTGATCGCGCTGCTGCTGGCGCTGCTCGAGATGGTCCGGTTGCACGCCGTCATCCTCCGACAAAAGGATTTGTTTGCGCCCATCGTGGTACACAAAAACAAGCGGCTTGAGGAAATTATGGCGGGCGTGAGCGTGGCGCAGCTGGAGGCCAGCTTTGAGGAAGCCGTCCCATCGGACCCGGGACCCTTGACCGCGGAAAGTGATCATCATGCTGAGTGACGAAACCTTGAAGGCGGTGATTGAAGCCATCATTTACGTGGCGCCCGAGCCCGTCACGCTCGACGCCATGGTGAAGTCGCTCGAGGGCGAGGAGCGCGAACGGGTGAAGGCCGCGCTCGATGAGCTGGTGGCGGATTTTGAACGCCCGGGGCGCGGAATTGAAATCCGCCAGATCGCCGGCGGTTATAAGTTTTCCTCCAAGCCGGAGCATCACGAGGTGGTGCGGAAATTTGTGAAGACCCTCAAGCCGCAGGTGCGGCTCTCCAAGCCGGCGCTTGAGACCCTGGCCGTGATCGCCTACCGCCAGCCGGTGACTTTGCCGGAGATCGACCAGATTCGCGGCGTGGACTGCGGCGGCGTGATTCACACCCTGCTCGAAAAAAAACTGGTGGTCACTGCGGGGCGGAAAAATGTGGTGGGCCGCCCCATCCTCTATCGCACCTCGCGCGACTTTCTGGTTCACTTTGGATTGAAAGATGTGGGCGACCTCCCGTCGTTGCGCGAGTTTGAGCAAATGGCCCGCCAGGCGCTCGGTTCCGACTTGCTGCTTCCGGAGGAACAGGCGGACGATGCCGCGCCTCGCACGGCTGGCAACGAAACCTCCGCCCACGATGATGAGCGTATGGATTCTGCTGCCCGGACCAATGAAGCGCCCGCAGAAAGTGAAATCGGGGACGTTTCCGATGAGGAGCCGACCGCATAAGGAAAGGTAAGCTTTGGGAGGTCTGTAATCCACCGGCCTGTGACCGCCCGGAATTAGCCCCATGCAAGAACGCCTGCAAAAGATTATCTCCACCGCCGGGATTGCGTCGCGCCGCAAGGCGGAGGAGTTCATCACCCAGGGCCGCGTGAGCGTAAACGGGAAGATGGTGACGGTACTCGGGTCGAAGGCCGATCCCGACCGCGACCACATTCGAGTGAACGGCAAGCTGATTCGCATTCAGGAGAATCGAGTCTATCTGTTGCTCAACAAGCCGCCGGGATACGTTTCCACTCTGAGCGATCCGGAAAACCGTCCCACTGTGATTGCGCTGCTAAATGGCATCCGCGAGCGCGTTTATCCCGTGGGCCGTTTGGATTACGCGTCAACCGGGCTGCTTTTGCTCACTAACGACGGTGAACTGGCCAACCTGATGATGTCGCGCGCGTCGGATTTTCCCCGCACCTACCATGTGAAACTGGAAGGCATGCCGCCGCCGGGCGGACTGGAAAAACTCAAGCAGGGGATCCCGCTCGACGGCCGCCGCACGGCTCCGGCGCAGATCAAGCTTCTGGCTTCACGCACGGAGCGCGCCAGGCCGTGGTATGAAATCACCCTCACCGAAGGTCGCTACCACCAGGTGCGGCGGATGTTTGAGCGCATCGGCCAGGGAGTGCTAAAGTTGAAACGCGTTCGCATCGCGTTTCTTACCGACGAAGGATTGCCGCTGGGTCATTTCCGCCATTTGACCGGGAACGAAGTGGCGCGACTTAAAAACTGGAAGCCGGCGGGAAAGCAACGACAAATGATGAATGCCGAATAGCGAAGATCATATTTAGCATTCATCATTCATAATTCATCGTTCAGCATTTCTTAACTTATGCCCCGATCGCCCATCAGCGAGCTTCTTCCACCCTGGTCGAGCCGCATCCGGCCTTACCCTCCCGGGAAACCCATGGAGGAGGTCGAGCGCGAGCTGGGCCACTCCGCCATCAAGCTGGCCTCCAACGAAAACCCCTACGGCCCGTCCCCCAAGGCGCTGGAAGCGATTCAGAGTTCTCTGCGCAGCGTCAATCTCTACCCTGATGGAAATGGGTATTATCTTCGGAAGAAACTCTCGGAGGTGCAGCATCTCGAGATGGAACAGGTGATCCTGGGGGCTGGCTCCACGGACCTCATCGAGCTGGTGGCCAAGACTTTCCTCACCGGCGGGGACGAGGCCATTACTTCCGAATCCGCGTTCTACATCTACCAGCTCGCCATCGACGAGATGGGCGCCGGGCTGGTGCTGGTGCCCATGCGCAACATGACGTTTGACCTGGCCGGCATCGCGCGCGCGGTAACGCAGCGCACCAAGGTGATTTATCTCGGAAATCCCAACAACCCCACCGGCACAATGTTCACCGCCTCCGAGCTCGACCGCTTTCTGGACGCCCTCCCGCCCCGCATCCTGGTGGTGCTGGATGAGGCCTACCACGATTACGTCCGTCAAACCGACTATTCCCGTGCGCTCGATTATGTGCGTAGCGGCAGAAATGTTCTGGTACTGCGGACGTTCTCCAAAGTGCATGGCCTGGCGGGCCTGCGCATCGGCTACGGGATGGGACACCGCGAGCTGATTGAATCCCTCAACCGTATTCGCTCGCCCTTCAACGCCTCCAGCCTGGCGCAGGCCGCCGCCCTGGCCGCCCTGGATGACACCGACCACGTGGCCCGCTCGGTGGAATTAAATCTCAAGGAAATGAAATTTGTTACGGAGGAGTTGACTCTGGCCGGAGTGCGGTATACTCCGTCGGTCGGCAACTTCCTCCTGATCGATACGGGGCGGGATTGCGAGGAAGACTTTGTCCGGCTGCTTCACGAAGGAATCATTGTGCGTCCGATGAAACTTTATGGATTTCCCACCTCGCTGCGCGTGACTATCGGCGCACACCCCGAGAACGAAAAGTTCCTGGAGGCGCTGCAACGGGTGATGACGGCGCGGGTGGAGGGTTGAGCCTCGGCGCCAGGGTTGCGGACATCGCCACCGTGCGACGCGGCACGGCTGAACCTGATCTTGATGGGTGGTTTTTCGGGGAAACTCGAATCATTAAAAATTGAGGTGACCTCATGAGACACGCGAGTGTAACAATCAGCTCAGGTCATATCCGTGAACGGCGCTGGAGCCATTCGGCCCACTCCATTCCGGACGAAATCTCCACTATCCTCGAGCGCTACCACACTCTGGTGGTGGTGGGACTGTCCTCAAAACCCTCCAGGCCCAGTAACGGTGTGGCAGCCTACATGAAAGCGCGCGGCTATCACATCATTCCCGTGAACCCGAATGAGAAGGTCGTCCTCGGCGAGAAGGCTTATGCCGCGCTGGAAGATGTGCCTGGACCCATCGAGATGGTGGTGGTCTTCCGCAATCCGGAGCATGTGCCCGCGGTGGTGGAAAGCGCCATTCACAAGGGCGCCAAGGTGGTGTGGATGCAGGAAGGGGTGATGCACGAGGCGGCGGCTCGCCACGCGCGTGAATCCGGCGTGCAGGTGATTCAGGACCGTTGCATCCTGAAAGAATATGCCAAGCGGTTTTTGGCCAATGGAATCTGAGAAGAAATTATGAATTGTGAATTCAGAATTAAAACCAAAATAGAAAAGGGAAATTGGAAGAGTCCCCACTCCCTTGGGATGCGCAGCGGAATCTGCATTCCTCTGAACGTTCTTGTTTATAATTCTTGACTCATCATTTTTATGTTCCGGCCGATTTTTCAATAGCCAAAAGAATTTCTTTTCGTTTTAACCCCCACCCGAATCCGCCCAGGCTTCCGTTTTGCTGAATCACGCGATGGCAGGGAATCACCACCGCCACGGGGTTGGTGCCGCAGGCGTTGCCCACGGCGCGCGCGCCTTTGGGCCTTCCCACCGCCCGGGCGATCTCGGCATAAGAACGCGTCTTGCCGTAAGGGATCGCTTGCAACGCTTCCCACACCTTCCTCTGAAAGGCCGAGGCTTGAATGTCCAGCGGCAGGTCGAGGTTAGGCTGATGCCCTTCCAGATGGCGGAGGACGGCGGCGCTCCATTCCTGCAAGCCGGCCTCATCCCGCTTGACTTCGGCGGCGGGAAATTCCTGGCGCAGCCCGGTCTCAAGCTCGTCGGCGCGCTCGCCCATGGTCACGCGGCATAGGCCGCGTTCCGTCGCGGCCAGCAACAGCCGGCCGAGCGAGCCCAGCGGGCCTACGGGGCACTTCAATATTGTGAATCGGATTCGCGCTCCCTCGCCCCCGCGCCGGTAGGTGGCCGGTGTCATTCCCAGTTTCTCCGGTCCACGCTCGTATAAACTTCGGCTCGATCCATAACCTGCATCGTACATGGCTTCGGTCACGTTTTTTTTCTCCTTAAGATTTGTTTTCAAGCGGACCAGGCGGCACGCGTCCGCGTACTGGCGCGGCGTAATGCCCATGATGCGCTTGAACGTTCGCTGCAAATGGTAGGGGCTGCCACCCATGCGGGCTGCCAGGTCGGCCAGGGTCGGCGTTTCATCGGCATGCTCGTCTATAATGCGACAGATCTCGCGCACTTTGTCGGTGGGGGCATGGCCCGCGTTTGATTCACCCGGCCGGCACCGGCGGCAGGCGCGAAAACCCGCGCGCTCCGCCGCCTCCGGCACGGAGAAGAAGACCACGTGTCGTCGTTGAGGCCGTCGGCTGGGACAAGACGGCCGGCAATAAATCCCGGTGGAGCGCACCGCAAATACAAAAGCGCCGTCGAACCGCGGGTCGCGCGCCAGCACCACTTCCCATTTTTTATCCCGCGGTTGATGTCGAAACTTTTCGCGCTTCACTTCTCTGGCCCTCCCCACCATCATTTTCACTCACTATGTTAAAGCACCGCGAAACGCGAATCTATCCGAAGATTGCGGTCAAATTAAAAGAGTTTGAAGTTAAAAGTAAAAACTCAAATGTGAATTCAGATTGACTCTAAACTCATAACTCATAATTCAGAACTCTGAACCTTCACCCTCCCGCCTTCCTCTCACCGCTCGCATATTTCCTCTTCCACTCTGCAATCGCCTGCATTTTTTCTTTCAACCTTTTTTCAAAACCTTCGTCCGTGGGACGGTAATAGCGGCGGTCTTTGAGGTTGTCGGGCAGGCATTGCATATCGGTGAGGCGGTCAGGCGCGTGGTGGGCGTACTGATAATTTTTCCCATAGCCAAAATTCGCCATCAGGCCGGTGACGGCATTGCGCAAATGGAGCGGCACCGGCTCGGCCACGGTTTTTTGCGCGTCGGCTGCCACTTCGCCATATCCAACGTAAAGCGCGTTGGATTTGGGGGCGAGCGCCAGGTAAACCGCAGCTTGGGCCAGGGCCAGGTTACCCTCTGGCATTCCCACAAAATGCGCGGCCTGCATGGCAGCCACGGCAATCTCGAGCGCGTGCGGATCAGACAGGCCGATATCCTCAGACGCCATTCGAATCAGGCGGCGCGCGATGTAAAGGGGATCTTCGCCCGCCTCCAGCATCCGGCCCAGCCAGTAGAGCGTGGCGTCGGCGTCCGAGTTGCGCACGGATTTGTGCAACGCGGAAATCAGGTTGTAGTGCTCTTCGCCCGCCTTGTCGTAGAGCAACATCTTGCGCTGGATGGCGTCCTCAATCACGCTTTCAGTGATTACGGCGCGACCTTGTTCATCGCGCGCGGCGGCGGAAGCGGCGGTTTCAAGGGTGTTGTAGGCGGCGCGGGCGTCGCCGTTCGAAAAGATGGCAATCTGCCGCAACAGCTCATGGGAGATCGCCAGCCGTTCGCCGCCCAGGCCCCGCGGTTCGTCCCGGAGCGCCCGCTCGAGCAGGGTAATAACCTCGTCGGTGGAAAGCGGCGACAGCATGTAGACTTTGGCGCGCGAGAGCAGGGCCGCGATCACCTCAAAGGAAGGATTTTCCGTGGTGGCGCCGATCAGCACGATGTCCCCGCGCTCCACGTAAGGCAGAAAGGCGTCCTGCTGCGCTTTATTGAAGCGATGGATTTCGTCAATGAAGAGGATGGTGCGCCGGCCGAACACGCGGCCTTTTTCCGCCGCCGCCATCACGTCTTTGATTTCCCGGATGCCGGCGAGCACGGCACTGAAGCGGACGAAATCGCTTCTGGTCTTTTTCGCCACGATCATCGCCAGGGTCGTCTTGCCCGACCCCGGCGGTCCCCACAAAATCATCGAGCCCAGTTCGTCCCGCTCGATTTGTTTGCGCAGCGGTTTTTCCGCGCCCAGCAGGTGCGCCTGGCCTACGTACTCCTCCAGCATCTCCGGTCGCATGCGGTCGGCAAGCGGGCGGCGCGCGCCAGCCTTTTCATCGTGCGATGGGGTATCAAAAAGGCCCATATATAAACTGCTTCATTAAGTATTTGATCCAATGACCCATGGCCGGGCCTCCGCCCGGCCTTCAACGGCTCAATTTTTCAAATTCCCGCTGCCGGGCCGCTTCGTAGAGAAATATTGAGGCGGCCGTGGCGGCGTTTACCGAATCCATGCCCGGGCGAATGGGAATGCTCAACCGCAGGTCGGCTCCCCGAATGGATTCCTCCGGCAAGCCACTGCCTTCTCTTCCAATCAAGAACGCGAGCCCCCCCCGGAGGTCCGCGCGGTGGAGGGGGTTCGGACTTTTGCGGTCCGACGCCACCACGCGGACGCCGGCGGCACGAAGTTGCCTAAAAAGTCCGGCCGGTTCAAGCCCGTGAAATATCGGCAAATGAAATATCGCCCCCGCCGAAGAGCGCGCCGCCTTGGGGTTGAATGGGCTCACCGTATCCTTCAGGGTGAGCAGAGCGCTGGCGCCCAGCGCCTGCGCGCTTCGCATCATGGTCCCCAGATTTCCGGGATCCTGCACACCGCAAGCCACCAATAACAGAACGCTCGGTTGGCGGAGAAGGGGATCAAGCTCGCGCGCTTTCACTTCCACCAGGGCGGCAATCCCTTGCGGGCTGGGCGTGTCGGCCACGCGGTTGAAGAGCGCATCCGCCACCCTGGCCACTTCGGTTTCCCGAGGCAGCCGGGCCAGCAAGGATTGAAATTTGCTCCCTGCGGTTTCGCTCACCAGCACGCTCTGGGGAGCGACTTCGGGGCCCGCAGACAGGGCCTCCTCGAGTGCGTGCGGACCTTCTATCGCCAACCAGCCCTCGCGCGTGACGCCCTCCGCCAGGGCATGGCGGAAAAGTTTCACCAGCGGGTTGGCGGTGCTGGTGATCGTCCGGCCCTTTCGACGCTCGGAATCCCGTCCCATCATGCCGCCCACTCGCCCCCCCTGGGGAGCTTAAACCGCCTCGCTCTGGTAGTCGAGGGCTGAATTGCCAATAAAAAAGGCCGCCCGGTGATTATCCAGGCGGCCTGTAGGGATTAAGAAACAGATTTAGTTGACGACCAAAGTAACCAGCGCAGAGTGCGACAAACCTCCACTGGTCCCCGTGATAGTCAAGGTGTAAGTTCCGGCGGTTGTCCGTTTGTTGGTCTTTATGGAGAGCGTCGAGGTGCCGGATCCCGTCACCGAGCTCGGCGAAAAGCTTGCGCTCGATCGCGGCGGGAGGCCGCTGGCGCTGAATGATACGGTGCCGCTGAATCCGCCCGCGCCCGTCACTGAAACGGTATACGTGGCCGTCGATCCGCGTTTAATCGTTTGGCTGGTAGGCGCTGCGGAAATCGAGAAACCGCCCGTCACCACCAAAGTTACCGTGGTTGAATGGATCAAGCTGTTGCTGGTTCCCGTAATCGTCACGCTATAGGTTCCACTCGGCGTTGAACTGCTAGTGGTCACCGTCATGGTGGAGGACCCCGAGCCGGTCACCGAGCCAGGACTAAAACTCGCTCCTGCGCCCGAGGGCAGGCCGCTGGCGCTGAACGCGACGCTCCCCGAGAAACCATTCAGTGCCGTTACCGTGGTGGTGTATGTCGTGCCACTCCCCGCAACCACGCTTCGGGAGGACGGCGTGGCGGAAATCGAGAAGTCCGGCGGGCCGGTAACCACCAGCGTGACTTGGGTAGAGTGCGTCAAGGTGCTGGTCTTGGTATCCGTGCCCTTGATCGTCAAAGGATAGCTCCCCGTGGCCGTTCCCGATGCGACGGTCACTTCCATGGTGGTCGAACCCGAACCTGTCACCGTGGTGGGATTGAAGGTGGCCGAGGCCCCAGCCGGTAATCCGCTGACACTGAAGCCTACCGTCCCCGTGTACCCGTTCAGCGCGCCAATGGTGACGGTGTACCCGCCCATCGAACCCTGAACTATGGATTTCGAACTTGGCGTAGCGCCAATGGAGAAGTCGGGCGTGGGAGTTCCGCCGCAGGAAGGGAACTTGAATGAAGCGATGCGCGTGTTCCAGTTGAATGAGCCCGAGGTCGGCAAGTACTCATTAGTATACCAGAAGGTGCAGTCGTCAACCGGGTCCACGCTCATGGCGCTGTAATCACCCCAGCGGCTCAATCCTCCCGTTTGCGACCCGGTGCCCTTGATGATGGTGTTTTCCGCTTCCATGGTGTTCAGCGCGTCGGTAGGCACCCGGCCGGTGTAATAGATGGCCGGATTAATCGAACTGCTCGATTCGCTGTAGCCCACGGCGATGTCACCTGATTTGTCCATGGCGATGGAGCCCATCCAGCGGTATTGGCTGTCGGGAGCGAAGGTCCCCTGTTGATAGACGGTGGGTGTGGTGTTGGGGCTGCGAATTTCATACCAACGAACTCCAACCGAAGTGCCCGCCGTGACGGCGTGGTTGACCACCAGCGATTCGTGATCGCCGAAATTCCGGTAAGCAAAGCGATACATCAAGCGGTCGGCGAGAGAATCGAGGCCCTGGTTTGTCCCTGCTTGCGGGATGCACGTCCCTCCTCCACACGCTTCGCTAAAAGCGGCCACACCCACATTGGTGGGGCCGGTGAAGGTGGAGTTGCCGGGCGTGGCGAAGTCAACATGGAACTTCCAGAAGTTGAGCGAATTGGTGCCGAAATCTACGAAAAAGGCGGGCTCCCCGGCAGGTGGTGGAGTGGTTCCGTCCACGTCCGAAGGCAGCAGGCTGGCGTATCCGGAGTTGAAGCACTGCATGGTGGCGGCATTGCCGGCCAGCATCGCAGCCCGGTCAAATGCGCAGGCCGTGTTGCCCAGGAATCTGTTCCCGCTAAACATGTTAAAGGTTCCATAGTAGGCATCGGGCCACACCCCCAGCTTCGGATAATCCGGAAAGTTCCCGTTGGGGGCGGTGAATTGATACAGGTTGTAGACGCCGGTGGCGTCAGAGGTCTGGGAGACGGCGATGCAAATGGCGTAAGGTGATGTGAAAACCGGTTGCAGCATCACCCAACGGTGGGCCAGCTTGTCATATTGCGCGATCGGGTCGCCGCTATTGTAAGTGGCGCAAGCTCCGCCTAAGTTGGCAAAAAGCGAATTGCCCGCAATAGGTCCCTTCAAAAGCGCGCCCGTCGACTTGTCATAAACCGCAAATTTTACGTTCACCCACTGAACGTACTGTGTTGCGCCCGCGGCGCCGTTGGTGTCAGGTGGGGCGTATCCGTTGGCGCTCACCCCATCAAAATTAAGTCCAGCCGTGGTGCTCACCAGCGGGCCGGAAGTTAATTGTAGAACTGGATCAGGCCCTGCCTGGCGAATTTCGTGCGGCGTGATGGGGCGCAAAGGAATCACATGCTGGCCATTGGTGCCCAGAAATGTGTCCGTTCTCACCGCCTTCAAGGGAGGCGATACGGTATGATTCACTTCCTTGTAAACTTCCGGATAAACCTGGGTTTCCTGACCTAAGAGAGAAATACTCGATAAAACGAAAACTGCCAGACCACAAGCCAATGCGATCGCAAGTTTCCTGACCATGGCTCCTCCGTGGGAAATTCGCTCCATGAGAAATTAATCTTGATTTTGCCCCAATTAATGATATTCCAGCGTCACACGAACGACGAAAATCCCTAGCATCATAAGAGCAATCCGTCTGGAACGCAATGGCACTTCAGTACCATTTCAGCCCGTGGAATAACTGCCGTGTTATGTTATGGATGCAGTCCAATCGGCCCCGGGAGTGCCGGCGCGCCGCGTCTCCACCTTCCTTGAAGTCATCATGGAATTGAACCGAGGCTTGGCGCTCCTGCACCGGAGACCCGCCTCCGGGGTGAGTATTGAGCCAGCCCAAGCTTACACAGTTATTACATGCCTCCGGCCAACGGGAATTTGGGTTGGACCATCCAATCGGTTAGTGCAAAATGTTTCTCCGTCAATCTGTCTGTTCCAGCGTGGTTCGCTACCCAGCGGCGGGCTGATAAGAGCAACTTGTTCGGAGGTCTGAATAATGAAAAGGATACGCGTATTTGAAAAGATGTTGCCAATTTGTGCTGTGCTGGCTCTCAGCTCGGCAGTGATGCTGGCCAGGAATCCGCCCAAGACGGTGGATTATTCCGGCCACTGGGCGCTGGATTTCGGCCAAACAAAAAATCCGCCGCCGGGTTTGCAGGATTACCGCATGGCGATAAAACAGGATGGCCACCAATTAAAGGTGGAAACATCTTTGCAAGGCGAATTGCAGCCTGCCGACAATTCGAGGCAGTATCCGGGCTCCGCAGGGGGCGGCTACCCGGGAGGAGGCGGCTATCCCGGCGGAGGTGGCTATCCCGGCGGCAGAAGGGGCGGCGGGATGGGTGGAGGCATGGGCCGAATTGGACTGCCCATGCCCGGTAGCGGTGGTATGGGTATGCCGGGCGGAGGAATGGGTATGCCCGGCGGAGGTGGGACGGGTGGCCGCGGTGGAAGGTCGCGCCCTAATTCCATGCCGACTGGAAATCCCGCCGCTTACAAACTCTACCCACAGACAGCCCTCTACAATTTGGATGGCTCGGAATCAACCGCGCAGCTCGGTGACCAGGACTCCACTGAAGCAACCTCGAAAGCCGAATGGGGTAAGGACGGCGGACTGAAATTCTCTCTGGTGGGAAAAGATGATTCCTCCGGGCGCAAGAGCGGCAAGATTCAGGTGAAAGACCAGTGGAAGCTTTCCGAGGATGGACAGACGCTAAAGGTTGATCGCTCGGTCCACTCACCGGAAGGTTCCGGCACCGTGCACCTCGTCTTTCACAAACAGGCTGCCGGGGAGAGCAGGAAGGATAGTCCGGCGCAATAACTGTTGGGTCCATGAAGCCCGCGCGCCGGCGTAGTGCCCGCATTCTGCCGGCCCTGGCCCCTGCCCGCGCACGATGATTGGTGCGTTTCCATCATCTCTTCTTATCGTTGCCAAGCAACAAACGCCCGGTGCATACTGAGGTTGCCGACGAGTTTCTGGAATAATAACCCGGATGGTGAACCCCAGGCCAAGACTGCTGATGGTTGCGGTGTTGCTGCTGATGTCGGGCGTGGTGGATATTCCGCCAGCGCGCAGTTCGACGGCTCGGCAAAACTCCTTCCAGCACGCGCCCACTTTCTATCGGGACGTCCTACCCATCCTCCAGCAGCACTGCCAGAGCTGCCACCGGCCCGGTGAGATCGCGCCCATGTCTTTGGTAACCTACGCGCAGACGCGCCCCTGGGCGGGCAGGATCGGCGACGTGGTCCGCAACCAAACCATGCCGCCCTGGTTCGCCGATCCGCGTTACGGACACTTCTCCAACGACCCTTCGCTTGGCGCCGGACAGATTCAAACTATCTCGAATTGGGCCCGCGCCCACGCGCCCGCTGGCAATCCGCGGGACGCGCCCCCTCCGCGCCATTGGGCGGCCGGCTGGATTATTCCCCAGCCCGATTTCGTCTTGCCGATGCCCAAAGCGGTTGCACTCCCCGCCCGCGGCGAGGTGGAATATACCTATGAAATTGTTCCCACCGGTTTCACCGAAGACAAGTGGGTGCAAATGTCGGAGATTCGTCCCCAGCGTCGCGACCACGTGCACCACGCCGTCGTTTACGTTCGCCCGCCGGACTCCAAATGGCTGCGCCACGCCCCGGTGGGCGTTCCCTTCACGGCCTCGAGCCTGACGGACCCTCAGGATCGGCGCGATGCGGAGTGGACGGACAGTGATTGCCTTCTCGTCTACGCACCCGGTAGTTCTCCCGACCACTGGCCGCAAGGCATGGCAAAGTTTATTCCACGCGGGTCGGACCTCGTCTTCCAGATGCACTACACCACCAACGGCCATGCGGCAAGCGACCGCACGAGCATTGGCCTGGTGTTTGCAAAAATTCCCCCCACCCAACGCGTGCTTACCTTGCAATTGACCAATGACCGCTTTGTGATTCCGCCCCAGGATCCCGACTATCGCGCCGAGGTTCATGGCACGTTGCCCAAAGACGCCACCCTGCTCAGTTTTTTCCCGCACCTGCACCTGCGGGGGAAACGATTTGAGTACAACATCATTCAGCCGGACGGGAAAATTATTGAGACGCTCCTTCGGGTCAACTACAATTTTTACTGGCAGTTAAGCTACCGCCTGGCCCTACCGCGATTCCTGAAAGCGGGGACGGAACTCCAGGCCGTCGCCTGGTTTGACAATTCGAAGGGCAACCCGCACAATCCCGACCCGAACGCCAGCGTGACTTGGGGCGACCAGACTTACGACGAAATGATGGTGGGTTTTTTCGACGTCGCTGTACCCGCCAATCTCGATAAGCAACGTTACTTTATTCGCCGCAATGGTCAGTGAACGGTTGGGTTTGGCGCTTCCTATGGGTCGCCATGAACTCGGCCGTATTAGGATTCAAATTCCTCGGAGGTGCTGATCATGAAAGTCGGATGGATTGGACTGGGCAATATGGGCCTGCCCATGGCCCGAAATCTGCTGAAGGCGGGGCACGAAGTGATTGTTTACAACCGGACGCGCAGCCGCGCGGAGTTATTGCAAGCGGACGGCGCCAGGGTAGCCGCCATACCTTCTGAAGTCGCGGCAGCGCCCATCGTGGCCACCATGGTGGCCGACGATTCCGCCCTCGAAGATATTATCTTTGGCTCGGGCAAGGTATTGGCGACGCTGGCTCCCGGCGCCATTCACGTTTCCATGAGCACCATCAGCGTGGTGTTGTCGAAGCGCTTGGCGGAAGCTCACGCCAAGGCGGGGCAAGTGTATGTTTCGGCGCCGGTCTTTGGCAGGCCGGAAGCCGCCGTCGCTGCCAAAATTTTTGTCGTCGCCTGCGGGCCGGGCGATTCCGTCCGCGCCTGCCAGCCGCTCTTCGACGCAGTGGGGCAGCACACTTTTGTGATGGGCGACGATGCGCCCGTGGCCAACGTCATCAAGCTGGCCGGTAATTTCCTGATTGCCTCCACCATCGAGACCTTAGGCGAGGCCTTCGCCCTGGTGCGCAAATACGGCGTCTCACCGCAGCAGTTCCTTGACTTCCTCACTACCTCGCTGTTTACCGCGCCCGTCCACAAAACTTATGGCACACTGATAGCGGAAGATAAATATCAACCCGTCGGCTTCAAAGTTCCCTTGGGATTGAAGGATGTAAAACTCGTTCTGGCCGCGGCTGAATCTGCTTCCGTGCCATTGCCGGTGGCCAACTTGATTCACGACCGGTTTGTCACTTTGATAGCGCGTGGCATGCAGGAGTCCGACTGGGCCACCATCGCCCGCCTGTCCGCTGAAAATGCCGGGCTGAAGCCCGACACAACAATAGGGAATTAACGTCGAGCATCGTTGAATGCGTTTTCAAAAAATGGGGGAGGTTAATGGATGATCCGTCGACACGTCTTGATTCTTTTGCTCAGTGTTCTGGCAACATCGTGCCTGTCCATCGCGCTTGGAGCGCAAGCTCCCAAGGACGATCCTCGCCTGAAGAATGCTTCACGCCGGCCGGCCCGCAATGGGTGGACGTTTGTTCATCTTGAAGGCTCTCCCTCGGACATCGGATTTCAAAACGGATACCTGCTGGCACCGGAGATTGAAGATCTCAAAGGGACGGTCGAACTCGAAACGACCCACGAGACGAAAAAGGACTGGAATTTCTTCCGCAGCGCGGCCCAAAACATGATGTGGCCGCACATTGAAAAAGAATATCGGGAAGAGTTGCAAGGCATTGCCGATGGCCTCAAAGCTCACGGCTCGAAGCTGGACTTGTGGGATGTGGTGGCCATCAATGCGGCCGAAGAGTGGAGCTACTACGTCAGCCATTACGACAAGCAGCATGGCGCCGAACCCACCGCCACCGCGCCGGAGCACTGTAGCGCCTTTGTGGCCACGGGAAGTTACACCAAAGATGGCAAGGTGGTGATGGCGCACAATGACTGGACCAACTATCTGGATGGCGAGCGCTGGACCATGATTTACGACATCGTTCCGAAGAAGGGCTATCGCATTTTGATGGATGGGTTGCCGGGCGTCATCCACAGCGCCGATGATTTTGGTGTGAATTCCGCCGGCATCATGATTACCGAAACCACCATTTCCGGTTTTTCCGGATACGACCCGAACGGCATTCCTGAATTCGTGCGCGCGCGCCAAGCCATGCAGTACTCGAAATCCATCGACGACGTGGCCAGAATCATGAAGAAAGGGAACAACGGTGGCTATGCCAACGATTGGTTGATTGCGGACACCCGGCGCAACGAAATCGCCAGCCTCGAACTGGGCCTGAAAAACGTGACCCTGGAACGAAAAAAGGACGGGTACTTTGTCGGCTCGAATTTCCCCATTAATCCCAAGCTGGCCAGCGAAGAAACAAATTTCAACCTGACGGATAAGAGCGCAAGCGCCAACGCCCGGCACGCTCGTTGGGACCAACTCATGGCCGAAAACAAGGGCCGCATTGACGTGGCGGCGGCGCAGCGCTTTCTGGCCGATCACTACGACACCTTCGACCAGAAGGAAGAAGCGGACGAGCGCACCCTCTGTGGGCACGTGGACCTTTCGCCGCGTGGCATGGGAGGCTGGCAGCCACCCTACGGCATTGCCGGCGCAGTTCAAAACAAGGTGGCCGATGCCACCATGGCCGCGAAGATGTCTTTTATGGCGGCGGCCGGGCACGCCTGCGGCATGGACTTTCATGCCGCCGAACACCTGAGTCTGCATCCCGAGTTTGATTGGGAAAAACCCTACCTGCGCGATATGAAGGCTTTTCCGTGGACCACTTTTTCCGCCCATTCGCAAAAGTGATCCACCGAGACCGCCACCCCCGATATAGGGGCTATTCCCTGGACGGGATCCTCCAGGAAGGCCCCTTCTATTTGGCTAAGGAGATTTATCGTAAATTTCCCGGCGGTGGCCCACCAGTCGGACGGTTAATACTTTCTTTACTCGATCGGCTTGGTACAGTGCCCGGTAATCGCCCACCCGAAGTTTCAACAGACCCGTGAAAGGTCCGGCGAGAGGTTCCGGTTTTATGGAATCAAAATTCTCGGCGAGCCAGCGTAATTTCTTGAGGACACGATCAGCAACCGCTTGATCGAGCTTTTCAAAGTCCTGGGCTGCTTGGGGGCGAAATTCGACCTGATACATCTACCATTCCAGGCCACGGCGGCGGGCCAGGTCAGCGGCGGGAATATTCTGGCCCTCGGCGTGTGGTTCTTGAATGTCCTTCATCAGCCGTGCCCGAATTTCGGGCCGCAGAGAAAGACCGGCGTCAAGGTCGATCATCATCTCGCGCAACTTTTCCTCGACCACCTCGCCAATAACCGCTTTCAATTCCTCCACGGAGAGGTCTTTAACGGTCTGCATAATTTTCTGCTCCTTCCCGTATTGTATACCGTAAAAGCCATTTCAACACGATTGAAAGTTGAAGCCATCGAGCCGCTCCGTTGTCCGGTGCGATGCGAGCGTCCATCACAAAATTCTTTCAACTTGGGATCAGGAGCAAGGGCCGCAAACTCTTATTTCCGGGGAAGTAGGTGGATCGTGCTTGCAGGAAAGACCGCGTAGTTCGAAAAGCCGAAGTCCTCACCACTCCACTCGGCGCCTGCCGCGGCGGAGAGCGCCGAAAATCCGGCGGTCCCCGCCTCGCGGGGCGGGCTCCGACCGCCGGTACTTTAGCTTTTACCCGTATACTACCTTCACACTAACTCCCCGCGCAGCACGGTGACCGCTTTTCCACTCAGAATCACCCGGCCGTCCTCCAGCCGCACACGCACAATTCCTCCGCGCGCAGAAGCCTGGTAGGCAATGAAATCGGTCTTGCCCAGGCGTGCCCCCCAAAATGGCCCGAGGCAGGCGTGCGCCGATCCCGTCACCGGATCCTCGTCAATGCCGGAGCCGGGAGCAAAGAAGCGCGAGATGAAATCGTACTCCGCCGAGTCCGAACGGCTGGTGACGATGACCCCTCGCACGCCCAGTTTCCTGAGGGCGGAAAAATCGGGCTGAAGTTCGCGCACCGCCTCCGCTGAATCAAGCTCCACGATATAGTCGAATTTGTTTTTGCCCACATAGCCTAACTTTGTTCCCAGCGCATCGGCTAGGCCATCGGGAGGTGGCGCAGGCTTTTCGATGACCGCGGGGAAGTTGAGCTCAATCCAGTCGCCCCGCCTCTTTGCCGTCAACAATCCGCTCTGGGTGTAAAAACGCGCCTCCTGCATTGGGGACAGGTGACCCTCTTCCCACAGCACGTGCGCGCTGGCCAGCGTGGCGTGGCCGCAAAGCGCCACTTCCACCGCCGGCGTGAACCAGCGGAGATTAAATCCGTCCTGCTGCGGAAAGAGGAATGCAGTCTCGGACAGGTTCATTTCCCGGGCCACTTGTCGCATCCAGCTCTCGTCACCGGCCGCGGGCAGAATGCACACTGCGGCGGGATTACCCCGAAAAGGTTGATCCGTAAACGCGTCCACCTGAGTAATTCGGACTCCCACCAATGTCTCCTGAGATGGCAAGTGTAACCCGCTTTTGCGCGAGCGAAACAACCATTAGCTCCCCAAAATCAGCCGGCCAAAGTGGACCAGGTGTGGCATTCCACCTAACCCTTCCAAGACTCATCCCAAACATGAATCGAGAAAGCTGTTCCTAAACAACCAAGGGTGGTCCAGGGCATCTGACAGCACCTCGGCATTGCGTCAACCCATTGACGTCAATAAATCAGCTTTGGTCTTCTATATTTAGACTTGGTAGTTCTCTATAGGCTGTAAATATATGATAATAAATGAAGAAATAGGAAAGCTAAATATGGTTTAGCAATGGAATGTAATTTGCTGTAAAAGTTCGTGAAAGGTTTGACATAGGATATACTTTCCAACCCTTCGGGTTCGTGGGTGGAGTCGCATTATGTGGATCGTCAGGCTGGCGTTGCGGCGGCCGTATACCTTTGTAGTAGTGGCCATGCTCTTGATGATTCTGGGTCCACTGGCGATTCTGCGCACACCCACTGACATTTTCCCCAACATCAACATTCCGGTGGTGAGCGTGATTTGGAATTACGGGGGCTTGAATGCCCAGGAAATGGGGGACAGAATTGTCTCGCAGGAGGAGCGCGGGCTGACTACGATTGTGAATGACATTGAGCACACCGAATCGCAGGCCCTGAATGGTGTGGCGGTCACGAAAATCTTTTTCCAGCCTGGAACCAACATGGGCACGGCGATTGCCCAGGTGACAGCTCTCTCCCAAACGCAAGTCCGCTTCCTGCCTCCCGGAACCACCCCGCCGCTGATCATCACCTACAACGCTTCCACCGTCCCCATTCTTCAACTCGCCCTTTCCAGCCCCACGCTTTCGGAGCAGCAGTTGTTCGATTACGGAATCAACTTCGTACGAACCCAGCTTATTACCGTGCCCGGTGCCGGTGTGCCTTACCCGTTCGGAGGCAGGCAGCGGCAGGTGGAAGTGGACTTGGACACCAAAGCTCTTCAGGCGAAAGGCATGTCCGCGGTCGATGTGGTGAACGCGATTGGCGCTCAAAACCTGATCCTCCCCGCCGGCACGGCGAAAATGGGAAGTCTCGAATACGATGTAGACCTCAACAGCAGTCCCGAAACCGTGGACGAGTTGAATAACCTGCCCATCAAGACTTTGGGCAACACCACCATTTACATCCGCGACGTCGCCCACGTGCGCGACGGGTTCCCCCCCCAGACCAACATTGTCCGCGTCAACGGGCAGCGCGCCGCCCTGCTCTCCGTGCTCAAGACGGGCGACGCCTCCACCCTGGATATTATCGGCGGCATTAAGGAGATGCTCCCCAGGGTTCAGGCCGGACTTCCCCCCCAGCTTCACATCAGTGCGTTGGCGGACCAGTCATTGTTTGTCCGGGCCGCCATCCAGGGCGTCATGCAGGAAGGAATCATTGCTGCCTGCCTGACCGGCCTGATGATTCTTCTTTTTCTGGGAAGCTGGCGCAGCACCTTGATTATTGCCGTCTCGATTCCGCTCTCCATCCTGACTTCCATCATCGTTTTGAGCGCCCTGGGCGAAACCATTAACATTATGACCCTGGGCGGGCTGGCGCTGGCGGTGGGCATTCTGGTGGACGACGCGACCGTAACCATGGAGAACATCCATCGATTTTTGGCTCAAGGGAAGGAGACCACGGAAGCCATCCTGGACGGCGCCCAGCAGATTGCCGTCCCCGCCTTTGTTTCCACCCTGGCGATTTGCATTGTCTTTGTACCCATGTTTTTCCTTACCGGCGTGGCCCGATTCTTGTTTGTGCCCATGGCGGAAGCGGTGGTGTTCGCCATGCTGGCATCCTACCTGCTCTCCCGGACCCTGGTGCCGACCATGGCCAAGTATTTATTGAAGTCGCGCATTGAGGAACTGGATGGCAATCCTACTCTGAGCATGAATTTTCTGACCAAGTTTCAGATCGGCTTTGAAGATGGGTTTGAGAAATTCCGCCTGGCCTATCGCCGGGGGTTGCAGAGTTGTATCCACCACCGAAAGGTCTTCGCGCTCTGTTTTATGGCCGCCTGCCTCGGCTCCTTTGCCCTGCTGCCCTGGGTGGGACAGGATTTCTTTCCGGCGGTGGACGCGGGCCAGTTCAAGCTGCACATGCGCGCACCCACCGGCACCCGCATTGAAGAAACCGCGGCGCTTTGCGACCGCGTGGAATCGGCGATTCGCCGGGAGATTCCGCGCCAGGAACTCGCCAGCGTCATAGATAACATCGGGTTGCCCTACAGCGGCATCAACCTGACCTACAGCAATTCGGGGCCGATTGGCACCGGTGATGCCGACATTCTGGCCTCACTTACCGAGAAGCATCGCCCCACCGAAGAATACATTCACGACTTGCGCATGAATTTGCCCCGGGAATTCCCCGGCGTCACCTTTTACTTCCTGCCCGCCGACATGGTGGGACAAATCCTCAACTTCGGCCTGCCCGCTCCCGTCGACGTGCAGGTGGTGGGCCGCGATTTGGACGCCAACCGCGGATTCGCGGACCGCATGTTGGCGCAACTCAAGCAGATTCCCGGCGCGGTCGATCTCCGCATCCAGCAGCCTTTTGACCAGCCCAAGCTGCACATCATCGTCGACCGCACCAAGGCCGACGAAATCGGGTTTACCCAAAAGGATATTGCCAGCAGCATGTTGATTTCGCTCAGTGGCAGTTTCCAGACTTCGCCCAGCTTCTGGCTGAATCCCAGGAACGGCGTCAGCTATTCGGTGGCGACGCAAACGCCGCAATACGACATCAGCTCTCTGCAAGACATTGAGAACGTCCCGGTCACCGGGCCGAGCGGCGCGCCCTCGCAAATCCTGGGCAGCATGGCCTCCATCAGCCGGGGCGAGGGTGCGGCCGCCATCTCCCATTACAACATCACGCCGGTCATTGACATTTATGGCGGAGTGCATGGCCGGGACCTGGGCGCCGTGTCGCGCGACATCAACGCCGTCATTGCCCGCAGCAAAAAAGATCTGCCGCGCGGGTCGGATATCATCGTTCGCGGCCAGATCGAAACCATGCGCTCATCTTTTGTCGGCCTGTTGGCGGGCCTCGCCTTCGCTATCATCCTGGCCTACCTTTTGATTGTGGTGAATTTCCAGTCCTGGCTCGATCCTTTCATCATCGTCACCGCTTTGCCGGCCGGCCTGGCCGGAATTGTCTGGTTCCTTTTTATTACCAGCACCACCATCAGCGTCCCCGCGCTCACCGGCTCCATCATGTGCATGGGCGTGGCCACGGCCAACAGCATCCTGGTGGTAAGTTTTGCCAAAGACCGGATGAGGGAAGGCTGTAGCGCCTGGCAAGCCGCTTTGGACTCAGGCTTCACCCGCTTCCGTCCTGTGTTGATGACGGCCTTCGCCATGATGATTGGCATGGTGCCCATGGCTTTCGGGATGGGGGAAGGCGGGGAACAGAATGCCCCGCTGGGCCGTGCCGTGATCGGCGGTTTGCTGCTGGCGACGGTGGCCACCCTCTTCTTCGTGCCCACCATTTTCGGACTGATCCACGGCAGGAAGGGTTCGGGGGGACATTCGGCGAAATTCGATCCGGCGGCAAACTAAACATGCCGCAGGAAGGCGGAGGATTTGATGAAAGTGGACCAGACCAATAGTTTTGAAGCCGGCCCCGGCGTGGATGAGAAGGCGGAGCCAGGGACGCCTTCCCCCCAGCCTTCCGGTTTCCCCAAAGGGTTGCTGGTGTTGCTGATCGCCCTGGCCTTGGTGGGCGGAATCGTCTATCGAGGCATTGCCGCCCGCACCAAAGACGCCGCCACACTTACTCGCGAAACCCGGCAGATGGCGACCGCGAGCGTCCTGGTAATCCACCCCCGGCGCGCCGCCAGCTCGCAGGAAGTGGTGTTGCCCGCCAACATTCAGGCTTACACTGACTCGCCCATTTACGCCCGCACCAATGGATACCTCCAGCGCTGGCTGGTGGACATTGGGGCCCACGTAAAGGCCGGCCAACTGCTGGCGGAAATCGATACCCCGGAAATTGACCAGCAGCTTCAGCAGGCGCGGGCCGATTTAAACACCGCCCAGGCCAACCGCGATCTGGCAAAAATCACCGCCGACCGTTACCAATCCCTGCTCAAGACCAACGCCATTGCCCGGCAGGATGTGGACAACGCCGTGGGCGATTTGCAGGCCAAGCAGGCCATGGTGGCCTCCGCCCAATCCAACGTCAAACGTTTGGAGGATTTGCAATCCTTCCAGAAAATTTATGCGCCTTTCGAGGGCGTGATCACCGCGCGCAAGATTGATATTGGCGATCTCATTAACTCCGGCAACGGCGGGCCGGCGCAGGAATTGTTTCACATCGCCCAGGTCCACCGCCTGCGCGTTTACGTGAATGTGCCGCAGATCTATTCGCGCGCCGCCAGGCCCGGTTTGACCGCGGACCTGACCCTGGCGGAATTTCCCGGCCGCCGCTTTCAGGGCCGGCTGGTGCGCACCGCCGAGTCCATTGACGCTGCCTCGCGCAGCCTGCTGGTGGAAATCGACGTCCCCAACCCCAACGGTGAACTTCTGCCCGGCGCCTACGCCGAAGTGCACTTAAAGCTCCCCGCCGGAATTTCCACCCTCTTGCTGCCCGTGAACACTTTGATCTTCCGCGCCCAGGGATTGCAGGTGGCCAGCATCACCGCAGGCAACCGCGTGGCATTGATTCCGGTGACGCTGGGGCGCGATTTTGGGAACGAAGTCGAAGTGGTGGCCGGCTTGAAAGGCGATGAATCCGTGGTGCTGAATCCGCCTGACTCCTTGGTGACGGGCGAGACGGTTCAGACCTCCACCTCCGCCAGCGAAGAGGGTAAAAGCGAATGACCCCTTAACAGCGGGTTGAGAAGCTCTCGCAGCAATTTCATTCCGAACCGTCAGACGACGGAGAGAGCCTGCCCTGAGCTTGTCGAAGGGAATCTCGCTCTGAACGTTAAGGATTTTCGAGCGCCCTGACGTGCTTTTTGACAATTTTTTTTGGGGAGTGTGGCGAAGCCAATCGGACTGCGGATGAGATTAGCCTGTTGCTCGGATGAATGAGGTGGATCCACCATGATGCGAATTACGATTGAAAATACCTCCAAAATTTCCACTCTCAAGCTGGAAGGCAAGCTCTCCGGCCCCTGGGTGGATGAGCTCGAGCGGACGTGGTACAAAGTCACGGTCGATACCCCGGGGGCTGATGTGCTCCTGGACATTTGCGGCCTCACCTTTGTTGATCCCGAGGGCCGCAAGCAGCTCGCGTGGATGTATAAGCAAGGGGCAAGATTTAAAACCTCTGGCTGCCTGGGAAAAGGCATTGTGGAAGAAATCATACGCGAAGACCAACGGTAGCCCAACCTCCCTCAGAATCGTCGAATTGATATGGCCGAAAATCACAAGATCGAACGGCAAGCGATAGGGCTTATGAAAATGAAGAATAAAAAACTCAACCGGCTTTTTCCTAACCTGCATCTTCTCATCCTTGCCGGCGCCATAATGTTATTCAGCGCCTGCGCCGTGGGCCCCAAGTATCAGCGACCCAGCGCCCCGGTCCCCGCGGCTTATAAAGAAGCGGCCCCCGCCAACGCTGCGCAAGCCGGCCACTGGAAGCCAACCCAGCCCAGCGACGGCGCCGCCAAAGGAAAATGGTGGGTGATTTATAATGACCCCCAGCTCAGCGCGCTGGAAGATCGAGTGAGCGTCTCCAACCAGAATATTCTGGCGGCCGAGGCGCAGTACCGCGAGGCCAGGGACGCGGTGCGCATCGCGCGCTCCGGCCTTTTTCCCACCGTGACGGGATCTGCCTCAACGGCCACCTCGCAGAGTTCGCGAACTTTGACCAGCGGCACCACTGCCAATTTGTCCACCGCCCCGCGCACCGTCTACAACCTTCCGGTGGACCTTTCTTATGTGGCGGACTTGTGGGGCAGCATCCGGCACAGTGTTGCGGCCAGCGCGGCCGTTGCCCAATTAAGTGATGCGCAACTGGAGAACGCCCGCTTGTCGCTCCAGGCGGAGTTGGCCGTCGATTATTTTCAGCTTCACGGTACCGATGGCGCCCAGGACTTGCTCGATCGGACGGTGAAATCCTACCAGGAATATCTGACCCTCACCCAAAACCGTTACCAGGGCGGCGTCGCTTCGGGCGCGGACGTGGCGCAGGCGCAAACCCAGTTGCACACCGCCCGCGCGCAACTGATTGACCTGGAAGTGGCGCGCGCCCAATTCGAACACGCCATCGCCATCCTCACCGGCCAGCCGCCCGCCGCCCTGTCGATTCCCGAGGCCGCTCTCCCGGCCACGCCGCCCCCAGTCCCCGCCGGGGTTCCTTCCGCCTTGCTCGAGCGCCGTCCCGATATCGCCGCCGCCGAGCGCCAGATGGCCGCCGCCAACGAGGAAATCGGCATCGCCCAAGCTGCCTACTACCCCACCCTCACCCTGAGCGCGTCGGCCGGCCTGGAAAGCTCTCATTTTCTTCGTTGGATTTCCTGGCCCAGCCGCTTCTGGTCCGCAGGCCCGCAACTGGCGGAAACACTTTTTGACGCCGGCCGTCGCCACGCCCAAACTGACCAGGCCCGCGCCGCTTTTGACGCCACCGTCGCCAACTATCGCCAGACCGTCCTCACCAGCTTCCAGCAAGTTGAAGACAACCTGGCCGCCTTGCGCGTCCTGAATGACGAAGCCCAAGCCGAGGACGACGCCGTTAAATCCGCGCAGCTCTCACTCCGGATTTCCACCGACCAGTACAAGGCCGGCACCGTCAGTTACCTGCAAGTCATCACCACCCAGGCCATCGCTCTGCAAGACGAACGCAGCGCCGTGGACATCCAAACCCGCCGCATGGTCGCTAGTGTGTTACTAGTTGAAGCCCTGGGCGGCGGCTGGGACACTACCAAACTTCCCACCGTGCAGGACTTGGAAAACGGCAAATAATTAAGGATGCTCGGTAGTGTCTCAGTTTGGTCTTTTTGTAGCGGCGGTCTATGACCGCCGTCTTTGGTTTCTTTACAATTACGGCGCTCATAGAGCGCCGCTACAGCAGACCGAGAAACTACCGGATGCTCGGTGCGGGTAGCGTTGGGAGTGCGACCGCCCATCGGCCGCCTGGTCCCGCCGGCATCAGTGCGTGTCTCCGCGCTGCTTCCGGATATAGGTCCCAATTTCCCCCACCGTGCCCAGCCAGATTCCTTGCGCCGGGTCTTTCAAATATTCGCACAGGGCCTGAAGCGCGTGGGCATCGGTGGTCTGGAACTGCCGCGCGCCGATTTCGTGACCGATAAAGATCACCCATCGGCCGTCTTTCGCCGCGTCGCCTACCAGTTTCTTCATGTGAGCAAAATCCATGTCATCAAATGGAGTGCCCATGGCCCGCGCGAGGTCGCAGAACGCCGGGTTATTCGCGGCCTCGTCCAGATACCCGCGCCCCACCACAAAGCGCTCCGCCACCAGGGGCACGTAACTTCGCTCGTCCAGCCCCCGCCCCACGAATTTCTGGCCGCACGGGTAGGCGAAGGTCCGGGGTTTCACCCCCAGCAATTTCTCGATTTGTTCATTGGCGCCATCAAGTTGCTGCGCCATCTCCCCCAGGCTGTAACTCTCCAGCGCATTTTTGAAGGAAAACGCGTAGTTTCCGGTGCAAGGATGGTTGATGGTATGGTTGCCGATTTCATGCCCGTCGGCCACCGCCTGTTTCCAGCCCGCCAGTCGCTTGTCCAAATTATCGGTGGTGACAAAGAAGGTGGCTTTCACATCTTCCGCTTTGAACAATGCGAGGCCAGTATCAATCTGGCTCGTCCTGGCGTCGTCAAAGCTCAGGCTGACCGCCGCCCGCTTCCCCTCCGGCCAGTGGAACGGCTTGGCTGCGTGAGCAACGCCGGGGCGCGCGCTCTGTTGCGCCGGGCTTTGCGCGCCATACAAAATCACGCCGACAATCCCGGCGCTTGTCAGTGCCAGAAGTATTTCCTTTTTCATTTGGGTTCCTAACCAGAAAGACGAATTTGTCCTCATGCAGGGCGGAGGGGATTTCAACCAACGGCTAGGCCTTGCGGAAATCCACCCTGGCCTTGGCGATGGGCACGCCGCGCACTTCAATGCGCTTCAAGTCGCGGGTTCCGAGGCCAAGTTGCTCGGCCAGCATCAGCGTGCTCTCGCAACCCTCGAAGGGAGCTGTGCCGCGATGGGCCATCGGGTCAAAGCCCATGAGCGCGGTGCAGACGGCGTCGGTGGTCACGCCGTTGGTCCCCGCAATCAGCAGGCGCGCTTCCACCGGCCGCAACCCTTTCACCCAGGGGCCTTCGCCGCCCGCCACGGTTCCGATGCCATCGACGATCGCCAGATGAATGGGCCGCGCCGCGGCCAGATCGGCCGTCACCCGCGGCACGCGATACCCCGGATCGCGCGGTGAGGCGGGGTCGATTTCGGGCAGGGAAGATTTCGGAGGCTGGCGGCGGCCATCGTGCAGCATCATGCGCGCGCCCTTCACCACTTTGCCCGGTTCGTCCGGCCCCGCCGCCGTGCCATAAATCGTGGCGGGCGGAATGCCGAACGAATTCTTCATGGAGAGCGTGACCCCCGCCGTGGAATGTTCCTTCAGCTTGGCCAGCGAGACGTAAACGTCACAATCTTCGTATGACCTGTTCACGTCATACGCACTGAATAACAAACCTCCGCCCGGAACCGCCAGGCGCGTGTACTGGCCGGAAGGGCCCGCATAGTTGGTGTCCTCAAACTCCACTCGCGGGGCGGCGCTGGCAAAATCGCGCGGGTTCCACTGCGCCGCCAGCATGAACTTCTGTAGCGAGCCGTCCGGATCCAGCGTGCTTTCCAGCAGCCGGATTCGCCGCGCTCCCGCCTGGCCCAGCAAGCTGACGGTTGAGCCTATGACCTCGGGATGAACCCAATAGGTGCTGCCTTTCGGCATGCCCCGGAGCGAACTTGTCACCTGCCCGGTCAAGTTCAGCTTCACCGCGACGGTTTTTCCTTTCACCAGCCGCTCCAGGCCGCCCAGTTGGTCGAACAAAGTGGCGAGCGAGGCGCGCACTGCCGGCCCGTAGGCAGCACAGCGCGCGATGGCTACCGGCGCCGTGGGCAGAGGGCTGGTGGCGAAAAGATTGACCGGATGTAAATAACCGGCGGCTGCGGCCGCGGCAAAACTCTGCAACATTTCCCGGCGGGTGATGGGCTTGGGCATGGCCAACTCCTTCCTTCAGCGCCTGGGGCGCATTCCACTAAGCTCGATGGTATGCCACAGCGCCCCTTTATGCAACCGGAAGGCAGTGCCGCATTTTGATTTTGTAGAGCGAGGCTTTAGCCCGGCATGTGCCGCCCTGAAGGGCGGCGCTACATCAAAATGCGTCGCGTCTTGCGGTCGGAGGGCAAGCCCTCGTGCGTGCGGACGACTCTGGAATGTTGAATCTGGAATCTGTTTATCCCGGTTCACCTATACGCGCGTGCGGACGACTCTGAAATTTTGAATCTGGAATCTGTTTATCCCGGTTCACCCATACGTGCGTGCGGACGACTCTGGAATTTTGAATCTGGAATCTGTTTATCCCGGCTCACCTCCACGCGCGTGCGGACGACTCTGGAATGTTGAATCTGGAATCTGTTTATCCCGGTTCACCCCCGCGCGCGTGCGGACGACTCTGGAATTTTGAATCTGGAATCTGTCTATCCCGGTTCACCCCCGCGCGCGTGGCGTGCTCTATCACTGCGTCGCTGTACAAGCGGCGGCCAAAGTACCGATAGACGTGCAAAAGGTTCCGGAGGATTACTTGTCACTCACAGTCCACAAGTTTCATGCGCCGAAAGGAATTGGCGCACGGAACCTGTCCCGATAAAATCGGGACGTCCGCCGCAAAGCGCCGTTCGTTTTTCGGCCCGCTTGTCACCCGCCATTTATCACTTGCCACTGCGCTTATCGGCGGCCATCAGGAGCCCAATCAGCGCGGCGGTTTTTGTCTTCCAGCTTGTCACCCGTCACTTGTCACTCGTCACTGAATGATATGTCCCTCTAATCGTCGGCATGGGACGCGCCGCCGAATTGGCCCGCAAACATTTGCCTTGCTATGACGCTCAAGTCCGTCCGCAACTGTCACCCCGAACGGCAGTGAGGGGTCTCGCCTCGAGGCGGGATTCCCTCCCACAAGCTCAGGGCAGGGTCTCTCCGCCGGCTGACGGATCGGAATGACGCGCCATAAACTGTAAACTGTGGACTGTTAACTTTTTCTGGAAGAAGGCATCTTGAGCATTGGTTGGCTTAACTGACCGCTGACAACTGACTACTGGCGACTGCTTCCCTGTCATCGAATCCGAAACCCTGCCGCTCTTTAGTCCGCCCCGTCTACTGTCTACCGACTACCGTCTACTGTTTTCCGGCCCTCGTCCGGTTCGGCGTGTCTCGCCGATTCAGATGAGCCATCGCACACGAGGAGGGTCACGAAGCCGCAAGATGCCTCCCCTCGCGCGAGCCGCCGCTCAAACCTACGCAGGTTGTTTATAAGCAGGAAGTGGGAATTTTATCTTCACTGGCTGGCGAAAAACTGCATGACTAAGGATAAGTTGGCCCTTATCGAGGCGCGTAGCGGCAGCTTTAATGTCGGGATTCAGAAACCGATACGCGCGCTCGGCCATTTCTGCAGCGTTAGTTCGCCCAAAAACCGTTGTGGAACAATTGCCGGTGACGCGATCATGGACCGCGCTCAAGAATTGTTCAGCCCCGAAAAGGACAATTCCCAATGAACGACCGCGCTCTGAAACCTCGAGGACTTGGTCCAGAATGGGAGAGCCCTTGGTCCCTTCCGGTGCGTATTTATTCAGTTCATCCACGAAGATTATCACCTTGTCGGGCATGTCTTGATCTTCTTCGTCACTTTCCGCATAGAGCTGATAGATCGTCCTAAGAATGTCGCCAAAAACAAGTGTTTTTTCCTCGTCCTTGAGGTTGTAAATGTCCACGACGTAGGTGTGACCACCCTTAATCTCTTTGATCTTTTGTCCCAGGTCGCATGTATTGCGACTAAGCTGGTCAACGAACAATCCCGACTGCCTGGTTTGCGTAATGCGGCGCAAGATGCGCCGGAAGCGGTTGACTGTGCTCGCTGGTACCTCCCCGATTCCTTTTTGCTTTCCTTCGGAAACTTCGTAAAGGGGTGGGCCGTCAATCAATCCCGACCAAGTCTTGACCGTGCCCCAACGCTTGTCCTTTACGCCGGCCGCAAGTCCTTCCTGGACGATCCCAATCAATGCCCGAAGCGTGTCCCACACATCGGGTACGTGGCCCATCAATAAGTCGACCTTATCTCTGGTGTTTGATAAGGCGTAAGCGTAGATGTCGTGGGGAATGTTAGGCGTTGAATGGCTGTTCGGCTTGCCGGTACTGGCTGTGAGCTTGCCGTTAGGGAGCAAATAATGAACGCGGTCCTTCGGAAAAGCCTTCGGTTCGAGCGCCAAGTTATTCCACATCTTTCGGTCCGGTTCCTTCAATTCCTCATTTGGTTCGTGAATATGCAAAAGGTCATCGTGCTTCACATTCAGAAGAACGACGGCAGTGCTTTCTGCGTTTGCATACTTCTGCAGGATTGCCGAGATAAGAAACACAACGTAGCTCGTTTTTGTTGCCAAGCCCGATATACCTGAGACGTTCAGGTGGGCGCCTTCAGGTCCTAAGAGATACCGGGCATCCAGAAAACACGGCGCTTGCGTGCCGTTGCTCATTTCGATCAGCCCAGCGGGAATCTTATGCTCTTCTTTGATTGCGTCCGCGCCGAGCGCCTTCAAAATTCCTTGCGCGTCAGCAAAACGAATTCGCGCCTCGCTGGGCACCGGCATGTAGATTTCTTCGGTGTTGGAGAGCACGGCGCATTTGGCGACCGTTGTGCCTTGTCGCGGCGTTTGTGGGTCCTCGGTAGCTTCCCCGAAATTGTTTGAGATGTAGTTCGAGAGATGGCTCGCAGCATCCGTTGTGTGCTCAAGGTTCAACACCAGCCCGTATGTTTTGCTATCCCTATAGGTCTCGGCCTCCACGATGTCAAATGGATTAGCAAGAACCTCGGGAGCAAGCCAAAAGTTGAACTCATTGGATGTGTTTGCGTTTTTGTCTGTGGCCGAGCCACGGCCAATAATCTTGCGAGGGTCCTCTGCCATGTTTTAGCTCCTAACAGTGGCAGGCGGCCAGCGCAAGCCTGCCCTTAAGGTTGAAATGCTGACAAAAGCGTCCTTGACTGCACGCTCCGCCTGGAAAATCGGATAAAGGTGTGCATGCCAACGACGGTCTGAACCATGCGGAGTGACGGTGCGCTCGGCAAGTAACGCATTGCTGAGCTTCGTTACGAGATCGCTTGGAGGCGGATCGGGTGCGAGCACCGGCAACTCCACCTTAATGACTCCCATCAACGGGTACTCCATCCGGCTTTTCATTCGAAGCCGCATGTACCATACGGAAACAACTCGGTCTTTCGTCTTGGCCTTGAACGCCATCGTCCGGTGACCCTCCGGCAATTCCGACAAAAGCTGCCACAGGTTGACTTCCCGCGCCTTGCCGCCGCGTCCAATCTTGAACCTTGGGACCTTACTGAAGTTTTTCGCTACACTCACCAAGGGGGGTTGTGCCTCATTGAAGTGTTTCCGAAGTTCCTCAAAAATCTTGGCGAACCGCAGCGAGCCGTCCGCGATCAACCAGCAGTTTTCTTTCCCTATGACTGCCTGCATCAAGGTCTCCGTCTCAATGTCGTGCATCGTGACACGCATCGTGTCTTCTGCGCGGCGTCGAAGATCTTGACCTTCCTGTCCATATTCTTCAATGTTTGCAACTTTATAGTTGTCCCCTAGCTTTGACACGATTTCTTGAAGCCTGCTCCGCACTTCATCGCTGATCTGACTGAATGCAACCAAGAGGAGGTTTCTTTGACTTTGGGCGGCAATTTTAAGTCTGCCTCCGTCTTCCCGCTCCAATGCAACGCAGCCCACTTGGCCGATGATCACCGGCGTTGAGCGATCGTGCTCAAGGGCTGTCCCAACAAAAAATGATCGCATGGAACCGTCGAGAAAGAACTGGAAAAGATGCTCCTCGGGTCGGCGCAGCGGCGTTAGGGGAACATAAATCTGAGAGTTCCCGAATTCGTACGGTTCGTCCAGGAGTGTGTCATCGCTTGTGGCACGTTGGTCGTCAATTTCATCAATGTCGGCTCGCAATTCGTCTTCGGTGGCGCCGCCGACCGCTGGCAACACGTCGGTGCGATCGGAAAGCACCTGAAGCGCTTGCTGAAGTCCGAAGATGGGGGGCAGCCGGCGGGTCATTGCTCAACCTCTGGCCTGCTTTCTGTGGCCTGCCTGGGCCCATAAAGTTCGACGTATGCGTCTTCGATAGCTTTGAGGCCTTTTCTGTCGATTTCCCAAAGCTCGGCACAAAGGGAATCAATACGAGGGTAGGTTAGGGCTTGAGCCTCTGGAGGACCTGCAGCAAGCCGCTGAGCTTCACGAACAATCTTCCTATGCAGCGCAGATGAAGGGTTAAGCTTTGGCACCCGGAAGTTATCGAGGATGTGCGGGTCTGGATGTAGAACAATGTAGCTCGCCACTCCGAACCGAAAGGGCGTGGAATTCAGCACAGCCGCCACAAAATGAGCCTCGTCTTCGCTGCCCGCCGCAACCTCAATGATGGTGTGGTCAGATAGAGTCGGCTTTCCACGATGGGGGGGGATTACGGCGGCCGTGAGCTCGTTCGCTACCTCGGGCCAGCCAACCTTCCACTTTCCCACCGAATACCGTCCGACGTTGAACATCGAGTAGAACGGATCTTGGTCCGGATCGAAGTAGCGTTTGTAAGCAGCCCTTTGTAACAACAATGACTTTTGGCTTTCAAGCCACCTGTAAGTCCACGGGTAATTACGCATCGCGGTTTCTGTGATCCCGCGACGTTTCTCTACGTCCTGGACGAACAGGATGTGCGCACTCGGTTTGGCTTGCCACTCAAATATGTCGCGCCCGCGTAAAAGGGGGTAAAGCAGATCCTTCTCGAGCGTCACCTGAACACTCTCAGCCTTTCGCTTGGCACCTTCAGTGATGTTCCTTGCTCTCACCGTCCCGTCACCATTATCGTGTAGAATTTCGAACCAGTAAACCGCATTCGCCCCTCCTGTGTAGACACCCGCGTGCGCCTCATAATCGGACTTGCCCATAACCTTCTTTACCGCCCTGATCGCCAGCGGACGCCCAGCCAGCCAGGCGCTTGTTGGATCGGTAGTGCTGACTGGCTCAGCAATGAAAGCGAGCCTCCTGGTTTTCGCCGTGACCTCTTCCAGCGTTGCGTCATAGCCGAATCCTCCTTTCCGGCCTCCCTCCAACTTGCGCCAAAAGGCGTATTGAACAGGGTATTTGGTCGGTTGGCCTTTACGCAGAATGAACACGGCTGTTCGATTCGTGGCGCCCTCGAACAATTGCATTTCGGAAAAGTCGTCCACAAAAAGGACGGCTAGCGGCTCCTTTTTGCGAGTGATAAACCGGCGAAACCCTTGACCTGCACCGCTCGTCTTAAAGACGCTTTGAGTGATGACAAAGCCGAAGCGCCCGCCGTTTTTGAGGTAGCTATCCGCCGCGACGTAAGTCATCAACATGGAGATGTCTTTCTTGCCCTTCCCCAGGATCGTGTCCATGCCGCTGTGGACGAACAACCCGTGGTCAAACCAGAGTTGCTTGGTCTCGTTGCGATAGCCTTCCGGTAGGTTCTGCCAATTGATCCAGGGTGGATTGCCAGCGATGTAATCGAAAGGTGCCAGAAAGACGGGCGCGAAGGCATTTTTCAAAATCCGCGCCCACATGCCGTTGCGACCCGCCGAGTGGAGATTGTGGAGCTTCGAATAGAGCTCGCGCAGCACGTCTGAATCCTGGC
The DNA here is from genome assembly GCA_035946625.1 of Terriglobia bacterium. Classification (GTDB taxonomy): domain Bacteria; phylum Acidobacteriota; class Terriglobia; order UBA7540; family UBA7540; genus DASYXZ01. The sequence continues at coordinate 99,247 of DASYZE010000085.1, read as the reverse complement.
CCCAGTCTGCGCCGCAAGCTACCAGCTCAGCTTTGGCAGCGACCAAAAATCTTTCGGTCGGCGTGGAAACTTCTCGCTCCAAGTGTTTGTCCAGCAACTCGGTCAGCTTGGCGACGCCTTCCTGCGTGGCAAGGCGCCGAGGCAATTCCACCTTGCCGATGGAAAGCAACACCGGAACTTTCTCGGCCTCAAACAAATTGCTGCCACTCCGCGAGGGCGTCATGATGGAATCGGCGAGGTACACCGGTATTTCCAGAGCCTCTTTGCCGCGGTGCTGTAAAAGCGGACCGAGCGCCAACAAATAATTCGTGCGAGCCGCGATGACCGCCAAGGGATTCAGGTCAATGCCGACGATATTGGTACAAATGGTGCGTAGGAGTTCTCCGGGTGGAATAGACTTAGCAACCGCGTTCTCCCGAGTCGCCTTGATGGCCAGTAGGAGAAACGTCCCAGAACCGCATGCAGGGTCGAGCAACCGCTTTCGAGGGTCTCCCCGGAATTTGCCGCCGTCCAGCATGTCGAGCAACCGCTGAGCCAGCCAGTCTGGTGTGTAATACTCGCCGAGCGCCTTGCGGATGTGGGGCGAAACAAGTCGATGGTAAAGTTTTTTAAGCAAGTCCTGCGTAGGACCGGGGGCCAGGTCGAGAGTTGCGGGGTCATAGTCTGAAAGACGGTTCACAACTGCGCGTAGGCAGTCGGCTAGTTCCGGAGTGAAGAAGCCCGTATACCACTTGAAGAAATCACCTTCCAGGAAATTCCGAATGCCTGCTTCGCCAAAAGGTCCTCCGTGCTCCATGTCCTGAAATCGCCACGCGAGGTCTTTGTTCGAAAGATCCTTCCATTCCGAGAGCGGTGGCGTAGGCAGATCGGTGTAGCGTCCGACAATGACGTAGGCCAGCAGCTTGGTGAGAACCGCAAAAAAAGTGTGGGTAGCGTAAAAAAAGCGATTGAGGTCCGGTTTTTGTGAAGGGATTCCGAACGCTTGGAGCATTTTGCGGAGTTCGGCTTCATTCGCCAGCTTTACTCGCCACTGCTCGTATTCGGTAACCGCGCCAAAGAATTGCGCCCACTGCGTGAAGATAGCATCCAGCGACGGTGCATCAGCGTGTTCAACAAGCGTGTTATAGAGCGCCTTGACTGCGCGCTGAGTACGGATGTTATCGGATGAGAAGTCTTCGCTGAGATAATCTGGAATAAGTGCGACACCCGATTGCAGTGAGTGGAAGTAATCGAGAAACTTCCTGCAGGATTGCTCGGACACAAGTACCGGCTCATTCGCAACCCATTCTTTATGCGGTTTAGTGACGAATATAAGGTAACGGCCATCCGTACAACAACCCACAATTCGCCCCGGTTTCTCTCGGGTTCGCCAGAAAAGCGAATCTCCATAGTCTTTAACCTGTGCGATGCTATGGGTGTTGGTCGTGGCGTGGTTAGACGGTTTGAAACTGCCCGGTTTTTCCCACTCAATGATAAACCGGTTGTAGATGGTGTCCGCGCGCCCAGAGGTGCCAAGCGTTACTTCTGTGTGAGGCACCAAGTCAAGCCCAGATTGCGCCGCAAATTCGATAAGGTGCTTCTCAACCCTTTCTCGAAAGGGTTTTTCAAGCACGCCCGACTGCGAAGCCGCTTTGAATACTTCTGCGAGTTTTCGCGCGTTTGGGTCCATCGGACGAGTTGACAAGGAATGAACGTCAAGGTTCTATCATATCAAGTCTGTATGGTGCAATTACATTCGAGGAGGTTATCCCGGTTCCGGCCTACTCCTGTAAAGTGCCCGATAGCTACAAGGGGCCGAGACTCAGTGCGAGATCCTTCGCCGGACTCAGGATGACAAATGGAAGGCCTCAAGACCCGGAGCGGGAAAAGCGTCAAGGCGAGATTCCTCTCCGTCGGCTGACGGATCGGAATGACAGCGAAGGGCTCGGAATGATAATCATCTGTGCTTCGCGCTCCGCCAGGACAGACACGTCCAAGATGTCATTCTGAGCGACAGCGAAGAATCTGGCCCTGAAGTTTGGGCAATAGAGCACCTGAGAGGGATTCGCCTTCAAAAGACTCAGAGCGGGATTCCTCTCCGTCGGCTGACGGATCGGAATGACAAACGGGGTCCCTGAAGCTCGGAGCGGGATTCCCTTCGACAAGCTCAGGGCAGGCTCTCTCCGTCGGCTGACGGATCGGAATGACAACTTTCCGGCGGCAATGGGGGTGAGCCGGTAGGCCGATAATGCGCAGGTGAAATTATAGGCGCTGACGACTCTGATTCTAAAGCGCGCTTCGCGCCCCGCCAGTTGGGCTTCTTCGGGCGATTTGCAGGCGGCGCTATGCTTCTTTCACTCTAGTAGAAATATACCATTACCGTTCGGGGCAATGTGCAAGCGAATCTTTCGGCAGATGGTTCTCTTGACTGGTCGATGCGGAGGGGCGGCGGCAGGAACCCCGGCACCGCGGCAGGCGTTTATACGCTCGCCGTAACAGGAACCTACTCTTCGGCGAGGGCCGGTGCGCTTTCCAAATCCAATGCCCGCCCAACGATTACCGCAAGCATACGGGGCGGGTGATACCCGGGGTGTATTGATTATTTCAACGATGAGGGCAGCCGGGCCAACAGCAGGGCCGACGCATTCCTTCTTTAAGCTCCGTGCGCGTTCTCTCGACGTGCTGCTTTCTGGTTTCCGGTTTCTTCACCGAGGTAATCCAGCAGATCCATTCATTGCGGGCGAGCGGGGTAATGTCTTCCCATTTTGCCCGTGCCGCCGCATCACCCACCAGGACTTTTCGTAAATCCGCTGGCACGCTGTGTACCACGCCGCCGGAAATTCGTTTTTTGCTCATGGCTCTATTCTACATTTTAACATCGGCTTATGTCCCTTCGCCTGCCCAAGGTGCTGACTCGAGTGGCTTGGGATTACTGCGCTGGCAATGCTCGTGGGAATCTGGGTTCCCTGCGCTGGAAGCCGCAGGAGCCCGCCCGGCAGCGGAGGCGGAAACCCCGGCGCCGCGCCGGGAGTTTAGACGCTGACCGTGACCAGCTCCAATTCTTCCACCGGTGGCAGCGCGAGCCACACCGTCAGCCTCACCCTGAGCGTGCAGTAAGCGGACACCAAATGCGGGCGGACCCGCCGGCGCCTATCGGGCAGGGTTGAGGCTGGGTTGTATTACTAATACTTTAATAACGCATTATATAACACATCCACCCCCCGGCACGAAAAATGTAACACGGGTCACAGGAGTCACAAGAGAAACAGTCTCTTCCAAATCTCTGAAAATACAAACTTTGCAGGTCAATATTTCAGTCTAAAAATTTCCCGGACCTTCTTTTTGTCCTTTTTTGCCCCACGCCTGCCCGCAAGATCCCCACGCCAGATCTCCTTCCAAAATCCTGCGACTGATTGCGAAGCCCTCATGCCTCTGATCCGAGGGCGCCGGCTTCACGCGCGCGCCTTTCGCGGGCGCGCACCCGCCAATTCTGCAGGCGGTCAAAGTAGAGATACACCACCGGCGTGGTGTAGAGGGTCAGAAGCTGGCTCATGATCAGGCCGCCGATGATGGCGATGCCGAGCGGGCGGCGCAACTCCGATCCGGTTCCGCTGCCGAGCGCCAGCGGTAATGCCCCCAGCATAGCGGCCATGGTGGTCATCAGGATGGGGCGGAAGCGCAACAAGCAGGCCTCATAAATAGAGTCGCGCGAACTCTTGCCCTCGTTGCGCTCTGCCGCCAGGGCAAAGTCCACCATCAGGATGCCGTTCTTCTTCACCAGGCCGATCAGGAGAATGATTCCGATCACGGCGATCACGGTGAGATCGGTGTGAGTGAGCATGAGCGCCAGGAGCGCGCCCACGCCGGCTGAAGGCAGGGTGGAAAGAATGGTCACGGGGTGCACCAGGCTTTCATAGAGCATGCCCAGTACGATGTAAACCGTCACCAGTGCGGCGGCAATCAGCAGCGGTTCGCTCCCCAGCGAATCCTGGTAAGCCTGCGCGGTTCCGGCAAAACCGGTATGGATAGTGGGCGGTAGCCCGATCTTGGTTGCTGCCGCCTGAATGGCGGTTACCGCATCCCCCAGGGCGACGCCGGGCTGAAGGTTGAAGGAGATGGTCACCGCGGGGAACAGGCCCTGGTGATTGACCGCCAGCGGGGCCGTAACCGTTTCGTAATGGGTGAACGCGCTGAGAGGAACCTCCTGTCCGCGCGGCGAACGGACGTAAATGTCGTTTAAGGTTTGCGGGTTCTGCCAGAACTCCGGCGCCGCCTCCATGACCACGTGATATTGATTCAGGGTGCTGTACATGGTGGAGACCTGGCGCTGGCCGAACGCGTCGTAAAGTGTGGTGTCAATCAGTTGCGGGGAGATGCCGAACCGTGCCGCGGTCTCACGATCGTATTGAAGGAACGCTTGAAGCCCGCGGTTCTGCTGGTCGCTGTTGACATCCGCGATGATGGGAATGGTTTTTAACTGCTGAAGCATCCGGGGGGCAAAATCGACCAGGTCACTCAGATTATCCCCCTGCATCGTGTATTGATACTGGGCGCTGCCAAATCTTCCACCAACTCGTACGTCCTGTGCCGCCTGCATGTACAGCGAGGCGCCAGGCACCTTGGCGAGTTTGGGCCGCAGGCGGGCGATGATCTGGTCAGCGCTGATTTTTCTTTCAGCAATGGGTTTGAGTGAGATGAACATGTGCGCCGAGTTGAGCTGACCGCCGCCCGTAAATCCCTCCACGGTATTCACCCCATCGTCGGCGATGATGATTTTGATCATCCGGGTCAGGATGCCGTTCATGGCTTGAAATGACGTGTCCTGGTCCGCCTGGACTGCGCCCATCATGCGGCCGTTGTCCTGCTGCGGAAAGAATCCCTTGGGGACGCGGATAAAAAGGAACACGTTGAGCGCCACTGTGGCCAGCAAAATCGTGAGAGTGATAGCCGGATATCGCAGCACGCCTGAAAGAGTTTTCCCGTAGAGACGCACAATCCAATTAAAGCCTCGTTCGCTGGCCTGGTACCAACGACCGTGGCTTTCATGCTCTTTCAAGAGGTGTGCGCACATCATGGGAGTGGCAGTCAGCGAAATCAACATGGAGACGAGGATGGCCACGGAGAGCGTTACCGCGAATTCGCGGAACAACCGGCCCACGATGCCTCCCATCAACAACAGAGGGATGAAAACCGAAACCAGTGAAATGCTGATGGTCAAAACGGTAAACCCAATTTCCTGCGAGCCCTTCAGCGCCGCCTCCATTGGCCTCATGCCCTTTTCCAGGTAACGTGAAATATTTTCGATGACCACAATCGCGTCGTCCACCACAAATCCAGTCGAGACAGCGAGCGCCATCAAAGAAAGATTGTCCAGGCTGTAGTCCAGAAGGTACATCACGCCGAAAGTTCCAATCAGCGACACGGGAACAGCCACGCTGGGGATGAAAGTAGTCCGGGGGCTTCTCAGAAAGATGAAGACCACCAGTATCACCAGCATCACGGAAGCGAGCAACGCCAACTCAACGTCATGGACGGAAGCGCGGATGGTAATCGTCTGGTCCATGGCCACAATCATATCGATGGATTGCGGGATGGCGGCCTTGAGTTGGGGGAATGTCGCGCGGACATTGTCCACGGTATCGATGATGTTGGCATTGGGTTGGCGGAAGAGAATCACCAGAACAGAAGGTTTTCCGTTCGAATAGCCGGCGTTTCGTATATCTTCAGGTGCATCCCAAGCCCGGGCGATGTCGGATATCCGCACGGCGGTGCCGTTGTGGTAAGCGACGATCAAAGGTTCGTAGTCGATGGCCTTGAAGAGCTGGTCGTTGGCGCCCACCTCCCATAGGCGCTCTCCGTTCGAAAAGTGCCCCTTGGGTACATTCGCATTCGCACTGCTCAAGACGCTCCGCACTTGCTCCAGCCCGATGCCGTATTTGTTGAGTTTGGTCGGATTCAGCTCAATGCGAACTCCGGGAAGAGCGCCCCCGCCCACAATCACCTGGCCCACACCGTCCACCTGGGACAGTTTCTGCGCCAGAATCGAGGAAGCGGCATCGTACATCTGGCTCTTGGAGAGCACATCTGAGGTGAGCGCGAGAATCATGATGGGCATGTCGGCGGGATTCACTTTCCGGTAGCGGGGATTATTGGGAAGATTGGACGGCAGGTAACCGCGCGCGGCGTTGATGGCGGCCTGCACATCGCGCGCCGCCGCATCGATGTTCCGATTCAGATCGAATTGCAGGGTAATGTTGGTGGACCCAAGACTGCTCGAGGACGTCATTTCCGTGACTGACGCAATGCGGCTGAACTGGCGTTCCAGCGGAGTGGCCACTGCCGAGGCCATAGTCTCAGGACTTGCGCCAGGCAAACCCGCTTGTACGGAAATGGTAGGAAAGTCCACCTGGGGCAGCGGCGACACGGGAAGCAGGCGAAAAGCCACGGCTCCCGCCAGGGCAATGGCAATGGTGAGGAGTGTGGTCCCAATCGGTCTGCGGATAAATGGCTCTGAGATAGTCATTTTCTATTTGGCCGGGATCGGTTCCGAGCCGGGATCGATCGCGCGCTCCCGTGAAAATCGCTTGGCCAGACGGTCAAAGTAAAGATAGATGACCGGGGTGGTGTAAAGCGTCAGCAATTGGCTGAGGAGAAGCCCGCCCACCATGGTAATGCCCAGGGGACGGCGCAGTTCCGAACCCGTGCCGGCGCCCAGCGCCAGCGGCACACCGGCAAGCAGCGCAGCCATGGTGGTCATCATGATGGGCCGGAAGCGCAGCAGGCACGCCTGGTAGATCGCATTCACCGGGGTCATGCCCATTTTGCGCTCGGCGTCCAGGGCGAAATCGATCATCATGATCCCGTTTTTTTTCACGATGCCAATCAGAAGGACAATGCCAATCAGCGCGATGACGCTGAAATCGTTGCGGCAGATCATGAGTGACAACAGAGCTCCCACACCCGCCGAGGGCAGGGTGGAGAGAATCGTGAGGGGGTGAATGTAACTTTCGTATAAGACGCCCAGCACGATATAAACCGTGACCAGCGCGGCGATGATCAGCGCCACTTCATTGGACAAAGACGCCTGGAATGACGCAGCAGTCCCTTGAAACGCCGCCTGAATACTGGGTGGCATGCCGATCTCGTCTTTCACTTTGTTCACCGCATCAATGGCACCTCCCAGGGCCACGTTGGGAGCAAGGTTGAAAGAGAGTGTCACCACCGGGAATTGTCCCTGATGGTTCACCGTAATGGGGACGCTCGACTCCTCAACATGACTGATGGCGGAGAGGGGCACCTGCCCTCCATTGGGAAATGCCGAGGAAGATGCGATGGGGCCGCCACCAAAGGCGGCATTCGAGGCCGTGGAGCCCGAACCGCCCCCGGCACCCGCGGCCGATAGACTCGAATTGGCGGCGGTCACTGAGCTTGTCGGCCCGAACAATTGGGTTGCCCCCGTCCCGCCGGAGACCAATCCCGATGATCCGCTGGAGGTTGTGGCTCCGGTGCGGATAAAGAGATCACGTAGGTCTAACGGATTCTTTTGAAATCGCGGCTTCACTTCGAGGACGACGTGGTATTGATTGAGCTGAGTGAAGATGGTTGACACCTGGCGCTGACCGTAGGCGTCGTAAAGCGTCTGGTCGATTGTCGCCGGCGTGATGCCAAGGCGCATGGCCGTCTCGCGATCCACCACCAGCTTGGCCCGCAAGCCGCCCACCTGCTGATCGCTGGCCACATCGCTCAACTCGGGAAGCTTCTCCAGTGCGGCAATCATTTTGGGTGCGAACGTATTCAATTCCTCGGCGTTCGGGTCTTCCAGCGTGTACTGGAACTGAGTGCGGCTCACCCGATCCTCCACTGAAATATCCTGCACGGGCTGCATGTAAAGCGTGATTCCCGGAACATTGGCCAGTTCCGGCTGAAGACGGCGGATGACGTCGCTGGCACTCACCGGCCTTTGATTGAGGGGCTTGAGATTGATCAGAATGCGACCACTGTTCAACGTGGTGTTGGTTCCATCAATTCCAATGAACGATGAAAGACTGTCGACGGCCGGGTCCTTCAAGATGACTTTGGCCAAACTTTGCTGTTCGTCAGCCATTTCCTGGAACGAAACTGTCTGAGCCGCTTCGGAAACGCCTTGGATCACACCCGTGTCTTGGATGGGGAAGAACCCCTTCGGAATATAGATGTATAGAAGCACGGTTAAAACGAGCGTACCCAGAGCGACCAGCAATGTCGCGGGCTGATGGCGAAGCACAAACTGCAGGGTTTTGTCATAAAAAGCGAGCAGCGAACTCCACGCGTGCTCCGTCCACCGAAAGAGCCGCCCTTGTTGGGCCTCAGGTTTGTGTTTCAACAAGCGTGCGCACATCATCGGCGTCAGGGTCAGGGAAACCACCGCCGAGACCAGAATGGTAACGGCCAGCGTCACGGCGAATTCGCGGAAGAGCCGGCCGACGATGTCCCCCATGAAGAGCAGGGGGATGAGGACGGCAATCAGCGAGACGGTGAGCGAAATGATGGTGAACCCGATTTGTTCGGACCCTTTCAGCGCCGCTTGAAGCGGGGACTCGCCTTCCTCGATGTAGCGGGTGATATTCTCAATCATCACGATGGCATCATCCACCACGAAACCGGTTGAAATGGTCAGGGCCATCAGGGTCAGGTTATTCAGGCTGTAGCCCAGCATATACATCATGCCGAAAGTTCCGACGAGGGAGAGCGGAACGGCCACGCTGGGTATAATAGTGGCGGAAAAATTGCGCAGGAACAGGAAGATGACCATGACCACCAAAGCCACCGTGAGCATCAGCTCAAATTGCACGTCGTCCACCGAAGCCCGAATGGTGTTGGTCCGATCGGTCAGGATGGAAACGTGAACCGAGGATGGCAACGTTTCCGTCAACTGAGGCAGGAGGGTCTTGATCCGGTCGACCACGCTGATAATGTTGGCGCCCGGTTGCCGTTGAATGTTGATAATGACGGCAGGCACGTCGTTCATCCATGCGGCTTGGCGGATGTTTTCCGCGTCATCGGTAACTGTGGCCACATCGGTCAATTTGATGGGCGATCCATTCCGGTAAGCGATGACGAGCGGAGCGTAGTCGCTGCTGGAGAGCAATTGGTCGTTGGCCCCAATCTGGTAAGCCTGATGCGCGCCATCAAAGTTGCCTTTGGCCTGGTTGACGTTGGCCGCGACGATGGCGCTGCGCAGGTCCTCCAGGTTGAGGCCATAAGAGGCCAGCGAGGTTGGATTCGCCTGGATGCGGACGGCGGGCTTCTGGCCTCCGCTGATGCTGACCAGGCCCACTCCGGGCAACTGCGAAATCTTGGGCGCCAACCGCGTGTCCGCCAAATCTTCCACCTTGGAGAGGGATAATTCCTTCGACGTGAGCGCGAGCGTCAGGATAGGGGTATCGGCCGGATTCGTCTTGCTATAGATCGGCGGGGTCGGCAGGTCGGGTGGGAGGTACGTTCCCGAAGCATTGATGGACTGTTGAACTTCCTGCTCGGCCACGTCGATATTCAGGCTCAGGTTAAATTGGAGGGTGATGACGGAGCACCCGTCAGAACTTGTGGAGGTCATCTGCTGCAATCCGGGGACCTGCCCGAATTGCCGTTCCAGAGGCGCCGTCACCGAGGACGCCATCACGTCCGGGCTGGCGCCGGGATAAAAGGTAATGACCTGAATGGTGGGGTAATCGACTTCGGGCAGCGCCGAAACCGGCAACTCCTTGTACGCCACCGCACCCGCCAGGAGAATGCCTACCATCAATAGGGACGTTGCCACCGGCCGGAGAACAAATATCCGCGACGGGCTCATTTAATTCCCCTTGCTGTTTGGGTCTTCCTGGAATTCCGCCTTGACTTTGCTCCCCTCCTGAAGCTTGTCGACTCCCGAGGTGACCACGGCATCGCCCGGGGAGAGGCCAGAGGTTACTTCCGTGTCGTCCCCTTCCGTAGTGCCCACACTTACTTTGCGCACAGTGACGGTAGAATCGGGCTTCACGGCATATACGTAGGTCGCCTGGGAGTTGCGCTCTATGGCGGCATTCGAGACCAAAGTGACCCCTTGCTTTTGCTCCACCAGCAATCTCGTATTCACAAACTGGTTGGGGAACAAGGCGTTGTCACGGTTGTCAAAATTGGCTCTGAATCTGAGCGTACCCGTAGTTTGGTCAATCTCATTATCAATGGTCATCAACCTGCCGCTGGCCAACTTTTGGGTCCAACCACTGCGATCGAATGCGTCCACGGTCAAATGCTGTCCGGCACGTACCTTCTTGAGGACGTCGGGCAGGAAGTCTTCGGCGATGGTAAAAATCACACTAATGGGCTGAACCTGCGTGATCACCAGAAGTCCGCTCGCGTCCGAAGCGTGAACGATGTTTCCGGGATCCACCAGGCGCAGACCCACACGGCCTGTAATCGGTGCGGTGATATTACAATATTCGATGTTTAGCTTGGCTGCATCGATCTGGCCTTGATCGTTTTTCACGGTGCCTTCGTACTGGTTCACCAGAGCTTTCTGGGTGGCCACCTGCTGTTCCGGGACTGCGTTTTGTGCAAGAAGGGTTGTATAGCGGGCCAGATCGATGCGCGCATTGTCCAGCAATGCCCGGTCCCTGGTCAGAAGCCCCTCAAACTGGGTCAATTGAGCTTGATAGGGGCGGGGGTCGATTTCCACCAGCAGGTCGCCCTGATGGACCAGGTCGCCTTCTTTGTAATGCACCTGCATCAACTGGCCGTCCACGCGACTCTTTAACGTGACCGTGTAGATCGGCGTCACCGCGCCCAGGCCCGTAAGATACACTCCAATCTCGCCCTTGCGAGCCCTAGTCGCGACGACCGGGATGGGCCCGGCGGCGGCACCTCTGGGGCTCGATCCCGCAGCTTTGGACGTAGTACTGGCGGTTTTGCCACCATTGTTCGCCGGCCGGAGGAAGTACACCGCTGCCGCAGCAAGAAGAACAACGAGGATAAACAACCAGAGCCAGGAACCACGCGCGGGTGGCGAGTGCTCGCCTTGGGGATCCCTTAAAGGGGAATGATCATCCTCAAGTAAGGGCGGAAATTGTTGTTCGCTCATAAGCTTTGAACCCAAAGCCGGGATAGGCGGAAAAATTCGCAGGGTCTTCGTCCGGTTGGGAGCACTTAAATCCCAAGTTCTTAATCCGTCGCTGCTGTGCCGATTCGCCCGTCCAAACTTCAGCCCATGGACATTAATAAAGCTGGGACGAGCGAGCGTGAATTAAGGTTTCACGCGGCCTCAGATAGGCCATCCCACCAGATGGATTTCCCCTTCCGCAGCCCACCCCTCTTCTTGAAACTCTAGATTAGCACGGGCGATTTAATCGGTCTATCCGAGTCATAAACCCAAATCGGGTCATGGCTTTCGCCGGGGAATCAAGTCCCATCGTTTGAAGCTTCACCAAGCCCGTGGTTCACCAATCTGTAGTGGGTCAGTCTGAAATCGTACAACTTTGGATTGGAAAGAAACGTGCTTGACACGAGATAAATCTTGATATACTAAATCTATCCAGATGGGGGTTTGTATGACACTGACTAATGGCGTTGCAGTGTGGTCAGCCATCACGCTCTCACTCACATTAGGAATCTCGACCACAAGCGCTCAAGAGGGTCACTCTACTAAAGTCGTCCCCAGCGTGAATCAGAAAACTCCTAGCGTTAAGTTTGCGGAACCGGCTCCAGAAAATCCACCAAAGATCGAAAAAAAGGAAGACATAGTGGTACTTTCGGGTGTTGCCACAACGGCACGCATCGCTGACCCTGAAGAGCGGGTCGTTTTCAGCGGTCGGGTGATGCGGATGGCTGATTTTGTCGCGGCGGTCTCTTCAAGTAACGAAGCGGTACGGCGTCTCCATAACCAGGAGAAGCATAATCGTGAAAAAGACCAGCCAGTTCGGCCATTACAGCCATCGGACTGAGAGTAAAATTCACGGTATTCGGTGGTTGATTTGGGTCAGGTGGTGAAGGTGGGACTTGGAAAGCCCCTCCACGGAAAGCAACCATTAGATTCTCTAAGTCTTGCGACCATCCCCCCGCGTTAGTAACTATAGCTAGAGCCCGGTTTTCATCATCAATAATAGGTGCGCCGGATAGCCCAGTTGAAATGGGCATCTGAACACGGATGAAATCGTTTGGCGGGGGGACCGCCTCTCCAGTATCCAATATTATGGTCGGAAGGACAGTTGTCAAACGTGCGCTCATAATGCCAGTGTATAGGGTCAAAGCTTTAAACGAAAGACCGGGGAACCCCATAGAAATTAGATGTTCGCCTGGTTGCGAATGCCGATCATCGGCCCGCTTTAACCAGTAAGCAGTTGTTTTTCCAGTTTTGATGAGTGCCACATCGGATAGCCACGCATCCGGATTCACTTCTACCGATTTAATTGAAACCTCTGTGCGTTCGCCCTTGCAATTCGTTATGGAAAATAATCTTGGAATACCGATGGAGACTTTAATTGTTGAATCAGGATTACGAGAGAACACTCGATTTCCGAGAACATGCGATGCTGTTGCTAAATCTCCGTCTCTGCTGATGTAGAAACCTGTTCCTAGCCGAGGTCCTGCCTCAATTAGAACGAGCGCGCATTTAATATTCTCAAACCTTTCTTGGAGATTATCTGTATCGCGGTGGGCTCCAAAGATGTGGCGTAGTCGTGACTCATATTTGGGACTCGGAACTTGGGGAGATGCGTTCGAACCCAAAAGCAAAATAGCGATGAGCGAAAAAGATCTACGCGCGATTCTCATTTGTGTGATAATTTCACCATGCTTGGACGCTCAAGCAAAGACCATGACTTTGTAACGGTGGCCCGCCGCGTGGTTGAGCAAGCCATTGGTGAACACCTTGATGGAACTCCACTCGAAAACCCACATGAGGGAAAGAATCCTGCTGCGGTGGCCCTCGGAAAACTCGGAGGTGCAAAGGGAGGCAAAGCTCGGGCGCGGGCTCTCTCGGCACGCAAACGTAAAGAAATAGCCAAAAAGGCCGCCCGCACCAGATGGAAATCAACAACTCTATTCTGATTCGACATCTTCATATGTAATATCAAAAATGCGTTCAGACCAATAAGTAATTGTTTCCCGTCTTTGAACTCTCGTTACGATTCCCAAAGCTTCAAGTTTCCTCAAATCAGACCTTGCTGTTGGATAGGTAACATCAAACATTGATTTGTACTGACTGACGGTTATTACTGGAGACTCGAATAGCTTATCGACTAGCTTGGACAGTCGCACGCTCCCCGCTTTCAATCTCCCATGGAACTCTCGATGTAATGCAAGAAGTTTATCGCAACGCTTTTCTGTGTCTTGCGCTTGGGCAACGACCCCCTCAAGACAGAAGCGAATCCAGTGGTCCCATGCACCAGTGGCGCTGACGGCAAAGAGGAGGTCCATGTATTGCTTTTTTCGCTTTTCGAAGTAAGCGCTCATATAGAGCCATTGGCTAGATAAGTTGCACCATTCTGCAATCGTGATTGCCAGCAGCAGCCTTCCAACGCGGCCATTTCCGTCTCTAAAAGGATGAATGGCCTCGAACTGGTAATGTACCAAGAACGACTTTACTAGCGGATCGAAACAATCTGTCGTGTGAAGATACCGCTCGAAAGCATCGAGTGTTTGATCAAGTTGATCTGGGGGAGGAGGCACGAATCTTGCTGGCCAACCTATCTGGTTTTGAATCTGTCGGAATTCTCCAGGGCGTTGCTCTGCTCCCCGCACGCCTTCCATGAGAATACCGTGAAGAGTTCTTATCAACCTCAAAGACAACGGCAGATCGTCTGTGCTGCTTGTGGCGCCAATGTTGCGCCCTAATCTTGACCTGAGAGCGCGACGGTAGTTAAACACTTCACGATAGGCGTTGGTTGGGTCTGTAGCCGATAGCGGATATTTAGGGTCAGCTTGAAAAAGAATCTGTTGCTGAGGGTCGGTGAATGTTCCTTCCAGTTGAGAGGACAATTGAGCTTCCCGGCTTTGCAGTGGCTGTAATAAGATTTCCGGATTTGGAAGGTGTTTTCCGGTTCCATCAAGGCTCGAAAGACACTGCCTTGCATCAACCAATAGGCTCCATAAGTCCATCGGCCATTCCCACTTTGGCGGGAGTGGGTCTGGGACGAAAGCGAATCTTGCATCTGGTGGCCCGTTTAGAACTTGGACCAAGCGGCCTGTCGCTGTATTCGTGAACGATTCTTTGTCCATCTGTTTTAATCTACTCTTTTAAATTAAAGAAATCAATAAAATATTTTAACAAATCTATTGACGCTATCAGTGTTAATCAAGCATAATGGTCAGTATGAAAACACTATCAGATGCCAAACGCGCTCAAGTCATTGCCTGCATATGCAAAGGGAATTCCGTTCGTTCCACTGTCCGCATAACCGGCGTTGCCAAGAATACTGTCGCAAAATTATTAGTGGAACTTGGTAACGTCTGCATTGAGTACCAGGACCGCGTATTCCGCAATCTCAAATGCAAGCGCGTCCAATGCGATGAGATTTGGTCTTTCGTCTATGCGAAGCAAAAGAACGTGCCCAATGAAATGAGCGGCAAGTTTGGAGTCGGTGACGTGTGGACCTGGGTTGCCATTGATGCCGATACAAAACTTATTCCGTCATTCATGATGGGAAACCGCGACGGAAGGACCGCAAAAATATTCATTGAAGATTTGGCGTCACGTTTGGCGAGCCGAGTTCAACTGACCACAGATGGATTAAAAGCTTATTTGAATGCTGTCGAGGACGCGTCTGGTTCTGGGATCGACTACGCCATGCTGAATAAGATTTATGCCGCCAGCCAAGAGGAAACCCGATACAGCCCCGCTGAGTGTATTAGGTGTGAGACAAAGCGAACCCAAGGAAATCCAGACCCGATTCACATCTTAACTAGCTATTCCGAGCGGCAAAATCTCAGCGCGAGAATGATGATTAGGCGATTCACCCGACTTACGAATGCATTTTCCAAGAAGGCGGAGAACCATTTGGCGGCTGTTTCTGTCTACTTCATGTATTACAATTTTGCTCGAATTCATGCCACATTGCGCGTTACGCCAGCAATGGAGGCAGGGATTTCAAACCACATATGGGAGATTTCGGAAATTCTTGGACTACTTCCAGAGCCAAAGGCTTCAGCGAGGGGACCGTACAAGAAAAGAAATTCAGACTGACCCACTACCCCGCGATCCAATAGCTTCGATCCCGGCGCCATTTGTGATATGTTGTGCAGGCCATGAAAAACAACCGAAAGTTTTCCCGCCGTTCCCTCCTCGGCATGATCGCCGCTACGGCCTTTGTGCCCTCGAACCCGCTGGGGTTTGCAGACCCGGCCAGCAAGCATATTCCCGTCGGTCTGGAGCTCTATTCGGTCCGCAATGATTTGAAGAAAGACTTAATGGGCACGGTACGGGGCGTTGCGAAGATGGGCTACCAGTGCGTGGAGTTTTACGCGCCTTATTATGAATGGACGCTCGATTACGCCCGGCAGGTTCGCAAGGAACTCGACCAACTCCGGATCCACTGTTATTCAACACACAACGATTTCAATTCCTTCTCCCCGGAAGGTATCGGCAAGGCCGTCGACCTGAACCATATCCTGGGCACGCGGTATGTGGTGCTGGCCGACCCAGGCGACATGAAGAGCATCGACGATTGGAAGCGCGTTGCCGAAAAGCTGAACCAGGCCAATGACACCTTGAAGAGCAAAGGCCTGCACGCCGGATATCACAACCACGATGCGGAGTGGAGGCCGGTTGAGGGACAGAAGCCCATCGAAATACTGGCGGCGAATTTTGACAAGAGCATTATGCTTCAGCTCGACGTGGGGACATGCCTGGAAGCCGGAAGCGATCCGGTGGCCTGGGTCAGGAAAAACCCCGGACGCATTCGCTCCATGCATTGCAAGGATTGGGCGCCGGATAAAGGGTACAAGGTCCTGTTCAGCGAAGGGGTGGCGCCGTGGAAAAAATTATTTGCCGCCGCTGAGAGTGTGGGCGGCATTGAGTACTACTTGATCGAGCAGGAAGGCAGCCGATACTCCGAAATGGAAACCGCCGAACGCTGTCTGAAAGCCTATCGTCAGCTTCGCGCCTGAGGCACGCCGGGTCATAACAACCTGTCCGTCACATAAGACCAGGGGGGAAATCAAATGAACTCGATCAACAGAAGGACTTTCTTGCGCGACGGCGCGCTGGGCCTGGCGGCCGCAGCGCTGGCCACGCGCTGGCCGCAACCCGCGTTCGCCGATCCCTTTGGGTTGCCGATTGGCCTTCAGCTTTATACCGTGCGCCAGCAGGCCGCGAAAGATTTTGACGGCACGCTGCGCGCGGTGTCCGCGATTGGTTACAAAGAGGTGGAGTTGCCGGGCTTCTTCAATAAAACTGCGCCCGAGATCAGCCAATCATTAAGCGCAGCCGGACTCACTTGCCCCAGCGCGCATTATATGACCCCGGCCCTGCGCGAGGACCTTGACGCTCACATCGCCTTCGCCAAGGAGATTGGCCTCAGCTACATGGTTTGCGCCTTCCTGATGCCGGCGGAACGCAAGTCGCTTGACGATTACCGCCATCTGGCTGACTTTTTTAACAAGGTTGGTGAGCAGTGCCAAAAGGCGGGCATCCAATTCGCTTATCACGCCCACAATTTTGAATACACGGTTTTCGACGGAGTGGTGGCGTTTGACGATCTTCTCGAACACACCGACCCCAACCTGTTCAAGATCGAGCTCGATTGTTATTGGATGACCCGCGCAGGTAAAGATCCGGTGGAATACTTGAAGAAATATCCCGGACGTTTTCCGCTCCTGCACATCAAGGACATGAAGCCCGGCCATCCTCCCACCACTGATGTGATGAAAGGCGGCGACGCCTTCACCGAAGTGGGGCGCGGCTCGATAGCGTGGAAGCCCATCTTCGAGGCGGCGGAGGGCAGTCTTAAACATTACTTTGTGGAGCAGGATAAATGCGACCGCCCGCCCTTGGAGAGCGCCAAGATCAGCTATGAGTACTTGCATCACCTCACGGTTTGAGGGTCTGCCATTCATCCGGACGCTTGGTGCTTCGAAGCTCTGCTGGGTTTGATGTCCTCAAAGTTTCTGCAGTAAAAATTGCCGGCAAACCGCCATTTCCGACTTTCTCATAATCCCGCCAGATGAGAAAGGTGGTCGCTGATCAGGGGCATGGCCTTTTGGATCTGTTGGGCGGCAGCCGAAATCATCGAGGGACGCTGCCCTCCCCTCTCTTGGTAAAGACAAACTGGCGTATTTCCTGCTGGTCCTTATCCCATTCAGCCAAATGTTTCTGATATAACTGCTGGTGAATCTGAAATTCCTTTTGCGCCAGATCCTTTTGGTTCAATTGAACGTAAGCCTGACCCAGTCGATAGTAGGCATCCGTCAGCCTGGCGTCGAGCTGGATTGCGCGTTGATATTCGGGAACCGCCTCCGCGTATTGGCGCTGCTGTGAATAGAAGTTGCCGAGTTCAAGGTGCGCCGGCGCGAAGGATGGGTCGAGCTCGACAGCCCTTTTTAGGAGTGACTCGACCTGGGCAAGATGAGGACCCGAGGTCTGGGTTTGTTTCCCTTTCCACAAACTCATGGCGTAATAGTAGGCCGCGCGACCGTCCTGCGGATTGATTTGCGCAAAGCGGCGGAAGCGCTCGATCACTTCGTCGGCCTGGTTATGTGACCGGCCATACGCTTTACTCAGAAAATAGTAGGGCCGGGGGTCGGAAGGATCCAGGTCGGTTGCCTTGACGAGCGCCTTGATGGCGTCGTCATAGTTCGCGCGCCAATAAAGAGCGAGTCCGAGGCCCACGGCGAGCCGCGCGGAGTCCGGGTATCGCTTGACCCCCTCCGAAAAAACCTCGATGGCGGGATTCAAGGTTTGGTGCAGCAGGAGCTCGCCCCCCCAATCGAAAATGTTCGATTCGCTGGGGTCCATGCGCGCCGCGCGCTGGTATTGGTTCGCTGCGGCCATGTATTGCCCACTCTTTTCCTCAACCTCCCCAAGCAAGTTGTGGAGCTCGGCCGTATCTTTGGTTTTCAAGAGATCCTGAATTTGCTGGCGGGCCTCCGCGCGCATGTCCGCCTCCACATAGGCCAGCGCCAGATCGTAGGCGTTGCCGTAGGAAGAAGGGTCGGCCCGTTGGGCATTCAGCAAATAAGGAATGGCCGCCTTCGCTTTTCCGTCGCGCGCGTAGAACTCGCCGAAATCATGATTGACGCTGAAATCTTGAGGCTCCGCTTGGACCGCCCTTTTGAATGTTGCCTCGGCAAGATCATTCTTGCCAAGACGCGCTAAACTCACCGCCAGGTTGGCCCTCGCCGCTCCGGAATCCGGGTTCAAGTGAACCGCCTTTTCAAAGTGCAGCCTTGCGTCCCGGTCTCTTGCCTGGGCGGAATAGACCAGGCCCAGCAGCTCTTCGACCTCAAAATTAGGCGGTGCGCCCTGGACCAG
This sequence comes from Terriglobia bacterium, assembly GCA_035946625.1. GTDB lineage: Bacteria > Acidobacteriota > Terriglobia > UBA7540 > UBA7540 > DASYXZ01. The sequence continues at coordinate 80,790 of DASYZE010000085.1, read as the reverse complement.
ACTCTCGAGTTCCCTGGCCGCAGCTTGATATTGCCCGGAGTTGTAATGGGAAACGGCGAGTTGAAACTGGCGCTCATGGGGGTCGTTGCGGAGTGAGTCAGATTGAATGCCCAACAGGGGCAGCGATAGCCCCGCGCTCAGAATAAGAGCGATCACGATCCAGCGGGCCATCAAGATCATTCGCTCATCTTAACACTCCCCCGCCGCGCGAGTGGAGAGTAGAGGAGGAAGGAATCGCGGGGAACCAAGATGCGGCGCGGTAAGCTGTTCAAGGCTGGCTTGACCAAACCCGCCGGGCAGGGGCGCCCCGATAAATTGGGACGCCCCGCCGGGGTTAGAAATAGAGCTTCAGGGCAAATTGGATTTGGCGCGGGTCGTCGTATCGAAATCGCGTCGAGCCAATCGCGCCGAAGTTCGAGTTTAGGAAATCAGTCGAACCGGGCAAGGCGACGACACCGTTGCCGCCGAAACCCGGAGCGTTGAACGTCGGGTGGTTCAGGATGTTGAAGAACTCACTCCGAAATTGCATGCGGAAGCGTTCCGTCAGCCGGAAGTCCTTGAACAACGAAAAGTCCAGGCGGCTGATGGCAGGTCCCGAGACCTGAGAAGCCGTTCCGCCCAGCAGCCCCAGGCCGGATATGCCGGAGACGCAGGTGGAGGGTTGGGTAAATCCCTGGGGCGGACAAGGCTGAGTAAAGGCGGCGGGATTCAGGAAATGGTCAGGCGCTCCTGAACCATGGCGATCCACTCCCGGGATGATGTAGTCGTAACAGCCAACTCCTGCTGCTGTTCCTGTGTCACAAGGGAGTGTGATCGGCTGGCCGCCCTCAATGGTGGCGATCCACTGCGTGCTCCAGTCGCCCACGATTAAATTCGTTGCGCGACCGGCCTTCCCCAGAAATTGCTTGCCTTGGCCAAACGGAAATTGGTATCCGCCACTAAAATGTACAACGTGCCGGATATCGAAATCGCAATCGCCAAAATCACGCTGAATTCCGGCGCCGGGGACATCCACAGCGCGATACGAGCCGATGGCCGTACCGTTGAGTAGGTCTCCCGCGTCGCTGCGGCAGCGTGACCAAGTGTAGGTGGTGAGGAAGTTCATCCCATGCGAAAAGCGCTTCTCGAGGGTTGTCTGAAGGCCGTTGTAATGGCTGTTGCCGTCGCTGGTTTGGTAGGTTGCGCCGCACCCAATGTCCGGAAAGGGGATGGCGGCTCCGGCGCCGCACGTGGCGGCATCGGGCGGAAGGATTTGGGTCACATGATCCGCTCCTTTAAAAATTTCCAGGTGGTGCGATGAATTCCCGACGTAACCCATGGTCAGGGTCAGAGAAGGAGTGAAGGCGTATTCAAACGTCATGTTCCAGCCCTGGGTGTAAGGTGTCTGGAAGTTGGTTTGGAGGCCGGTCAAGCCGATACCGGAGGCGTCAATAAGGGCCGGGTCGAGCGGCGTACAACTGAAGCCGAGCTCGAACGTGTAGGCAGTGTTACAACCCGGGGAGCTTGCCCCAGGAACAGTGATGGGCGTGTGCGAGTCTGGAATGAAGTACTGGAAATTGAACTGGTAAGGATAACTGTTACCCTGGTTGTTTCCGTTCTGGGTCTCGAATCCGCCATAAAAGACGCCAAAGCCCCCGCGCATAACCAGTTTCGGCGTAACCTGATAGGCGAAGCCAAAGCGCGGGGCAAAGTTAAGGTTCTGGGAGTCAGCGAGGGCAAAATTCTTATCAAACTGGAGCGCGATCCCATCCATGGCCAGCGTGCTGTAAAAACTTGGAGACAGGACTATATTATGGTTCTTGGTACTATCGGGAATGAGGTACGCCGCCCCATTGCCGGGAGCGCCGGGGACGAAGTTTGCCTGCCGTCCGTGGACTTCTTCCGGCAGGCCGAAGTGCTCCCAGCGCAATCCGAGATTCAGAGTTAATTTCGGTGTCAGTTTCCAATCGTCCTGGAAGTAGGCGCCGTAATAATTGTGGACGTCATCCACCAGAGCGATGTTTGAGGTGTATACCGCGCTGGCGCCGCCAACGTTATCAATCCCGCCGGCGACGGTTGATGGAACGGGAGACAGGAGCATCTGAGCGATTCCGTTGTTGCCGCCGCCAGTGAAATCCCCGTAGTAATCGAACTCGCCGTGCGACCAGGAGGGCTGGAGGGTCGAGAACTTGATGTGTTGGAACTCGAAACCCATTTTGTAGGTGTGCTTGCCGTATACCTTGGTGAAGTTATCGGCCACCTGTGCGGTCTCGCTCACTTCATCCGAAGGCAGGAAGGCGTTACTCCCCAGAGGGCTCAGACCGGAGATCACAAACGCCGGCAAACCGCCGTTTTCCGTGACTTGCGGAACGCCCTGAATTCCATACTGAGCCGGAATTCCAAGCTGGCTGCTGACGGGGCCTGTTCGTGTGGTACGGAGGCGGGTGAAACCCAGGCGCGCCTCGTTCACCGCCGTGGGCGACAAGGTGTGGGTCCAGCCCAGAGCGCTTTGGATTGATATGGCGGTTTGAGCGCCATCCTGGAACGCACCACCATCCGCAATACCTCCGAATGGACTGGGAATGAATTCCGGGTCGTCCACAAAACTGATGCGGCCAAAGAGCTGGTCCGCGTCGCTCTTGTTGAAGTCCATGCGCGTGTCGAAAGCGTTGCGATGTTCGGTGAGGGGGGGGTTGGAGGTTTGGTTGGCGATAATTCCCGCCGCCTGTGCTTGCGGAAAGAGATTAAGAATCTTGATCGCATTTGGATCGAGACGGCCGACGGGAATCTGGTTGAGCAGGCAGCCTGCCACGTTGGGGCAAGCGCCGGTGAAATCGGTCATCCCGGCAAGACTGCCGTTATAGAACGGATCGCTGACATAGCCAATCTGTGTCCCCGCGGCCGTTTGGTAGCAGGGGTCGCCGGGGTTGGCTCCAGGGGGCGCCAGCCCGCTTACCGGGTCCACCATCCCGCAACTGGCAGAGCGGATGGTGGCGGGATCGAAAACCGTTCCGAAAGGGAAAATTCGTCCCAGCGGGTCGGAGGATGTGCTGTTGCCCGTTTGGTCTGTGACCAGTTCGGCTAAATTCGTGAACCCACTGCTCCGTTCGAGGTTGGTAGGAACCGAGTTGGTGTAAACGGTCCCCTGCACCCGCCGCAAGCCCTCGTAATCCCCGAAGAAGAAGAGTTTGTTGCGGCCATTGTACACATGAGGAATCACCACCGGCCCCCCAATGGTGAAGCCAAACTGGTTCTGCCGGAACTCGCCTTTGGTGACGCCGCCGGTGTCCTCAAAAAAGTCGGCAGCGTCGAACTTGTCGTTGCGCACAAACTCCCAGACGTCCCCGTGGAGTTGGTTGGTCCCGGATTTAACCGTGGCGTTGAGAACTGCCCCGCCGGCGCGGCCGATCTGGGCGCTGTAATCGCTGGTCTGCACCTTGAACTCCTGCACTGCGTCAATGGGGGGAAGAACCACAAAGTTGGTCCCATTCAGAAAATCAATGGTGTTGGAATTGTTGTCAATTCCGTCCAAAAGATAATCGTTTTGGGCGGGTCGCTCGCCATTCGCCGAGAATGCGCCCGACGCGGCATTGCCGCGAGTGTCGGCTTGGGGAGTGTTGACGCCTGCTACGATTTGGGCGAGAAAGGTAAAATTGCGACCGTTCAGCGGCAGGTTGTTCACGCTCCTGCTGTTCACCACCTGTCCCACAGAGGCGTCCTGGGTTTGCAGCGAGGGTGGCGCACCCGTCACTTCAACGGACTGGGTTACCTCGCCCGGCTTGAGGGTGAGGTCGATCACGAGTTGTTGCTGAACGCTCAGCGTCAAATTCGTGTGAACGGCCTTGGCGAAACCCGGAGCTTCCGCTGTAAGGGTGTATTCTCCGTTTCTGACCGGTGTGAAGATATATGCGCCGGCGTCATTCCCGGTGGCGGTCACGGTAAAGTTCGTGCCCACGTTGGTGAGGCTGACTTTGGCGTGGGGAATAACTGCGCCCGTCTGGTCCATGATCGTTCCCTCAATGGTTCCATAGTCCACCTGGGCGAAAAGACTCGAACCGGCCAGCACGCCGCCCACGATCAAAACTGCTGCAAAAAGCCGCATTGCAACGATTCGTCCTTTCATTGCTCCCTCCTCCTCAACTCTTGTGGTCCCGCCGCTGCGGGACTGACGCGCGCAATAAAACGGTAACTGAAAGTCGCTGGGTGGCTCAAATGGCGAAAGAGGGGCCTGGTGATTCGGTCCAGGCGTCTGCTCGCCCAAATTGGGAATCAAACGCGCCCTTGGAGAAATGGATGCTGACCTGCTTTGAATCTGCCATTCTGAGGAGAACCTTCGCAGCCCTTGGAACAAACTTCCGCCGTCTCAGGATCCCTGGATTTGCCGGACTTAATGAATGCCCGGTATCTTCGCTGCTCGGAACGACATGTGCAAAGCCGATTTTAGCTCCATGCCTGTAAATCGGTCGGCGGCCTCATTTACCCATTCACTTGCCAGGAATAACGACCGCTCTTTTTTGGCCGGCTCGTGGTTACACTAAGGCCCGACAAAAGTCTTGCAAACAATAAAAGCGTTACGGAAGGATGACTATCATGGGATATTTGGCTTGTCAAGACTATTTTTAGTTTGCTTTCACTTTCTTATTTTCCAATTCGCAGTAAAAAAATGGCGCAAGTAGTAAGTAGACATTATTGGAAGGTGGTGATGCAGTTTGCGAAGACGATGGGGAGAACTACCCGTGCAGACGCTCGCTGCCCCTCTGACGGGGGATGGGAAATTGGCGTGTTACGGAGTCGGGCGTTGATTGCCGCCGCGATTTCGGGGGACGAAGGAGGGAGAATGGGCATGTTCGGCCTCCAAGGCATACATACGGTTTAATAATTCCAATTCCCGGAGGCGCGGGTCGCGATTGTTTCCAGTTCTATCCTTCGGCACTTGAATCGCCAGTGCGAGCGCCAATAGGCAAATGATCAAAATGAATGACCCCAGGGGAATTACATAGGCATAAAGCAGGAACTCCATGATGACCCTCCCGGAACAACTTCGCTAACTCAATGCCCTCTTGCCGCACGCCATTCACTCGCAAAAAACCCTGACTTTATTATTCTTGTCGTCGATGTCCACCGTAAGGTCCTTGAGCTGGTAGATCACTTCCTCGAGATTCCCGGGTTTGATCTGGTTCAAGTCGAGCTCGACGCCCTTGTCATGTAGCGCGTCGTTTACTTTCAGACGCGCCTGGGGCGGAATGATACTGGCCAGCTTCACACCCGCGCGAAGCAATTGGATGGGCACGCGAACGTTTACCTTGGCTGGGCCGTTGGCGTGGTGACCCTCCTCGGCTTCCACCACCACTCGAAGATACTTGGGCCACGCTTTCGGGCGTGACTCAGTGCTGTCGCCCGCAGAGGGGGTAGGGGGTTCCTTCTCCAGCGCGGCAATCAGGCGCTCCGCTTGGTCAGCATTGATTTGACCCGCGGCCAGCATGTCCAGGATTTGTTTGCGATTCTCGTTCATGGTTCCTCCTAAATTATTCTGATTGAAATGGGAGCGCACGGATCGTCCACTTGAATGCGCAAACCCCTCAGGCCATTGAAGACCTGCCAGTAAACCGCCACCCCTCGAAAAGGATTCACCCGCACTAGCAGACAACCCAAGAAAATCAGCGGCGCGAAAAGTAACACGAACGGCAAAAGCAGAAGCCAGACAAACAGAAAAGGGATCCAAAGCGGGAAGGGCCGCCTGCGCCTGATTGGGATTGCGGCGGTGTATGAGCTGGGAGTCATTTCAAGGCCTCCATCTGCAGGATGGCGTCTTGCGCGTCAATTTCCCCTCGCTTGAGACGGTCAAGAATCTCCGCCTGAGATGGCGTGGGATTGGTGTCCACAAATTCCAGACTCTCGGCAATGCGATTCAGCCGTGCTTTGATGGTCGGATAACTCACACCGAAAACCTGTTCCATTTCTTTTATCGATCCGTGACTGCGAACGAAAGCGATGATAAAGACTTGGTCCTCTAGACCCAGCCTAGCCAATTGCGGAAGCTCGAACGAGCCTTCGATGGCGATGTCCTTTTCCGTCAGTCGAACCCGCTCGACAACAATGGGTCGGCCCTGAGTCAACTTAGTTAGCTCCTGCCAATCTGATTGCGCCTTCGGCTCCGTTGACATTATTCAATCCTCATTCCAAGCAAAACTCAATATAATTAATTTGTACATTCATTTTATTAATTTGTCAAGCGTTTTTTATCAATGTTTTTACATTTGGTGTAAAATGTTGTAAATATTCGGAATTATTCCCTTGACAGACCCAATGTTTCCTGATACACTTTTTGTGTATTTAGGAGACTCCAATGAACCTCATCGAACTAGCCAAGAATTTCAGCACTGAAGAAGCCGCGATTGCTTATCTTGAAGAAAAGCTTTGGCCCAAAGGCCCCGTCTGCCCACATTGCGGAGTGATCGGGGAAGCTTTCAAGATGCAATCGAAAGCGGGAACCAAGGCCGCAAACAAGATGCGTCCCGGTCTTTGGAAGTGTTCGGGATGCCGCAAGAGTTTTCGCGTCACTATGGGCACAATCTTTGAGGACTCGCACATCCCGCTTCACAAGTGGATGATGGCAATTCATTTGATGAGCGCAAGCAAGAAGGGTATCTCTGCCCACCAAATGCACCGCATGTTAGGGCTTGGCTATCGGGCCGCATGGTTCATGGCGCATCGCATCCGTCACGCAATGGATGAGAAGATGACTTCCAAACTGAGCGGGACTGTCGAGGAAGATGAAAGTTGGGTTGGCCCTCGCAAGGAAAAAGGTGTTATGGGCACGCCAAATGTTTTCCGAAGCAAGAAAACTCCGGTAGTAGCCCTTGTGGAGCGAAACGGAAGGGTGCGATCTATGCCAGTCGAGCACGTGACCTCTAAGGCTCTTAAGCCGTTATTCAAGAAATACGTTTCCGAACATGCGGTAATCAACACAGACGAGAACAAGGTTTATTCGTTTGTGGTAGACAAATACGCTGGACACGATGTTGTGAACCATCAAAAGGAAGAATACTCTCGCCGGACAGTCCTTGGTCGCCTTGCGACCACCAATACAGTCGAAGGTTTTTTCTCCCTGATTAAGCGCGGGGTCTACGGCACCTTTCACCATATCAGCAGGCAGCACCTTCACCGCTATCTGAATGAATTTGACTTTCGCTATAACGCGAGAGACACTACGGACGGTGAGCGAGCCGAACTCGCGATCAAGAGTGTCGTAGCAAAGAGATTGATGTACCGGGACTCATGCGCGAAGGCATGAGGACAGAAAAAACAAAAGGCCGTGTGCAACCACGGCCTGAACAGCTAAACTTTTCGTTTGCGGGGAGTCCTATTTGGCTTCGGTGATTGAGCCACCGAAATCAACCGGGTTATACTGGGCCGGTCAAGTGTGCCCCAAAACTGCTTCGATTATAGCACAAAGGAGCAGACCATGACCAGCGCATTACCCGCTCTTATTACCCCAAGGTTGGTGCGATGGGCTCGTGAGCGAGTCCGCGCCAGCCATCAGGCTATAGCTGACAGATTAAAGGTAGAACCGCAACAGGTTGCATCTTGGGAGCAAGGCGATCTTTATCCCACATTCCGCCAAGCCCACGAGCTGGCCAATTTTCTTAGTATCCCATTCGGCTACTTATACCTTTCTTCTCCGCCCTCCGAAAGAACGCCACTGCCAGACCTTCGGACTTTAGCTGGCAGAAGTCCAAAGAAACTCAGCCCAGAATTCCGTGACACGTTAAACGAAGCTATTCTGAAACAACATTGGTATAGGGATTATCTACAGGAACAAGGGCGTAGTCGTCTTGAATTCATCGGAAAGTGTTCGATGGGAGACGACGTAAATCAAGTGGCAGACGATATCCGGCAGACAATAGGAATAGACGACAATCTACGGAATGAAACGTCAACCTGGGAGGAGTTCCTGACTGCCCTTGTGCGCCGCTGTGATGCGAAAGGGATTCTTGTTTTTCGCAATGGAGTGGTGGGTAGCAACGTTCACCGCTCCCTTTCGGTAAGGGAGTTTCGCGGGTTCGCTATTACAGACGATCTTGCTCCTGTGATTTTCATCAACACTCAGGACTCTAAGACGGCGCAGATATTCACTTTGGTGCATGAAACTGTCCATCTGTGGGTTGGGAAGAGCGGAATCTCTAATCCCGACCTGCGTACCAAAACTTCTGAAGCATCGAACAGAATCGAGCGCTTTTGCAATCGCATCGCAGCGGAAATCTTAATTCCGGAACGTGGCTTTCTTGAAAACTGGAGCGGTACTTTGTCCATTGAACAAAATCTCTCCCAACTATCCAGAATCTATCGTGTAAGCACTTCGGTCGCGCTTCGCCGTGCGTACGAGTTGAATGTCTTGGAATATAGCGAGTTCTTGCGGCTCCTGAAGCGCGAGGAAGCAAGATGGAAAAGGATTTCTCGCAGGAAGCAAGATGGCGGAAACTTCTATAATATGTTAATATCTCGAAATAGCAGCATCCTAACGAGAGCCCTAGTCGAAGGCGCGTCGGAAGGAAGGGTTTTATCTCGTGAAGCGGCTCGCTTATTAGGCGTCAAAATTAGCGTGATTGGTTCAATCGCGGAAAAGTTCGCAGGAGCACCATAAACGTGCAACGTTTTTGGCTGGACGCCAATGTCTTAATCGAGGCCCACAGGAAATACTATTCGTTTGACCTAGCCCCGGCGTTTTGGGCGGTTATCAAAGAGCAGGGGCAGAAAGACGTAATCAAAATCCCTTCCGAGGTCTTCCGCGAACTAACGGAAGGGCAAGATGAATTGGCGGAATGGGCGAAGGAGCACCGAGACGGAGGTCTTTTTGTTGAACCAGACGATCAGGTGCAGGAGGAGTTCAGAGAAATTGCCAGCTTCGTCGCTGGCACGTACGTTGAGGCGGAAGCAAATGAATTTCTTGACGGTGCCGACCCTTGGGTTATCGCCCATGCGAAACGCGATATGGCGACTGTTGTGACCGTAGAAACGCTGGTTGGCCCGAACTCACTTCGGGTAAAGATTCCGAATATCTGTCGTGAGTTCAACGTTGAATATATCGATACTTTTAAGATGCTAAGAGAACTAGAGGTGAGCTTTGTGCTGAGCGTACCAAAGCAAAAGGGCCGCGCCCTCTAAAAGGTTTTCAGAACCCTCTAGTCGATCACGGCCCTTTGCCAAGGTAGTAAGGCACTGGCCCCAATACCTCAGACGGATAGATACATCCGCCCTTCGAATGGAACTTAAGTATGAATCGTTGTTTTGAGGATGTCAAGTGGAGCGCGCCCGAAGGGATTCGAACCCCCGACCTTTCCATTCGAAGGGAATGCTCTATCCAGACTGAGCTACGGGCGCACAAGTTTGGATTGCTGGGTTATTATATCTGACGAGGGGGATGGATGAACAGGAAATCGGGAAACCGACTAAATATACAAAAGGTGCTAACGGATTTTGAGAAGGCAGAAAAATCCACAGCCCACCGCAAAGGCTCATTCAAGATCGAAGGCCCATTTGAGAAGGCATTAGAAACTATCTTGAAGCCAAAAAATGACCTAAAGAGAACTAAAAAGGGCAACAATATCTAATCTTCGCTTGGTGGGTAGTCTGGGTCTTCCTCATAAACTGGTACGTTTCCGGCTCCATTGCAGTTGTCACATATTTTCCCGTCGCGTTGCTTAGTCCCATGACAAAACGGGCAGGGCGTAGTTGAAATGATGGTTTCGCTCATAGGCCCTCCTAATAAAGCCTGACTATCATGCTTCCTAATTCTAATCAAATCGCTTTGGGTCTGTCAAAGGCATAATTCCGTAAATATTAGGGTTTGCTGATTGGCGGGAGGTGGGCTGGTAGCCTAGACTCGGCGTGGCGAGTCCGCAGTTCAACTTGTGTTTGACCGCAGCCCGCGAAGGCAGTGGTCAGCGCCACAAACGCTTATTTGGAGGAAAGGCCTGAGCCCCGCGATCGTTTCCTGGTCGCAGGCTACTTCTTAAAAAGGTTTTCGAAGGCGATGCGGGGATCGTCGGGTCTACCGACGTTGGGCTTAGTTTGCTTCTCAATGGTGACGCGGGCGGCATAATAGGTACACTTATTGCGGGCGTCCTTCTTCTCCACGCGCGCCAGAATGGGCTGCGAGCACTCCCAGCGGCTGGAGGCATCAAAATACGCGCACTGTTTGCAACTGTGAAGTTCAAACCCGCACTTGGCGCATTTACCCCAGGGGTCGAAATCCGCCGGGAGGATCACGCCGCACCCCCCGCAACGCGAGACAGAGTGTGACCCGGTCAGCGCCGGAGTTTTGGGTCCGAAACGCTCGGGTTTGGGGCCCTGCGGGTGGCCGGTGCGCTTCTCGCTGCGGTCGCGGCCGGAATCCTGATAACCCCTTTGGCGATACTTTCGATCGTCACTCATAAACAAACCTCACGATTGAGAAAACCAACTTTGGATTTACGGAGGGCGAATACGATTGCCCTGCGGGGTGCGAGTGGCCGGCGCCCGTGCTTCGTTTTGAAATTGCGTTTACCTTGGCGCCGCCCATTAGGTCGGCACGTGCCAGGCTCGTGCCCGGCGCTACAGAGGATTGACATGCGGGGGCTCAGTAAACGTATTTTCAAAACGCAATGCCAAGCACCTTGGGCGCACTAATAAACCAGACTCTTGGCGGGCTCCCAGGAGAGGAAAACTTTGGTTCCGCGCGCGGCGCCATTTTGAGGCAGCGCCTCGGCGCTGCTCGATTCGCGCGCGATCACGCATTCTCCGGTGGAAAGCTTCACCGACCAGCGGCGGCTTCCGCCCTCATAGATTGCCTCCACCACTTCCCCCGGAAGCAGATTCGCGGGCGGGGGATGGGGGGGCGTGAGCGAGACGCGCACCGCCTCCGGCCGCACGGCCAGAGTGGCCGGAGACTGTTCGGCGAGCCCGGCCGGTTTATTGCCAAAAAGGGTGAGGCCGGCGCGGGTTTGGAACCGGTTCCCCTGGGGAGACGGCCCGGCGCAGGTGACGTCAAAGAAGTTTTTCACCCCCATAAATTCGGCCACAAAGCGGGTGGACGGTCGCTCGTAAATTTCCTCTCCGCCGCCGATTTGCTCCAGGCGCCCGCGGTGGATTACGGCGATGCGGTCCGACATCACCAGAGCTTCCTGCTGGTCGTGGGTAACGAAAATAAAAGTGATGCCCAGGCGCTCACGCAGGCGCTTGAGTTCCACCTGCATCTCGTGGCGCAATTTCTGGTCGAGCGCGCCCAGCGGTTCGTCGAGCAACAGCACCGCGGGTTCGAGCACCAGCGCGCGGGCCAGCGCCACCCTCTGTTTTTCGCCCCCGCTCAACTGGTGGGGCAGGCGATCCGCCTTCCCCGGTAAATCCACCAGCGCCAGCATGGACTCCACCCGGCGGCGAATTTCCGGCGCCGCCATTTTTTTTCGTTCCAGGCCAAAAGCGACGTTGCGGAAAACGTTGAGGTGCGGGAAAAGCGCGTAATGCTGGAAAACGGTATTGACGTTGCGGCGGTAAGGCGGCAGCCCGGATGCATCGAGGCCGTCGATCATCACCTGACCGCCCTGCGGTTGCTCGAATCCCGCCACCAGGCGGAGCAGGGTGGTCTTGCCGCTCCCGCTCGGACCGAGCAAGGTCAGGAATTCTCCCCGCCGAACCTGAAGGGAAAAATCGGCGAGCGCCGAGTAAGCGCCGTAGCTTTTATGAATGTTTCGCAGTTCGACGATAAAGTCCATCAGCCCGCTGAACCGCGGGATTCTCCCGCACACACCGCGCGTCGCGAGAATTGAAAGGTTGGCCGCCTATTCAGGCACAGACGCGAGGGTGTGAAGACATCATCGGGCAAACCGAGGCGCAGATGCAAGTGCTTTTTGCGAATGCACGGACCGAGGATAAAGAAGCGCCAGCGGAGCGTGAAATCCGACGGGACACTTTGCGTGCCCTCCATTCCCAAACCCAAATCGCAAAATCCTGCATTTCAAGCCTTCAGCCACGCGTTCACTGGAACCTCGCCGGGATGCTTGGGTCTGTACGGCCAGGTGATTTTCTTCCCCGTGCCCGCCGATTCGTAGGCGGCATAAATAATTTCGAGCGTGGCGCGGCCATCTTCGCCGGATTCCTGGGGCGGCTTGTCATGCACTACACACTGGATGAAATGCCGCATTTCGTGAGGGAAGCCGTAGAGGTGGGCTTCCTCGAACACGGTGAACGTCCAGCCCTGTGTTCCGCCCGCCTTTTCCACCGCGTAGCCATAGCCTTTGGAGCTGTAAGTTTCCATCGAGCTCCCGTGCAGCAGATCGCAATAAATCACACCTTCGTTCCCATGAAGCTCGATGCGATCGTCCATGCCGCCCTGCTTGGCCCAACTGTTTTCGATGAGGGCCGTGCCGCCGCCTTCGAATTCGAGGATGATCACGGAATTGTCCTCGCCCTTGGTGCGCTGGGTGTGCAGGACGCGCTGGCAGTGGGCCACCACGCTTTTGGGCCTGGGCTTGCCGTACATCCAGCGGGCCCACTCGATGCCATGGCAGCCCATGTCCATGATGGAACCGCCGCCGGAGCGATTGACGTCATAAAACCAGTCGGAATGCGGGCCGGAATGTTTTTCGCCCTGCTTCACCATATAGAGTTTCCCGATGGCGCCTTCCTCCACCAGTTTTTTTGCGCGAACGTATTTGGGGGAGAAACAAATGGTCTCCGCGTACATCAGCCTTACGCCATGCTTGCGAGTGGCGGCCAGGATGGCGTCGGCGTCGGCGAGCGTATGAGAGATGGGCTTTTCAAGAATGATGTGTTTGCCCGCGGCGGCCGCGGCTTCCACCACCGCGCGGTGCAAATCATTGGGGATGCCCACCACCACCACGTCAATGTCCTTGCGGTCAAGCAGCTTGCGGTAGTCGGTGAAGGTGGCGGGGATATTCCATTTGCGGGCGAAATCTCTGATGTGAGTTTTGTTGGGCGAGCAAGCAGCCACCACCACCGCTGCGGGAACATCCTGAAGCGCCTCGGCGTGAATATTCGAGGAAAATGCGGAACCGATGATGCCCACTCGGACCTGATCCATGGGTAACTCCTCTTTATGAGAATGGCGGGACGCGCGGGAGGACAAGCATGAAGCCGGGAGGGTTGACAATAAAATCTACTGACATAGAGAACGCTATGAGGCCTAATCCGCTCCCGGCCCGGGTCTTCCCATCCTCAGCCCGGGCAGAATGCGGAGCTTCGCCAGGCCGATGGGCGGTGCCTACTTCTTCTTGCTCGAGTTGAGCGAGCGAATATATTTCACCAGCGAGCTGATTTCCTCATCGCTCAGCTTGTCGCCAAACCCTTTCATCATGGTATCTTTCCTGCCATTCTTGATGGCGTCCTTCAGTTCCGCATCTTTTTTGGATGCCTGCCATTTCGGGTCGGTAAAATCCGGAGTATGAATGGCGGAAAAACCCTTGCCTTCCGGTCCGTGGCACATGGAACACTTGGATTTAAAAAGATCCCCGGCGTCGTCCGGGGGTTGAGGAGCAGAAGCGAAGGCAAGTACCGCCGCGAACGCTGCCGCCAAAATCATCATCGAGCCTGTGCGCAACCCAAGTTTCATATCAGTTTTCACTCCCGTTCAAATGTTCAGGATGGTGGCAGGCGCCGGGAAACTCGGTGTGATAGTCATCCCCGCCGTATTCAAGCTCCTGTTCCATCCCTATCTTAGATGTATAGTAGCCGAAAATGGTTAAATCCTTTATTTCCTCGAAAAAGCGGACGCCGGGCTGGTCTTCGGGCTCCTTGTTGTCGGGATTGGCCAGGGAGGTCAGCAGGACGGTTTGCCGGTCCGGCGTCAGGCCAACGAACGGCTTTTGATAAAGCGCCATCGTCCGACCATCCAGCCAGGATAACCCTTGGAGGAAACTCTTCTTTCTATCCGCATCCTCGTCATTCAGCATCAGGTCGATAAACCGGTTCACCAACGCCGCCTTCGCTCCGGGCGTCTGCGTGGCAGGAATAATCAAGTCGGTCAAAGCTTCCACGGTTTCATTTTCATGCGCATCCAGGAAGAGAGGCTTCCAATCCGGATCCGGCGCGGCTTCCGGCCCCGCCGGGTGCATATGGGCCGCGCGCGCCATGGCGGGAGTTACGCCAGCCTGGCCGAGAATCGGGAATGCGCTGGCAGCCCCGGCTGAGACTCCACCCAGGGCAATTTTTTTCAGCGCCTCGCGCCGGCCCGGATTCCGTGCTTGATTTGCACCTGCCATCGTCTCTCCTTTCATGCCACTCGAAATATGATCAGCCCCGAAGGGAACCGTAATGTTATCGAGAGGCCGCGCAAAAATCAAGGAAAGCTGGAGCGCCGGGAACCCGTTTGGACTGGGCGAGGGTCTGTTATCATAAGTGATGGACTGTGACGCGGGCACGCGCACATGAAGCGCCAATGAGCGAACTTATGCAAGTTCTGTTGATTTCGACATACGAACTGGGGCGCCAGCCCTTTGGTCTGGCGTCGCCGGCCGCGTGGCTGCGCCGCGCCGGAGCGCTGGTGGAGTGCGTGGATCTTTCCCGGCATACCTTGAATGCGGAGCAAGTGCGGGCTGCAGACATGATTGCCTTGTATGTGCCCATGCACACCGCGGCGCGGCTGGCGGCTGCGGCGATGCCGAAAATCCGCATGGCCAATCCGCGCGCGCACATTTGTTTTTACGGGCTGTACGCTCCCGTCAACGAGGCTTACTTCCGAAGCCTGGGCGCGCAAACAATTCTCGGCGGAGAGTTTGAAGCGGGCCTGGTTTCCACCTTCAAGCGAGTGCGATCGAACGGGAATGGAAGCGGACCGAGCGCGGCTCAAGCAGAGCCGGTGATCTCGCTCGGGAAGCAGGAATTCATCGCGCCGGACCGCGCCGGCCTGCCGCCGCTGGCGCGCTACGCCCATTTGAATTGGCCGGATGGCGCCCACCGCACGGTGGGACATACGGAAGCGAGCCGTGGGTGCAAACACCTGTGCCGCCACTGTCCGGTGGTGCCGGTTTATAACGGCCAGTTCCGAATCGTTCAGCCCGAAATTGTATTGGAAGACGTCCGGGGCCAGGTGGCGGCGGGGGCGCAGCATATCACTTTTGGCGACCCGGATTTTTTCAACGGCCCCCGCCATGCGATGGAAATTGTCACGGCCATGCACCGCGAGCATCCCCAAGTCAGCTACGATGTGACCATCAAGATCGAGCATTTGCTGCATCACGCCGCGTTGCTCCCCACGCTGCGCGACACCGGTTGTATTTTCGTTACCAGCGCGGCAGAGTCGGTGGACGATTCGATTCTGGCACGGCTGGACAAAGGACACAGTTATGCGGACTTCGTGCGCGTTGTCGAATTGTTTCGCCAATCTGGTCTGGCGCTTTCCCCCACTTTCGTGGCCTTCACGCCCTGGACCACGATCGAAGGATATTGCGATCTTCTTGCCCGCCTGGCGGAACTCGACTTGGTGGAAAACGTCGCGCCCATTCAACTGGCCATCCGGCTCTTGATTCCCTCGGGGTCCCGATTGTTTGAACTCGACGAAGTGCGCGCCCTATGCGGGCCGTATGATCCGGCGGCCATGGTTTATCCGTGGGCAAACGCCGATCCGCGGCTGGATGACCTAGGCGCGGATATCCAAAAGCTCGTTCGGCAAGGCGAAAAGGAAGGGCAATCGCGCCGGGCTATTTTCCTGAAGGTTTGGAATTTAACCCAGAGCATGGTGGGGAATACCGCCCGTGGCATCCCTGCCTTCCCCATACGCGCTTCCCGCGCCACCATACCGTACCTGAATGAACCATGGTATTGCTGAGCGGAGCCCACCGGGGACCAGTTGGCCCCCTTAAATTTGGCTGAGGCACAAGTGTGAACAAACGGTTAAAGGTTGAGGTTAAAAGTTAAAGGCAGAGAGACATCTTTGGTGTTCCTTCGCGAAAAGGGTCACAACTCCGGCGATTTGGAAAATCATACCTGCACCCAAAACTGAAATGGATCGAAAGCGCCTCCTGATATTGTGCACCACCACCGGCTACCAGACTCGGGCATTTATTGAAGCGGCCGAAAACCTTGGCCTGGCCATCGCGTTGGGCACCGACCGCTGCCACGTGCTGGATGACCCCTGGCAGGATGGCGCCCTGGCGTTGCGCTTTGCAGATCCGGAAGCGTCGGCGCGGCAGATTGTGGAGTACGCAAACGGCACGCGCATCGATGGCATAGTATCGCTCGGCGACCGGCCCACTTCGACTGCGGCTCGGGTATGCCAGGCCCTGAAACTGCTTCACCATCCTCCCTGGGCGGCGGATATTTGCCGGGACAAATATCTATCGCGCGAGAAATTGCGCAACGCGGGGCTGAATGTTCCCACCTTCAATCGTTTCCCGCTCGGTTCCAATCCCGATGAAGTCCTGGTTTCCGGCGGCGCGGAGATTCCCTTCCCCTGCGTCCTGAAGCCGCTCGCGCTTTCGGGAAGCCGGGGGGTGATTCGCGCCAACAATCCGAAGGAATTCACGGCGGCCTTCCGGAGAATCCGCGCCCTGCTGCGCAGTCCTGACGTGCAGGTGATGCGCGAGGAGACCAGCGATTTCATCCAAGTGGAATCGTACGTCGAGGGCGGGGAAATTGCCGTCGAGGGCCTGGTGGACCGCGGGCGGCTGCAAACCCTGGCAATCTTTGACAAGCCCGATCCGCTGACCGGTCCCTACTTTGAGGAAACAATTTATGTGACTCCCACCCGGTTGGAGCCGCGCGCGCAAGCCGCCGTCATTGCAGCGCTCGAACACGCCGTGACGGCCCTCGGTCTTTTTCACGGGCCGCTCCACGCCGAGTTGCGCCTGAACGCCCAGGGGGTTTGGATCATGGAAATGGCGGCGCGCTCGATCGGCGGGCTCTGCTCGCGCGCCTTACGCTTTCATGCTTTCGGGGATGCGAACCTGATTTCACTCGAAGAACTCATCATCCGGCTGGCCCTGGGGGAACCCATCGACGGTGTCTGCCGCGAGGACGAAGCTTCAGGCGTGATGATGATTCCCATTCCGGCGGCGGGCATCTTTGAGCAAGTTGACGGCGTCGAGCAGGCGCTCGGAACGCCCGGAGTGGAAGAGATTCGCATTACCGCCAGGCCCCAGCAGAAGCTGGTGCCGTTGCCGGAAGGCTGCAGCTATCTCGGCTTCATCTTCGCGCGCGGGACCAGCCCTGAGATTGTGGAAGAGTCCTTACGGCAGGCCCATGGGATATTACAGTTTAAGATCGCACGTGCTTTGCCAGTAGTTTAAGAATCTGTGAGTGGCTTTAATTGGGCTGGCAGGTTCGAGGAGGTTCGTCGATGAAGATCAAAGGGGTACTGGACCCCAGCGAAGAAGGTGGTTATACGGCTACAGTTCCTTCCCTTCCCGGTTGCATCAGTGAAGGTGAGACTGTGACCGAGGCTTTGGCAAACATCCAGGAAGCCATCAATCTCTATCTTGAGCCCGTTGAAGATGATTGGATCGCGGGAGAGAATGCCCTCGTACAAGAGATTGAGTTGTGAGCAAAGTCCCCAGCCTCTCTTACAACCAGATCGTCCGCGCGTTGCAAAGAGATGGATGGACGTTAGTGCGGCAACGCGGGAGCCATTTGCGACTCCAAAAACATTTTGGGGATGAGTTGCTGAAAATCACCTTGCCCGCCCACCGTCCCGTCAAGCGCTCGACCCTCGCACACTTAATTGAAACAGGCACGAATCGATGTGGACCGATTCTTGGAATTGGTTTAACCCAGGTTGACCCAGCCTAAGCTTTCTTTTGCTGCGGGACGTATCCAGGAGGGAGTTTGGCGCCTTCGCCGAAAAAGAACTGTTCCATTTGCTGCGCGATAATATCCTGGGCTTCTTTGGTGGCGGGACTCAGGCGGTATTCGTTGATGATCATTTTCAAGTGTTCCATCCACAGCTTCCAGGCCTCCTGGGAAACATTGTCGTAAATCCGCTGGCCCAGCTCGCCGCTCCACGGCGGTTCATCGAGCCCGGGAAGTTCCTTGCCGTATTTCACGCACTTCACGATGTGTTCCGCCATTCCATGCCTCCTGTGTGCCGAGACATTATACAGGAAAAGTGCATTATGCGGAGAATGGCGCGGATACATTTGCCGAAACTTCAGGGTAAAGACCTCACGCAAAGGCGCCAAGGCACAAAGGGCGCAAAGAAGAAAATACAGCACCATACCACCAGGCCGCCTCTGGGCCATTACCTTGGGTCTTCCATTTTTTCGTGGCGGGTCATAACAGATCGAACGCAAATATTCTTCAAAAAAATGCTTGACCCTGACGTAAGGTTAGACTTTAGGCTGTCCTGGAAAGGGGGAAACGCTTGAAGAATTCGACTGAAACACTTCATCGGGCGGGCGATTTTGCCAGGCGGGCCGGGGTGACCGTGCGAACGCTGCATCACTACGACCGACTCGGGCTGCTCAAGCCGGGTGGGCGCACGGAGGCCGGATACCGGCTGTACGCCCAGCGCGACTTTGCGCGTCTCGAAGAAATTGTGACGTTGAAGTTCATCGGCTTTTCCCTGAAACAAATCAAGGAGCTTCTGGAAGGGGAGGCATTCGACATGACGACCACGCTCCGGCTCCAACGCAAGATCATGGAGGAGAAGCGGCGTCACCTGGAACTGGCCATCCAGGCCATCAAGAATGCCGAGCGCGCCCTGGCGTCCCGGGCGTCCGCGCGCAAGCCCGACTGGGAAATTTTCCGAAAAATCATCGAGGTGATTAACATGCAGCAAAACACGGAATGGACCAGGAAGTACTACACCGAAGAAGCGCGCAAAGAACTCGATGCTCGCAAGGTTCCGCAGGAAGTCATCGAACAAGGGCAGCGAGACTGGGCGGCGCTGATTCAGGAGCTGGAGGCGGCCGTCAAGGCCGGTCGCGATCCGGCGAGTGGGAAAGCGCAGGCGCTCGCCGGCCGCTGGCAGAAGCTGATTGAAGGTTTCACCGGCGGAAGTCCGGCCGTTGCGGCGGGGCTCAACAAGCTGTACTCCGACAAAGTCAACTGGCCTTCCACCTTCAAGAAACCCTACAGCGACGAAGCCGGCGCCTTCATCTGCCGGGCGATTGAGCTTCGCAAAAATAACCCGAGCTGATTTGTGAGATCAGTTCCAACCCGGCTGGCGGGGGCAATCGACGCCCCCGCCGCCCTCCTTGACTTCGCCCGGGCAAACGCATAACTTCACTTCATGGACTATTCCAAGCACATCACGTTGGAACCGGGGAAGCGAAGCGGGCAGGCGTGCATCACAGGACTTCGTAGCACTGTGGCCGATGTAGTGGATTACCTTGCTTCCGGCATGACGGCAGCTCAAATCCTGCAGGATTTCCCTGAACTCACGCAAGAAGACATCAAGGCTTGCCATGCAATGGATACGGGTTTGGAACTATGACTTATAAAGGTACTGTTTCGAATGGTGTGGTGGTCTTGCCGCCTGAAGCAAATCTTCCCGATGGCACAGAGGTGCGGGTGGAGCCTGTGAATGGCGATTCCCAACCCGCGTCCATTGGTAAGAAGCTGACCCCACTGGACGGATCCATCAAAGACTTACCCGAAGATTTTGCTGAGAACCACGACCATTACCTGCACGGGTCGCCCAAGCGATAAACCTCGTGAAGCAAGTCTTCGCAGACTCCGTTTATTTCTTCGCCCGCCTTAATGCGCATGATCGTATTCACGAGAAAGCGGTGCAATTCTCCCTCCGATCTGCCAGTCATGTTATTACGACAGCCTGGATTCTGACTGAACTCGGTGACGGACTGGCCAACCGGAACGCCCGTCAAGCGTTTGTACGCTTACTTGAGATATTGAAGTCAGCTTCCGATGTCGAGATCATTCCCCCGTCACAGGAACTCTTCAATAAGGGCGCTGAACTGTTCGCACAACGTCCGGATAAAGACTGGTCATTGACGGATTGCATTTCTTTTGTTGCGATGCAGGAACGTGGCATCGCTGAAGCTCTCACGACTGATCGGCACTTCGAGCACGCCGGGTTTACAGCCTTGTTGAAGTAGTGTGACACCGCTTATTCCCGGATGCTTCACCTGATACATCAATGAAAGCTGTGTCCCGGATAAAGCAAGTTCAAACCTAGCGTAAACAGAGGGTCGAACAAATAGCCGAAGAACTTCCACGCCACCACCATCCCCAGCAGCATGAACGCCGGATTGTGACCCCACTGGGCGACGCGGTGAGCGGCTTTTTCCGGAAGCAGAACTCCGAGCGCGGTGATGCCGTCGAGCGGAGGCATGGGGAGCAGGTTAAAGACGAAGAGGAGCAGGTTGAGGGAAAACAGGATGCTCAGCAAAGTTGCGCCGCCTTGCGCCAGGCTGCCCGGCGCCGCGTCCACAATGTGAGTGAATCCTGCCCGCCCGGGCAGGGAAAAGACTCCTGCCAACATCCCCGCGTGGATGATGACGGCGGCCAGAAGGACCAAGGTCAGGTTCGCCGCCGGTCCCGCCAGGGCCATCCAGGCCGCACGTCGCGGATGCCGGTGCGCCCACTGCGGATCGAAGGGGGCGCTGGCCCAACCCATCATCCAGCCGCTCATGAAGTAGGTGATCAGCGGAAATAAGATGGTTCCGAACGGTTCGCGCTTCATGTGCGGAATCGGGTTAAGGGTTACCTGGCCGCCCTCGAAGGCGGTCAGGTCTCCTCCAAGCTTGGCCGCCAGCGCGTGCGAGGCTTCGTGGCAGGTCAGGGACAGAAGGAAAACCACATACCACATGGGGGCGAGAGCGATTTCACTCGGGTTCATCACGGGTTAATTTAACACACGAAAGTCAGTTTTCAGTCGACAGTAAACAGTTGACAGCCAAGAATCGAAACTTATGAGCATCGAGCGCACGCCAAAGTCACACCTGAAAATTTATCGCTTAGATTTTTGATTTTTCTTCGAGGGTTCGCCGCAGAGTGGGCAATACGGCCTGATCTTTTTCTCCGCCACTTTCTTCCTTGGATTTGATGATGGCGGAAAGCCCGAGGACGCGTACCTTCAGGCCGGGAGAGATTTCCACTGAACCCGATTCAGGAAGCAGATTCAGGTAATCGCGCTTCGAACCAATAACACCCAAGAGGTCAAGGGGCCCGAAACGTGTCATCAAGATCTGATGGCCCGGAGATGATAAGTAGGAGCGACTCAGTTTGATATTTCCCCCCGCATGGTCCCGATAAATTGCCTCCAGCGAGTCAAGAGCGGCGAGTAAATTATTGATATTGTGCGGCTCGCGGGAATGGACAACATCCAGATCGAAGGTGGCAATGGGTGCCCCCTGCAAAACTGCGCCCACTCCGCCCACCACGATGAAATCGACGTCGTGACCGGCGAGGTGGCTGAGGATGGCCAGGAAATCAAGTTCGGATTTTTTCCCGGACTTTCATTATAGAACGTATGTTCTGCTGAAGCACTTGCAGACGCTGGGCCGGAGTCAGAGAGAGCATCCAGCGGATCACGGTTAAATCCACGCCGTCTTCGCTGTGGGTGGGGAGATTCCCGCCTGATGGCCGGAAGCGCCCCCCGGCTTAGCGATTGGAATTTCCTGTCTTGCGCTTTTTGTCCTTCACTGCTTTGCCTCAATGCAAAATGATGGCGTCCAATTTGTCCACGCTTTTTGGTTTGAATGCGCCGCCCCGGCTCTCACGTCCAATAACTCCGATCGAGCGACCGATATTGTATCGCTTCGGAAATATGGGTGGTGCTGATATCTTCGGCGGCGTCGAGGTCGGCGATGGTGCGCGAGACTTTCAGGATGCGGTCGTGGGCGCGGGCGCTCAGCCCCAGGCGGGTCATGGCGCTTTCCAGCAACCGCTCGCACTCGGCGGAAATATTGCAGTACTTGCGGATCTGGCGGGAGCTCATTTGAGCGTTGGAATAAATTTTCTCGCCCTGGTAGCGGGCCAACTGGCGGTCGCGCGCCTTCATCACCCGCTCGCGAATCTCGCTTGATGTTTCGCCGCCCGAGTCTTCGCGCAGCTCGCGGTATTTCACCGCCGGCATGTCAATATGGATATCAATGCGATCCAGCAGAGGGCCGGAAATCTTGGAGACGTAGCGCTGGATCATGGGCGGGGTGCAGGTACACTCGCGCGAAGGATCGTTGAAAAATCCGCAGGGGCAGGGATTCATCGCCGCCGCCAGCATAAAGCGCGCCGGAAAGGTCAGGGACATGGCGGCGCGGGCGATGGTCACGGTGCCATCTTCGAGCGGCTGGCGCAGGACTTCCAAAACGTTGCGTTGAAATTCCGGCAGCTCGTCGAGAAAGAGCAACCCGTTGTTGGCCAGGCTTACTTCGCCCGGACGAGGGATGGCGCCACCGCCAATCAAGCCGGCGTCAGAAATGGTGTGGTGAGGCGAGCGAAACGGGCGGGTGCCCACCAAACCTAGGCCCGGGTCCAGCACGCCGGCCACGCTGTGGATTTTGGTGGTCTGGATGGCCTCATCGAACGTCAGGGGCGGCAGGATGGTGGGAATGCGCTTGGCCAACATGGTTTTGCCCGCACCCGGCGGGCCGATCATCAGGATGTTGTGGCCTCCCGCGGAGGACACCTCAATGGCGCGCTTGGCGTGGAGCTGGCCTTTTACGTCTCGGAAATCCACCGGGTACTGGCTGGCCGCCGCCAACATTTCGGATACTTTCACCTGGGCAGGCGTGAATTCGCGCGTGTCATTCACCAGATCCAGAACTTCCGGGAGCGAGCGCATCCCGTAAACTTCCACGTCCTGCACCACCGCTGCCTCGCTGGCGTTTTCCACCGGCACCACCAGCTTGCGAATCCCTTTTTGCCTCGCCAGGCTGGCGATGGAAAGGGCGCCTTTAATGGGGCGAAGGCTTCCGTCGAGCGAAAGTTCACCCAGAAAAAGAAATTGTTTCAATTCAGTTTTCAGCAAAACTCCGGTGGTGCCAAGAATTCCGAGAGCGATGGGCAGATCGAATCCCGAACCCTCTTTTTTCACGTCCGCCGGCGCCAGGTTCACGGTGATGTTTTGAAAAGGAAATTCAAGCCCGCAATTCCGGATGGCTGACCTGATCCTCTCGCTACTTTCGCGCACCGCGGCGTCCGGAAGCCCGACTGTCATGAAATGCCCGTTCCCGGCGGAGATATCCACCTCTGCCTCCACCAGGTAGGCGTCAATGCCGAAAACTGCGGCGCTCTGTGTTTTGAAAAGCACGGAACTCGTTTCGTGCCGGACTCATCGAAGTGGGTGCTTGGCGTTGGCGTCAGCCGGCATCGCCCGCGGCCCAAGAGACTGGCAGAGTCCTGCCCTGTCGGGCCGGATTATAGCAGAAGATTTGCCCATTGGTTGAATAAGACAAATGATAATAATTACTGCGGCGAACTTTCGGCGGTGAACGAATCATTCTGGGCCAAACCCCAGGCTCATCTGTTTCAGGATTGGGCCCGCCGGCTTGACTTTGCTTGATGTTCGTGGCGGCGTGGCCGCGGCTGGCAGATTGGGCAGAAGTGGCTGCTGCGTCCGGAGATGATCACGCGCTCGATAGGCTGGCGGCACCGACGGCAGGGCTTGCCGGTGCGCTGGTAAACACGAAGCTGGGGCTGGAAATTTCCGGGACGGCCTTCAATGTCAATGTAGTCGCGAAAGCTGGTGCCCTGGAATTCGACGGCGCGTTCCAGCACCCGCTTCAGGGATCGCAGCAGCCGGCGCGACTGGTCAGCGGAAAGCCGGCCGGCCTCCATCAGCGGGTTCAGCCTCGCAAGGTAGAGCGATTCGTCGGCGTAGATGTTTCCCACCCCGGCCAGCATCTGCTGATTCATCAACCAGCTTTTGAGCGGGGTTCGCCGGCCCCGCAACGCTTGCTGAAACTGACCCTCGGTGATTTTCCGCGCATCCGGTCCCAGGCCGCCCAAGACCTTATCCAATTCTTCGCGCGTCAAGGATCGCAGCCGGCCGAAGCGGCGCGCGTCTACGTAACGAATTTCCTCTTGACCGCCTTCCAGGGCCAAGCGTACGTGGGTGTGGGGCTCCAAAGGCTCGGCGACCGCGTTCACGGTGAATTGGCCCGTCATGCCCAGGCGGACCAGAAGGTATCGCTTCGCTGCGCCCTCATTTTCTTTTGGAGGTCCGAGTTCAATCGCAATGGCCTTGCCTTTGCGCCGGGCGCCCAGGATGGGCCGCCCGCTGACCGCCCGAACAAATTCATCCGGCGCGCCCGCAATCACCTGCGAGTGGCGCACTTCCGCCGCGCCCAGCCATCGGCCCAAGACGCGTTTTTTAAGGCCGCGCAAAACCGTTTCAACTTCGGGGAGCTCAGGCATCGTTCGTTGTCGTTGCAGAAATGTCGGGAGATTCGGCGATTGAAGAACCAGAAAATAAAAGTCGGAACTTGGAAACTTGAATTAGGGCTAATTATGCAAGATTCCATCTCTCAATTTCCGCCCCTATTTCATTGGCTCATTGATGCAATGGCGAAATGACTCAATTCTGGTCCGCCCACACCTGACAGGAGGTTTATACCGCCACCTTGATTTCGCTGCCATCCACCTGCACGGCATAGGTGGCAACCTTCACGGTGGGCGCTCCCACTTTTTCGCCGGTGCGCACGTCGTACTCCCACATGTGCCAGGGGCAGGTGACGACGCCGCCCTCCAGCATCCCTTCGCCCAGCGGCCCGCCGCGATGGAGGCAGGTATTGTCAAGCGCATAGACGGTGCCGCCCACATTGAAGACGGCGATCGCTTTGCCGCCCGCCTGAACCACCTTGCCCTGACCTTCCGCCAGGTCTGAGGTGGATAGAACCTTCACATAATCGGCCATGGGACCTCCAAAGAAAGGTCACAGTTAACAGTCGACAGTCAAATTTTGAATTCAACGATTTTTCCCAACTGTGAACTGTAGACTGTCAACTGTGGACTGCACTTCCTCTATCCGATCTGGACGAATTCCGGGGTGCCCGCCTTGCCAATGCGAATCGACTTTTTGAATTCATCGATCATGGTTTCATCCAGGCGCACGGTGGTGGGCCGGGGCCGGAAATTATCCTTGATACACATGTCGTCGATCTTTTCCTGCAAGCGCAGGAGGGCATAAAAGAGATTTTCCGGGCGCGGCGGGCATCCCACCACGTAGACGTCCACCGGCACAATTTTGTCCACCCCCTGCAACACCGCGTAGGTATTGAACGGGCCGCCCACGCTCGAGCACGCACCCATGGAGATGCACCACTTGGGGTCGGGCATCTGCTCCCAGATGCGTTGGATCACGGGAGACATTTTCAGCGTCACCGTGCCGGCCACTATCATCAGGTCGGACTGGCGCGGGCTGGGGCGAAAAACCTCAGCCCCGAAGCGCGCCATGTCAAAGCGCGAAGTGGTGGAGGCAATCATCTCAATGGCGCAGCAGGCCAACCCAAACGTCATGGGCCAGAGCGCCGACTTCCGCGCCCAGTTGAAAACGTAGTCCACCGTCGTCAGAAGGAAATTGTGATCGTGCTTGTGTTCGAAGTGTTCCATAACCTGCCTTTCGAAGCGCGCTGTTAACCCAGGCTCCCAGCAACGAATCCAGATTTATTTTATCCCGCAATGTTGCAATTCGGGAAGAATCATTCGTTGATCCGACCGTTGCGCCAGCGCAAGGAGATTGCGAGGAAGAAGTTTCTTCGCCACCGGATCCACCAACAAGCCCAAGCCTTCCAAAGCGGTCGCCCCGAGAACAGCTTCCTCGCCCGGCTCGCCAAATGCAACTTGCACTGCCGCGCGTCTTCCGTCAATCGTCAACAGCACCGCGCTCGTTTCCCTTTCCAGTTCGCGCCCATCTGCAAGCGTAAACGGCAGACGCGAAACGACGGGGGCGCCCAGCCTTTCCAGGATAGCCCGCGGGATCCAGGACAACGTCGCCCCGGTATCAACCAGCAGGGACACCTCTTCGGTCCGCTCGGGCGCGGTCAGGCTTCCCAGCTTTACCTTCACGTCGAACAAACCCATTATGGATTCCCTGGCCCGTTCAGCCCTGCACTTTCGTCAGCAACTCCACAAATTTTTGTTCGCGTTCGCCCTGGGTGATGCCCAGATGTTTTTCCATCACCTGAGTGGTGTTCATGGAGCAAAATTTGGGCCCGCACATGGCGCAGAATTTCGCCTCCTTGTAATAATCGTCGGGCAGCGTTTCATCGTGCATGGAGCGCGCCGTCTCCGGATCGAGTGAAAGCTCAAACTGCTTGTTCCAGTCAAACAAAAAGCGCGCGTAGGAAAGCGCGTCATCGCGATCGCGCGCCCCGGGGCGGTGCCGCGCCACGTCGGCGGCGTGCGCGGCAATTTTATATGCAATGATGCCCTGGCGCACGTCGTCCTTGTTCGGCAGTCCCAGATGTTCTTTGGGCGTCACGTAGCACAGCATGGAGGCGCCGTGCCATCCAATCATGGCCGCGCCGATGGCGGAGGTAATGTGGTCGTACCCCGGAGCGATGTCCGTCACCAGCGGACCCAGGGTGTAGAACGGCGCCTCGCTGCACAACTCCATTTCCTTCTCCACCTGGAGCTTGATCTGGTCCATGGGAATGTGCCCGGGGCCCTCGATCATGACTTGCACGTCATATTCCCAGGCCTTGCGCGTCAATTCGCCCAGCGTCTTCAGCTCGGCAAATTGGGCTGCGTCGCTGGCGTCGGCCAGGCAGCCCGGCCGCAATCCGTCGCCCAGCGAAAATGAGACGTCGTATTTCTGGAAAATCTTGCAGATGTCTTCAAAGTGGGTGTAAAGGAAATTCTGCTGATTGTTTTCCACCGACCACTGCGCCATCAGCGCGCCGCCCCGGCTCACGATGCCGGTAATGCGCTTGCTGGTGAGGGGAATATATTCGCGCAGCACCCCGGCGTGGATGGTCATATAGTCCACGCCCTGCCCGGCTTGCTCCTCAATCACTTCCAGCATCAGAGATGGCGTCAATTCGCGGACGTGGTTCACCCGGCTCAGGGCCTCGTAAATCGGCACCGTGCCCACCGGCACCGGGCTGTGGCGCAAATTCGATTCGCGGATGGCGTGAATGTCGCCGCCGGTGGAGAGGTCCATCACCGTGTCGGCGCCGTAGTGTACGGAGACGTGCAGCTTTTCCAGTTCTTCTTCCAGGTTGGAGTTGGTGGCGGAGTTGCCAATGTTGGAATTGATTTTGCACTTCGCCGCCACGCCGATGGCCATCGGCTCCAGTTCCAGGTGACGGATGTTGGCGGGAATGATCATGCGCCCGCGCGCCACTTCCGACCGCACTTCTTCCGGCGCCAGGTTTTCGCGCCGCGCCACATACTCCATCTCCTCCGTGATCACGCCCTGGCGCGCATAGTGCATCTGGGTCACGTTGCGGTCCTCACCCAGCCCGGCCAGGCGCTTTTTCACCCACTCATTTCGAATCGGGGCCAACATGGTTCAACTCCCTTTCGTGCTGGAAAATCGCGAATTTCCTCTTCGGCCCGCGCAAGCCTGCCACGCCGAAATCGCCAGCTCCGGCGCGCAAAACCCTTCCGCGGAGAATTGTCCACTGGGGCAACTCGTTGCGCATTCCGCTAAAAGACCAGTTTACAACGCGCGCCCGCCCATCGCAAGCTACCGCTTTTGAGGTCAGCCGTTTCTGAAGTTTTAAATGGGAGAAACTTACGAGGGTTGGTCGTGAGGGGTGGGCGTCGCGGGATCACCGTACCTGGCGATGGCGGCCTAATTTCGCGGGCCGAATTTGCGCTTCTGCCGACACGATCGCGATGATCTGGCCGCGGCGTTGCGATAAGGGCGGCACAGGGGGCAGGCCGACTTCCGCCGCCATCCCCCGGTTGTTCCATCCAGAGCCAGGCCCACGAAGCGACATCCCTGGAAGGCCTTGTTGCGCTTGGCGCGCAGCCGCACCGGCCACGGTCCGGAAAACATCACCCGCCTTCGCCGCTTCCCCATCGGCGTGGTCAAGTCCCAAAGGCCAGGGAGCGTGGCGCAAAGGATGCATCAACGGGCGCGCCACGGGCGCGGGGTATTGGACTCTCGGCGCATGACCGCCAACTCCTGCTCCCGGCGCGCGCACCCGTCATGATCTTCCTCCGGCCGAGCGTGCGGCCTCACCACGGCCGGGCCTGGGCAAGGGCCGGAGCCCTCCCGGCTGCCCTACGCCAGGACCCCGCGCAAAACAAGAGACGGAAAAAACGAGCAGTCTCCCACCCCCCCAAGCTCCTCTGTTGTAGCCGCGGCAGAGCACGGAACCTGCCTTCAATGAGAACAAATTTGCCATGACCCCGTCCTAAAGAGATTTGCCTCGTGATATCATTCCGGTTACCCAGGGATTTTTAGCGGAGGTCCCCTCATGAGCGATAAAACCAATCGAAGAGGTTTTCTGGGACGGATGGCCGCCGGGATTGCAGGAACGGCGGCGGTGACGGGAGTAGGTCAAGGCGCTGAAGAGCCCCAAAAAATCAAGGGGCGGGGAAGTTTGCCCCTCAATAACGGGACGCCGCTCGTCGGTCCGGCCGCGGGTCAAATGCCTTACCGGACGCTGGGGCGGTCGGGCGAGAAAGTTTCGCTGATTGGCCTCGGCGGATATCACATGGCCGTTCCCGCGGATGAGGAGGAAAGTATTCGCATTGTGCGAACCGCGATCGATAATGGCATCAACTTCATGGACAACTGCTGGGACTACCACGATGGATTGAGCGAAGTGCGCATGGGCAAGGCCTTGCGGGATGGATATCGGCAAAAAGTTTTTCTGATGACCAAGACCGATGGCCAGGTGAAAGACGTCTACAACCAACAACTGGAAGATTCGCTGCAAAGACTTCAGACCGACATGATTGACCTGGTGCAGTTCCACGAAGTGATTCGCGAGGGCGACCCGGACAGGATCTTTGGGCCGGGCGGCGCCTTTGCAGCGGCTTTGGCGGCGAAGAAGGCGGGCAAAATCCGGTACATTGGATTTACCGGGCACAAAGATCCGGATATTCACCTGAAAATGCTGCATACCGCGTTCGCGCACGGATTCACCTTTGACTCCGTGCAAATGCCGCTGAACGTGATGGACGCCCACTACAAAAGCTTTGCCAAAAAAGTGGTGCCCGTGCTGGTGCAGCACGGCATCGGCGTGCTGGGCATGAAGCCCATGGGTTCGGGCGAGATTCTGAAGAGCAAAGTGGTGACGCCCATCGAGTGCCTGCACTACGCCATGAACCTGCCCACCTCCGTGGTCATCAATGGTTGCGACAGCGTGGAACGAGTGCAGCAGGCCCTGGAGGCGGCGCGGACTTTCCGGCCGATGAGCGAAAAGGAAGTCTCGGCGCTGCTGGCGAAAACCGCAGTGCCCGGCGAGAAGGGTGAGTTTGAACTTTTCAAGAATACCAACTCGTTTGACGGTACCGTCCACAACCCGCAGTGGCTGGGCTAGAACCTGGGCCGCCTGGATAAATTCCCTGCCAAAATCCAAACTCTGGAGTCACGCCATGGCCAAAATCACCACCGTATTTTCCGATGTTGGCGGCGTTTTGCTCACCAACGGGTGGGACCGTGCGTCGCGGCATAAATTGGTGGAAAAATTCGATCTCGCTTTGGGGGAATTTGGCGACCGCCACGAGTTGGTCTCGACGGCGTTTGAGACCGGCAAACTCGACATGGACCATTACCTGGACCGCACCGTTTTCTTCAAGCCGCGCACCTTCACCAGGGACGCGGTGAAGGAATTTATGTTTGCGGAGTCGCAGCCATTCCCGGACTCTCTGGCGTTCATTGCCCGGCTCGCGGAAGCCAACAAATATCTGATGACCACATTGAATAACGAGTCCACCGAGTTGAACCAGTACCGCATTGACAAATTCGGTTTGAGAAAATATTTCACCGCTTTTTTCAGCTCCTGTTATTTGGGGGTCAAGAAGCCAGATGAAGCGATTTACGTTCTGGCCTTGGATCTAGTCCAACGCCCGCCGGAGGAATGCGTGTTCATTGACGACCGCGCCCTGAACCTCGAGTGCGCCAAATGGCATGGCATGAATACCATTCAGTTTAAAAACGTGAACCAGTTGGAAAACGACCTGCGCGCCCTGGGCGTCGAAATTTAATTTAGGAAAGATTCATGAATTCTTCAATGGCGAGGCCTGCCTGTTTAACGATCGCGCGGAAGGTACCTTTTGGCAGAGTCTTTGAAGAATGAATGGGAACGGTGAGTGCACGATGATCACTTGGACGAAACATGGTCAAGTGGCTCCCCTTTTGCCGATATTTTTGGAAGCCTGCTTTTTCAGGAATTCTCACCACTTCCCTTGCGCGGAATGAAGGCATCTCTTTAGACATGCGAAGGCTTGACGTGGATCAAGGTTGTAAAGATCGGAAACGTTTCGTTGTCGTCGGGGATGGGGAGGTCATGGGCAGCGAGATTCTCCAAGTGCAAATCAATTGCTTCAGCTGCATTTTTGGTAGCGTCTTCGATGGTTTCTCCGTATGAAACGCAGCCAGGAAGCGAGGGAACTAGAACGGTGTACCCTCCCTCTTTCTCGGGGATGATGTTGATTTGATAGGAATAAGTTTTCCTGGCTTTTCGCATCGTCCTATTATGACTGGCCACGTTGAAATAGCAAGTGGCTCTCGAAGGGATCTTGCGTTCAATCGCCGGCGGCGGCCAATGTTTCCTCTCTGTGAAACGGGCCCGTGAAGGACCCCTCATGTCAATTTCTCGTCTAACCCGACGAAAGTTTTGCGCCACGGTTTTGGCTTCGCCGTGGGCCGCCAGTCTCGCTGGTTCGGGGCTCGCATGTGCCAGGGAGCGAAAAGATAATTTTTTGACGAGCTTTGACGTTGTCGCCATCGACCGCGCGCGAGTTCTAAGTAAGGCAAAAAAATATCTGAGCGAAGGGCCGATCACGATCACCGCGTCGTCCTGCCCGCGCAGCGCTGGAGGCAAGCATGACTTCTATTCCGAAGGCGATTACTGGTGGCCCGACCCCAAGAATCCCGACGGTCCTTACATCCGGCGCGACGGCATGTCCAATCCGGACAATTTTGTCGCCCATCGCCAAGCCATGATGCGCCTGAGCGTTCAATTTGCGGCCCTCGCGGCGGCGTGGAAAATCAGTGGCGAAGCTCGATACGCCACGCACGCCGCAGAACATCTACGCGCTTGGTTCCTGAATGAATCAACACGCATGAATCCCACCCTCCAGTATGCCCAAGCCATCAAGGGCCGCACGACGGGGCGGGGGACCGGAATTATTGACACCATTCATCTAGTGGAAGTCGCGCGGGGCGCCCAAGTGCTGCGCGGCTCAGGGACGCTATCGACCGGCGAAGTCGAGGGCGTCAAGAAATGGTTTGAGGATTATGTGGAATGGATGACGACTTCCAAGAACGGAATGGATGAGCGAAATGCGAAAAATAATCACGGCACCTGTTGGGTCATGCAGGTGGCGGAGTTTGCCCGCCTGACCGGCAATCACGACCTAACCGATTATTGCCGCAACCGTATCAAGACCGTCCTCCTGCCCAATCAGATGGCCGCCGACGGTAGCTTTCCGCTTGAGTTAAAGCGGACGAAACCTTACGGCTACTCGCTGTTTAACCTCGACGCCATGGCCACCGTGTGCCAAATTCTCTCAACCCCTGCGGATAACTTGTGGAAGTTTGAGCTTCCCGACGGGCGGACGATGAAGAAAGGTTTGGGGTTTATGGTTCCCTACATTGTCAACAAGAAATCCTGGCCTTTTTCGCCCGACGTGATGTACTTCGATCAGTGGCCCATCCGTCAGCCCAGTCTGCTTTTTGCAGGACTCGCCCTCGATCGGCCCGACTACCTGAAACTATGGCTAAGTTTGAAGCCCGACTCCACCGTGCCGGAAGTGATTCGCAATTGGTTCATCCGCCAGCCGGTGCTGTGGGTGGGCAAATTGAATCCATGGCACACGCACCATTCATTTTCAAAACGTGAATCAATCGGGAAGCAATTTGCTCGCTTCACGTGCGGAAGTCTCGTTGCAGGCGCCCAGAACCAGTTCAATAGCTTCAAAACCAGGACTGACTCCGATGGGGCCGCCCTCATACCGCAGGGGCGAGAGTAATCAAAACTCTTTCGATGTCGGAATGCCCAAGATGATTACATCCCTGCCAAAGCCATTAGCGCAAAGAGCGGGACAAATATAACCAACCCGAGGATCACACCCAGGAGGACTGTAATCCGAACATCATTTCTCGATTGCTTCTGGCTAATGGATAAACGTCCCGCGCTCATAAGCAAAGAAGGTTGAGCCACGCCCGCAAGTACAGCGAGCACAATGAACGGATTGACGGTAATGCCCCAGTTTCTCACACCTCCTCCCGCCCAGTGAGGTATCACATAGACCTCCATGGCCACAAAGGGAAAAGCCAGCACCAATGCCACCATACAAAATCCACTGAAGAACAAGACAGCAGAGTGTCCAAGCTGGGAAGGAGGGTTCTTCCGCAGGAGCAAAAGAATCAGAGAGCACGGGACAGCGATCGTTTCCGTCGGCCCAAGAATCAATGAAGTGAATGAAGCGTCAGTCCGTCCAGCGAGTAATAATTCGGTGAGGAGACCGGCATAGGCCAGTCCGGAAACGACTACTAAGATTCTCTCGGCCCACAGTTTACGCACGTCAACTCGCGGTGGTGAGATCGCAACTCCAAAATTCGCTTGGTTTTCCATCTCAGGCCAACCTTGTGTGGAACCCGCCGCCAGCGTGCCAGCATGGAACCAACTGCGAAGCTAAAGCCGGACGCTACCCAATCGGCTCACCGGTTGGGGTAGCCGATTGGGGTAAAGTAAATTTCTTCGCGATTTCTTTGATCTGGTGCAAATCGAGTTTGCCGGTGCCGAGCATGGGCAGAACTTGGACAAGAAAGAAATTCTCTTTTCGCGGCAGCCATAATTTGGGCAAGGTGCTTTCGCGCAGGCGTTTCAGCAGGTCGTCCACACTCGCACCCAGATCGGTGTGCAGCACCACCAACTTCTCGCCTTTTTGTTCGTCGGGGACCGAGGTCACAACCAATTTCGGTTCGGTGGCGCCCAGCGCTTTTTGCAGTGCATCCTCAACTTGAATATGCGGCACCATTTCGCCCGCTATTTTGGAGAAGCGCGAGAGCCGGTCAGTGATGGTGATAAACCCATCTTCGTCGATGCGCGCGATGTCGCCCGTGACGTACCAGCCGTCTTCCACCACTACTTGGCGGGTCTTTTCCGGCTCGCCCAGATAGCCCATCATCACGCTGGGGCCTTTCACCAGCAGCATGCCGGACTCGTCCGGTCCAAGTTCCTTAAACGTTTCCTGACTGACCACGCGAACGGTGATTCCGGGAATCGGGTGGCCCACCGAGCCGGGTTTGTGCCCGGGTTGGATTTCATCCGGGCCGGAATAGCCGGGTGCTCCGGCGGCCACCACCGGGGAAAGCTCCGTGCAGCCGTACCCTTCGTACAAGTCGATCCCAAATTTTTCCTTAAAGGCCTGAGCCAACTCAGGCTTCATTTTCTCCGCGCCCACGATGGCCAGGCGGAGCGAGCCAAAATCTTCGCGTTTGCAGGCTTGAACGTATTTCCAGGAAAAGGTAGGAGTGCAAATTAAGATAGTGACGTGATACTTGCGGCAGAGCTCGCCGATCTTTTTGGCTTCCAGTGGACTGGCGTGATACACCACGCCAAACCCGGAGAGCATGGGGAGCCACAGCCCGTCGGTAAAGCCGAAGGAATGGAAGAAGGGCAGAATGCCCATGATGCAATCGTTGCGATTGACGGTGATGGCCTGCTGAACGCCCTCGACGTTGGAGACGATGTTGCGATGGCTTAGCATCACGCCCTTGGGAATGCCGGTGCTGCCGCTGGAAAAAATGACCGTGGCCATCGCGTCCAACTTCCGATCGCGCGGCAGCAGCCAGGCGTGCAAAACGAAACGGGGCAGCAATCGCGCGGCGGCGGTGTAGATATATTTCGACACGGGTGGCAAGCTTTTTGCCGCGTCTTCAATCATCACCATATTCGGAGTACGGGGAATGGAAAGGCGCTCCAACAATTTTTCCGTGGTGAAAATGGTTTTGATTTCACACTTTGCGATGGCGACAGCCATTGATTCCGGCGATGACGTGTAATTCAAATTCACCGGTACGGGGCCCGCCATGCTGATGCCGATATTCAATAAGGCCGTGGGCACCGAAGGCGGCAGAAGAATTCCAATCATTTTTTCCTGCGCGCACTTTTTCAAAATCATGCGCCGAAAGAGCATGGCGCCCACCAGGGTGCGGCCAAAATTTAGCTTGCGTCCCAGCGAATCGGCCATGGCAAAGCGCCGCCAATTGCGCCGCGCCGAATCCAGAAAAAGCTCAGGCAGCGGACGCTGGGTGGCGTCGCGGCGCGCGAAAGCGTCCGAACTTAACTTCATCACGGCCTGGCGAACCTGGAACGGAGTGGATTCGCCCGCCAAAGCCGGGCCGATGCTGACGGTGACGGGGTATGGAATACGACGCGGCCACTTGAAGAAAAACTTTCCTCGATCATAGCTGAAGATGCTGCCCCAAACCCGGTCGAGATGAATCGGGATAATGGGGACGTCCAGGCCTCGCGTGATGCGCTCAAACCCGCGGCGAAAGCGGAGCAGGTTTCCCGTGCGGCTGATAGCGCCTTCGGCAAAAATGCAGACCAGGTCCCCTGCTTTCAGCCCGGCCTGCGCCTCACGCAAGGACTCCACCACCTTGCGCGGCGGATCGTCGGTGGCAATCGGGATGGCGCCCATCAATTTCGCCAGCCAGTGGACGCCCGTGGTCTCATAAAATCGGCGGTACATCAGGAAGCGAATGAAACGTTGCGTGCACGCACCGATCAGGAAGGGGTCCACATAGGAAATATGATTGCAAACGAGCAGCGCCGGGCCGCGCTTGGGCAGGTTTTCCGTGCCGCGAACCTTGATGCGATAGAATGTGTGGGCGAGCAGCCAAAGACACAAACGGATGGTGAAGTCGGGCAGGACGGTGAGAATGTAAGCCGTGGC
The DNA here is from genome assembly GCA_035946625.1 of Terriglobia bacterium. GTDB lineage: Bacteria > Acidobacteriota > Terriglobia > UBA7540 > UBA7540 > DASYXZ01. Next base: position 45,831 of record DASYZE010000085.1, on the reverse strand, counting down.
GCCGAAGGAAATCACCGCCATCACCAGAAGAACCTGGTTGGGCAGCAGATGGAAAGTACCAGAAAGTAGACTGAAAAGGCCCGCGCCCAGCACCACGCCAGTAAAAGTAAGAACGTTGGAAGTGGCGATCACCCGCCCCTTGGAATGCTCACCGGCGCGCGCCTGCAAAAAGGATTGGAGCGGAATGATGAATATTCCGCCCGACAATCCCACCATGAAGTGCCCGGCCAGCGCGTGCGCGAACGAGTGGTGGGCGAAATAAAGGTAGACGCCAAAGACACCCAGTCCCACTGAGCCGATGGGGACAAGTCCGAGTTCCACCTGGTCGCCGGAAAGTCTCCCCGCGATAAACGCGCCTAGCGCGATGCCCACCGACACTGAAGCGGTGAGGTAGCTGATGCCGGTTGCGTTTAGACCTATCAGGTCGTGGCCGTAACCAATGACGTTCTGCAAATAGACCGCGCCCAGAAACCAGAAGTAGGCAATGGCGAGCACCGTTTGAAGCAGTGCGCGCGAAGCGCGGATTTCGGCGAAATCGCGCCAGAATTCCGCCACCGGATTCAGCCGGAATTTCTCGCCCGGGCTGATGGGCTGGACCTTGGTGATGCCGAGCGCAAGGAGCAATCCCGCCAGAGCCGTTCCCACCAGCATGGCGACGGGAAAGTAGGGAGTATGCGAAAAAGAATCAAACAGGAATCCGGCGGCTACCGGCCCCAGCACAATCATGCTGTAAACCGTGAGTTGCATCAGGCCGTTGGCGCGCGAGAGGGCTTCGTCAGGGAAAATCTGGGGTAGGATGCCTTCCTTGGCCGGGTCGAGAAACGCTGCGTGGATGCCGAGCAGAAACAGCGCGGCCAGCATGGCGTTGATTTGGCCGACAAACATCGCATAGGTGGCGAAGGAGAGGATGACCGCCTCAATTACTTTCAGGGAAATGATGACCTGGTGTTTGGAGAACCGGTCTGCAACCTGGCCGGCGTAGGATGAGAAAAGAATGTAGGGCAACACGTAAAGCGCCGTAGCCCAGGCGAACACCTGCGCGCGCGCAGCGGGATTCGTGAGGACGGCGAGAGCGTAATAAGAGAGAAGCTGTTTGAACGTATTGTCGTCAAAAACTGCCAGCGCCTGCGCGGCGAGAAGAAACGCGTAACCCGGCCGCTTCAAAACTCCCCAATAGCCATGGGACGCCATAGTGCTTCCCTTCCAGCGCTCGGCGGTAATGAGTTCGCTGTCTTTCCCGCCGTTGCGCCCTTGTGCAAAGACCGGCTCAATGCCCTGAACAAGTGTTTGGAAATCTTGCCCGGCGGACTGGCTACCACGATAAGTCGAATTGGGTTCAAATTCAAGCGCGCTGCCTGTCACTCTGCACCTTCGAGTTTACGGGAGGAGTGTAGTGGGATGGGCGCGCACCCTGCCACCGGGCAGGTGACAGTTTCGTGAGTGTCACAATCGAAGAAAGGAGTCAGGAGAAAGGAGTCAGGAGTCAGAATAATGAGAAGGGCTTGGGACGCGAAATGAAGATTATCGCGTCGTCTTCAGTTGACACGCTCTCGCGCGCTTCGTAACATGGACGCCAACGATGATCGGGAAGACGCTATCTCACTATCGAATTGTGGAAAAGCTGGGCGGCGGTGGGATGGGAGTGGTGTATAAGGCGGAAGACACCACGCTCGGCCGCTTTGTGGCGCTCAAGTTTCTGCCCGAAAATCTGGCCCAAGACCACCAGGCGCTGGAGCGGTTTCAGCGCGAGGCGCGCGCCGCCTCGGCGCTCGACCATCCCAACATCTGCACCATCTTCGAAATTTCCGAACACGAAGGCCAGCCCTTCATCGTGATGCAGCTTCTGGAAGGGCAAACCCTCAAGCATCGCATTGAGTCCAAGCCCATCAAGACGGATACCATGCTCGACCTGGCAATTCAGATTGCCGACGCGCTGGACGCCGCGCACGCCAAGGGCATTGTGCACCGCGACATCAAGCCGGCCAACATCTTCGTCACCCAGCGCAATCAAGCCAAAGTGCTGGACTTTGGTTTGGCCAAGCTCACGCTCCTGGAAAGGCAACCGATGGGGCCAGGCGCTTCCGCCATGCTCACCGCCCCGGCGCGGGAAGAATTCCTCACCAGCCCCGGGGTCACTATGGGAACGGTGGCCTACATGTCCCCCGAGCAAGTACGTGGCGAAGACCTTGACGCGCGTACGGATATATTTTCCTTCGGCCTGGTGCTTTACGAAATGGCTACCGGCGTGCCCGCTTTTAGCGGCAACACTTCCGGGGTGATTCATGAAGCCATTCTCAACCGCGCCCCCGTCTCGCCCCTGCGCCTGAATCCTGAACTGCCGCCCAAGCTCGAAGAAATTATTTTCAAAGCGCTCGAGAAAGACGCGGAGATGCGCTACCAGAACGCTTCCGACATCCGTACGGATCTGAAGCGATTGAAGCGCGATACGGATTCCGGGCGCTCGCCAAGCCGGATGCAAGTGGCGGAACAAAGCGGTTACATGCCGGCTCGAACCAGCGACCCGCGGCAAGCGGCGCAACCTGAAATGCCGCCACCGCCTCCTACGCCGAGCGGAGCAAGTGCGGTCACACCCCCGCCAAGCACTCCAAGCACGGTCGCGCCAACGCCAAGTGGCCCGAGTCCCGTCGCGCCGTCGCCAAGCAGTCCAAGCCCGGTTACGCCGGTTCCGGCCCCCATGCAACCGTCGGGCACGTTTATTCCCACGCCCATGCCGTCTACCGAGCCACGCCGTTCCAGGATTCTGATTCCCGCAGCCGTGGCATTGCTGGTTGTCGGGCTGGCTCTCGGTTGGTGGTTCATTCGCCACCGCACCTCGGGTCCGGTAGCGGCCGGCGGCCAAAAGGCCGTGGCGGTTCTCTACTTCTCCAACCTCTCCCAGGACCCTTCACTCGACTGGCTCAACCGCGGCTTGACGGAAATGCTCACCACAAATCTGGCTCAGGTGAAGGGGTTGGACGTGCTCTCGACGGAGCGCATTCTCTCCGCCGTCCAGCGCCTGGGGAAGAAGCAGACGACGGAGCTTGACCCAACTTCGGCGATGGAAGTTGCGCGCAACACCGACGCCGATGCATTTGTTACCGGCACGCTGATGCGCGTGGGCCCCAAGCAGCTTCGGCTGGACGTGCAGGTGCAAGACACCAAGTCCGGCCAGATTTTGTTCTCCGACAAAGTGGAGGCCGAGGACGTGCAAGGCATCTTCAGCATGGTGGATGCGGTGACGGGCCGCATCGCGCAACGCTTTGTGCCTTCGGCCAACCCTGCCACCAATGCGCCCACCATCGAAGACGCGGCAACCTCCAATATTGAAGCCTACCGGCACTACCAGCTCGGCTACGATTTGCGGCAACGCTTATTTTCTGCCGAAGCAGCCCAGGAATTCGAGCAAGCGATCAAGCTGGATCCGCAATTCGCGCTGGCGTACTTTTATCTTTCACAGGTTTACGCAAGTCAGGGCGACTTTCGAAAAAGCGAGGCCCTCTGGCCGAAGATCGAACAATTTCAATCGCGCCTGCCGCACAAAGACCAATTGCAGTTTCAGGCGACGCAAGCCCTTCGGGCCTTGGACTTTGTGCGTGCGAAACAGATCCTCGAATCTCTGGTTAAGGAATATCCTCGAGAGGACCAGGCGCGTCAAGAATTGGCGCTTTTCCTGGGTGCCACGGGCGAACCGGACAGCGCCATTTCCGTCTTGAACGATGGCCTCAAACTCGATCCCAGAAATGATGGATTTCTGAATGTGCTTGGATACTCTGAGGCGGCGGCTGGGAATCTGCCGGCCGCGCTCCAGGCCAACGACCAATATATGGGTATTCGCCCCCACGACCCGAACCCCTGGGACACTCGTGGGGACATTCTCTATCAATTGAATCACGATGACGAAGCCTGGCAGGCCTACCGTAAAGTCCTGGAGCTGAAGCCGGATTTCATGGGCTACGGAGATTATATCAAGCTGGCCGTCGTCTATGCAGACCAGAAGAAGTTCGCTCTGGCGGATTCGGCGCTTCAGGAATACGCGCAACGAGCCGCGGGCGCGAGCAAATTCTACATTGCGGTTTTTCAGGGGCAATTCCAGGAAACACAAGGTGACCTGGAGGGCGCGCGTGCGAGTTTTCAGCGCGCCGTGCATGACCTCGCTCGCGCCGGACAAAACGAGGCCGCTGAAGACGCGCTCCAGTCGCTGATTTCTGTTTCGCTTTTCGCAGGTCAAGGAACAGCCGCCGATCTCGCTTTTGCACGTCAGCAGAAACTCGCCGGACGGGAGAACGGACCGATTGCGGTTCTGCAGGCAGTGCAGGGCGACGCAGCGGCCTCTGAGCGCAGCCTCCAGCTCTATGCGGCAGCCCGGCCCGAGCTGGATTCCCAGGGAATCGAACTTGTCCGGAATTACGGAGCCTTGTACGCTGCCTTGGTCCACAAGGACCCGCAAGGTGTGATCGCTGCCGCTGGTCGCTTGCCGAACTTCACTGATTCATGGTTGCGATATCCGAAAGGGTGGGCCTACCTCCAGGCCAAGGACTACACTCGGGCAGAGCAGAACCTCCGAGCTGCGATTTTTAACGAGCGAAATCGGTCAAGTTTTAATGACCTTCGCACACGATCCCCTCTCCTCGCCGCGCTGGCGCACTTCTATTTGGGCCAAGTTTATGAAGCCACGGGCAAGCGCGACCAAGCTGTGAACGAGTACCAGGAATTCCTTTCCCATTTCGAAAATTCCCGCGCCAACCTTCCCCAAATCGCCCTAGCGCGCGCCGCCCTTCAACGATCCTTGCCCTGAAAAATTGGGCAGCAACCGCATGTGGAGTGCGGCGGCTTGCCGCCGCTTTTGTAGGGCCGAGGCTTGCCTCGGCCTCCAAGGGCGGGGCCCCAGGGCAGAACCTGGGGTCGCCAGGCCCCGCCCCTACGCTTACACCGAACAAAGCTCATGGGAGGGTCCTGCGCCAGGCGGCGCGAGGGCCGGCTGGCGGAATTTTGGTCCGTAGACTTTCATGAACCGGCGATGACGCTTTGCCACTGCTTCCGGGCTGTAGAGTTCGGTGACCAGCTCGGCGAACTTCCGCTCCAGCCGGTCCGCGGACATGAGCGCGGGGTGAAAATTCACGTCGAACAGCGAGCATTTGCGCCAATTACGCGGCTCGATCAGCCGGCCGGCGGCCAGAAAGCGATTGTACAAAGGCGTTCCCGGAAAAGGTGTTTGCACGGTCACTTGCACGTCGTAGAGGGCCGTCTCCTCAACAAAGCGCGGAATGAGGTCGAAGACTTCTTCCGTGTCGCCGTCGAGGCCGAGCACGAAGCATCCGTTCAGCGTGATGCCGTGGGATTGAATCCGCTCAATAGCAGTTCGATAAAAATCGCGATTGCGGTACTTCCAATTGGAGCGCAATTCAATTCCATCGAGGCCGTGCGAGGTTGGTGTTTCAAGGCCCACCAGAATCTGCCGGCAACCGCTCTGAGCGATCAGGCGCAGCAGGGCGTCGTCCTGCGCGACAGAAATGTCGGTTTCGGCGAACCACTTCACGTTCTCCTTGCCCAGGGCCTCCACCAGCTTGCGGCCGTAGCGAGCGTCGGCAAACGTGTTGTCATCCGCAAACTCAATGAAAGGCCGCGGCCAGCGTCTCTTGATTTCGCGGATTTCCGCCATCACCCGCTCCACCGGTTTGTGAATATATTTCGGCGTGAGCATGATGGAGCTGGCGCAGAACTCGCACTTGAAGGGGCAACCACGGCTGGTCTGCACGGGAAAGCGGTTATATTTATTGGGATCGATCAAATCGTAGCGCGGCATGGGGGAGAGAGTGAAATCGTAGCTCTCGCGCGCCACTTGCTCATAGCGGGAAGCAAGGCGGCCGTGCCGGAAATCTTCAAGAATACGCGGCCACAATAATTCGCCCTCACCCACTGCCACTGTGTCGGCATGCAACGCCGTTTCTTCGGTGAGCTTCGAGGCATGCAACCCGCCCATCACCACTTTGGTGCCGCGGGCGCGATAAATATCTGCCAGCCGATAAGCGTCCTCAATTTGCGCGGTAAAGGAAGTGATAGCCGCCAGGTCGCACTCGGGCGGCGAGTCGGGAGGGAACTCACGATACTCGCGATAAACGATCTCGTCGTCTTCGGGGACCATCCCGGCCAGGGTCAGTAGCGACAGGCTGGGCATGGCGAAAAGCGTCTGGGCGCGTTCGAGAAATCCCGGCAGTTTCAAGCCAAGCTTCATCAGCTCCGGGTTTTCGGCGCGAATGCCGCTCATGGCGATCAGTCCAACTTTCATCGGAGTAGACCTCCTATGGTCAGGATCAGTCCGGTGGCAAGACATCCAATGGGCGCGGCAAAGAACTCAAAGTTGCGGCGCCGCGCGGCAATCCAGAGGCAGCAGGCAGGCATCAGAATGGCCGCACCCATAAAGGCTCCGGCCGCGACGCGGGCGAGGGAAGGATTTAAATTCTGGCGCGCCGCACTTTGGGCGTAAAGAATGTTCAGCATCCCGAGCGCCACCAGGGCGACGTGCGCCAGGCGGACCATTCGACGCGGGAAAGCGTTGTACCCTCCCAGCCAATCTTCGCGCTGGAATTTCATTCCCATGTACAACCCCATCACCAGGCCCGCCAGCACTGAGATCCATCCAAAAGTTTCGTTCCACATGATCTTCACCTCAGTGCACAGAATAAGAGGACCGGCGAAAACCCGCCACAAGCCTGGTGACAGTTTCTGAAGTGTCACTATGGCGGGTTTTGGCGTAGAATCGCACTCAAGCGATCCTTGGGCAGCCACCGGGTATGGACCCGGCTTGCAAAAAGGGACAAACCGTTATGGACATCCGTATCAGCAAAGAGAGCGAGGTTCCGCTCCGCCAACAAGTCGCTGAGCAAATCATCATGCTGATTGTGACGGAGAAGTTGAAAGCGGGGGATGCCTTGCCCAGCGTGCGTGAACTTGCGCGCCGGTTAAAGATTCACCACAACACCATCAGCCACGCCTATCAGGATTTGGAGCAGCGTCACTGGGCGGTGAACCGTCGCGGAAGTCACCACCTGGTCATTCGCGCCCCGGAAGACCCGATCGGAAGCGCGGACCAGCAGGATTTGGATGAACTCATCAACGTCACTATAGAAATGGCCCGGCGGCGGGGATATTCACTGGAGGCGCTCCGCAACCGGGTGCGGGAACGGTTGCTGGCTCAGCCGCCTGACCATATTCTGGTGGTTGAAGAAGAGGCCGGCCTTCGCCAGTTATTGCAAGCGGAGATTCGCGAGGCAGTGAAGTGGCCGGTGCAAGGATGCTCTCGGGGAGACCTGGCAAGAAATCCGGACCTCGTACTGGGCGCGCTGGCGGTGACCCCGCAGTATGCCATCGGCGACACTGAGCCTCTGGTCTCCAAAGAGCGCCCGGCCATTCCGATTGCTTTCTGCGGCGCCGACGATCACGTTCAAATGCTCCGCAAACTGGGCGAGCCTTCGGTGATCGCGGTGGTGTCCGTAAGTCAATACTTGCTTCAGGCCGCCCAGGGATTGCTGGCCTCTGCGGTGGGGCGGCGCCACACCCTTACCACTCATCTTTTGCCCCTCGCGAGTTCCAATGCGCTGGGCGGAGCCGATGTAATTTTGTGCGATTCCATCGCTCTGCGGGAAGTGAAGAATCCGAAGCGCCTTCACTATCGCTTGTCCTCGCCTGCCTCCATGCATTATCTTTCCAACGCCATGCAGTCCTATCAGGATGTGAAAAGTAAGAAGAAGGATGGGAAACTTTGACCGGCAATGCAGGTTTTGCCGGTCGAGACAGGGCGAATAAACAATGCCTTCTCGCGCCACGCTGGGCCGGCCAGAACCCAGGAAGATTCGAACAGAATTGTTTGTAGAGTTCAATAATCGTTCGGGAAAACGACTGCGGGGCGTCATTCACCGGTCCCCATTACCGGCGCGGTATGGCACTCCCGGGGTGATTTTTTTTCATGGGTTCACCGGCGACCGCATGGAATCCCATTGGATTTTTGTAAAATGCGCGCGGGCGCTGGCCCGCGCCGGCATCGCTTCCCTGCGATTTGATTTTTTCGGGTCGGGCGAATCCGACGGCGAATTTCGCCAAGTGACTTTGCAGGGCGAAATATCCGACGCGCTGGCCGCCATTCATTACTTTCGCTGGCAACGGGGGATTGACCGGAACCGCCTGGGATTGATTGGACTTTCCCTGGGAGGAGCCATCGCCGCCACCGTGGCAGTCGAGGTTGAGGCCAAAGCGCTGGTGCTATGGGCGGCGCTGGCCCATCCCCAACAGCTCCGCGCGCTGGCCGAAAAGACCACCACCTTGATTCCGGGCGGCAAGGGTTTGCGCGACTACAGCGGCCACGCGGTTTCCCCGGCCTTCCTCGAAAACATTGAAAAGGTCGACCCGTTGAAATCAATCGCGCGCTTCAAACACCCTACACTCATCATTCACCCCGAGAAGGACGAGTATCTACCCCTCTCGCATCCTAGGGATTTTTTCAATGCGGCCGGCAGTGACATCAAGGAAGAAGTGATTATCCCCGGCGCCGATCATACTTTTACTTCGGTCGAGTGGGAGCGCGAAGTGATTGGGCGGACGGTGAAATGGCTCCGAAAATATTTGCCCTGAATCTTGAAGTGCTCCAACCGTGGCCGCACCAAACCACGACGGTGATTGAAGCGCGAATCTCCAAATCAAGTCCTTCGATTTTCCTAAACCTCTGCTAAGCTGGGGCGGGCATAAATTGAATGATGGCCATGCCAAAACGCGGGCCCAGATTGGGCGTGCTTTTCATGCTTACATTTTTTGCCGCCACCGGCGCGGCACGGGCGCAAACCACCGTGGACAGGTCCGCCCGGCGGGAATCTGGCACAAAGAAGCAAACTCCGCCGCGCCAGACTTCGGGCACGTCACACAAATTTCTGGATGGAGAGAATATTGCGCTCTTTGGGGGAGTGGCGGCGGTGCGTGCGCTGGACTTCACCTCCACCCAACATTTCCGCGAGCGCGGATTCAACGAGATTTTGCTCACCAATGGGATGGTGGATAACAAGCCGCTTTTTGCCACCATCGAAGTGGCGGGAACCGCGGCCTCCATCGGCCTGGCTTATTTACTGCATCGGACAGGACACCATCGCGCGGAAAGGTGGGTTTCCATCGTCCACATCGGCGTCGCTGCTTTCGGTGATATCCGCAATTACGGATTGTCTATTTCGCAAAATAAAGGGACAGCACCATAGCTCCGGTGATCTCCTTTCCTGATTTAAGGGCCGGCAAGATCTGAAAGTTGGCGGGAAAACTAGTTTTGATTGCGGAATCCTGATGATGGAGTCGCAAGGGTTCAAAGCTGGAGACAATATTCGGAATCTGAGGAACCTCTTGGGAAGGAAACGTTTATCCACGCTCTTAGCCATTTGTTTTCTGACCGTCTTGCCACTTCGCGTGCTTGAAGCAAAAGACGACCTGAAGAAACATGCCGAAGACTTGTTAAGCAAAGCGGCGGAAACCTCCAACATTCGCGCGAAAGGCAGCCCTCCTTTTCAACTAACTGCAAAACTCCGCATTCAGCAAAAGGATGGAACCTTTGTTGAGGCCAAGTACCTGTTGATTTGGGAATCGAAGTTTAAGTGGCGCGAGGAAATCTCGTTTCCGGACTTTAATGAGACGGTTGCCTCTTCCGACGACAATTATTGGTCACTTCCCGCCGACGAATATCGTCCCTTCGTCCTCTCTCGCCTTATTGAATGCTTGGATCTGGGCATAATGTGGCGGATAAATCCAAAACCGAAAGTGACGAAAGCCAAGGAGATTGAGCAAAATGGTGTGAAATTGATATGCGCTAAAACAAATGAAGGGAACTCAAGCTCTCAATACTGCGTTGATTCCAATGCTGGCACGCTGGCGAGCGAGCCAGCTTTCTCTGGGTTTTGCCCTAACATGGTAAATGAGTATGGTGATTACGCTGCGTGGGGAAATCGCCAATTTCCGCATTCAATCCGAGTTCTGCGGGACGGCCGCTTGATGGCCGAATGGCTGGTCGATAAACTGGCTCCTGAGCCTGTTCCTAACCCGTCTCTCTTTGCTCCGCCTGCTGGTGTCAAAGTCCGTCATAACTCCAATTGTTTGGGTTCAAAGATAGAAAAGGCAAAACTGATCCTTCACCCAACCCCCGTATACCCTGAGAGCGCAAAGTTTAGAGGAATTTCCGGACAAGTTCAGCTCTACGCCATCATTGGACAAGATGGAATTCCTCATGCCCTTGGCGTCATTAAATCAGCCGGGCCTGAGTTGGATGCCGCGGCTCTGGATGTTGTGCGCAAGTGGCGTTATCAACCGACGATGTGTAGCGGAAACCCGGTGGAAGTCGAAACCATGATCGACGTCAATTTTGAGCTGCCTTAGCAGGAGCATCAACCAGGTGCAGGAGCATTATAAAGGCAAAGATTCAGGTCCTGCCTTTGTACATCGCTTGCCCCTTTCAGGTGAACAACCTCTCTTTCGTCGGTTCAAACAATTTTCAAACCCTCGCAATTATTGATTCTGGTCCGGCCCGCGGCGGTTCATCCCACCGCGCCGGAACTGGCCGGTCATCACGCGAGTGGCCACAAATGTTCCGTCCGTTGCCTTACCCACGGCGAAAATCCGGTCGCCTACTTTCAGGTCCTGCAGGGTAATGGGCTGGCCGTCCTTCATAAAAGTCGTCTGCTCGTTCACGATCACCAATTTCTCCCCTTGGCGGGGGTTCTGAACCTTCAACTGATTTCCATCGATGGACACAATCCGGCCGCCCGTCCGCTCTCCGCCCGCCTGGAAGCGCTGCATCTGCTCCTCGGTCACGCGGCGAACGTTGCTGGCGACAAAATCCTTGTTGTCATTCGTCTGGCCGCGGACAAAGACGTGGTCGCCCGGCTTCAGGTCTTCCATCTGAATTTCCTGCCGCCCCTGGTGATATTTTGTCTGGTCATCCACCATCACCACTTGCGAAGAGCCATCCTGCTTCTTCACTTCAATCCGGTCCACACCGACCGAAGACAGGGTGCCCCTCACCATTTCCCCCGGCGCGAAACCATCACGCCCCGGCCCCCGTTCCAGTGGCTGAGTGTTTTGAGCGATGGCAAAAATGAGCGATGCCCACGCCACCAGGGCCAGGCAAAATGTCAATGATAGAAATACGCGTTTCCTCATAAAAGTTCTCCTGATTAGTTGAGACGTCCGCGCGCCATGCGAGGTTACAATCCGCCCCTTGAATACCCGCAACCAGAGTCGATTGCGCAACGTCTAGGTGATAGCGAGCTTGGGCTCAAGAATTTGGAACTAATGCTGATTGTTCAAGAAATCAACTTGCCGATTCTTCGGGCTGATCCATGTTGATGCCCTCACGAAATCCCGCGCGCTTGGCCTGCACACTCATCTTCTTCGCCTTGCTCCTGCCGCTAACCTCGAATGGTCAACAAGCTCCCGTGGGAGGGACGGTGAGCGGACACGTTCGCGGTCCAGGCGGAGTTTCCGTCCCGGGCGCCACCGTGATTCTCACCAATAAGCAATCGGGCGAGCGAAAAGAAACCTGGACTGATGAGGATGGAAACTATGCCTTCACAGCCATGTCTCCTGGAACCTACAAACTTACCATCTCATTGGTGGGCTTTCAGGATGACCTTCGCGATCCGGTACCGGTGAGCGCGGATAAGCCGCTGAAAGTGAATATCGCGCTGGTGATGGCGAGCCCAGGCGGTCCAAACGTTGGGGCCGCCATGCGCGGCTCCGGCGGATCCCCCAACTCCCCATCAATTTCGCCGCAAGCCTTGGAGCGACTTCGCAACTTGCGAACTCAAAGCGGCATGGGACAGGCTGACGCAATGGCGGGCGAGATAAACAGCGATGTGGGCGGCGACTCGAGCAATGTTCGATTCTCGCAATCTGCGGGTGGCCAGGCGCAAGGTGATTCCATGGCCGGGGGCACCTCCGGCGGCGATGACAACTCCTCCGCCCCGGATTTGGGGGCGAGCGCCTCCAACTCCTTTCTGCTTTCCGGCGGTGTGGGTGGCCAGACCGGGCCAGGCGAGGGTGGCCCTTTCCAGGGCGGCCGAATGGTTTTTCAGCGCAATGGTGAAGGCCCGGGCGCGGGCGGGTTTGGAGGCGGAGGGCCAGTGGGTTTGGGTGGAGGGGGCGGCAGGTTTGCCGGGGGCCGCGGCGGCTTTGCGGGCGGACGTATGGGTGGCGGACCCATGATTTTTATCGGCGGTCGGCCCTTTGGCCAGCGATCGCAGATCAATCGCATCCGTGGCAACATCATGGAGCAGCTGACCAACTCCGCGGTGGATGCCCGCTCTTATCCTTTGAATACGTCCACCTCACCCCTCCTTTCTTCCTACCACGAACAATTCGCCGTCGGTTTTGGCGGGCCGCTTTACATTCCCAAAATTTATGATGGCAAGGACAAGACCAGTTTCTTTTTCAATTACCAACTTCAGCGCAGCAAGAGCGCGTTTGACAGTTATTCGACCGTCCCCACCCTCGCCGAACGCAACGGCGATTTCACCGGGGCGCCAACAATTTATGAACCACAGTCAGGTTCCCTGGGTCCCCGAACACCATTTCCAGGGAACCAAATCTCTCCCACCCTGTTCGACGCGGCGGCGGCGGGCTTGTTGAAATACCTCCCGCTCCCCAACCTCACGGGAACGGTGCAGAATTTTCACTTACAGCAAGCGCTACCCGCGCGCAGCGACCGGGTGATGTTCATGGTCAACCGGCGCATTTCGGACAAAGACAATGCCAACGTAAGATATTTCCTGAATTCATCCCACTCGGATGCGGTTACGAGCTTTCCCGCTCTGACCCGTCAATCCTCCACCCGCCAGCAGAATTTGAATCTGGCCGAAACTCATACCTTTAATCCCCATGCGATCAACACCCTGATGTTCAATTTCAACCGCTCGAGAACCCTGCTGCTGAATCCGTTTGCCAACCAGCAGAACATCGGGCAGGCATTGGGCATTCAGGGCGTGTCCCAGAACCCGTTTGATTACGGACTGCCGATCATCAACCTCACCAATTTTACCGGACTTAATGACACCATCCCCTCCCTGAACCGGCCCCAAACCTTTCGGGTGGTTGATTTCGTTCTTTGGAATCATGGCAAACACAACCTCCGCACCGGCGGCGAGGTCCGTCGAGTACAGCAAAACAGCCTGACCGACCCGGACGCGCGCGGCACGTTCACCTTCAACGGCTATACCACCAGCGACTTCACGGCACAGGGGCTGCCCGTGGCCGGGACAGGATTTGACTTTGCCGATTTCCTTCTCGGCTTGCCCCAGGCCACTTCCAGCCGGTTCGGCGTCGCCAGCAATTACTTTCGCTCCTGGGTGCTGGCCGGTTTCGTTCAGGACGATTGGCGCGCCACTTCCCGCCTGACCTTGAATGGGGGTTTGCGGTACGAATACTTTCAGCCCTTCACCGAAAATTTCGGCCACCTCTCCGATCTGGCCATCGGTCCCGGTTTTTCCAGCATTGGCGTGGTGACCGGACAATCGCCGGATGGTCTGCCGAATTCGCTGGTTCGAAGTGACCCCTACAATTTCGCCCCCCGCATGGGCGTGGCCTACCGCCCCTGGACCCGACGCAAAGTGGTGCTGCGCGCCGGCTACGGAATTTTTTATGATAGTTCGGTCTATTCGCGCTTCGTGGGCAGCATGGCGGATCAACCCCCTTTTGCCACCGCCTCCACTTTGTTGACCAGCCCCGCGCAAGTCCTCACCCTCGAGAACGGATTCCCGGTGGTAAAGAACGGCGTGCTGACCAACACCTATGCCGTCGATCCCAACTTTCGCACGCCTTACGGCCAGTCATGGAATTTTACTCTTGAAAATGAAATCGCCCGCGACCTGATCCTTTCCGTAGGCTACGTGGGAACCAAAGGAACCAGCCTGGATTTGCTCCTTGGTCCCAATCGAGCCAGCTCCTCATCGACCTCAGCCGGTCTGGCTCTGCGCAACGCACAACAGTTCACTTACGAGACCAGCGGAGCATCCTCCATTTACCAGGGATTGCAGGTGATCCTGCGCCGCCAGTTTCACAACGGTCTATCCGCCAGCGCCTACTATACCTATTCGAAATCCATCGATGACGCCTCCAGCGTGGGCGGCGCCGGGCACACCGTGGCTCAGGACACTTTTAACCTGGCGGCGGAGCGCGGGCTTTCCGTCTTCGACATTCGCCATCGGCTCAACATCAACAACATGTACGAATTCCCCTTTGGTCAGCGAAAACGCTACCTGAATCGTGGAGGAATGGCGGCCAAGTTGCTCGATGATTGGAGGATTTTCGGGAATACAACCATCCAATCCGGCACCCCGTTCACCGCGCGAGTGCTCGGCAACCAGAGCGCCAGCGGCGGGATTGGGGCTTACTTTTCCGGGCGCGCTCAGGCCACCGGGCTGCCGGTAAGCTTCCCGGCTTCAAACCGGTCCACCCTGGCTTTCTTCAACACGTCGGCGTTTACGCTTCCCCCCTCCGATGAGTTTGGCAATGCCGGGCGGAACACCATTCCCGGGCCGGGGATGATTAATTTTAATATGTCCTTGATGCGGATTGTGACCATCGCGCCGGAAAAAGGCGTTCGCCTGAACTTTCGCCTCGAGGCCAACAACATTTTTAACCATCCCAATTACACCGGCATTGCCACCACGGTTGATGCTATCAATTATGGCCGCGTGACCAGTGTGGGCAACATGCGTACGCTCAGCATGACCATGCGCCTGATGTTTTAATCGCGGACCCCGGGAAGGAGAGTTACTTTCAGCAAGTCTTTTGAATCACCACCTCATCCCCCTCCCCTCTCATCCAAGGGGGGCGAAGGGAGATAATGTGAAAGGTTTTATCCCTCGCCCCTTGGGGGGGAGGGGGATGATAAAGTTAAGGGTTTTAACCCTCGCCCATTGGGGTAAAGGGGGAGATAAAGTGAAAGGTGTTATCCCTCGCCCCCTTGGGGGAGAGGGGGAGATAAAGTTGAAGGTTTTAACCCTCGCCCCCTTGGGGGAGAGGGTGGCCCGCAGCGGCGGGACGGGTGAGGGGGTCCAATAAATCTCTGCATATCTGTGAATCACCATGCCAATATTTTCCACTTCGACCGGAAAACGATTGACCGTGCTGGCTTGGGGCTTGGCGATATGCCTGCTGTGGACCGCCAATTTTTCCCCGCGCTCCACTATCGCAGAAGCGGCAGGACAAGCTAATCGCAACGGACAAACTTCACCGCCAAAGATCGTGTTCGGCTCGGAAATTCCGGGACAGACCAATCAGCAGGGCAACTACCTTCTCCGCGCTCAAACCAACGTGGTGTTGGTGGACGTGCGAGTTATGGACAAACACGGGCAACCGGTGACTGGCTTGACCAAGGAAAACTTCCGCGTGCTCGAAGACGGGACACCGCAAACCATCACTTCCTTCAGCTTCGAAAATGTCGAGCGCCTCGCATCTGCCGGGCTTGAAAATGGTCCGCCCCCGGTGATCAATCTGGCCAAACTTCCGCCCCACGCCGATCCGGCCAAGCTCATCCAGGACCACCGCCTGCTGGTGCTTTTTTTCGATATGTCGTCCATGCAAGTGGATGACCTGATGCGCGCGCTAAAAGCCGCCAGCGACTTTGTTCACACACGCATGACTCCGGCAGACCTGGTGGCGGTGGCGACGTACACGTCCATCCTCAACGTCAACCAGGACTTCACCAATGACCGTGACGTGCTGGATAAAACCCTCCGCTCCCTCCGCGTCGGCGAGTCATCTTCTCTCGCCGATTCCGGAACGATCGGCGACGCGGGCACCACCAACTCGGAAGGCGAGGAAGTGGTGAACCAGGACGTTTCCGCCGCCTTTACCCCTGACGAAACGGAATACAATATCTTCAACACGGATGAAAAACTTGCCGCCGTGGAATCGCTGGCCAAATTGCTGAAGGACATTCCCGGGCGCAAGTCGGTGATCCACTTTTCCAGCGGCGTGCAGAAAACGGGAGTGGATAACGAAACGCAGTTGCTGGCCACCACCGACGCAGCCAACAAGGCGGACGTCTCCCTCTACACCGTGGACGCGCGCGGCCTCGCCGCCCTGCCGCCGGGCGGAGACGCGAGTACCGCCAGCCCTGCGGGCACCGCCATCTATACCGGCGCGGCCGTGCACTCGCAAATCAACTCCATGCACGAAACGCGCGAAACGCTGGCCACCCTGGCCACCGACACGGGCGGGAAATCCTTTTATGATCTAAACGATTTTGGCGAGGCCTTTCGCGTGGTGCAATCGGAGAATTCCACTTACTACCTGCTGGGCTACACGCCCTCCAATAACAAGTCGGACGGGCGCTTCCGGCGCATTCGCGTGGAGGTCAATCAGCCCGGCGTGAAAGTGGAGGCGCGCCCCGGCTACTTTGCGCCCAAGAATTTCCGGCAGTTCACCCGCGAAGACAAAGAGGTGCAGCTCGAACAGGCCATGAGTCTCGATTCACCGTTTATCGATTTGCCTCTGGCCATCGAGACCGCGTACTTTCGCCAGCCCGACCATAGGTACTATGTCGTGCTGGCGGCAAAAATTCCCAGCTCGGCGGTTTCATTCCTCAAGAAATCCGCCAACCACCAGACCGAATTCGATTTTGCCTGGCAAGCCACCGACAGCGCCGGCCACATCGCCGCCGCACTGCGCGATACGTTGCCGGTGAAGCTGACGGCCGATACCTACGCCCAGGTGATGGGCAGCAGTTTCCTCTACGAAGGCGGATTCGTACTGCCTCCGGGCAAATATAGGTTGAAAGTGGTGGCGCGCGAAAACCTGAGCGGGAAAATTGGAACTTTCGAGGAGCCGCTCGTTCTCCCCCAACAGAATGATTCGAGCTTATCACTCAGCTCGGTGGTGCTCTCCAACCAACTTAAAGACAACGCGAGCATTCCCGTCGAACCCATGCGTCGATTTAAGCAAGTCGAGCCCATCAAAGTTTTGCAGGTGGGAAGCCGCTCCGTGCTGCCCAGCGTGACGCGCGTTTTTCGTACCAACCAGAATCTTTACGTTTACCTTGAATCGTACGCCCCCAAGCCCGCCAAAAAATCTTCCGGCGCCGATGGGGAGGATTCTCCGCCGCCCGCCGCCGGGCCGCCGTCCCCTCCTTCAGTGGCATTGGTCTTTTTCCGGGGTGGAAGTAAAATCTCCGAGGCCGGCCCGTTTGCCGGTAAGCTCCAAAGCTCCAAAGGCGGGAAGGCGAATTACTTCGTCCACATCCCGCTCGCCAATTTCCCTCCCGGCCGCTACTGGATGCAGGTGAATGTCCTCGATCCTTCAGCGGGCCGCGTAGCCTTTGCCCGCATCCCCATGGCCATCATGCGGGTGCACGCCAATCCCGCCCCGGTTCACGCGGGAAAGTAGCGAAGCAGGGTTGCTGAAAACCTTCGGGCTCCCATTGCGCAATATGCGCGGAATGGATTGACCGCGGAATACGAACCCGTTCAACCATAGCGACCCTGGCGCAACGCACAAGTTCCTGGCGGACTTTATCGTGGCCCTGGTAATTGAGCTCTCCTCCGGTCGGCCGTTCACTGTATTGACCGGCACCGACTACAACCTGAATTTCAGCAGCAATACTGACCGCCCCTCCGTCGGCCCAGTGGTTGTAGCGGCGGTCTCTGGCCGCCGAATTCCTGAATCCGCCGAGGAGGGCAGTCGCCCTATATACTCGGCGTACAATTCACCCTGCCGACTGTTTGTGACCAAGCTGTATCGCTGGGGCCAATCCGTCAGCTGACGGACATCTCTCCGCCGCTCGGCTGCTCGGGCAATCTGGGACGAAACACTTTCACCCGGCCGGGCTTCGCCCAATTCGATCTGCGCGTTTCCCGGAAGATTCCGTTTCGCGAAAGTTGGAACGTGGAGATCATCGCCGACGCATTTAATGTCTTCAACAGGTTTAACGTGGGAGATGTGAACCCAGTTTGC
This sequence comes from Terriglobia bacterium, assembly GCA_035946625.1. Taxonomy (GTDB): domain Bacteria; phylum Acidobacteriota; class Terriglobia; order UBA7540; family UBA7540; genus DASYXZ01. Next base: position 27,858 of record DASYZE010000085.1, on the reverse strand, counting down.
GACCCCACCAACGCGTCGGCTTGCCAGGCGGGCCAGCCCACCGCGGCGCTCGATCCGCGCACGTTTCAGTTGGCGTTGAAAATCAACTGGTGAGACGGGGGCAGAATGGGAAAAGGGAAATGAGTTTCGCCGGCGAGGCCGGGGGATGGAGCTAGATGTGGTTTGGCTAATCATGCTTGGCAATTGCGCTATGATAAAGGCAATCTCAAATGACATCTGATTTGTGGCAGGCATAACGAGCTTCCCGAGAATAACTTCCGTGTGCGCAACAGTGCAGTCGTCGAGGGACTTAGGCCTACAATGCGGCGTTAAGGCAGGACCATTTTCCCACAGCCCTAATTCTCGTGGTCTGGGGCGATCAGCCATTCGTCCAGTTTGCCCATTAGACGGCAGAATTCGCAAACCAGCCGGTCTCAGGAACGCAGGTCGCTCCTACCGGTCAACAGCAGAGTGACATTCGCAGTTAGGACTGCATTTCATGTCGAGAGCTCTGTTGTGGCCGGACTCAAAGCTCCTCTGAAAGTGTAACGAATGTGGGTATCGTTGCCCCATTAACCATTTCACTGTTTCCGCGGCTCCGACCACACCGGAGAATGCAGTAACAAATGGTACGGCAGGCGCAAATTCGGGATCGTCGCTTTCAAGGTCGAGAGTCAGACGGTTAATGTGTCCACAACGTGGCTTTCCGAGGGCACGCTGAAGTTCGGGTTTCTTGTGCTCCGGTGCTGCGTCAATCTCAGCTTGTGTGATATGGCCCGTCGGTTCGTTAGCGATCAGTTCAGCGTTTAGACCGGTTTTCATAGCAAAGCTCTGGGCCCAATCCATTTCGATTGGCGGGATTGTGAGAGCGTCCAGAAGGCATTGCCCACCCCCCATTTTATGCTTTACGATGACTTGGCTTTGTAACCCGCCTGATGCCATGTCAATCAATGTTTCGGGCCAAAGACGTTGAACCGAGTGTCTGGTCGTAACGTTATCAAGCCCCGCAATAACGAGCGGCGGCACCACGAGCTCATTGCGAAGCCGAATCTTGAAGAATTCCCATTGGTCTGGCCTCGCGGCAACGTCAATCAAAGGCGAGAGCAACTCCTTTATCAAAACAGCCTTTGCCGTCCCAACGGAGTCGCGACCTACCGACACATAGGGCCCTAGGTTCTCCATCCGGAGGCGCTGTCCGTCAATCGCCTGAAGCTTGCCGACGACCGGAAGACGCTTAATGGCATAGGCCCAACCGTTGGTGACGGCCCCGCAGCCTACGAGAAATGCATCGAGGCAGAGAGGAGAATCCGGTAGCGGAGGTCCTGCATTTAAGTTACCGGGAGATCCTGCTTCGTGCGTGAAAAGAGAAGTCTCCATCAGTAAGGGCAAGGGAGTATCAAGAATGGCGATGAACGCTGCTCCGACACCTAAACAAGCTGCAGCGAGAGCCCCCAGTGCATTCGGCTTTTCAGGTTGCCAGTTAAGGGTTGAAGCGCCAGAATGACCGGTGGCCAATCGGGCGACCCATCCGCTTGAATTGATTGTGGCCGAAGGCAGCCCAGTCAAGACCTCCGATCCGACACTTACAATCGCATCGAATCCCCTCCATGCGCCGCCATTAACTTGTTTGACGTTCCTCCCTTCCCCATGTACTTGTGCAGCGAGGCTGTTACAGACCTGAATCAGGTCAGCCGAGTCGCCCTCAACGCAAATACTAACATTTGGGCAAAAGCGGAGGGCTTGGTTAACAGCAAACACGAATGCCTCTCGAGCGTCAGAAATCCTGCAGAAGGAACCTTCGATCCGCACCAGGACCCTCTTTTCCTTCAGAAGGTGGGCTGCGGACTCCTCGGGCTGCTGTGTAAGCAATGCCGCGAGTCTGGCGGGTCGACTAAATATCTCTCCTCTCATGTCATCCTCAGAGGGTGTACTGCGCTCGCGTCTGCCTGCCAACTCCTAAAATTCTCCGAGTGATCATGCCTCAGGCGTATCACCAATTCAGGTCTTGAAAACTGCCTGTAGTTATCCTTCTCGAAGACATACCACCCCCAGCGACGGTAGTTAAGTTCGTTGCCTCCTTTACCGATGACAATCGCAAGCACGCCGGGTACCCGGACCCCAAAATTGCGATCGGTCCAGGAGAGAAACGGTGGCGCGCTGCCAACGTGCGTATGTGCAACAGCCAGCAAACATAGGTTCCGAGGCGTTGCCCAACGCGTGACAGCACCAAACACTTCCGGGGATACTCTCCAAAGGCCCGGAGCTTCTACCACTCCAGCCCCGCGAGGGAACACGAGTTCCGAGACGCGTGCCTTAATTTCGCGTTTCCCTAGCCAAAACGCCCCCGATTCTCTTCCCAACCGTCCAGCCAGGCGTACTCCATCAAGGGTAGCCCGCAGAAATCCGTCGCCAACCGACCACTCCTCGATAGCTGGGTATGTTAGTTTGACTATCGTATCGCACCCTGGGTGATTTGTTCGATCAGGTTGAAATGCGCCTCCCGTCGATGTGGGCCTATAAGTTGCTCGAGCGTCTCCGTCAGATTCGTGAGACGACGACCCTCGAACTCCAAAAAGAATTCATGGGTGTCCCGGTCCTTGTGGTCCTGTACCCCAAAGAACAACATCGCGTCTAGACGGACGGTCCCCACGGTCGCTTCGTCCTGAAACTTATGATGGAAGGGACTTGGTGCTGGAAGATACGAGACCGTCACTTCAATGATTTCGTTGCCGACCTCGACATGCCCGCCGGGATGTATATTCGCTACGCCTTGGCTTGCGACATTCATTTCATGTTCGCCCATTTGAGGGCCTCCTTGTCGGGTCGCTCGTTCATTCCGTATCACTTCGAGCTGGCCCGCGGTTCGGATACGCCGATATCTTAGCGCAACGGCTCTTTGATGTCAACTGTAGTACACAACTAATTTGCGTGTATAAAGCACAGTGCGTGCCAGCTTGACATTTCGATTGTTTGGGAATATACAAGAGCGGCATGGAACCGGACCCCATCTACAAACACATTGGTGCAGTCATCAAAGCGAAACGAAATAAGCTTGATTGGAAGCAAGAAAAACTAGCGGGGGAACTCGGCATCTCGCGAGGATCGCTCGCGAACGTCGAGACTGGACGCCAAAGTATCCTCGTTCACCAGTTGTACAGGTTCGCAAAGGCTCTGGGGGTGTCGCCGTTCGACCTGCTGCCGCAGGTGCAACTGCAGCGATTAAACTCTGGGGACACCCATTTGCCGCTACCACATGATTTAAACGTGCAACAGAAGAGACAGATTTTTCGCCTGTTTGCCGAGGTGGAGAATAACAAAATCCGACCTAGGAAGGGTAGACGTGCCAAGTCCAGCAGGTAATAGTCCGTATGAGCGGGCGCGGGCGCTCCTCGAACGCCTTCACATTCACTCATCGCCTACGCCAGTCGAAAAGGTCGCTAAGGCACTGGGAGCTCAGGTAAGGTTTGCGCCATTCGATGACGAACTGTCTGGAATGATCTACATCAAGGATGAGGTTCCGATCATAGGCGTGAATTCCCTGCATCACCCCAATCGCCAGCGATTTACGATTGCGCACGAACTCGGGCATCTCGAGCTTCATCGAGAGATGATCACTAGCAGCGTTCATGTCGACAAGGATTTTCCTGCCCTCATGCGTGACCAGAGATCCGCCACCGGAATGGAGCGCCTTGAAATAGAGGCCAATCAATTTGCAGCCGAACTTTTGATGCCTCGGAAGCTGGTTGACGAAGTGCTGGCGGGCGAACAATTCGATATTGAGGACGAGGGACCGATTGAGGGCCTCGCCCGAAAATTCCGGGTGAGCAAGCAAGCCGTAGAGTACAGTATTCGAAACCGGAACCAATGAGAGCGCGAGATGCCTCTTATTTTCTACGATACGGAGACGACGGGAACTGAGATCTTCTTCGACCAGATTTTACAGTTTGCCGCCATCCAGACAGATGAAACTCTTACCGAGACAGATCGGTTTGCGATTCGCTCCCGTCTCTTGCCTCACCTTGTTCCTGCGCCCGGCGCAGTGCGCGTCACGGGTGTGACGGTCGCAGAACTAAGCAACCCATTGTCTCCTTCCCATTACGAAATGGTTCGTTTGATCCACGAAAAGCTGCTTTCATGGTCTCCGGCGCTTTTTATCGGGTGGAATTCCATTGAATTTGACGAGGACTTGGTGCGCCTAGCCCTCTACATGACCTTGCACAACCCGTATCTCACCGGGCGTCACGGGAACAGCCGGTCTGATGCGATGCGAATGGCACAGGCCTGCAGCATCTTCTGCCCCGGCGTGCTCACATTTCCTACCGATGAAAAGGGCCGCAACATCTTCAAGCTGCAGCAGGTTGCGCTCGCAAATGGGCTCAAGAATCCTAAGGCGCATGACGCCGTGGCCGACGCAGAGACTTCGATCCAGATTTGCAGACTCATATTAGACCGTGCGCCGGATGTGTGGTCCTCATTCATGCGGTTCAGCTCGAAAGCATCCGTGGTTAGTTTCATTACGGAAGAGCCGGTGTTTTGCCTCAGCGATTGCTTTTTCGGACAGCCTTTCTCTTGGATCTGCACGGTGATCGGGCAGAGCCAGGACAATAGCGCCGATTGGTACGTATTTAATTTGGAGGTTGACCCCGCAACGCTACGGCGGCTGTCCGCTACGGCACTGGCAGTGCGCCTCAAACAACAACCAAAGCCGGTCCGCAAAATAAAATCGAATTCGGCTCCAATGCTTTGTCCTTCCGAAGATGCACCCGAGGTCTGCAAAGGCAGGGCAATTCGCGCGCGCGAGTTGGAGCGCCGCGCGGCGCTGCTGCAAGCAGACGCTGAGTTTCGCCAGCGGCTGATCGCTGCTTTTGAGTCCCTCCGGGAGGAATACCCAGTCTCGCTGCATGTTGAGGAGCAAATTTATGATGCCTTCGTCAAGGAGGAAGACGAGGAGCTAATGGAATCATTCCACAAAGCGGAGTGGCCTGTGCGACTTGTGATAGTAGAAAAATTCCAGGACCTGCGGCTGAGGACCATTGGCAAGCAGTTAATCCACCTTGAGCGGCCTGATCTCTTGGACAAGAGTACCCGCCGGGGATATCGTATTGCCGCCGCGAGGCGACTTCTGGGGCAGGGGGAGGATATATCGTGGCTTACGTTGCCGAAAGCTATTGACGAGCTCCAACAAATGATAGCAACCACTTCGGGGGCAGAGTCAAAAGTGCTACGGGAGCACCTTCAATACCTTCGCGCGCGCCATAAGCAGGCACTCCTGCATATAAAAGGATGACGGACGTTTGCTCCCAAACGTTCGCCACGATAGCAAGCGCGGAGTTTGGGTTTTTGAAACTCCGCGGCCCCTCCAGATTCGATGCTGTCCTGCTCGACCTCGCCGCCACCTTCCAGGATAATTTAATTAGGGATAATACCTCATATAGGATTATTGAATATCATCCATTCAAGCCGCAGAGTTTGGAGATGCCAAGCTCTGCGCTTGCTCGGAGCTCCAATCAAATCAGAATCGCAAAGCAGGCAATGGTCCCGGAGCGTTGATGTCTGTCGAGACGCTAACTTCTCGCCAGCGCTCTGCATCGACTGCCCGCGTTGCCTCGGCCTCGCCAGCATACTTAACGGCGTCACTGCCCAACAGGAGATGTGCAGGCAGACGATCGCTGGAAGCCAGACGTAGGACGAGTTGGGCCACTTTGACCGGATCGCTCATCTCATTGCCCCAATAAGACCTTAGCGCCTCAGTTACCGCGCCCACGGACGGTTTATAGTCGGGGAGCAAGTCAGGTGTGTCTTTGTTCGCGCGAGCACCCCAGTTCGTCCGCATACCGCCTGGTTCGAGCGCGCACACCTTGACGCCAAAAGGGGCCACTTCCTGGGCGAGCGACTCGGTGAATCCCCCAACCGCCCACTTGGCGGCATGGTACCCGGTACTTCCGGGACGCGCAAGGCGACCGCCCACTGATGATATCTGAAGGATGCAGCCGCTCTTTTGCTTTCGCATGATTGGAAGCGCAGCGCGGGTCATGTTAACGACGCCAAAGAAGTTCGTATCGATCAATGCTTTGAACCTCTCCGAGCTCAACTGTTCGAATGGTGCAATGTCACCGTATCCCGCGTTATTCACAACGACATCTAGACGCGTGAACGCGCCCACCGCTACCCGCACTGCTGCAAGGGCCGCATCCTCGTCTGCCACGTCGAGGGGAGCGGTGCGAACGAGATCGCCATACTTCTCCACCAAGTCGGCAAGGCGCTGAGGATCGCGGGCCGTGGCGACAAGGCGATCGCCTGAGGCGAGCACAGCTTCAGCGATGTTGCGGCCCAAACCGCTTGCGCTGCCGGTCACCAACCAGACTTTAGACATGAAAACCCTCCATGCTGCTTCTGATCGATTGAGTACCCATTAAGCTTAGCGGTAAAGCACATGCCCTCGCAACTCAACATTGGCGGGGAGCAATTACCGGAGCGAGTCATCAGAATTCGACTCCCTTTTGAATCGCTCCTAACGACGAGGCCGAGAATCAATCTGGATTTAACCTCTAGTTCACGCGGAGATGCTGGAAATCTGGGACGACGCGGAACGGCGGATCAGTAACGGTGACGGGCTGGGTGTGAAAAATCAGTAGACGGTAGACAGAAGGCAGTAGACAGGGAACAAGAAGGCCGGCAGGGTCGTCGGCAAGGATGATTCGATTAAGATGGCGAGGCGTTCCCGCCAGTGGTCCGTTGCCCTCCATGGCCACGATAGCATCGGCAATTACAAAGTGAATCGGCACGGTGGCGCAGATATCCACAATGCTTTGCTGGATTCCCCTCCAGTGCAAGATATTCTTGGGCCGGCCGTATTTTGAACCGGGCACAACCCCGAACATATTCTTCTTGCTCAATGTGACGCCGGCCCAGTGATGAGCTTTGACCTTGGGCATGGAGACGACAAAATCCGCCTCAACAACGGCCCGCGGAAGCCAGAGATGATCGAGGGCGGTGTAGGTGGCATGGAACTTGATAGGAAGTCAGAAGTTTATAGGTTTGGAGGCATCACCGACAACGACGAATGGACCCCAGAAAATTGGTGACTTGTCGCCTTCGGACTTTATGTAATCGAGCTTCGCGTGGCGCAGGGCCGATGCCTCATCCTCGTTCTGCGCCAAATGAATATAAAACCGCTTCATGAGCAATTCCGTCGAGGCGCCGTCCACAGGCCACAGCGATGCCGCGACGGATCTCGCACCGGCAAAGAGAAATGCCTGAACCAGGCCGGTGCTCCCCTCCTCTCCTTCGAGTTTTCCGGTTCCCGTGTTGCAGGCTGAGAGCGTCACCAAGTCCGCACCGAGAGAAAGTCGGGCGATCTCGCCCACCTGTAACAGGCCGTCATCGCTCGAATGCGGATCGCGGCCCAGGATGAGTGCGTCTCTGTCTGGGAAATCGGTGACGGAGACCCGGTGAAACGCGAAATGGATAACCCTGAATTCTGAAAGGGGCACGGACTTGAAGTGGCTTTTGCTTCTAGTCCCGAATTTCAGATCGGTGTTGGGAATTTGTCACCGGGGAAGGCAAAAAAGAATTCGATAATGGAAGCCTGGTTTGGAGGCCACCCGCTATGGGGCGCGCTCGGACATCAAAATCGAGAATGACAAACAAAACTGGAATATCATTATAGAATCCGAAAGATGGATGGCGTAGCCTCCTCCATTCCCGTTTACTTGAGGACTAAAACTGGAAAATGGAAAATCGAAACTACGATATTGGAAATCATCCAGCTAGTTCCCGGCCGAATTGTCCCGGCGGAGCCTGGAAATGACGACGACTGAAACGCGCTTTGCATGACCGCCACTTTTTTTATGCGATTTTTTTGTTGACACGCGGTGCGCGCTCCTTGTACGATGGCTTTCGACAATTGAATATTTGATTCAGAAACCCTGAATCTCATCAAGAGTGGTCGAGGGATAGGCCCGATGACGCCACGGCAACCGCTCCGACTTAGTCGGAGGGCAGGTGCCAACTCCTACCCGTATTAGGGGGAGATGAGATGGGGCCCTAAAAGGTCTTCATCCAGCCTCCCGACGTGGTCGGGGGGCATTTTAGTTTTGGCCGCGCTTAGCCTGCCCTCCTCGTCGATCAAAAAGCGTTCAGACCTCCGGATGAGAAGGGGATAAATCGAGGAGGCGTTGTGAGTTACCTGGTCCATTTAAAATGCCGTGATTGCGGGCGCACTTACCCCGCCGAGCCCATCGCGGCCTGCGAAGAATGTTGGGCTCCGCTCGAAGCGGTTTATGACTACGGCCGGATCTGGTCTGACGTTCGGCGCGAGGACATTGCCAGCCGGCCTCCCACCATGTGGCGTTACAAGGAACTGCTGCCCCTCGCGGCCGATCCCTGGGTGGGAGCCCACACCGGGTTCACTCCTTTTTTGCCGGCGCCGCGATTGGCGCGGGCGCTCGGGGTTGGCGAACTCTACCTGAAGAACGACGCGGTAAATTTTCCCACCTTATCTTTCAAAGACCGTGTGGTGGCCGTTGCGCTGAGCAAGGCACACGAATTTGGGTTTGATACCGTGGGCTGTTCCTCCACGGGCAATCTGGCCAACGCGGTCGCCGCCCACGCGGCCGCGGGAGGATTTAAAACCTTCATCTTTGTTCCCGCCGACCTCGAGTCCGAAAAAATAATCGGCACCAAAATTTATGGCGCTACCCTGGTGAAAATCAACGGCAATTACGATCAGGTGAACCGGCTGTGTTCCGAGATTGCGCAAAAATATCCCTGGGGCATGGTCAACGTGAACCTGCGCTCCTACTACTCCGAAGGCTCGAAGACCCTGGGCTTTGAGGTGGCGGAGCAATTGGGCTGGCGCCTGCCGCAGAATATCGTCATCCCCATGGCGGGCGGTTCGTTGATTACGAAAGTGAAGAAATCATTCGACGAACTGCAGAAGCTGGGCTGGGTGGAGCCGGTGGCGACCAAATTCTTCGGCGCCCAAGCGACGGGATGCTCGCCCATCACCACGGCGGCAAAAAACGGCGCGCCCGAAATTGTGCCGCAAAAGCCCGCCACCATCGCGCGGTCATTGGCCATCGGCAATCCTGCCGACGGTTATCACGCCGTGAAAACAATCCTGGGCAGCGGCGGCGCCGGCGAAGATGTTTCGGACGATGAGATCGTGGAAGGAATCCGGCTGCTGGCGGAAACGGAAGGCGTCTTTACAGAAACCGCAGGGGGTGTCACCGTGGCGGTGGCGCGCAAACTGATTGAGCAGGGGCGGCTGAACCCGAACGAATCCATCGTCCTGGCCATCACTGGCAACGGCCTCAAGACCATCGGCGCCGTGAGCAACTGTTTTGAAGAGGTGGCGGTGATCCGTCCCAAGCTGGTGGATTTTGAAGAGCAGTACCTTCACCTGGCCGCCGCCCATGCGTGAACGAAGAATCGATCCATTGAGCCATCGGGCTATTGATGCCTCGCAAGGAGGGTCTTTAGACTGGCGAAAGGACTGCATGAGCCCATGGATCAAATCTTGGCAACCGATGTTTTGACTTCGAGGAGATAACCATGTCGATTACCATTCGTATTCCTCCCCCGTTGCGCAAGTTTACCGGCGGGACTGAAGCGGTTGAATCCGCAGCACGAAATCTCCTCGAGCTTTTCGACGGCCTGGAGCAGAAGTTTCCCGGCATCAAACAAAACCTTTGCACGGCGGAGGGAAAGCCCCATCGCTTTGTGAACATTTACGTGAATGAGGAAGACATTCGTTTCCTGGGCGGAGGCGAATACGCTTTTCATGACGGCGACGAGGTCCTGCTGGTGCCCGCCATCGCCGGGGGCAGCCCCATTTAGCCGCGGGAGCGCCTTCCTGATATAATCCCGAGCTTCACCATGCCGCAGCGAATTTCTGTCCGGGTTCCGGCTACCAGCGCCAATCTGGGGTGCGCTTTTGACTGCGCCGCCATCGCCCTGCGGCTATATTTGGATATCCACGTCACGCCCCGCGCCGACCGCGAAATCACCGTGGGCTATCGCGGTGTGACGCCGGAGCGCATCCCCACCGATGAATCCAACCTGATCGTGCGCACCATGCGCGAGACATTGGAAAGCTGGCGCAAGCCGCGCGGCTTTGATTTGGAAATCGACAATCAGATTCCCGTGGGCGTGGGCCTCGGTTCGAGCGCCGCCGCCATCGTCGGTTCTCTGGCCGCCTGTCACTGGCTCGCCGATATGACGCTGTTCGATCAGGAACTGGTGAGCCGGGCCACCCGCATCGAGGGCCATCCGGACAATGTGGCGGCGGCATGGCACGGCGGCCTCACCGTGGCCGCCAACCAGGAAGGGTACGTGACGGCCTACTCCGCACCCGTGCCAGACACACTTCAATTTGTGCTGGTGGTTCCCGATTACGCCCTGCCCACCGAGAAAGCGCGGGAAGTTTTGCCCGCGCAATATGCCCGCGCCGACGCCATTCACAATTTGCAAAGGGCCACCATGCTGGCCGCCCAGATTTTTTCCGGCAAAACGGATTTGGCCCGGACTCTTTTCGACGACCGCTGGCATCAGCCATACCGGGCGTCGCTGGTTCCCGGCCTCAGCGACGTTTTGGCGCTGAAACACGCAGACTTGCTGGGCGTGTGCCTGAGCGGAGCCGGCCCTTCCATTCTGGCTTTCGTGCGCGGAAGCGGCGCCGCCATCAGTGACGCCATCCGCGGCGCGCTTCAGAAGAATGGCATTGCCGCTCAATCCTACGTCCTCTCCGCCGACAACCTGGGCGCCAAAGGCTGGAGCCTGCCCGCCTGACTTCACTCTTGGACTCGGCCGCGTCTTTGGGCTCCGGCAAAAGTTGCAACGCGCCGCGCAGTTGCGATAGGATAAATCATTCAGGCAGCATTCCCGCGCCCTCGATGCAAAGGGCATCGGCGGCGTCCGCGTTCTTTCATGGCAATCGCGCGTTGCCGGAGCCAATCGCCCGGCCCGCGGCGCGATGGAGAAACCTCATGAGCACCGTGGCCTTGAACGGCGGGCCGAATCGCGTCGCCGCTTTCTACGAATCCGTCATCGGCAAGAAAGTGGCAATGGCCGTGACCGGTTTTATTCTTTTTGGTTTCGTCCTCGTCCACATGCTGGCCAACCTTCAGGTTTTTGTTCCTATTGGCCCGGATGGCATCCCGGCGCTCGACAAATACGCTGAGCACCTTCGAGACATTCCACCCTTGCTTTGGGGCGCGCGTGTGGTGCTGCTGGGATCGGTCATCATTCACATTGTGGCGGCGTGGCAACTTACCGTGCTCAACAAATTCCAGGCGCGGGGCACTCGATATATCAAACAAACTTCCGTCGCCTCCAATTATGCGTCCCGAACCATGGTGTGGAGCGGGCCCATCATTTTCTTTTACATCATCTACCACCTGCTGGACATGACCTTCGGCACTGTGCACCCGGACTTTCAGCCCGGCAAAGTTTTGCACAACGTGGTGACAGGATTTCAGAATCCGCTGGTGGCCGGGTTTTATATCGTGGCCAACATTCTTCTGGCGTTTCATCTGTACCACGGCATTTGGAGCATGTTCCAAACGCTCGGCGTTTCTCATCCGCGATACACGCCTATCCTGAAGAAAGCTTCCGCGGTGTTCGCGATATTTATCGGGGTGGGCTTTTGCTCCGTCCCCATTGCCGTGCTCATCGGCATCGTGAAATGATAGAGAGCGATCACATGAAATTAGACGCGCGCATTCCCGATGGGCCCATCGAACAAAAATGGGATAGGGCCAAGTTCGAAATGAAGCTGGTGAACCCCTCCAACAAGCGAAAGTACAACGTGATTGTGGTGGGCACAGGGCTGGCCGGCGGATCGGCGGCGGCGACGCTGGGCGAGCTGGGTTACAACGTCAAATCCTTCTGCTACCAGGACTCGCCGCGCCGGGCGCATTCCATCGCCGCGCAGGGCGGGATCAACGCCGCCAAGAATTATCAGAACGACGGCGATTCGGTTTTCCGGCTTTTCTATGACACGGTGAAGGGTGGCGACTTTCGTTCCCGCGAAGCCAACGTCTACCGGCTGGCGCAAATCAGCGTCAACATCATCGACCAGTGTGTGGCGCAGGGCGTTCCGTTTGCGCGCGAGTACGGTGGCTTGCTGGCCAATCGCAGTTTTGGAGGCGCCCAAGTCTCGCGCACGTTTTACGCCCGCGGCCAGACGGGGCAGCAACTTCTGCTCGGCGCTTATCAGGCGCTCGAGCGGCAGGTGCGCGCCGGCCAGGTCCGCGTATTTACCCACCACGAAATGCTCGAATTGGTGGTGGTGGATGGCCGGGCGCGTGGCATTGTCGAGCGCAACATGGAGACCGGGGAGATTACGTCTCACGTGGCCGACGCCGTGATCCTGGCCACCGGCGGCTATGGCAACGTTTTCTACCTTTCCACCAACGCCAAGGGCTGCAACACCACGGCCATCTGGCGCGCCTACAAAAAGGGCGCCGCCTTCGCCAATCCTTGTTACACGCAGATCCACCCCACGTGCATTCCGGTGAGCGGCGATTACCAATCGAAGCTGACGCTGATGAGCGAGTCCTTACGCAACGACGGGCGCATTTGGGTTCCCAGGAAGCAGAGGGACGCGCGTCCCGCCCGACAGATCCCGGAAGCCGAGCGGGATTACTACCTCGAGCGCATGTACCCCGCCTTCGGAAATCTTTGTCCGCGTGACATTGCTTCGCGCGCCGCCAAGCGCGTTTGCGACGAGGGCCGCGGGGTGGGGCCGGGGGGTCTGGGCGTCTATCTTGACTTTGCCGACGCCATCCGCCGTCTGGGCAAACGAACCATCGGCGAGCGCTACGGCAATTTGATTGAGATGTACGAGCGCATCACCGGTGAGAATGCCTACGAGCAGCCCATGCGAATTTTCCCCGCCGTGCACTACACCATGGGCGGGCTGTGGGTGGATTACCACTTGATGAGCACCATTCCCGGCTTGTTCGTTCTCGGAGAGGCTAATTTCTCCGACCACGGCGCGAATCGCCTGGGCGCCAGCGCCCTGATGCAGGGCCTGGCCGACGGCTACTTCGTGATTCCTTACACCCTGGGCCATTTTCTGGCCGGCGTGAAAGCCGGGGACGGCATCACCACAGACCATCCCGAATTTCAATTCGCGCGCAGCGAGGTGGAGAACCGGACCAAACATTTCCTGTCGATCAAAGGCAAGCGCACGGTTGACTCAATCCATAAAGAGTTGGGTAAAGTCTTGTGGGAGGATTGCGGCATGGCGCGGAACCAGAAGGCCCTGGAAGCGGCGCTCGGCAAGATCCCGGCCATCCGCGAAGAATTCTGGAAGAACGTCACCGTGACCGGGGATTCCATGGAAGTCAATCAGGCGCTGGAAAAAACGGGGCGCGTGGCGGACTTCCTCGAGCTCGGCGAGCTGATCTGCCGTGACGCTCTGGAGCGCGAGGAGTCCTGCGGCGGCCACTTCCGTGAAGAGTACCAGACGGCGGAGGGCGAGGCGCTGCGCAACGACGCGCAGTTTGCCCACGTGGCCGCCTGGGAATACGCGGGCGAGAATGCGCCGCCCATCCGCAACACGGAGCCTCTCGATTTCGAAAACGTTCACCTGGCGCAGCGGAATTACAAGTAGGTGGTAGGTAGCATGTGGTAGGTGGGAAGGAAGGTCATTATGGAACTAAGCCAAAAAGGTAAGCGATCCGTTAAAATGACCGTAACGTTCTGGATGAGCCCGGACGAAGCTATTCATCTAACTTCGCGGGATTCCGGCATACAAAATTTCCATGTTGCGGTGCGGGAAGAGGGGACTAAGCCCAGCGGCCATCCGTATCTTTACCGACGCCTGCGGGCGTGCCTTGAAAAGGTTGGGGCTTCCGTCGCGATAAAAGCGTGAAGGTAAATGGCGATCACAAGATGAGACTCATCCTCCACATCTGGCGGCAAAAGAACGCCGGCGCGCCCGGGAAGATGGTGCGCTACGAACTGAATAACGTCAGCGAGCACATGTCGTTCCTGGAGATGCTGGACGTGCTGAACGAAGAGCTCGCGGTGAAGGGTGAAGACCCGGTGGCGTTTGAGCACGATTGCCGGGAGGGAATTTGCGGGTGTTGCGGGTTCATGATCAACGGGGTGGCCCACGGCCCGCAACGCGGCACCACCGTTTGCCAGCTTCACATGCGCCATTTTAAAGACGGCGACGAGTTGTGGCTGGAGCCCTGGCGCGCCAAAGCGTTTCCGGTGCTCAAGGATCTGATGGTGGACCGCAGTGCTTTGGATCGCATCATAGCCGCCGGCGGATACGTTTCCGTCAGTACCGGAAGCGCGCCGGACGGGAACGCCATCCCCATCGAAAAGCAGAAGGCCGATCTGGCCATGGACGCCGCCCAGTGTATTGGTTGCGCGGCTTGTGTCGCGGCATGTCCCAACGCCTCCGCCATGCTGTTTACGGCCGCGAAGGTTTCCCACCTCGCCTTGCTCCCCCAGGGGCAGCCAGAGCGTTCCCGGCGCGTGCGCAACATGGTGGCGCAAATGCAGGCGGAATTTTTTGGCGCCTGCACCAACATGGGCGAGTGTGAGGCGGCGTGTCCCAAGAGCATTAAATTGGAAAATATTGCCCGCCTGAATCGTGATTTCCTGAAGGCCGCGTGGACGTTCCGCGAGGAGACCACCGCCGCGGGCGCCGGGTAAGCGTCCCCTCCCGGTTATTATTTCATGGCGCGCCCGCAGTGCTCTCCCAACTTCAATTCCTTATCAATGGTGAACCCGGAATGAAAGAGATTGCCAAAAGCCTCGAAGCATTGATCGATGGAGCCGCACACCGGCTCTTCGATTTCACCGAAGCGGATAGCGAAGTACGTCCCGCGCCCGGGAAGTGGTCGAAGAAAGAAATCATCGGCCACTTGATCGATTCGGCCTCCAACAACCACCAACGGTTTGTTCGCGCCCAGCAGGAGTCAGGCATTTCACTTCCGGGCTATGCGCAGAACTTCTGGGTGGAACGCCAGAGTTACCAAAGTGAACTGTGGAAAACCCTGGTGGCACTGTGGACGACCTACAACACCCATTTGGCGCACCTGATCGCGCAGGTTCCAAAAGATTCCGAAAATAATCTGTGCACGGTTGGAGACAACAAGCCGGCTACACTCAAATGGTTGGCCGAAGATTACGTTAAACACGCCCAGCATCATCTCGAACAGATTCTCGGTTCAATACCATAGTTTCGTTCCCCGCCGATGCCCCAAGAAAAAACAGCCTCTGATGTTCTAAGAAGCCTTCGCTCGATGGCGGACCCAAGCGCCAAGCAGGGCATGGAGCGGTTCGGCATTTTTGTGGACAACGCCCTTGGCGGTGTCCCGACTCCAGAATTGAAAAAACTGGCGCGCGAGATTGGAAAGAATCACGAACTCGCCGATCAGCTTTGGAATTCCGGCATTCGCGAGGCGCGGCACTTGGCAGTCTTGGTCGATGAGCCCGAAAGCGTGACGCTTCGGCAGATGGAGCGCTGGGTCAAGGACTTCGACTCCTGGGACATTGTGGACGGCTGCTGTTTGTACCTCTTTCACAAGACACCTTACGCCCATCGCAAGGTGTTGGAGTGGAGCAACCGAAAGGAAGAGTTCGTAAAACGCGCCGCCTTTTCGATGATGGCGGTGCTTGCGGTTCACGACAAGCTGGCTGGCGACGGAAAATTCCTGAAATTCCTTCCCATCATCAAGCGCGAATCCACCGACGAACGGAATTTCGTGAAGAAGGCTGTGAACTGGGCTTTGCGGCAGATCGGAAAGCGCAATTTGAACTTAAATAAAGCGGCCATCGCAGCCGGGGAACAAATCCGTAAAACCAATTCCCGCAGCGCCCGCTGGATTGCCGCCGACGCGCTGAGAGAACTCAAGGGAGCCCCCGTGCAAGCAAGGCTGCGAGAGAAGCGGCTGCGTGCGGGGGCAAGAGCCTAAATCTTACATAAACCTTGAGGTAATGATACCAACCCAAAGTCCTATTTCAAAGTCTTGCCGAAAAAATCCACCATGCGCGCCCAGGCATCGGCGGCGGCCTCGGGCCGGTAGCCGCCCTTGTTATTCGGATTCTCGAACGCGTGGCCCGCTCCATCGTAAATTTTCATATCGACTGATTTGTGCGCCGCCTGCATGGCCTTCTCAAAAGCATGGACGTCGTCTGGCGTGATGCCCTGGTCCTCCGCACCAAAATTCCCCAGGATGGGCGCTTTGATCCTGGCCATGTCCGCCGCATCGGTGGGCATGGACCCATAATTCATGGCGCACGCGGCCAGCTTCGGTTCGTGAATCGCGAGCTGGAGCGAGAGGCCTCCTCCCATGCACCAGCCCACGGAGCCGATTTTGTTTTTCTCCACATCCCGCCGTGAAGCCAGATAGGCGAACGCGGCCTTCATGTCGCGGATGGCGCGGTCCTGGGGCATGCCGCGCATTAACTCGTGCGCGGTGCCCGGGTCGGTGGCGACTTTCCCGCGATAGAGGTCCACCGCCAGTGCCACGTAACCCTGGCCGGCAAACTTTTGCGTTTGCTCCTTCACCCAATCGTTCAGCCCCCACCATTCATGGATGACCACCAGGGCTGGATGACGGCCTGCCGAGTCAGGCAAGGCCAGATAGCCTATAATCGTTGTGCCTCCGCTCTTGATGCTGACGGTTTCCGTTTTGGCAAAACCTTGAGGACACACGGACGAAGCCAGCAGGAAAGACGAACAAGCAAGCCCAAGGATACGACGCATTTTCAAACCTCCCGGAAAATCAAATTATTTCCATCATTCTGCCAAAATTATATGCCTGAATCCGCCCGGTGGAATTGGTTTTTGATTCGGTATGGATTCATTCGTCCGGCCTCCATTCACGGCGCAAGTCGAGGGGCTTCACCGGAAGACCGCTGTACTTGTATAATGTAATTTTGAAACTCGTCACGGCAAATTTTAGCCGTTACGAGCGGTCGAGGGTCGGCAAAGGGGTCTGTTCCTATCGTTAAAGGCATCTAACCTTGAGTATGAAAATTTCTCGCCGCAATCTTCTGGGCTCTTCAGCGTTTCTCCTCGGCAATCAAATCCTCGATGCCCTTGCGACTCCATTATGGAAGTGGAGCCGGCCGCTGGAGTTGAAAGCAGCCACGGCAGTGAATCCGGTTGCGGGGTCGCCGGTGACCTACATCAATGTGGCCGCGCAGGCCGGCCTGAATGTCACCAACGTCTGGGGCGGGGTGGAAAGCAAGAAATACATCATCGAGGCCAAGGGCAGCGGCATCGCATTCTTCGATTATGACCAGGACGGCTGGCTGGATATTTATCTGACCAACGGATCGCGGCTGGATACCACCTGGCCTCCGGGCCAGGCTCCCACCAGCCACCTCTTCAAAAACAATCGTGACGGAACCTTCAGCGACGTGACCGAAAAGTCGGGTTTGGGGCGGGCGGGATGGGGCGTGGGAACGTGTGTGGGTGATTATGACAATGATGGCTGGGACGACTTGTTCCTGACTTTTTGGGGCCACAATATTCTATTCCACAACAATGGCGATGGCACTTTCACCGACGTCACCAAGAAGGCCGGGCTATACGAGGAGCGCGTCCGTTGGGGCTCGGGTTGCACGTGGATTGATTACGATCGCGACAGTTTCCTGGATCTCTTTGTCTGCAACTATATCGAGTTTGACGAAAAAAAAGTCCCCGCCGCCGGGGAGACGCAGAATTGCCAATGGAAGGGCGTGCCCGTGATGTGCGGGCCTCGCGGCCTGCCCGGGGGAAGCAACCTTCTCTACCATAATAATGGCGATGGAACATTTACCGACGTCTCGGAGAAATCGGGAATTCTCAAACCGGGGCCGCGCTATTCCATCACCGCCGTCACCAACGATTTTGACAATGACGGATGGCCGGATATTTTTATCGCCGTGGATTCAGAGCCCAGCATCCTGTTCAAGAACAACCATAACGGAACCTTTACGGACATCGCCGTGATGGCAGGTTGCGCTTACAACGAGGACGGACAGGAACAGGCCGGCATGGGCGTGGGCGTTGCCGACTACGATTGCGACGGCTGGCTCGACATTTTCAAGACGAATTTCTCCGACGACACCTCCGACCTCTACCACAACAACGGCGACGGGACATTTACGGACGTCACTTTTCTTTCGGGCGTGGGCGTCAATACCCAGTTCGTAGGCTGGGGGACTGGTTTTGTGGACTACGACAACGACGGTTGGTCCGATATTATTCAGGTGAATGGCCACGTGTATCCGGACATCGAAAAGCTGAATCTGGGAGTGAAGTTCAAGTTGCCCCGCATCGTTTATAAAAACCTGGGCAACGGAAAATTCAAAGACGTTTCCGCACAGATGGGCCCGGGAATCAGCGAGAAATATGCGAGCCGGGGGTGCGCCTTCGGCGATTATGACAATGATGGCGGCGTCGACGTCCTGGTGTTGAACATGAATGACCTTCCGTCGCTTTTGCACAACGTGGGCGGAAATAAAAACAATTGGATCAAAATCAAATTGCTCGGGACGAAATGCAACCGCACCGCCCTTGGCGCCCGCGTCCGCGTGGTGACGGGAAAGCACGCCCAGATGAACGAGGTGGGCAGCGGGACCAGTGTGATGTCCCAAAGCGATTTGCGTTTACATTTTGGGGTCGGGCAGGATAAAAAGATCGACTTGATTGAAGTGAAATGGCCGACCACCCAGAAAGTGGAAAAATTCACCCAAATCGACGCCAATCAAATCATCACGATTCGCGAGGGAGAGGGCATCATTAAACCCGAAAAAATCCGGGCCTCTTCAAAGTGAGGCAAAGCCTGTCCATGCCGCGGAGATCAAATTGTCCATATCGCGTACTCTTTCTTTTGGGGCCACTCATACTTTTCGGAACCTATGGCCCCGCCATTCTGCCGTGTCATGCTGCTCAAGACCAGCCAGAAGTTGCCGCGGACGCCACACCTGAAATTCAGCAGGTGGCTCCGAATCAAGCTGCACTCGGTTCGGATACCACGGTGGTGATCAGGGGCCGGAATTTTTCTTCGGGCGCCTATGTTTCGTTTTCAGATCCGACCGTTCATGTGATTTCCACCCGGCGCACAAGCCCGACACAGCTTGAAACCAAATTTTCCGTCAGCCAAAAGGCGAAGCCCTGCACCGGCACGCTCTATGTCAGCAATCCTGCCAGCATGGTGGCGCAAACGCCGTTCACCATTGTCGCGGCCCCTGCTCCGACCGCTCTGCCGGTTCCTCCAGCCAACAACGTAAGGCCGCCGCAACCCAATGCGGACAAAGCGGTATCCGACGTAAACTCGCCGGAGGTGGCCAAGGTGGATCCGCCCAGCGCAGGGCGGGGCGGAGGAGCCACGGTGAAAGTTACGGGGAAGAATTTTGCTTCGGGAGTGAAAGTTGCCTTCTCGAATCCGGGAATACAAGTCCTTGAAACGCAGTCCAACAAAGCCACGGAGTTGACCGTGCTGATTCAAATTGCGGCGGACGCGGCAACGGGCCCTGGAAGCCTGTTTGTGGTGAACCCGGACGATAGCGAGGCCGAAGCACAATTTGAAGTGACCGCAGCGACTCCTGGAAAAGTTCCCACCGTCACCGGCGGCACAGGAGGCAAAACCAAAAAAACAACCCCGGCAGGCGGAACCTCGGGAAACAATGCCGCGCCGGACCAGACCTTCAGCGTCTACAGCCTTTCCAGCGCCATCTCGATACTCCAGAGCTCCGGCAAGGCCAAGGGCACACTGTTAATTTCCGGCAAAAATCTCAAATACGAAGAGGGCGGTACCGAAGTATTTTCCATCCCGCTCAGCGACATCAAAGAGGTTGAGGAGAATGTGGTGTTCGGCGTAAAGTCCGGAACGTTTCACGTCATTGTGAATACGGGCAGAGCTTATAATTTTATTGCTTCAAGTTTAAAACCCGCGGATACCCAGTCGATAGTCACCTCTCTGCAGGCCGCACTCAAGTAATTCCCAGGACCAAGCTTGGGAGGTTGATCGTCAGACCCAGGACCGCAACCCTCCCCGGGCAGAAGGACCCTGTGCCCTCGATCCGTGTTTTTTCAATTGCGGCTTCGGTGGAGGGAGTCAGAGCGGAATCGCTATTCTTGCACGGCACCGGGCGGATTGGCCTCTACTGCAGGCGCACCCGCCGGAGAAAATTGATTGGCCCGCAGCACCACTCGCGAACTGGCGTTTTGGACCCGCACCCCCACGCCATTATCGGCGAACGCGTTGCCCGTGATCGTGGCGTCAAAAGTCTGGTCCAGAATGATCCCGATCGGGTTTCCGTCAATCTGGTTCTCCAGAATGGAATAATCGCGGCTGGGGTCAGGGACGGGTTGGCGCCGGAAGAGGCGGATGCCGGAGGTTCCATTTTTCAAAATCTGGTTTCGGGCGATGATGTTTCCGCTGCCGTGTTCGATGGCGATCCCGTCGCGCTTGCTGCCCTCCACATGGTTGTCCGTCACAGTTGTGTCGCGGGAGAATCCCATCCAGAAACCGTAATCGCTGTGGTCGGCGACATTGTGATAGAACTCGTCATGGGAGGTAAAGGTGGACTCAAACGCGTTGTGCGGCGAGTAGCTTCCGTCATTGAAGGCGACGAAATTGAAGTCGCTGGAGGCGCCCGTCTCCGGCTTGCTCACAAAATAGCCGTCTCCCGAGTGGATGAAACTGTTGCCAACGATCCGGTTATGGCTGCTGCCGTCGATCAACAGGATCCCGGCCGAATCACAGCCCGCGGAATAATTCTTTCCTTCGCAACGCACGTTCCAATCGGCTTGATTGTCCAATAGTTCGTTCCACGTGGAGCGGAACAGGGCGATGCCCCAACCGGAATTGTGCGACACGTCACACTGATGGATGGTGGCGTGAGTGGTGCTCGATAACATAATCCCGTTCTGTCCATGGTGGGCCAGAAGTTTTTCCAAGAACGCCCCCCGGATGTCTTTCAGGTAAAGCCCCGCTCCGTAGGACTCCCATGCGTCGAGGTGGAAAATATCGATCCAGTCGCCTCCGTCATATTTGGATTCAGTGGAAAGCAATTTTTGGGAGCGGTTTTCGCTGACGTCCGATCCAATCACCCTCACATCCTCGCCGCCTTGAATGAAAATTCCATACCGGTAACCCCGGATGGTTCCGCCTCGAATGGTAATGTGGCTGTGATTTGCGGCGTGGACGCCCCAGCCCTCCCGGTCCCAGGGTTGATGGGCGCCACCGCTCAGAGTGACGCCGGTCAAATCGAGCACGACGTTGTCCGCGTCGATTTCAATCACCGCTTTTCCCGCAGTCGAGGGTGTGGTGTAACTTCCGGGCACAATCCGGGCGCTGCTTTTGATTTGCAGCGGGCCCGTCAATGAAATTAACGGCAGTTCCGCCTTATCTTGACGCGTGGTCGTCCGGCTGCCCGGTGTACCAGTGCCAAACAGCGCAACGATCAATGCGAAAAACGAGTATAAAGGTGACAAATCAGTCTCCTGCTCAATTTCTTGATTTCACCAACTTTCCAGACGAAACCACCAACCTAGCTGGCTGGATTTCAAACATCAAGCGAGTAGGCCATTCTTTGCCAAGGGGGACAAGTTTGCAAGAGGGAACGATATCGTTGGTGAGAAGTTGCAATGAGCCGGCCGGTGGAGGAATAAATCTGGAACGATTGCCCGACTCGTTTCCATCCACATTTAGTTGAATTCTCGGACGCGCTCCTAGGTCCGTGATAAAATCAACCAGATATTATTGAAAAACGATATACTTGCATTGTGCGATCAAATCATGCATCTAAGTAGCAATGGGTGAAGCGCTTTCAGATCGAGTTCGGCTCCGAAGGCTCGCGCCTCGGGAAAGGAAGGGTGCCGCCATGAAGATCAACCGTAACCCAAGGTGGACCTCATTTGTGGCTGTAGCAATGATTTCGGCCTTGCTTGTCGCCGCGCCAGGGCGCGCGCAGGACGATCCGCCCGGCCGGGTGGCGCGACTCAGCTTTACGCAGGGCACGGTTTCATTGCAACTCTCGGGCACCGATCAGTGGAACCAGGCCTCGCCGAATTATCCGCTCACCACGGGCGACCGCCTCTACACCGATGCTGACGGGCGCGCCGAGCTCGATCTCGGCAATATCGCCGTGCAATTATCTTCTAACACGGATTTGACCGTGGCCAACCTGAACGATCAGTTCCTCCAGCTCGGGATCGGCCAAGGGACGGTTCGCGTGCGCGTTTTTGAAATCCTCGAAGGCAACAGCATCGAGGTGGACACACCCAACGGCGCCCTCACCCTGCTCCGCCCCGGCGACTACCGCGTCGATAGCTATCCCGACGATAACACCACCCTTGTGGCTGCCTATAGTGGTGGCCTGGAGATTAATGGCGGCGACTTTTCGCAGACCCTCGAGGGCGGGCAGGCCATCAAGCTTACGGGTACTGACCCTATCACGGCCACGGATGTCTCGCTGCCCGGACGAGATGAATTCGACCAGTGGTGCGAGTCCCGCGACCGACGCTACCTTTCCTCCGATTCCTCGCGTTACGTCAGCCGGGACGTCCCCGGCTACGACGACTTGGACGATCACGGCCGCTGGGTGCAGACCGCCGAATACGGGCCGGTGTGGTATCCCGGCGACGTGGCGCCCGACTGGGCGCCTTACCGCTTTGGCCGCTGGATTTGGATCGAGCCGTGGGGCTGGACCTGGGTGGACGATGCTCCCTGGGGCTTTACCCCCTTCCACTATGGCCGTTGGGCGCGCCTGGATTCGGGCTGGTGCTGGGTTCCGGGACGCATGGAGGCCAGGCCGGTGTATGCTCCCGCGCTCGTCGCCTTTGTAGGTGGCCGCAATTTCTCCATCGGCATCGGCTTCGGCGGGGACGCGGTGCAGGCGTGGTTTCCCCTCGGCCCTCGCGAACCCTATTACCCCTGGTACCACCATGATGACGACTACCTGCGCCGGGTGAACGTGAGCAACATAACGAATATTACCAACATCACAAACATAACTAATATAAATAACATTACTTATGTGAACCGAAGTGCGGGCACCACCGCCGTGCCGGCAGGAACCATCGAGAATGGAGGATATGTTCCGCGCCAGATCGTCCACCTGACTCCCCAGCAGGTCGCGCAGGCCCGGATCATTCCTCACCCCACCGTTGCTCCTTCGGTCCGGGCCGCAGTGGGCGGCCGCCCCACTAGCGCTCCACCCATTCGCCCCAGGGTCATTGCCTCCCCCATCGGCGGACATACGCAGCCAGGCTCCAACAGCCCGGCTAGCCGCTCTGGGCAGCCGCCGGTGGTAACGAGAACTAACCCGGGAACCCCGAATGAATCTGTACCGCGAGGGCAACCCGGGCAGCAGCCCAACATCAGGGTCGCGCCGGCAATTCAAGGCGAGCCTGCCCAA
Source organism: Terriglobia bacterium (assembly GCA_035946625.1). Lineage (GTDB taxonomy): Bacteria > Acidobacteriota > Terriglobia > UBA7540 > UBA7540 > DASYXZ01. The sequence goes on along the minus strand of DASYZE010000085.1, from coordinate 4,494 downwards.
CCCGTGCGGCCAGGACAATCCATGCGCCCGATGCCGGGGCCTTCAGGCGCCCGAAGTGCGCCCAATGGCAGGCAGCCGACCCAGCCACGGTGGATAACCAGAACACCGCCTCCCCCATCGAATCCGCCCTTTGAGAGGGAGCAACCTGCATTGCAACAGCATCCGGGGCGGCCGCTTGAGCCGCAACAGATGGAAAATATCCGGAGGGGACAACCCGCTGGCCCGATGCGCGACCGGGAGATTCCGCCCCACCCATCGGCTCAATCGGGGCATTCAAGCAAACCTGCGCTTTCTTCCGGCAAGGAATCAAAGCCTTCCCGACCGGGCAAGCCTCACGATCGGAGATAAACCCAGAGGTCGACCGTGGGGGGGCGGCAGCGCCGATGGGTTGTAACTTCCGTGCTGATGGAGTTCGACCGAAAAGGAAGTTCATTTATCGGCAGTGCAGCCGGGTGGTGTGGGACATGTTCCTCTGAAGGATCGGGGAGGAAATCAACATCGACGTGGAATCATCCTGCGGGAGCCCAATAGCCGTGCTTGGCGCGCACGGTCAGGTTTTTTCCATTGACGATAACTTTGATCTCGCGAAATTTTCCGTCCGTGGCCTGGTTGGTGGATACGTAAGCCAGTAAATAATACTCCCGGCCATCCGCGAAAGCTTGCTTCATGCCTTTAAACAAATCATTGTTGTTGTGAAAGAACACGCCTCCGGTTGCTTGGGCGAGTTCAGCCAAAGGCTCCTGGTTTTCAATCTCGGTGGTTTCTTTTTGCTGGAGAATCTCCGGCATGATCACCGATGCGCGGGTCAGGTGGGCTTCTTCGCTGGCATCGAAAGTTCCACCCCCGGGGGGAGTCAGCCCGCGCGAATCAAGGGTGTAGAACACCACGTCGTGCGCGGAAGCAATGCGAAGAATATCTTGAATCTCCGGCTCGGCGTCATTGATTGAACTATTCATCATCACGCCCGGGTCGCGCGTGTAGGCCGCAATGACTCCAAACAAATCGCGGCCCGGATGGGTATTAAACCCGTCGGACACAAAAACCAGGATGCGCTTGCCCGGCATCTGGCTCATACGCGACACCACGGCGCGGAGATTCTGTAGAAACGAGCGCGTTAGAAAACTCCGTTCCTCAGCCGCCGAGCCGGCCCACATTTCAATTTTCTCCAGTTTGCCGTCGCAGACCGTGTCGCTTCCCGTCGCCATCCGGCCCGTGGCGGCGGCAGACCCCGCGCAAGGGCAGCGCCCGCAGTAATCTTCCAGCATCTGATTGAGCTCGTCCTCCTGGTGCTTCAGGTTCATCGACTCACTTTGCTGGATGGCGCGTGTCAGCTCTTTGCTCCCAATGGCGGACAGAACCGTGGCCGGGTCGCTGGTCAGGTTCTGAGGGACCGCCAGAGTTCGTCCCATGGTCAGGATGGCATACAGAGAGTCTCCTCCATCTTCCTGCTTGAAGAGTTTGTGCAGGGCGCCGCGAACGTAAGTGAAATTTGAAAAAGAGGAATTGATCGTATCCAGGCAGATCAGGTACGTCCGCCGCACGTGAGCCTTGGCATTTGGTTCTGACTTGGGCGCAGCCTGGGCCGGCGCAATATTCGGATCGATGGGCACGGCAGGAATGTCTTCCGGTTCGCGGTCATTTTCGGTTTGAAAGGCTGATACTTTTTGCTCCACTCCGTTTTCGAGCACTTCAAAATCTTTGACCTTCAATCCGGTCACATTGTGGCCACGCTTATCGGTGACCACGACGGGCACCAGGACTTGATTCACTTGAACCTTGATGGTAGTGGCGGGCGCGCTGGCGTCGGTTTTAGGCGCTGGCGCGCGGATGGCCGGCGCACGCGGCTGCTGTGCGGATGCGGCGCACGACAACACCAGGGCGCTCACCAGTAGGGCGGATGTCCAGCTTCCGGATTCGGGCATTCTATTCCCGACACGCCGCATACAGCGTCATTACAAACCAAAACGCCCGGAAAGTCCATGCCGAGTTGCAGGCCGGACCGGGCACGCTGAGCCATCACCCTGTTATTGCCCCCGCCCTCACACAACTCTTGCCAGCGTTCCTGTCCTGCGCTTATGATGGCTGCGACTCCTGACGGGGAACCAGAACCGGCCAGCCGCATGCGCTCAGGTTCGCCGGCAGGGAGGGAGGGACTGTGAAGCGCACGACTCTAATCCTTAATCTGATCCTCATGGTTTTCGGCGCGCGGATTGTTTCAGCCCAAGACTGGGCGCGGGCGCGCGTGGAAAAGTCTCCCCGGCACCGTGAGTGGGTAACCGTCAAACACGATGACCGCAGTGTGGAAACTTTCGTGGTCTATCCCGAGTCCAAGGAGAACCGGCCGGTGGTGCTGGTGATTCACGAGATTTTCGGGATGACGGACTGGGTGCAGGATCTGGCGGACCAGCTTGCGGAAGCCGGGTACATCGCCGTTGCTCCCGATCTGCTCTCCGGCATGGCGCCGAACGGGGGTCGCAGTTCGGATTTTGCCGAGGGCAAAGCCGTGGAGGCGGTGAGCCATCTCAATCCCGACCAGATTACTGCTGACCTCAACGCTGTAGCAAATTACGCACTGAAGATCCCATCCGCCAATGGGAAGCTGTTTGTGGCGGGCTTTTGTTGGGGCGGTGGGCAGAGCTTTCGCTTCGCCACCAATCGCAGCGATCTTGCCGCCGCTTTCGTTTTCTATGGCCCGCCACCCTCAGCGGACGCGATGGCGCGCATCAAGGCCCCGGTGTATGGGTTCTATGCCGGCAACGATGCCCGTATCGGCGCTACCATTCCTGGGGCGCGTGACCACATGAAGGCGGCCGGGAAAGTCTATGAGCCGGTAACCTACGAAGGGGCGGGCCATGGCTTTATGCGAGCCGGAGAAGCCCCTGATGCGAGTGAAGCCAACCGAAAGGCCCGCGACGATGCATGGGAGCGGTGGAAGAAGCTGTTGTCCGGGAATTAGGCTGCGCCGAAGTGGGGCATAAAACCCCAATTTACACGTTCTGAATTGAAAAAACACCTTGTAAGCATATTATCCCAATACAGATAGACGAGTTGTTTCGCCTGTTACTCTAGTTACATAATCAGTGGCCTTGTCGGCAGCGATTTTCACCTGTTCTATAATAAACCGTCTGGACGGTATACTTCAAAAGGACCAACAGACAGATGAAGAAACTGAAACCCAAGGGCCATCCCTAGCGCCGACCTATCCATCGCGGGATGGGCACTTCGCCTAAACCATTTGGCACCCAAGCTGCCGTCCCAAGGCGCGGCTCCACTGTATTTCTCATCGCCTGGATTTATGATCCTCGGGGTTTTTCATCTTCCTGCCAAGCCAGGCGCCCACATCGATCGGCATACTTCAGCTCCTCTCGAATGGGCCTGCCCGGAACTTCTCTCGGAAGCGATTACGTTTCCAGCTCCGCGCCGGTCATGCAGTGAGGGAGGCAAGCTTTGTCGCGAGGCCCAAGGTCCGAACCGCCCTCCAAGGTTGGTTTGGCCCTTTCCTGCCCGACTTTCCGCTATTGGTATGCAGGGAGCGAGAAATTGTGCGGAAGGAGCGGAAAAAACAAGTTCGCGTCCGTGTAATAGGAGTAAAGGTCGAAATCTGATGAAGCCAGTTTGGGTGAGGAGTGTCGGGTTTGCTTTCTCAATTTGTGGCAGCGGTCCGGAAGACGCGGGACAGCGGCCAGGCTCGAACCGTGTCGATTTTGCATCGCCATGATTCGAGCCTTCGCATTTCGGCGAGCAGTGCTCAGCGGATCTTCCCGAAGGCGGCAGAGGATAAATCGTTCGGAGGCCCGGGCCTGATCCGCGCGTGGGTGCTGCGCCGTTGGGCTGGCAAGGACGTCTTGGGCCCAACTTTCGCTGCTTGGATTGGCGTCGGCCCGGATGTAATTTCGCCTTCATTCGTAAGTCTTTAAGGGCAAATACCAAATTCTTGGAGGGACTTCGATGAGACATGTCAATTCGTCGGTGCTAATGGTTGGTGTGTGTTTAGCACTCACAATCGGATTACAAGGTCAAACGCAGAAATCAGGAAGCGGTCGCTCTATTGATGTGGGCCCAGCCCTCGTGAGTCCAGCCGCGCTCGATTCGCCCGCAACCGGATCGACCGTTGCGGGGGGGCCGCAAGCGGTGGTGCCGCGCCTGATGAAATTCAGCGGTGTGCTGCACGATGCGGTGAACAAACCTTTGACCGGCACGGTTGACGTTACCTTCTCACTTTACAACACCGAATCCGGCGGCAGCCCGCTCTGGTTTGAGACGCAGAGCGTGCAAGCCGATGAGTTGGGCCGCTACACCGCCTTGCTCGGTGCCATGCACAGCGATGGCCTGCCCATCGACTTGTTCACTTCCGGCGAAGTCCGCTGGCTCGGTATTCAGGTGGGATCGGAAGCCGAACAGCAGCCGCGCGTCTTGCTGGTGAGCGTGCCCTATGCCCTGAAAGCCGGCGACGCGGAGACCTTGGGCGGCAAGCCCGCTTCGGCTTACATGCTC
>DASYZE010000084.1:0-87912 GCA_035946625.1 Terriglobia bacterium | reverse complement strand
TGCTACAAGTTAAAGGCAAAAAGCAAGCCTTTTCTGAATGCGAAAATAGGACGCCGCCCTTCCCGCACATCGCTCATAAGCGCAATGGCCAATCCAGCGGGGAGGATTCTCTAACCAGAGGCTACGTTCCGAAACGCCTGCAGCGGGGTAGGGTTGTCATTTGGAATCAGATCGCATTCAAGGTGGATTCCCGCCTCTGCGGGAAAGACGGCAACTGGGAGCGTCCGAGTCTCGCCAATGATACTTTTTGCCTCCCAGGCATATGTCCAAGCGCGTTCTAAGGCAGATACGCCTTGGTGTACCCGTTGCGCGAATTGGTTACAATGAACTGCCCGCTCGACTGGGCTTCGATTTTGATCCAGTTGCCTTCCTCTTGTTTGTGGTTGGCGATCAATTGCTCAGAAGTATTGTTGGCCTCGCCGCCCGCCTCCGCGTAGTGAAGCTGCCAGAGGTCCAGCAACCGGGTAGTGGAATGGATCACCTGCCAGGCGGCGGGTTCTCCACCTTTGGTGGCGCCATTATTCATGATGGCCACGCGAGGGTCGAGAGCGTGGACAAGCGCCGGCGATCCCGATTGGGCCAAGCCGTGGTGCGAACTCAGATAAACGTCCACCCTCCCCACCCGATTATCCGGGCACATGAGATCGTGCTCCTTGTTCCAGGTTAAATCCCCTAAATCAATCATGCGAAACTTTCCGAAACGGATGAGCATGCCCACGGATTGTGCGTTCTCGGTGGGGTCCGTTTCTTTAAGGGTAGCGTCGGCGCAGAGCGGATTAGGCGCGCCGGCGCCGGGCAGGGATTTCTTAATGACATTTCCGGCGGCGGTCAGGATGGTGACGTCCAAGCCGCGAATGGGGATCTTCGCTCCGGGCCGGGCCAGAATGTGTCTGCCTTTTTTCCTGACCGCCAGGTAAGCCTTATATAATTCCCCGGCGTTCTTTCCGGTTTCAACGCCCGCCCCATGGTCCACGAAATTGCGAATGGGAATGCGCGCGGCCAATTGCGGCACCCCGCCCACGTGGTCCAGGTGGTAATGGGTGATGACCAGAAAATCGATCTGCTTGACCCCGGCCAGTTTGGTGGTGGCTACAATTCGGTCAGCGTCGCGGCCGTCATAATCGGCCCAACCCGTGTCCACCAGCATGGATTGGCCAGAGGGCGAGACGAAGAGCGTGGACTGTCCGCCTTCCACGTCAATAAAGTAAATCTGGAGACCCTTGGCGGCGCGCAGGGGGGAAGTGAAAAGAGCCAGCAAAACTGCGAAAATGATGGTTTTCATAAGCGAGATCGTACCTCAGCATCCACCTCGACCGCAACTCTGGAGAAATATGGAAGCCCTCTGTATCCTCCGTTGCTTTAAAAGCCGCAGCACAGAGGACGCAGAGCTTCTCTGTGACCTCTGTGTTAAGTCTTTGCCTGCACAGAGAACGCAGAGGCGTTTCAAAAGGCACTGGAATTTGTCTATGCCCACAGCCACGCCGAAGACTTTGTTGGTCAGTTGGAAGATGATCGTGTTAGGCCCAATCCGCTCGCCCCTTCACACAACGCGCCGCCGTGAGCGATAATTGTACGGAAACGGGAAAGGTGCGATGAACCAGACCTGCCGCGAGAAAGCCGAGGGATTACCCGACCAGCCGGGCGTCTATATTTTTAAGGATGACGCCGGACGGCCTATCTACGTAGGCAAGGCGAAGTCGCTGCGCCAGCGGGTGCGGTCCTATTTTCAGGAATCGCGGGCGGCGGACGAAAAGCGCGAGCACATGCTGGACCTGGCGGCGGATTTTGAAACCATCCTAGTGGAAAATGAGAAGGAGTCGATGGCGCTGGAAAGCAATTTGATCAAGCAATACAAGCCCCGCTATAATATCATCCTGCGCGACGATAAGTCCTACCCGCACATCAAGCTGACCCTGGGCGAACGTTTCCCGCGCGTTTACGTTACCCGCCGACTGAAAAAAGACGGGTCGCGCTATTTCGGGCCTTACTTCCCGGCGCGGCTGGCCTACCGGATTGTGGATTTGATTCACCGCCGCTTCCTGGTTCCGTCCTGCACGGTGGACCTGACGCGGTATCATCCGCGCCCCTGCCTTCAGTTCTACATCAAGCGCTGCCTGGGGCCGTGCGTGGAGAATCTGACCACGCCCGAGCGCTATGCGGAAGCCGTCCGCGACGTGCGCCTGCTGCTCGAGGGCCGGGAGAGCGATCTGGTGCGCGGACTGCACGAACGCATCGCCCTTGCCTCCGAGAAACAGGAGTACGAGGAGGCGGCGCGATACCGCGACCAGATTTCAACCGTGGAGCAACTACGCGAGCGCCAGACCATGGCGAGGACCTATGGGGGAGACGTGGACATTCTGGGATTCCACCAGGAGGGCCGGCAGGTGGCCGTCAATCTGTTTCACTTGCGTGGAGGGCACGCCGTGGACCGGCGCGAGTTCTTCTGGGAAGACGTTCAGGATTTCCACGCACCCGACTTTTTTTCATCGTTGCTGAAACAGATTTACCTTGACCAGCAATACTTGCCGGAAGAGATCCATATTCCGGCGGACTTTGACGACCGCGAAGTGTTGGAAGAGTTGCTTTCGGAAAAACGCGGGCAGCGACTGCACATTGTGACGCCTCAGCGCGGAAGAAAACGCGCCCTGTTGGAGCTGGCGGCGAAAAATGCGCGCCACTCTTTTGAGCGAAGATTTCGCGTGCTTAAGCCGCGCGCACGGGAGGTACTGGAGAGCCTCACGGAGGCGCTAGACCTGCTTCAGCCTCCCCATCGCATCGAGGCGTTCGACGTTTCGCACATTCAGGGCAGCGACATTGTGGCCTCCCTGGTGGTGTGTGAAAACGGGCAAATGAAAAAATCCGAGTATCGGAAGTTTATCTTGAAGACCGTGGCGAGTAACGACGATTTTGCCAGCATGAAGGAAGTGGTGGGTCGGCGCTATCGCCGGCTTCAGGAAGAGAAGAAGCCTCTGCCCGATTTGATCCTGATCGACGGAGGCGTGGGCCAACTGCACTCGGCCGCCGCCGCGCTGGAAGAATTGCAAATCATCAACCAGCCCCTGGCCAGCATCGCCAAGAGGGAAGAGTTGCTCTACGTTTATGGACACGAGGGTGAACCGGTGGCGCTGGACCACCACTCGCCCGCCCTCCACCTTGTCCAGCAAATTCGAGATGAGGCCCATCGGTTTGCCGTTACCTTCCACCGGGTCCGGCGGTCCAGCCGGGAACTGACCACCGACCTCCTGAAAATCCCAGGGGTGGGGGCGAAAACCGCCAAAAAGCTCTTGCTCCAAATTGGCAGCGTGGCAGCTCTAAAATCTTTATCCGTCGAGGAACTCAGCCAATTGGTAGGGTCGGCCCAAGCCGCCAAGATCTATGAATTCTTTTCCGTCTTATGATTAATTAACCGTCCAGACGGGTTATTAATAATTCCAATTGAGCCAGCAATATGTTCTTGACTACGCTTGGACTAATTTGTTAGGCTGGAGCTGAAACTTGGAGGTTTCCAATGAGCGACAACAACAATGGAGCAACAAATTTGCTGTTCTTCCTGGCGGGGGCGTCCATCGGGGCGGTAGTGGCACTGCTGTATGCTCCTCAGTCCGGCAAGGAAACGAGGGAGTACATTGCCGAGAGGGCCGAGGAGAGCCGGGATTATTTGAAGGAAAGGGGCAAAGAAATCCGCGAGCAGGCCGAAGATTATGTCGAGAAGAGCAAGGACTTGGTGGCGGCGCAAGTGGAGCGAGGCAAGGATTTGGTTGCGAAACAGAAGGAACAACTCTCCGCGGCTCTTGAAGCTGTGAAGGACGGGTACAAGGAAGCAAAAAGGGCACACTAGGACGCCTAAGCTTCCCCAGGTCCGGGACAATAATTTATGGCCAATGACAGTGTGCTGCTGGTTCTCGTCATGGTGGTGACGATTGCGATCCTCATGCAAGCCGGGGCCATGGTGGGCATGTGGCTGGCGGTGAAAAAGATTCCGGGTCAAATCGACCAGATTCGGAGCGACCTCAAGCAACAGCTAGATCCATTGACCCACTCCGCCAACGAAATTCTGACCACGGCGCGAGATCCCCTCCGAACCATCACCGCCAACCTGGCTGAGATCAGCCAAACGCTGCGCGAACGCTCTGCCCAGGTGGACACGGTGGTGGAGGAGTTGGTGGATAAGAGCCGCGAGCAAATCATGCGCGCGGACCAACTGATGTCCAATCTGGCCGACAAAGTTGAGGCCACCACCGACAAGGTTCAGGAAACCGTGCTGACGCCGCTCAACGAGATCTCGGCGGTGGTCAAAGGGATTCAATCGGGACTGGAATTCCTGTTCTCCCGGCGCCAACCGGCGGGGGCGGGTGAGTCGCCTCCGGAGGAGCAACTGTTCATCTGAAGAGTAATGTTGCCCCGGCGCTGGCGGCACGGAACTCTCAGGGGCGGCACGGTTCTTGCTCAAACAAGCTCTCCGATTCCCTCCCAGACAACCCGGGAAATTCTTGCCCCGGATGAGATGCCTGCTGCGCGTTGCCTAACCTTGATTCATTCAAGGCCAACGGGATGACCGAACTCACTCGACTGTCCGCAACGGAAATGACGAATGAGATTCGCCGAAGAAATCTTTCGCCATTGGAATTGGTGCAGGCGCATCTGAAGGTTATCCACCAGCTCAATCCCCAGCTCAATGCTTTTGTCACCATTGACGAAGAGCGCGCCCTGCGCGCGGCCAGTTCCGCTGAAGCGGTGGTAATGCGCAACCTGGATCTCGGCCCGCTGCACGGTGTTCCGCTCACCATCAAGAGCTCGATTGATGTGGGCGGCCTGAGCTGCGAAACCGGCTCCCGCCTGCGTGCCGGAACGGTTCCCTCCGCCGACGCTCCGCTGGTTTCGCGTCTGAAGAAAGCAGGCGCCATCATCCTGGGCAACACCAATGTCCCGGAGTTGCTCATGGCCTACGAAACGGACAACCTGCTTTACGGGCGCACCAACAATCCCTGGGATCTCGAGCGCACGCCCGGAGGCTCGAGCGGCGGGGAGTCAGCGGCGATTGCAGCGTGTTGCTCGGCGGGCGGAGTGGGCAGCGACGGCGGAGGTTCAATTCGAATTCCCGCCCATTTCGCGGGCATTTGTGGGCTGAAGCCCACGCCCGGGCGCATTCCCGCCAGCGGCCATTTTCCCGCTTCCGCCGGACCTTTCGCGCAGTTGGGAGTGGTGGGGCCAATGGCTCGGACGGTGGGCGACGTTCAGATCATGTTTGAGGCCATGGCCGGCCCGGATGCGGGCGACCCTTGCGCAGCGCCGGCCCCGCTGCGTTTCCCAACCGACCAGGAAGTCCGCGCCCTACACGTGGGATATTTTGAGGATGATGGCAAAGTTCCTGTCACGGCGGAAACCCGGGCCGCGGTTCGAGTGGCGGCCGATCGATTAAAAGATGGCGGATTCCATGTATCCTCTTTTCGGCCCGAGGGCCTGGAACAAGCGCGCGAATTGTGGTGGCAGTTGTTCGGCCTGGCAGGAGGGTTCGTGCTGGGGCCGATGATCGAAGGGCGCGAGTCCGATATAAGCCCTGTCTTGAAAGGGTTTGTAAAGCTCGTTCGCAAAGATCCTCCCTTGACCCTCGAAAGTTTTATGAATACGTTGCTCACGCGTGATAGTTTGCGAGCCCAATTCCTCAAGCAAATGGAACCGTTCCCCATCCTCATTGGCCCCGTGTGTTCCATTCCCGCGTTTCGCCACGGCGAACGCGAATGGAAAATCGAGGGGCAATCCGTAACGTACCTTGATGCGATGAGCTACACCCAGTGGTTCAATCTTCTGGGCAATCCGGCGGCCGTGGTGCCCGTGGGCCGCTCGCCGGAAGGGTTGCCGATTGGGGTGCAGGTGATTGGGAAGCCGTATTGTGAAGAAGAAGTCCTGGCCGTCGCCGCGGAAATCGAACGCGGATTGCCCTGGCAGGCCCCGCCGATGATCGCTTGAAAATCCGGGCGGAGCGGGCCGGTTTCGGCGGCCACCTCCGGCCCCTCTCTCGTCCATGCGAGCGAAGGGAGAAGTTAGTTTTTGGCGCACGGTCAAAGCGGATTTAGGACGCCGGCGCCGGGTCGTGATATAACTTCAATACTGGCGGCACCGCTCAACTCGCGCATTTCCGGAGGGTTCACATGATTCGCTATTTCCGAAAATCACCCATTCCAAAAGTTCTTCTCAGTCTTCTCGGAGCGCTTTGCCTCGTGTTCCCAATTGGCCGGCACGGTTTGGCGGCGAAGACGGAACCCGCCACTCACGACCCGTGGAACAAATCCCAAATCGTCATGCCGGAAGACCTCGCCCGATGGATGTTGTCCCCGCCAGGAAAGAAGCCGCTGGTGGTTTACGTGGGTTTTGAATTTCTCTACAAGAGCGGGCACATTCTCGGTGCGCAATATGTCGGAACGGGAAGAGAAGCGAAGGGCATTGAAGCCCTGAAAAAATGGGCGCAGGGCATCGCGCGCGACCGGGAAATTGTAATTTACTGCGGCTGCTGCCCTTTCAAGGATTGTCCCAACATCCGCCCGGCCTTCGCAGCCCTGCGCCGCATGGGCCTGACGCAACTCAAGGTCTTATATTTGGAAGATAACTTCGCGAAAAATTGGTTGGACAAAGGCTACCCATCCGAAAAAGGATCAGCCCAGTGATCGCGGGTGCTGCGCGTTAGTCGGCGCCCGAAATCCAGCCGCCGCCAATGACTTCAAGCTCCTCATCATTTGAATAAATCACTGCGGCCTGGCCGGGAGTGATGGCGCGCTGCGGCTCGGTGAACTCGACATGGGCCGTGCCCTTGGCGAGGGCTTCCACGCGCGCCGCCGCCGGGACGTGACGGTTGCGAATTTTCACCCGCGCCTCGAAGGCGGCGCCGGGAGCCACCGGACAAATCCAATTCACTTCGCGGACGGTCATGCGGCGGCGAAAGAGCTCTTCATTCGCGCCCACCACCACGCGCTGGCGCGCGGGCTCAATCTCAATCACGTAGAGCGGCGCGCCCGCGGCAAAGCCCAATCCCTTGCGCTGGCCCACGGTGAAGTTGTAAACGCCCTGATGTTCGGCCAGCACCTTGCCATCGGTGGACACCACTTCGCCCGCTTGGCCCTCGAGCTTTTTCCCCTGCTCGGCGAGATAGGCCGCAATGAATTCGCGATAGCTGCCGGAGGGGACAAAGCAGATTTCCTGGCTATCGGGCTTCTCGGCGACCGGCAGTTGGCGGGCGCGCGCGATGGAGCGCACTTCGTCCTTGCGCAGTTCGCCCAGCGGAAAAAGTGATCGCGCAAGCTGCTCCTGGGTCAGCCCAAAAAGAAAATACGACTGGTCCTTGGTATGGTCGCGCCCGGCAAACAAGCGGTAGCGCCCGGTGTGCTCGTCGCGGCGCAAGCGGGCGTAATGTCCGGTGGCCACCACGTCAGCGCCCACCTGCATGGCGGTTTCGATGAATTGGGCAAACTTGATTTCCGTGTTGCAAAGGCTGCACGGAATGGGGGTTTCTCCGGCCAGGTAGCGCTCCACGAACGGGCGCACCACGCCTTCTTCAAACCGCGATTCGAAATTCACCACATAATACGGAATGCCCAGAAAATTCGCCACGCGGCGCGCGTCATAAGCGTCATCGAGCGAGCAGCACCGGCCGCTGGCCAGGCCGGGCGTGCCGGCGCCCTCGGGCAGCCCCTGCATTTTCGCCAGGCGGCGCTGGTTCCAGAGCTGCATGGTGAGCCCGATCAGGCGCGGCGAGCCATCCGTGGGCGAAGTCGAATTGTTTTCGGCGAGAAGGGCGGCGACCGTCGAGCTGTCCACGCCACCACTCATCGCTACGGCGGTGGTCATAGGAAAAAGTTCTCAGTAATCAGTTTCGGTTGTCAGTAAAATCAGCGCAGCCATTTGGAATGGTCTTTTCTCTGTTCTTACTGGCCACTGACCACTGATAACTGACGACTTTTTTTGAAGTGTGGCGACACGGCGCGCAGGTGCTCCACGACGGCCGGCAAAATTTCCAGCACGCGATCAATCTCTTCTTGAGTGGTCATCCTTCCCAGGCTGAAGCGAATGCTGGAGCGCGCTTGATCGCGGCTCAGGCCGATGGCGGAAAGAACGTGGGAAGGCTCAACCGAACCCGAGGAGCACGCGGCCCCGGTCGAGCAGGCAATCCCTTTCATATCCATGGCAATCACAAATCCTTCGCCTTCCACGTGGTCGAAGCGGATGTTGCACGTATTCGGCAGCCGATGGGTTCGATTGCCGTTGGTAAACGCCAACGGAACGGTGGCGAGGATCGTTTCTTCCAGGCGGTCGCGCAACGATGCGATGCGGTGCGCCTCGTTGGCAAGATTCAATTGCGCCAGTTCCGCTGCCTTGCCCAGTCCCACGATGCCAGCTACATTTTCCGTCCCCGGCCGGCGGTCGCGCTCGTGATGCCCGCCATAAAGCAGCGGGCGGAGGTTTGTTCCCTTGCGAATATAGAGCGCGCCCGTGCCCTTGGGCCCATGAAACTTGTGGGCGGAGAGCGAAAGCAAATCCACTCCCAGTTTTTCAACATCCACCGGAATCTTTCCCGCCGACTGCACCGCGTCGGTGTGGAAATAAACATCGTGCTCGCGCGCTACGCGCCCTATTTCCTCGAGCGGCTGGACGGTTCCCAACTCGTTGTTGGCGTGCATGATGGAAATCAAAACCGTTTCCGGACCAATGGCGGCCTGCACATCCGCCGGATCAACAATTCCGTCCGAACCCACCCGCACATAGGTCACGCGCACCCCGCGTTTTTCCAGCGACTGAGCGGCGTTCAGCACGGCGGGATGCTCAATGGTGGAGATGATCACGTGCTTGCCGCCGTACTCTCCGTGCGGCTGCGCCGCCTCCACGATTCCAAAAAGGCTGGTGTTGTCCGATTCCGTTCCGCCGCTGGTAAAGGCCACATCATTGGGCCGGGCATTAATGAGCCTGGCCACCTGCTCGCGCGCGGCTTCAATCGCCGCCTTGGCCTGCTGCCCAAACCAGTGGATGGACGAGGCGTTGCCAAATTGCCCGGTTAGCGAAGGACGCATGGCCTCAAACACATCGGAGGCGAGCGGCGTGGTCGCGTTGTTATCCAGATAAACTCTGTTCATAAAAATGCCCCAAGTCCCCGGCCGTTCACCCTTGCGGAGTATTCCCTAACCGACACACCTTGGTTAGGTGTCTACTTCAGTGGCTCCAATTAACGCCTGATTATCCAGATTAGCGGACGGTTCAAGGGATGTCAAATTAGGCCGGGGTTTGGTGGGCTGGAGTTTGGCAGAGTTCGGCTGGCAGAGGTCCGCTGGCAGAGTTCGGCTTGACCCCGCTCCCCCTCTTGGGCAAACATGGTTTGACGGATACCCAAATTGTGTAAACTCACCACCGCGAAATGGAATCCCCACTCGCTGAAAGCCCAACGCGGCAACGGAGGAATCATATGCCAAGTTCAAGGCGGACTTTTCTGAAGAGTGCTGTAGGTACTGCGGGTGTGGCATTGCATAGCCTACAAAATCCTGCCGTGGTTTCCGGCAAGCCCGCGCTCGCCGGTGAGTCGGCGCAACCCATCGCACCGCAAGCTGAGCCTTCAAGTGGAACCACGTCTTTCACGCGGGGGATCGGCCTTTACCCGGGAGACCCGCGGGAAGATTTTGGCCCGGTCCTGGTGGCGGATGATTCCACCTATCGCAACCTGGCGCTGCACCGGCCGGCGTATCATTCCAGCAGCTACGACTACAATCTCACCGCCCAACTTGTGACCGACGGCATCAAGCACACGCACCTTCCTGACTGGGTTGTGACCTCGGTGAGCTTTCGCGGCCAACTCCCTAAGATCGAGCGCGAGTTTATTCTGGACCACAACCCCACCAGCGTTGTCGATCTCAGGGGCCCGCATCCCTGGGTGCAGGTCCAGTTGGGAGGTGGGGAGCGCGTTCCGGAAGTCGATCGCGTTGAGGTGCTGCTGGTCGCGCCGCGGGATTTGAAACCGCAAAATTTGACGATTACCGTTTCCGTCTCCGACGATGGCCGCGCGTGGACCAAATCAGGCAGCGTGACCGGCCCCGCGCCCGTGCCGCTCGCCGGGTACCCGATGGGCTTTGCGCAGCCGGGACAATTGTTTCAACCTTCCATTCCTCTCCGTCCGGCCGCGCCAAGCCGCTTTTATCGAATCGAGTTCGAGGCCGCCAATGCTCCGGGCTTTGCTTTTTACATGCAGTGGCAACTCGGCGAGGTGGCGTTCTTCCACCAGAATCAAAGGGTAGAGATTGGCGGGCCCTACAATTTTACCAGCGCCTGGAGGAGCGCAGGGCTGGGCGAAGAGTGGGTCTATGTCGATCTGGGCGCCCCCTTGGAATTTGATCGTGTGGCCCTCCATTGGATTGCGCGCGCCGCAGAGGGCTCGCTCCAGGTTTCAGAAGATGCGCAGAATTGGCGCGACCTTCAAACACCACCCATCGCAACCTGGGCGGCAGATGAAATCATGCTCGTGCCGCCGGCGAAGGGAAGATATGTACGCGTGCTGATGACGAGACCCACTTCCCAGTATGGCTATATCCTGAGCGAGTTTGAAGTTTACGGGCGCGGCGGATTTGTGGCCCAGCCCAAGCCTTCGCCTACGGCCAGTGCGGAAGTACGGCTTCCGCTGGCGGGTGGGGCGTGGCGCTTGCAGCGAGACTCATTGGTGAGCGCAGGAGGGGAGACGCTCTCGAAGTCAGGATATCCAGACCGCGACTGGATTATCGCCACTGTGCCTGGCACCGTGCTCACTTCTTATTTGAGCATAGGGGCAATCCCGGACCCGAATTACGGCGACAACCAGTTGCAGATTTCAGATTCTTTTTTCTACGCCGACTTCTGGTACCGCAACGAATTCACGGCGCCACCCGTGGCTGAGGGGAAGCACGCGTGGTTGGGCTTCGATGGCATCAATTGGAAGGCGGAAGTCTTCCTGAACGGGACAAAACTTGGCCGCATCGAAGGTGGCTTCATGCGCGGGCGTTTCGACGTGACTAAACTCCTGAATGGCGGCGAGAAGAACGCGCTGGCGGTGCGCATCATAAAGAATGAGACGCCCGGAAGCGTCAAGCAGAAGACTTACGAGACAACGGGCAAGAATGGCGGAGCGCTCGGCCTCGATAATCCCACTTATCACGCTTCCATCGGCTGGGACTGGATTCCCACCATTCGCGGGCGAAACATCGGCATCTGGGGCGACGTCTATGTTGCTATCAGCGGGCCGGTGACCGTTGAAGATCCGTTGGTCACCACCACCTTGCCCTTGCCCGATACTTCGCGGGCGGATGTGAGCGTCGCGCTGGACCTGGTGAACCATGACACCCAGCCCGTGGCGGGGACACTGCGCGGACGCCTGGGTGAAGTGCGGTTTGAGCAACGCTTAACCGTTGAAGGCTCGACGCGGAAGCGAGTGACGCTGGACCCCTCGAGCCATCCGGAGCTGCGGCTGAAGAATCCGAAGCTCTGGTGGCCGGCGGGGTACGGCGATGCGCACTTGTACGACGTGGAACTCAGTTTTGGGACGTCCGGCGGCGAGCAGTCCGACGCCAAGACGTTCCAGGTCGGTGTACGGCAAATGGCCTACCACAATGAAGACGGGGCGCTACGCATC
This sequence comes from Terriglobia bacterium, assembly GCA_035946625.1. Taxonomy (GTDB): domain Bacteria; phylum Acidobacteriota; class Terriglobia; order UBA7540; family UBA7540; genus DASYXZ01. The sequence continues at coordinate 76,280 of DASYZE010000084.1, read as the reverse complement.
CAGATCAACGGCAGGCGGCTGGTGCCGCGCGGCGGTAACTGGGGTTTCAGCGAGTCCATGCTGCGCTATGGTGCGCGTGAATATAATGCGGCGGTGCGTTACCACAAAGAAATGAATTTCACCATGATCCGCAATTGGGTGGGGCAGGTGGGCGACGAGGCGTTTTACCAGGCGTGTGACCGCCACGGCGTGATGGTGTGGCAGGATTTCTGGCTGGCTAATCCCTGGGACGGACCGGAGCCGAAAGACAACGAGTTATTCCTCCGCAATGTGGAGGACCTGGTGCTGCGCATTCGCAACCACCCGTCCATCGCGCTTTATTGCGGGCGCAATGAAGGCAACCCGCCCAAGCCTCTGGAAGAAGGCATTCGCAAGACGCTCGCGGAAAGGCATCCTGGCATCACCTACATTCCCAACTCGGCCTTTGGTTCGGTGGGCGGTGGCGGACCTTACATGGCCATGCCGCCCAGTTTCTACTTCACCGCCGGATCAGCCACAAAACTGCACAGCGAGATGGGCATGCCCAACATCCCCACCATTGAAAGTGTGCGCGCCATGATGCCGGAGCGGGCATGCTGGCCGCAAGGGCTCGATTGGGGGTTGCACGATTTCACCTTGCAGGGCGCACAAGGGGGCGCGGGTTTCCTGAACATGATTGAAACGAATTACGGCGGCGCGACCAACCTGGAAGAGTGGGTGATGCTGGCGCAATTCCTGAACTACGAAGGCTATCGCGCCATGTTCGAGGGCCAAAGCAAAAATCGGATGGGCCTTTTGCTCTGGATGAGCCATCCTTGCTGGCCCTCGTTTGTCTGGCAGACCTATGACTATTACCTCGAACCGACGGCCGCGTATTTTGGATGTAAGAAAGCCTGCGAGCCGTTGCACATCCAATGGAATCCAGTGAGTGAAATGATTGAAGTGGTCAACTATAGCGCCGGCGATGCGCGGGGCCTCATCGCGACGGTTGAAGTACTGAATTCCGATGGCGCCAAGATGTGGGAGAAGTCGGCGTCTCTCGAAAGCAAGGAAGACAGCGTGATGTCCCCGATTAAAATGGACTACCCCGCCGGCTTGACTTCGGTTCATTTCATTCGACTGACCCTGTCGCGAGGCGGCGACATCATATCCACTAATTTTTATTTGCGCGGCCGGGAGGACGGAAATTATCGCGCTCTTCGCGAACTGCCCAAAGTGAATCTGAAGGCTGCAACTCGCGTCGAGCCGCAGGGTGACCAGTGGACTTTAACCACAGAGCTGCACAATGCGTCGAGTCGGCCTGCCCTCGCTGTCAGGTTAAAGGCGGTGCGGGAAAAGACCGGAGACCGCATCCTGCCCGTGATCTACAGCGACAACTACGTGGCCCTGATGCCGGGAGAGCGGCGAACTTTCCGGACCGAACTGGCCCACACGGACACGCGCGGCGAACAGCCGCGAATAGTAGTGGAAGGCTTCAACGTCGGCAAGGTGGCGGGGAACTGAAGAGGTGGCCATTCATATATCGGCTGTAGACGTTCGAACTTATATCCGCAATCGCACATCGCGGGACCCTATCTTGGACCCATCCTTGGGGGGCATCTTTGTGTATTTTTTAAGTCAAGGGACCTTTATGATTTGGCAATTCATTCTTCGTGTTAAGATGAGGGAGAATTCACATCGAGGTGCACTTTATGCCGAAATTTGTCATTGAGCGTGAGATTCCCGGTGCGGGTGAGATGACGGAAGATCAATTTCATGCCGCCGCGACGAAATCGGTGGCCGCCCTTCGGGAGTTGGGGCCGCAGATTCAATGGCTGCACAGCTACATTACGGACAACAAGGTGTACTGTGTTTACCTTGCACCTGACGCAGAGACAATTCAGAAGCACGCCAGAATGACTGGTCTCCCTGCAAATCGAATTTCCGCAGTGCGCCGGCTGCTTGATGCGGCCGACGGGGAATAACCGCCGAAATTATCCCTGCTTCCGATCCAGGGCATATTCAATGGCTTTTCCTGAAGTCATGCCTGTGCCCTCCATCCACGCTGTGGCCGCGGCGCCGGTTGTCAAATTTTGACGGGCGGCATCGAGCCTGGTTTCCAGGTGGGCCTTGGTGGAGTTGGGAAGCGGTGTCCCGAACTTTTTCCGCAGACCGGCGGCCGCGCCCGCAACACGCAATGCGCGTTCCCAATTACCTTGGTCGGCGGCAGCGCACGCGATATGCTCCAGCAGGCGGGTAACATCCCTGGTTTCTCCCAACTGTGAAAAAAGGGTCAGGGCTTCGGCGTGCATAGCCTGGGCCGTACCGTATTCGCCCTCGTCGCTCGCGAGATTGCCAAGGTCGGTCAATGAACGTGCACTCCCGACCCGGTTGCCGAGTTCGCGAAAAATCTCCAGGGCCTGCTCGTAGAGGGCGCGTGCCGCTATCATGTCGCCCTGTTCCCGCAGGAAGTCGCCTTGGTGGTTGAGCACCCACGCCATGCCGGTTCGGTCACCCAGGCGGCGAAAAATGGCCAGGCTTTCCTGGCACAAAGAAAGTGCGCCGCCATAATCGTGTTGCTCCCTTGCTACGTCCGCAAGGTTGCTCAAGGCATGAGCGATGGAAACTGGGTCGCCGCCTTCCTGCCAGATTTGAATCGTTTCCAGCAGCAGAGAACGCGCGGCGGCGTAGTCGCCTTGATTGCGCCGCACCACTGAAAGGGAGTTCAGGGTCACCGCCACGCCCGATAGGTCGCCGAGTTCACGGTAGATCTCTACGGCCTCCTCCAAGGAGGCGCGAGCGAAGGCGAGATCCATCTGCTCGAGCGCCAGTTCTGCGATGGCGATCAACGCACTGGCTCGCACCTTCCCGCCCTTCGTGCCCGGTTTCCGGGCTTGTGCGGCGGTGCTGGGCTGGCCTGCAACTTGTGGAAGATCCAGGAATGTGCGCAGCCTCGCACGCCCTTCGGCTGGATGCGCGTGCTTGCGCCAGTAAGAGTGCAAAGCAATGCTCAGCCGCAATCCCCAGGCGGAATTTCCCGAGTGAGCGAGCCAGTCGAGGGCGGCCCGAAAGTTGTCCTGTTCCAAATCGAATCGATTGACCCACGTCTGCACATTCTCCCCGTTCATTTCGGCAGCACCTTCATCGGCCAAAATCAGGCAGTAAGCTGCATGGGCCCGCTGGATGGCGTCCTGCTCACCACTGCTGGCGAGAAGGTCCAGCGCATACTCGCGAATAGTCTCCAGCATTCGAAATCGGGCCTCGCCATCCTTCTGCTCATTTTGTTGCAGCAGGCTCTTGTCCACCAGGGACTCCATAGCGTTAAGCAAGTCAGTCTCCAGGTCGCCTTTGGCATCCGAAACGGCTTCGGCGGCCTCCAGCGTACAGCCTGAAGCGAATACCGCTAACCTCCGAAAAAGCTTTTGCTCCGCCGGCTGGAGCAGTTCGTAGCTCCAATCCACCGTCGCGCGAAGAGTCTGCTGGCGCTCGGGGAGGTCCCGCGGGCCGCCCGTGAGCAATTTCAGCCGGCTCTGGAGACGAGCCAGCATGGAAGCGGGGGAAAGCAACTTGATTCGCGCCGCAGCCAACTCTATGGCCAGCGGCAGGCCGTCCAGCCGGGCGCAAATTTCCGCCACAGCATGCACGTTGTCCGGAGTCAGCGCAAAGTCGGGTTTTAGAGCCGCGGCGCGCTGAAGGAAAAGAGCCACGGAAGGATTTCCAGCCAGCGTCTGGGGATCAGGCAGGCGTTCCAGGTCGGGCAACGCTAAAGGCGGGACGCCGAATTCGTGCTCCGCGTAAAGATGCAACAGGGAGCGGCTGGTCACCAGAATCTTGGTGACCGAGGAAACTTTCAACAGTTCCGCCACCAGCGGAGCGGCGCTCAGCACCTGCTCAAAGTTGTCGAGGACTAAGAGTGTGGGTAAGCGATGCGACCGGCGCATGTGCTCCTTCAATTCCTCGAGAATGGGGTTGCCGGCGGTCTGCCGAACTCCAATCGCCTGCGCGATGGTGGGCGCGACGAGACTCGGATCCGAAATCAGACCCAAGGGGATGAAGTAGACACCTCCCCTGAAGTTATCCGCAAGCTCTTCCGCCGCCTGCACTGCCAGGCGAGTCTTGCCGGTGCCGCCCGGACCGGTCAACACCAACAGCCGAACGTCCTGCCGCAGAAGTATTTGCTTGACGGCCGCCAATTCTTGATCGCGTCCGATCAGAGCGGTTCGCTGAATGGGCAGATTGTGGAGCCGTGCACCGGCGGGTTCCTGGTCCGTGGCTCCGAGATTGTCCCGTACGATCGCGAGATCTCTCGCCAGATCATGAGTGGAAGGGTAACGGGCGTCAGCGCTCTTCGCGAGGCAACGGTTGATGGCCCATTGCAAAGGGAGCGGAACCTGGGGATTGAGTTGGCTGATCGATTCCGGTTCTTCCCGAATGATCGCCGCCAGCGTTTCCACACTGGTTGATTTTTGGAAGGCCCGGCGTCCCGTCACCATTTCATAAAGTATGGCGCCCAGAGAGAACTGGTCGGCACGGAAATCCGCCTCCTTCCCGCTCGATTGTTCCGGAGACATATAACCAATGGTTCCCAGTATGGCTCCCGCCCGCGTGGCCAGCCGGGCAGTGGTGTCCGCCGATGATGGGTCCGTGGCCAGGCTGTGGACCTCGAGCTTTGCCAAGCCAAAATCGAGGATCTTCACCAATCCCGGCCTGCCGCCCGACGGTCCGGTGACCATAATGTTCTCTGGCTTAAGATCGCGGTGCACGATCCCTTTGTCATGGGCCGCCGCCAAAGCTTGGGCTGCTTGCGTGGAGATTTCCAGAACCTGTTCGATGGTTACCTGGCCTTTCGAAATAATCTCCCGAAGGCTGGGGCCATCAACAAACTCCATGGCAATGTATGAAACGGAGTGCTCGCCGGGCGCAAACTGGCCGATATCGTAAATGGTAATGATGTTGGGATGGTTCAGTGCGGAGGCCGAGCGCGCTTCCTGCTCGAATCGGCCCAGCATTTCCCGATCCCTGGCTTTGTCTTCAGCCAAGACCTTGATGGCGACGTCGCGGCCGAGGCGCGAGTCGCGCGCGCGATATACCTCTCCCATTCCACCCGCGCCGAGGGAAGAAATGATTTCGTAGGGACCTAATTTAAAGCCCGTTGCGAGGGACATGGACAGCACAGGATTATACAGGATGCCAAAATAAAAGTGCACGCGCCGGCGAAAGTGAGAAGATTGTTTTAGAGGGTGAAAAACCACTTATCGTTTGCCGACCCGCCAAACTGGACTTGCGGCGGACCACTCGATATCTATATAGGACGCTCCCGCCATTGAGGCGGGCATCGACGAGGATCGATCCTTCAGGCTCCTATTTCTTCACACCCTTTGTCTCGTGCCCGCCCTGGTGAAGCACGAGATGGTCCACTTCGCCCTTATCGTTCTTGAAGAACTCCACTTCCGCATCGACGACTTTCAGGAAGAACTTCGACTCCGATTCCGCAAAAAGCGGAAACTTGAATTGCCCTGTCGCTTGCGTCATCATCTGGCCGTTCTCGATCGTCATCACAATGCCAAAGCCCGGCGCCAGTTCGTAAGTCCCCACATATTGCGCCAGGATGGCGGGCGAAAGGGTCGATTCGCCTGCAAGCGTCTGTCCGGGAGCAATACGGATTTCGCGGTCCAATGCCAGGCTATATCGATTTCCGGCTTCCTCGCGCAAAGTTGCTCCGATTGTTTTGCCTGCCAGTTTGGCGGAGAACTTCCTTCGTCCAGCTTTCCCGTAGCCCGAAAGCACCAGGCGCACCACCGCTCAGGGACCGGACTCGCTTTGTGCTACAGGCACGCGGCCATCAAACTCTGCCTCTTGGGTGGTATCGATGCCCGACCGGTGGCCGCTGGATGCGAGCTATTCTCCGGGATGGTACTGCCGCTCCGTGTGCCCCTGAAGCTGCGAGCGGTAGAAGTAGACGTCTCTCAGGTCGCCCGTGCTGTATCGCCGGGCTTCATCATCGAAATGGGGCGAGGCGGGATGGCCGCTTTCGCCCCCCGCGGTGACCGCCCTTGCGCGCACGGTCTTCCCAAATTCAACCACGGCCACGAAGCTGTTTCCGCTGGTACCGTACCACTTCTTGGTTCCCGGATATGGGCGCGCGCTAAAAGACGCCAGCGAGCCCCACTGCGAGTAAGTGAACCCGACGGGAATGCTTGGTTTGGCGTCATCGAAGTGCGAAACGATATCGTCGTCCAGGCGTTGGAAGCGGTTGATGTTCCCCCAGGGTGTCTTCCACGTTCCAAAGTCCGCCGTCAACCGGTCGGATGCCGCCGCCAACGATTGCAGAAGCTGCCCCGCGGGCACTTTGCCCCCCACATAGTCGTACGCGGGCATGCCCGAACTTCTCGCATCGCGGCCCACGTGCCGCATTATATCCTCGCCCCAGAAGACCGCGAGCGACGTAGGGACTGAATTCACTCCCCAGCGCAGATTCCATGCGCGCAGAAGCCCGATCTGTTCGGCCAGTTTCGCTTTCAGCGGATCCGAGTCGGGAACCTGGTCCCACGCCTTAATCAACGCGGGCAAAGGTTTCTCAAACCACGGCAGGTAGCTGTCGAAAGCCGCCGCAATCAGGGAATCGAGGGTGAAATCCTTCTTTTTCTCAAGAACCATCACGGCGTGGCGTCCGCGCGCGGATTCCCCGCCGGTCTCAACGTAAATCGGAAAATCTTTCTGCTTCGGACTATCCGGCCCCGCCGCAGACCACGGCGCGTCGTTGGAGTTATAGATCCAGCCACTCTTGGGGTTCAGCAAGTGCGGCGTCTCGTCAACGGAAAGAAGTCCATGCCAATCCGTCGCGGGATTCGTGCCATCCACCGGCTTGGTCCAATCGAACCGGGTATCGCGCCGGGGAATGAAGTTGCCGTGGAAGTAGGCGATGTCGCCATCGGCATCGGCAAAAATCGTGTTGTTCGACGAATTGGTGTGCAGTTCCATCGTCTGCCGGAATGATTTGTAGTCCCTCATCTTGGTGCGGGTGTAGGACTGAATGAGCGCTTTGACCGGTTCCTGCATCAGGCGAATGGTCACCCATTTCCCGTTCTGCTCGCCGATCACAGGCCCGTGAAGTGTGCGATAGACCGTAAACTTCTTTTCCGCCATGCCGCGATCAGTCCGGTAAGGTATGGTGATCGTCTTGGTCTCAAACGGACGCTCCCTGCTCCCGTACTGGTAATAAAAACGGTCGCCCTTCTTCATCACCGTCTCCAGATATTCACTGATGGCGTTGGCTCCGCTTGTGGTGTGCATCCAACCGATGCGCGGGTTGAACCCCTGGTACACAAAGAATTGGCCCCAGGTCACGGCGCCGTAAGCATCCAATCCCTCCTCGCTCGCCATCTGAAGCTCGGAGCGGAAATAGAAAGAGGTGTGGGGATTGATGAGCTGCAGGACATGGTGGCCAACCGTGTTCGAGGGCGCGATGGCCATTCCGTTCGATCCTGACCTTTCGCCAGTTTCATCCTTGTCCGCCGACAGCGCCCGGGCCACCGGCCCATGGCCGTAGAACGCCGCAAGCTGCCGGAGGTTCACGCGCTCGATGTCGCCTCCAATACTCCCTTCGGTAAAGCTGAGCGCCATCCAGGGCTCGAATTTCCTGATAACCTTCGGCTTTACTTCCGGATGCTGGTAAAGGTAAAAGTTCAAACCATCGGCGAAAGCGTTCATCAACGATTTCAGCCACGCCGGGCTTTGCGCGTATTGCGCCTTCAATGTCTCCGGATCGATAAAAAGTTTCATGCGCAGGTCCTGATAAATTTTCGACTCGCCTTCCGACTCCGCCAGCCGCCCCATCCCGTTGATGTAATTGGTCTCGACGCGATTGAAATCGTCCTCGGCTTGGGCGTATTCCATGCCGAAGACAGCGTCAGCGTCGGTTTTTCCATAGACGTGCGCGATGCCCCAATCATCGCGGATGATGGTGACGTTCCTGGCCTCCTGCTTCCAGCGCGCGGCGTTGTCTTGCGCCAGCGCTGGCGCCAGCAGGGCGCTCAACCATAAGATTGATATTGCGATTCGTCGGATCATGGGCGCTCCTCTTGAGCGGACAGATGGCTCGGTGATCACAACTCCAGGGGGCATGGTCAAGAACTAATTTCCACCGTAAGCGCCTGTCCGGGAGCAATACGGATTTCGCGGTCCAATGCCAGGCTATATCGATTTCCGGTTTCCTCGCGCAAAGTTGCTCCGATTGTTTTGCCTGCCAGTTTGGCGGAGAACTTCCTTCGTCCAGCTTTCCCGTTGCCTGAAACCGTCAGGCGCGCCACCGCCAGGGAGCCCTCCTGCGCCTGGATTTCAATGCGATGATCGCGAGCGCTCATCCTCCGTGAAAAGTTTCCCCAGCCTGAGGGGACCGTCCAGAAGCCGCGAAACACCGCATCTCGGGTGCCGGGGGTCAGGGTCAGCGCGCGTTCCACCGCTGAATAGTGAAAGCCGTTCAAGGCAATCAACAGCGCCCAACTGGACATGGCGCGCGCGTAATGGTAGCCGCATTCCGGTTCGTTCCAGGGATTGCGCTTTTCGCCGTCGTGGCGTAATCGGGCGGATTCCACCACGGTGAGAGCCTCCGCCAGCATATCCTCAAAGATCAAGTGGGCCGCGAACTGATATTCGAGGCCCGTCCACACTTCGGCAAAATAGGGGAAAGGAATTTCAGGCCGCTTGCCGGCAGGGTAGCTGGCCACCAGCACTCCGCCCTCGTCGTTGAGCGCGTAAGTGCGCTGGAAAGTTTCGTGCTCGCTCAAACTGGGGAGGTAATTATATTTATAAATGGATTTCAGGGTTTGGCGAACATGGTCTTCATCCAGCAAATAGCCCAGCCCGCAGACGTGCGCCATATACTGGCCGAGTAACTGGTCCACGAGGCAGGCATCTCCCGCCTGATAATCAGGCGCCTCAGGATTGGCCGCGCCTGCGCCCCCCGTCAACCCATCGGCGATATTCTCTCGCGCGCGCCCCTCCACCTTTTGGGTGTAATACTTTCCGTTGAAAAGATTCGCGTCAAACCACTTTTTCCCGTTCTCAAAGAGCCGCTCGTATTCTTTCGCCGAGTCCTGATCGCCCATGGCTCTTGCCATTTCCTCGCCGGCGCGGAGTGCTCCGAGATACCAGATTCCGCACAGCGGATTAGGGCCGTAAAATTCCACGTCATAGGTGTTGTGCTGAACGCCCTCGGCCACCCCATCGCGGTTTTCATCCCAGCCTCCCTTGATCCAGGCAAATTCAAGGGCCTTTTTGGCCTGCGGCCAAAGACGCTTCAACCATGCGGTGTCGCCCGAGAGTTGCCAGTCGCGATAGAGCTTCATCAAACAGCCCATCTGGCCGTCAGCTGCCGCGTGATTCCATATTTTCTTCCCGTCGGGAAGGTAGGAACGGAAACCCATCAGGCCATTCTCTTTCGTATTGCGCAGGAATTCCGACTCGCGCAGGGAGTGCGCCAGCGAGGGAAACACCAACGCGGTGGCTTGTTCGTAGTTCCAAACGTGGGTACACGATCCGTGGCAGCAGCCGTTTTTTTCGTTGCAGCCCTCGAACCCGTGGAACTCGCCGTCGGCCGTACGGAAGGATGTGTTGGTGCGCAGCGTGGACAAGTTGCTGAGCGCGGCATCCAGCGCGGCGGGAGGAAGGCTGGAGGATTGCACCACGTTCAGAAATTTATCCATCCTCGCTTCCAGCGCGGGGAGTTCGCGCGCCACGTGCCGCGCCACTTCCCACGCGTCGGCAAATTGGGTGCAGTAATGGTTTCCGACCACCGTATTCTCATCGCCTTCAACCGCCGCCCAACCACACCGTTGGGGCGTGCGATTGGGAAAGTACCAGGTGAGGAGGAAGGTTACGGAGGCATCGCGCTCCGGGAGAATCGCCTGGGTTACGGCCAGCGATCCCACCGGGCTCATCGCGGGCACGTCGCTGGTCAGCCGGCCGTCGTCGGTGAAGTCGTCCCAGAACGTCAGCACGCCATCCCACCACTGGGCGCGCTTCCATCCGCGCAGGTAGGTAACACTTTCCTCCGCTGCGCCCAGTACGCCCAGCACCATCGAACCTTTCAGCGGGTCGAGCGCGGGCAAAAATGGATTGTCCATCAACAGTCCAACCAAATTCTCTTCGCGGCGGAAGGCAGCCTGGCGGCCTTTATCGCCCACCATGTTCTGCACACTGAAAGCTACACCCACCTTGACCGGCGCACGGCCGGGATTGTGAACTTTATAGCGCAGCACCGCGCACGGCAGCCCGGAGGCTTCCGGATCCAAAGGTACAAGCGGATTGAACGCTTCCAGAGAGACCTGGACCGGAATTTTCTTGTCACGGAAAATAATTCTCGCGCGCGGATAGGCGGCGCTCAATGTGGCCTCCTCGAACCTCGGCATTCCCGGAGCGTTTCTGGCCCCCAATCCGTCTGCTCCTTCATAAGGATACTGGATGCGCGATTCGAGAATGCGCGCCACCGGCTTCCCACTTCCCGACTGCGCCCAAATCGCCGGGAAACAGTATTCCGGGAAATTCCCGGTGTCCGGCCGGTTGAAGATTTCCCAGTCGCGTAATTGGCCCCTTCCGCCCAGCGAAATAACTCCGGTGCCAATTCCTCCCAGGGGAAAGCCGATCATCTTCAAATGCCGCCCGGTGAATGAGCGGGGAAAATCAATGCGTGAGCCGGAAGGCGCCGATGCGGGTCCCGACCTTCCCGCCTTTTTCCCCGGCGCGCCGGCCGATTGTTTGCCAGCCGCGGCGGCGACTTTCGCGCTACCCAGCAGCGCCCCGCCGGCGGTGACCTTCTTTAGAAATTCGCGCCGCTCAAGTTTGCCGTTTTGCCTTTTGATAGCCATTAATTCCTCCCCATCTCTTGATCCAAACCATCATGACCAAAGGAATTCTGCAAAAGTGAAAAAACCACGGCCGCCTCATTGGAATGGGCATTGGTTCGACGCACTATACTAATACCAGCGCGAGATTGAAAGTCAGGCAGTGAAAATTTTGTCAGGCGCCCCACCCCCGTCCACCTTAAGATTTCTGAGGAGTGCGGAGCCCGGTCTTTTCCATCGATTGGGGGTAGTTTCGCAATGGATCTGTGAATTGTGGGAGAATCAAATCGGCGGACCCGAAATCCCTTTTGCCGTTTTAGAGAGATGGGCGCGGTATGAACGCGGAAAGTCCTCTGAAGTCGGGGCTCTCCGGGATGTGTTACCATCGAAAACGATGGCAAGTGATGTGACGTCTCCAGTGAGGATGATTTGAAACCGAACTGTGCGGATTGCCCCGTAATTTCCAATTTGCTCTTTCGAGAAGCTTCGAGCGGGGAACCTTCCTCTCTCGAGTGTATATTCCGGCCCACACGCCTTCACAGAAACCATGTCCTTTATCTTGAAGGCAGTTCAGCTCAGCACCTTTTCGGGCTGCGCTCCGGTCTGGTGAAATTGGTCAACTTGCTCGAAAACGGCAAAGAGAGGATTGTTAGAGTACTTTTTCCCGGAGCGATTTTTGGCTTTGAAGCTCTCACCAAGACGCCTTATCCGGTAACCGCTGTCGTCCTTCAAGACTCAGAGATTTGTGTTGTCCCGTGTGATGAATTCTTCTCTCTCCTTCATTCCAGCACTGACACTGCTCTCGGCGTCATTCGCTACCTGGTGGGCGAGGTAACGCGGGTCCGGTCACAAATTGCGGAAATGAGTTTCAAAGATGCGCGAATGAGAGTAGCAACGTTTGTGCTCTCACTGGTGCCCCCTGCTGAACTTGAATCCTCGGAGACTGTCGCCGTCACCCTTCCTTTTTCAAGCCTGGAGATCGGCGAAATACTCGAACTTTCGCCCGAAACGGTGAGCCGGACTTGGGGCGTGCTTCGCCGCGATGGTCTAGTGCAAAAGCGCGGGCGCAAGCTGATCATTCAGGATCTCGAGAAAATGCGAGACGTGGCACACCGGTAACTTCGCTCCAAATTCGGCAAACACTAATTTGAGTTGAGGCGGGAGGCACAAATGGTCTACGCCCGCGCCTCTGAGATTGAAGCGTTCCCACCTTATTGAATTATATCGCTCCCAAAAAACCGACAACTGACGCAAATTTAATGCATGCATTGTTTGAGATTGATGGCCGTCATCTCTTTTTCTGCCTTCAGTCATAGACTTTCCCCCTACGAGTCATTATCGTCGCGTCTTCGTCGGATGTTGTGGGTCTGCCATCGGCGCTGTTCTCCTGGCGCGATGGCTAACAGGGCGCTCGATTCGCCGATCAAACTGCAATTAAATGAAAAGGGCTACTGGACTCCTTTTAACTCCGACGAGTTCCTCCCGTAACGCGCTCCTACTCGTTTTGGTGCTTGTGGCTTTCAGTTTATTTCCAGCAACACCCCCTCAAGCCTCTGGTTTTAAACAGAATAGCAGATTTCCGGGGATAGTGTTTGTGCAAGCCCGGCGGTCACTGGGAGGCGATTGGGCAAAGCGATTCCCAGAAGGCAGCCGTTTGGTGCGTTTTGATTCGGGATCCTCAATGGGATCCGTGACCAATCTGACGCCCGACTTCTTTGCCGCCGGAGATCCCCGAGTTTCCCCCGATGCGACCAAAATCCTCTTCTCAGCCCAGCAGGGCGCCGGCGCGCTCTGGCAGGTTTGGGAAATGGATGCAGACGGGTCGAATCTGCGTCAAGTAACCGACTGCTCCGCCAATTGCCTGAAACCTGACTTCCTACCGCGAGACCGTATCGTCTACACCGTTTTGCGTGGGATGGGCCGCCACCAAACCTCGGCCGTGTATGTTTCCGAAGAGAGTGGCGCAAGCGGCCATTCGATCACGTTCGGCCCGGGGAACTTCGAGGTCGAGACTGTCCTCCAGGACGGCCGAATTCTCATCTCGGCTGCGTCGCCAATAACTGACGGCGCGAAGGGACGCGGCGCGCGAACGCTATACACCATACATCCGGACGGCACCGAGCTTACAGAGTTTCGTCAAGATGCCCATGCGGGCGCCGCGCAGGGGAAGGCGGAGGAGCTGAGTGACGGAACCGTGCTCTTTGTGGAAAGGCAGAATAGGGTGGGGCAGGGGGTTGACGGAGAGCTTGCCTGGATCCGGCCAGCGGCGAAGCACAATTCTCCGGTCACTCCAGGGCAGTCTCTCTACTGGTCCGCCCATGAGCTTGACGAGGGAACACTGGTCGTATCCATGAAGAGGCCGGGCACCCGAGCGTCTGACGACAGATTTGACCTCTATGCTTTCAGCCTGGCGAAAAGAGCGGTTGGCCAACTGATTTACCGAGATCTCAACTTCTCAAGCGTTGAGGCGGTCCCTCTGGAGCAGCGCCCAACGCCGAAAAACTACTGGAGCATTCTCAACCCTGAGAGCAAAACTGGCCGCGTGATCTGCCTCAATGCTTACCTTTCCGCCGAAGCTCCAGGGGGGCGCTTGGGAGCACGCATCGCGCGCGTTCGCGTGCTGACTCTGGAATCGGATCGCGCCGGCGAGAGTGCTTTGGGTGAGGCCCCGGTGGAAACAGATGGCTCCTTCTACATATTGGTTCCGGCCGACCGGCCCATTCGTTTCGAACTTCTGGACGCAAGAGGAACGGTGATTCGCGCTCAACGAAGCTGGATCTGGGCGAGGCCGGGCGAAGACGCGGGATGCCTCGGTTGCCACGAGGATAAGGCGCTCACCCCGGAAAATCATTGGCCCCTGGCGCTGAAGCGGCTGGATACACCGATTCCGCTTGGCGTGCCTGTAAGCCCGCAACCCGCTCACCCTGTGGGGGTCAAATGAGGTTCACTCTTTCACAATCCGGATTGGGGATTGCAGCCGCAGGCCTGTTCATCGTGGGCCTTACCGTTTCCGCGCAAAATCGTACGTCCAGCGCTCCGCCGCCGGGACCATTCCCCCATTTCGACGACGTGACGGAGAAATCCGGCATTCGTTTTCAACAATCCTTCGGCGAGCGCGACCTGAACTCGATTCTGGAGGGAACGGGCTCTGGATGTGCCTGGATCGATTACAACAACGACGGGCTTCTTGATCTTTATGTGGTCAGCGGCCGACACATCGACGGTGTCACGGATCTTTCCCCTTTAGATGGGATTGCCGCCTCAAACCACCTCTATCGCAACAACGGTGATGGGACATTCACCGACGTAACGGCCCAAGCGGGGGTGGGCGGAAACGGGTTTGGCATCGGGGTGACCGCCGGCGATTACGACAACGATGGCAACGAAGACCTTTTCGTGACCAACTACGGCTCGGCCATCCTCTACCACAACAATGGCGACGGATCATTTACGGACGTGACGCAAAGCGCAGGTGTGGACAATGCGCATTTCGGCACCGGCGCCGCGTTTCTCGATTACGACCGCGACGGGCGGCTGGATCTGTTTGTCGGGAATTACCTGAAGTTTGATCCCACCTACCGCCACTTTTACTCCGCCCACCACTACCCGGGCCCGTTGGATTACGCGCCCGAAGTCAACCGGCTTTTCCACAACAACGGGAATGGGACTTTTACAGACGTATCCGTGGAATCGGGCATTTCCGCCCATCCCGGCCGCGCCATGGGCGTGACTGTGGGCGACTACGATAAAGATGGCTGGCCTGACATCTATGTGGCCAACGACACCATGCCCAGCTACCTCTATCACAACAACCACAACGGGACATTTTCAAATGTGGCGGAGGAAATGAACGTAGCCTACGGGCAGAACGGTGAGGCGACAACGGCCATGGGTCCTGTTTTCGCTGATTACGACAATGACGGCTGGCCGGACTTGTTCGTCTCCGACGCCCACTACCATCGGCTGTTTCACAATCCCGCGAAGCCGGGGGACGTGTTTCTGGACACGACCGATGAAACCGGGGTGGGCAGAGTTTCCGGCCAATTCGTCGGCTGGGGAGACGGAGCTATCGATTTCGATAACGACGGCTGGAAGGACCTCTTTATTTTGAATGGCGGTTTGACCTGGTTGATTCCGATGGAGAGCACCCTGCTGCGCAACAACGGAAATGGGACTTTTGACGACGTTTCCACGCAAGCCGGGGCCTTTTTCCAGACTCGAATCGTAAGCCGCGGCGCTTGCTTCGCCGACTACGACAACGATGGATCCATCGACGCTTTCATTGTGACGTTAGGGGGCAAAGGGATCCTTCTGCACAACACTCCGCCACCGGGAAAACGCAATCACTGGCTGACCGTAAAGCTGGTGGGAACGCGAAGCAACCGGGATGGCTTCGGAGCCAGCCTCGAAGCGCAGGCGGGTGACCTGCGGCAATACGTCGAGGCAGTGTCTGAATCCGGTTACCTCTCGCAGAACGACCCCCGCCCGCATTTCGGGCTGGGGCAACACACGGAAGTGGACAAGCTCATTATCCATTGGCCCAGCGGCATCGCACAAACGCTCGAACATATCAAGGCCGACCAGATTCTGACAGTGAAGGAGCCTGCCTCCTCGGCGACCCCGTCGGCAGACGCGGCCCGATCCACGGCGCCCGCAAAGGGAGGAAGCGCAAAGTGACGCTTCGGAGCATTCGATGGCTTTCGGCCGCTGCGATCACCGTCCTCGTTTTGGGGGCCGGACTGGGATGGCGCCAGTCCCTGCGCGCAGGTCCGGCGCAACGGCCTGATTGGACTGAAAGCACAGAACCTCGCTATCTGACTCCCGTGGCGCTACAACTTTCGCCCAACGGCCAGCGGCTTTATGTAGTCTGCCAGGACAGCAACCTTCTGCTGGCGGTTGACACCCACAGCCAGCAAGTGGTGGAACGCGTGAAGGTCGGCCGCAAGCCTGCCGGGATTGCCCTCTCTCCTGATGGCAATAAGCTTTATGTATCAAGCGAGTGGAGCAACACAATCAGCGAGATTGACGCTGATTCATTCCGAGTCCGTCGAACACTCGATTCAGGTTGGGGGCCGGTGGGAATCACCACTGACCGTTCGGGCAAAGTCCTGTACGTGGCGAATACTCAAGGTGACAACGTCTCTTTGATTGATCTCACGGCGGGCCACGAAATCAAGCGACTGGATGCTGGGCGCTTCCCCGAATACCTTGCCCGGTCGCGCGACGGGCGTTTTGTGTATGTGTCCAACCTTCTGGCTCGCGTAGCGACTTACGATGAGCCGGTGGTCTCCGAACTGACTGTCATCGACACCACTCGACAAGTCGTATCGCAGCGGGTCGAGGTGCCGGGAGCGATCCAACTTCGTCATATTACTGAAGTGCCGGCAAGCGCGGGCGGCTACCTGCTGGTCCCCTTCATGCGCCCCAAAAACATGAATCCGCTGATCCATCTCCAGCAGGGCTGGTATCTGACGCACGGTCTGGCGGTGATCCGGCTTGAGGGCAATAGTGAGGCGCCGAAAGCCCGGGTAGCCGAGGTTTTGCTGGACGACATCGACCACTACTACGCCGACGGAATGGGTGCTGCCAGCACTCCCGACGGCCGCTGGGTGTTGGTGACGGCGTCGGGGGCAAACGTGGTCTCCGTGATTGATACGGCTAAGCTCAATAGCGTTTTGCGCCAGGTGCCGGCATCAAATCCAGAAGCACTGGCCAACCGCCTGGATTCCGCACGCCAATTTGTGGCCCAGCGCTTACCCACGGGACGAAATCCCGCGGCGGTGGTGGTGTCGCCCGACGGATGTTTGGCCTACATCGCGAATCGCATGGATGACACGATCAGTGTTGTTGACCTGCGCCTCTTACGGGTGGCCTCGACAATTGACTTGGGCGGGCCAAAAGAAATTACCGCCGTTCGCCGGGGCGAAAGCCTGTTTTTCGATGCACGGTATTCCTTTCAAGGGCAGTTGGCTTGCGCCACCTGCCACCCACACATAGGGCTTTCGGATGGGCTGGCGTGGGTCCTGGAGTCGCCTCAACTGGGCCGGGATGTGGTGGAGAACAGGACGCTGCTTTCCATCGCACAGACCTCGCCCTACAAATGGAATGGCAAAAACCTGGACCTCGCCACCCAGGATGGACCCCGCACCGCCAGGTACATTTTCCGGTCGGAAGGATTCAGTCAGAGCGAAGTGAAGGATCTGGTGACCTTTATCAATTCGCTCCGTCTTTCCCCCAATCCCCATTTGGCTTCGGGCGGCCGGCTTAACGAATCGCAATCGCGGGGGCGCGCGATTTTCTTCCGCATCACCACCAACGACGGCCGCCTTATCCCGCCCCAAAAACGATGCTATTACTGCCATCCTCCGCTCACCCACTACACGTCGCGGGTGGCAATGAACGTGGGCACCGCGACTCGCTACGACACCATCCAAAGTTTTGATATTCCCCAGATCGAAGGAGTGTATATGCGGGCGCCCTACCTCCACAACGGCGAGGCGCTGTCGCTGGAAGAAATCTGGACCAAGTTTAATCCCGAAGACAAACATGGAATCACTTCTGACATGGACAAGGTGCAGTTAAACGATCTGATCGAGTACCTGAAGACCTTATAAAAAGGGGGGACAAATCTTGAGCAGCCTACCGAGTCAAGAGTTGCGGAAGATAACGAGAATCATTCTGACGTGCTGCGCGCTGTTGGCGGGTTTGTTGCTCTTCAGCCCGTGCGCATCAAGAGCCCAGGAATTGCCCCTTTACACTCAATGGATCAACTACACGCAGGATAACGGCTTTCCCGAGGGCGAAGTCTTCTCCGTGACCGTGGATGGCAACCGGGTTTGGGCGGGAACGGCTCACGGATTGGTTCTCCTCGAAAACGGCCAGGTGAAGAGAGTGTTCACTCCGGCTGATGGCCTCGTCGGCCGTGCCGTCATGTCAATCGCCGTGGACAAACGGACCGGCGACGTTTGGGTGGGAACGTTTGGTGGGCTGAGCCAATATTCCGGAGGACAGTTCAAGAATTACACCAACTTGTCGAGCGGGCTGGCCAACGACTTGGTGTACAGCGTGGCCCTGCAGGGGCAATACGTCTGGGTGGCCACGGCGGCGGGCGTTAACCGCCTGGATACGTATAGCGGCGCGTGGACGATCTTTAACGAAAAGAACGCTCCTTTCGATGAGCCCTGGTCCTATTCCCTTGCTCTCGGCAAAGACAAAGTCTACATGGGTGTGTGGGGCGGCGGGGTGATTGTCTATGACACCGCAAACCGCTCCTGGAGACCGTACGAGGATCCCGACGGCGAAATGGAAATCGTTCTGTACCGGAACCAGGGGCTCATCCATCAGATTGTGAGCGGCGTCACCTATAACCCTGACACCGATATGTTCTGGGCTTCCACCTATTTCGGCCTGAGCGGCTACGACGGCCGCAACTGGCACAACTATCTGACCAAGGACAGCGGCCTGGCTTCCGACTTCATTAACGCGGTCAAATCGCGTGGCAACGATGTGTGGGCTTGCACGGACAAGGGGCTGAGCTATCTAGATTACCGGACGCAGACCTGGGTTAACTACACGCCCGACCCGAAAAGTGGCCGCGGGGAGATTGAAATTACCGCGCCTGACGGCAAGAAACGCCGCATTGAGACGTCTACTTCTCTTGCACATAACTACATTCTTAACATGGATTTCCAGGGGACAGACATATGGATAGCCACTGCTCGCGGTTTGAGCCACGGCATTCGTCAGCCCCGGAAGGGAGAGCAACTGAATGCATCCAACAAAAGCAGACGTTGAGTTCGTCACACTTCAGGAGCCAGTACACAAGCGGGTCTCGAAGAGGGCCATCCAGGCGCCTGAGGTTTTGAATGAAGCCTATCACTATCGTGCCCCCTCGTCGTTCTCGCGCGGACTGCGCTTGGATATCAAGGGCGTCACGATACTGCTGATCTCCGGCACGGCGAGCGTAGACGAAAATGGCCAAAGTATCCATCTCGGCGATTTTCGAGCTCAGACTTGGCGGACTTACCAAAATATTACCGCCCTTCTGGAGTCGGAGGGAGCCTCTTGGAAGGATATCGTCCGCACCACTTGCTATCTTCGAGACATCGAGCGCGACTACGCAGCCTTCAATGAGATCCGCACCGAGTTCTTCAAGCACGAGGGATTGGATCCGTTGCCGGCGTCCACAGGCATCCAGGCCATCTTGTGCCGGCCTGACCTGTTGATTGAAATAGAAGCGATGGCCATTTTTGAATCACCGAACGGAAATGGTGCTGGAACGCGCACCATCGGGTAGCGTGCAGCGGCGTCTTCCTGATCCCTTTGCTTTCATCCTGAGCGAAGCGAAGGATCTGTGCCTTTCTGCTCAGGTTAAACTGCGCGAGGGATTTCTATATTTCATGGACCAAGCACTGCCGAGATTCTTCGTCGTCCCGCCCGGCGGGACTCCTCACAATGACTTCAGCGGAGCAACGGGCGGAGTTTTTCAATCCGAAGGCGCCGGAGGAAATGAGTGGAACAGGATCTTTCATGCTTCCTGTGCCGGGAAGGTTGGAGGTGAGGTATGAAGGTCGCCGGAAAAGTCACCATCGATGATTTGCCTCGGATTTGCCCCATCGTCAGCAGGCAGACGAATCTGCGGTACGGGAGCCACTACCGACGCGTAGTCGAGGTGGGCGGCGTAAGGTTCGGGGCCGGGTCGCCCGTCGTCATCGCCGGTCCCTGCACCGTCGAGAATTGGGACCAGACGCTGGAATTGGCCCAAATCGCCAAGGGCTGCGGCGCTGACATGCTTCGTGGCGGCGCCTTCAAGCCGCGCACTTCGCCGCACGATTTTCAAGGACTGGGTGTAGAAGGCCTGAAGATCTTACGCGCGGCGGGTGATAAGGCGGGGCTGCCGGTGGTCACGGAGGTCATTGATGTGCGTTTGGTGGAAACCGTTTCCCAATACGCCGACATGCTCCAGATTGGCTCCCGAAGCATGCAGAACTATCCCCTTCTGGTTGAAGTGGGGCGTGCTCGCAAACCCGTTCTTCTGAAACGCGGCATGGCGGCCAGCTTGTGTGAATGGCTGGCCGCGGCGGAGTACATTGCCAAGGAAGGGAATCTGGATATTGTTTTGTGCGAGCGGGGAATCAAGACCTGTGTTTCAAGTGAGTACTCGCGTTTTTCGTTGGACTTAAACGTGATCCCGGCGCTCCACTTATTGACGTTCCTGCCCGTCATCGTCGACCCCAGCCATGCCACCGGTGTTTCCACGATGGTGGAATCCGCCAGCCGCGGAGCCATTGAGTTCGGCTGCGATGGGCTGATTATCGAGATTGCCAGTGAACGCATTGATGCTCCCCGCCCGGTGTGTGATGCGGAGCAGGCGATTGACCCGCCCACCCTGCGCAGAATTACGCGGTTTGTGAGCGGTCATGAAGAGCCGGTTCCGCGCGAGGCTCGCGTTGCGGAATATGCCGTGTAGCACGGAGACGAAAAATGTAGGGCCGGGACTTGCCCGGGCCTTTTGAGTTATGCCGCCAGCGCAAGAGGGTCGAGGCAAGCCCGGGCCCTACAAGCGTGAGGTTTTCAAGTTTGTTTGAGGAAGGATGGCCAAGATGGGTGCTAAGCGTTTCGCGATAATTCTCATTCTCCTTCTGGCGGGCCCCGCATGGCCGCAGGCCGTGCCATCTGAGAAGCCCGTGAAAGAACTTGTTGTGGCCAAGCCCTACGCCAATATGCCGGCGCAAGCCGTACCTTATCGCCGATATCGCAAGCCGTACCAGGAATGGTATGTTGACCCGAACACACTCGAATACAACGGCGCGGCTCGCAGCGTGCCCGGCGGCGACTTGAGCCGCCTGCCGGAAATCAACATCGGGGTCCTGAGCCCTCTGGATAAAGACAATTACGATTCTGTGTACGGGATCGCCATGCTGCATGGTGCGCAATTGTCGGTTGAGGAAGCGAACGCGCAGGGCGGCGACCAGGGAAAACCATTTGCCCTGAAAGTTCACGATGACTTGCCCCTTTGGGGGGCTTCAGCGATGGAGATCGTGAAGATGCGCTATGACGAAAACGCGTGGGCCATGCTGGGGTCGATTGACTCTGCTTCCACGCACATTGCCCTGCGCGCCAGCTTGAAGATTGAAGAGCCCATTGTGGATACCGGCACTACAGACCGCACGGTGACCGAAACCCGCATCCCGTGGCTCCTGCACAATTTTCCCGACGACCGGCAGCAAGGCTATGCGCTGGCCGATTACATCTTCAATCAGCTTAAACTGAAACGGATCGGGATTATCCGCTCCACCGACCGCTACGGCCGCATGGGTGACGCAGTGTTCTTTGATGTGGCCCGCCGCCTGGGGCATCAAGCTATCCTGGAGGTGAAGTACGAACCCACCGAACAGGATTACTCCAAACAATTGCTCATGCTGCGGGATGCCGGGATTGACGGCTTGGTGATTTGGGGGAACGCGCCACAAGCAGGGCGAATCCTGAAGCAAATGCGCCAATTGGGAATGAAGCAGCCAGTCTTCGGCAGCAGCCGAATTGCTTATCCAGAGGTTCTAAAGGTCGCCGGCCCCGCTGCGGAGGGCTTGGTGACTGTTTGCCCTTTGGACCCAACCAGGTCCGACCCCGTTTGGCAGGACTTCCGCCAGCGCTTTCTGAAGCGCTTCGGCAGCGAACCCGATGCTTATGCGGCGTACGCGTACGATG
Organism: Terriglobia bacterium; assembly: GCA_035946625.1. Taxonomy (GTDB): domain Bacteria; phylum Acidobacteriota; class Terriglobia; order UBA7540; family UBA7540; genus DASYXZ01. The sequence goes on along the minus strand of DASYZE010000084.1, from coordinate 54,774 downwards.
GCATGAACATACTGATTGCTTCCATTAAGAAGGCAGGACTGAACCGTGGACTAATCATGGATGCCCTGCGCGAGTACGCCACCAAGGACTATCACGGTGCGGGCGGGCATGAAATCTTCGACTACACCTTGAACAACATTGCGCCCGTCAACTTTGCCCAGGTGAAAGACGGCAAGTTTGTTTATTGGCCGGAGCATCGAACGGACTGGCGTGCCAAATCGCAAGCGTCCGGCCGGTGACGCATGTCTTGTGGCTGGGATTGTCATCTTGAGCGTAGCGAAGGACCTCTGCTTGGTGAGAGTCAGGCAGTACAGGGATTCTTCGTCGGTCGCCTCGGCCACCTCCTCAGCATAACAAATATCGTGCGCTGGTATTCACATGGCTAACCCTCTTCGACGCGCCTTGACGAACTTTGGCGCCCTTGCCGGCGCGCTCGCCATGCTGGCCGGAATGGCGACTGCGGGCGCGCAGACTCCAGAGATATCCGCAAAGCCTTACGCCTCCATCGCTTCGAGAGGCACGAGCTACCTTGGCCCGGGAAGAGAGGCGGCTTCCGACCTGGCCGGCTCGACTATACGACTGGGATTCCTGGCGCCCCTTCATGGGCCTCGTAAGGCCGAAGGAGATGCGATCGTTGCCGCAGCCCGCCTGGCGCTGGAAGACGCTAATCCCTTGCATGAAGGCCGGCGGCTGGAACTTGCCCTCGGCGATGAGAGTGGGCCTTCCTGGGGGCACACCTCAGATGAACTGATCCGCCTGGCTCTCGACCGCCAGGCCGTTGCCGTGATCACGTCAGCTAACGGATCAACCGCGCACCTGAGCGAGCAAGTCGGCAACCGGATGGGGATTCCTATTCTGACTCTTTCCACCGACAAAACAACGACACAGATTGACATCCCCTGGATTTTTCGACTGGGACCAAGTGACGAAGAACAGGCGCGGATCATTGCAGAGGACATTTATCACACTAGAAATATGCACCGCGTCCTCCTGGTTGCCGAAAGTGATCACGATGGGCGGCTGGGCGGCAAAGAATTTCAAGAGGTTGCCCGGCAGCTTTCTGCCCCTCGCGTCAACTCGCTGTCACTGGATCCTCTGCAACCAGACGCCGACTCGCTGATTGCGACTATCCACAAAGAGTCCCCCGAAGCAATCGTTTTTTGGACGCGGCCGGAAATTGCATGCCAGCTCATCAAGAGAATTTGGGAAGAAAGAATTCAAACTCCCATTTTCCTTTCCCAAGAAGCGGCGCAAGCAAGTCAGGGGCTGCGATTTGCTCTGCCCGATGCAATGAACGGCGATGTTCAACAGCGCGGCAGCATCTGGACTGTCGCTTCTGCCGGGGCTGGGAGCCCTTTGGGAAAAAGCTTCGCGCGCCGCTACGAATTGTTGACCGGGTCGATTCCGAGCCAGGTTGCCGCCGAAGCTTACGATGCCGTACGCCTCGTCGCGCGAGCCCTGTGTGATGCCGGCCCCAATCGCGCGCGCTTGAGGGACCAGATTGCCAGTGTACATAATGATCAGGGAGTTTCGGGGCTGATCTCCTTCGACCAGGAAGGAAACAATCGCACGCGGATTCGGTTAGTTCGGATGACAGCGGAGGGAAGCCCTCTTGCGACGAGATTTTGATCGCCACCTGGCGGCGTAAAGCCGCCTCTACATAAAATTGGCGTGTTGCGATGACCCAATGGAGGAGCCAGTGCCACAGATAATGTCCAGCCCTGAAATCTACGACGCGATCATCGTCGGCTCAGGCGCAGGCGGAGGCATGGCCGCCTACAACCTGACGAAGGCCGGGGCCAAGTGCCTGATGCTGGAAGCCGGAGGCTGGTACGATCCGGCGAAGGACTCGAAGTGGCTCGAGTGGGTGTACGACGCTCCCCATCGAGGCGACGCAAATACCAAATCCCCCATGGACTACTTCAGCGCAGTTGTGGGTGGTTGGCAGGTTGAGGGCGAACCGTATGTTTCGGCGCCCGGGACCGATTGGATGTGGTTTCGTTCGCGCATGTTGGGAGGCCGAACCAACTCTTGGGGACGGATCGCGCTGCGCAATGGCCGATACGATTTCAAGCCCCACAGCCGTGACGGCAAAGGTTTTGACTGGCCCATTACCTACGAGGAGTTAGCGCCGTATTATGACCAGACCGAAGAATTGATTGGCGTCTTTGGGTCCGCCGAGGGATTGGAAAATACCCCCGATGGACGCTTCCTTCCTCCTCCCGCTCCGCGCTGTTACGAGCGGGTCGTCCAGAAAGCGTGCCAGAAACTACAAATCCCCTGCGTACCATCACGGCTTGCCATTCTGACCCGCGAACTGAATGGGCGCCCGGCCTGCCACTACGTGTCGCAGTGCGGCCGGAATTGCCGGCTCGGTTCCAATTTTTCTTCGCCCGCAGTGCTGCTCTTTCCGGCTCAGGAGACGCGCAATCTGGAAATCCGTTGCGACGCCATGGCGCGCGAGGTCCTCACCGGGCCAGATGGCCGCGCCACGGGCGTTTCCTACATCGACAAGAAAACCCGAAAAGAAGTTCAGGCCCGCGGCAAGGTAATCATATTAGCGGCAAGTTCATGCGAAACTGCCCGCTTGTTGTTGAACTCTCGCAGTCCGCGTTTCCCCAATGGCCTCGCCAACTCCAACGGCCTGGTGGGCAAGTATCTGATGGATACGGTCATGTCCGACGTGACCGGATTCCTGCCCACCCTGGCAGGTCTTCCGCCGCACAATGAAGACGGCGTGGGGGGAATGCACCTTTACATGCCGTGGTGGAATTACCAAAAGCAACAGAAGCGCGAACTGCCATTTTCGCGCGGGTATCACATCGAATTTGGAGGCGGGCGCCGAGGCATGCCAATGCCCGGCCTTTTGAGCGGGTCGGAACGGTTCGCAGGCGGCGGCTACGGCACCAAGTTCAAGCAGAATTGCCGGAATTTGTATGGTTCGTTTGTGGGCCTGCACGGACGGGGGGAGATGATCCCTAATGAAGAGAGCTATTGTGAAATCGACAATCACACTGTGGACCAGTGGGGGATTCCTGTCCTGAAATTCCACTTCAAGTGGAGTCAGGACGAAATCCTCATGGCGAGGCACATGCAGGAAACATTCCGCCAGATCCTAGGCGCCGCCGGCGGCGAGGTCGTTGAATCCTACGGGCCGGAGCAGCAGTGGGGAATTTCAAAGGGCGGACAGGGCATCCATGAGGTGGGCGGGGCTCGCATGGGAAGCGATCCGAAAACATCCGCGCTCAATTCGCATTGCCAGGCATGGGACTGCAACAACTTATTCGTTGCCGATGGCGCGCCCCTGGTCAGTAATGCCGACAAGAATCCGACGCTGACTATCATGGCTCTTGCCTGGCGCACATCGGAATTCATCGCCGACCAGGTCCGAAAGCGGAACGTGTAGTTTCGAGAGAGGAGGCAGGGTGGAGGAAAAAAGACAACGCACTATTCGCTTGGGGCGACGCGAGATCCTCAAGCTGATGGCAGCCATGCCGGGAGCGGCGCTGATTTCGGCATCGACCTTTGCATCCGTGCTGGCCAAAGCGAATCCCGGCCAGTCCGATCTCCTGATTGATGCGGCTGCCTTCCAGCCCAAGGTTTTGGATCCTCACGAGTGGCAGACTTTGGCCGTGCTGTGCGATTTGATCATTCCCGCCGACGAGATTTCAGGGAGCGCCACTCAGGCGGGAGTTCCGGAATTCATCGACGACTGGCTGGACTTCAAAGGCGGCGGCCTTCCGGCTGAAATCCGAAGCGGAATGGCATGGCTTGACACGGAGTGTACCCGGTTATTCACCCATCGCTTCATAGATTGCACGAGCGACCAAAAAGAAAAAATCCTCGACCGGATCGCCTATCCTCAGAAGGCGGCTGCGGAGGACGCGAGCGCCGTCGCATTCTTCAACCAACTTCGCGATCTGGTGGTCAGCGGCTTTTACACCAGTGAAATCGGAATCGGAGATTTGCCTTATCTCGGCAACGAGCCGCAGTCGGAATGGCACGGGTGCCCGGAGGCGGTGCTGGCCAAATTGAATCTTGCGCCGCTTGAGAAAACGACTTGATGTGATTCGAACGCAGCCTCGCGGGTGTAAGCCCACAGGTTGATGGGTTAATCGGAAAACCCAGGGGGAAGGGTTACGGAGTTTCGTGGAAGGGACGCTTGGACTGATAGAGCGCCAAATGGATCTTCACCTCGTCTGCCAAAGGTTGGGCGGCGAGGGCGAGTGCTTGGCGCGCAGTCTCAACCGCCTCGGGGAACCGCCCTGCCTCAGCGTAAGCGGCGGCCAGCGTGTCGAGCACCACAGGGTCCTTTCCGCCCGAAATTTTCGCCGCTCGCTCGGCAAGTTCCACAGCTTCATTCCCATTTCGGACTGAGGCCGCAGGGTTGGTTGCCAACACCCAGGCCGTCTGGTTGAGCAGAGGCGGATTATCCGAATCAATTTGAAGGCCGGCGTGCCATTGCGCTAGAGCCTCTGGGATTTTCCCCTGCGTATAAAATAGCGCGCCCAGGTTGTAATAGGTCTGCAAGTTTTTGCGATCGTCCTCTTGAGCTTTTTGGAGATGTACGCTTGCTTCCTCAAGCTTCCCTCCCTGCATGAGGGCAATCCCCAGGTTGTTCTGGGCGTCGGCATAGTCTGGCTTAACTTGGACTGCTTTCTCGAAACAAAGAATGGCTTGGTCGAGTTGGCCTTTCTTCAGAAGGTGGGTGCCGAGGTCGTTGTTGGCAAAAGGGTCTTCGGGGTTCAGCTCCAAGGCCTTTTTCCACTCGACGATGGCTTCCTCATCATGGCCTTTGGCTGCCAGCTCAGCCGCGAGGTCGAAGAGGCGGAAGAATTCGGCGGCCGGCAAGTCCACCTTCAGCAAGCCGCCCGGCGGGATGTTCACAAACTCTGGAATGTTCACCGCGCGATTCGCTGCCGTGGTGTTATCCACGTAAATCGCCGGACTGTCGTTGCCCTGCGCGTCCAGGTGCGTCAGAAACAACCCTGTGTAGGGTGATCGGCTCTTGGAGGAAAACGCCAGCCAGCGCCCGTTGGGTGAAAAGGTATGCCATGAATTCATCAGCGGGGTGTTGCACGTCATCCGGCGCGCCACTCCTCCTTGCGCCGGGACGATGTAAAGCTGGCTATCCGGACGCATCAACAATCCGTTGTGGGCCCTTACAAAAACGATCCAACGGCCATCGGGTGAAACTTTGGGAAAGGAATTGCTCATGCCGTTTGCGGAAGCACCGGCAATCGGCTCCGGCCGGCCCCCTTGGCCGCCATTGAATGGAATCCTGTAAAGGTCATATTGAATTGGCGTCTCGTTCGGGTCGTTGGCGTACTCGGCCAGCTTGCGGCCCTCGGGGTAGGGATCCCTTGCTAGGGCTTGAGCGTAGACAAGGTACCGGCCGTCGGGGCTCCATACTGCGCCTGTATGCACGTAACGCGGGTCATCCGCACCGGGCAAGGCGTGCATTTGGCCGGTCGCGCGGTTGTACCAAGCCAGGATCCCGCGCGTCGGATAGAACACCTGGAGGAAACTGTAGCTCTTGAAATTGGCCACATAGTAGTTGCCCTTGTCGCCTTGCGGGCCCTTGACCATGGTCACTACGTACTGTCCGTCCGGCGAAACTTGTGACATGAACCCGATGCGGGGTTGGTCAACCGTGGGGTCCTTGAAAGAAGCCCACGAGATAGTGTCTTGGTTGCGGATGGACATTTGCGGTTTTATGGAGGCCAGTACGTAGAGACCTTTGTCGTTGGCGGGGCCATCCAGGTCCATCCCCAGCGTCTTGCCGTCGCGGGAAAAAGAATGGCAGTTGGCACAGGAATGAAGTCCCGTGAAAAGCAGGTGGCTGCCGGGCTCACCAATATAACGCAAGCGCCAGGCAATAAGCGGAATGGCATTGGGGGCCAGCGGTTTGATCACCCCCTTCTGCACCTCCGAGGGCATGAGCGGCACATCACGATAGAATATCGGCGCGCCCACGGGGTCTTGCGAGGTTAGGATCGCAACTTTGCCACGCGATGCGGGCGCCTCGGCGCCGGCGCGTTCCCATCCCGTAATCGTCACGGTGGCCGGATGCTCGCGGGAGTGTTGCTTGATCGCTTCCCAAGTTGCTCCATCTGGTTTCCAGGTCCAGGCAGAAGCCTGCCGGGGTGTCAACTCCGGCGGCTTGTTCGTGTTCGAAACGCACCGCGGGTCAATCTCCCCGATGCGCATCCGCTCGCCCGGCACCTTCAGCCGCATGGCGGCCGAGCCGTCGGAGAATACCACATCAATCTGCCACGCCGTGGCGATGGGCGACGCATCATGCCAGATAAATGTGGGAGGAGTGATCTCCGGCGGGAAAATCGAGCCATCTTCCGGGTAGTCGATCGTAATTTGCGCCAGATGCTCCTGGTCAGGCTTAGGGGAGCTATGAGAATTCGCCGGAAGCGGCTTTGCGACCGTATTGGGCAATTCCCTAAGAGCTGAGCGCGAGCCATGTTGTGCGGCCAGATGCACCCGGACTGCGCACAGCGATACGGCTATTGCACTTGCGATGAGAATACGGCTTCTCAATGGTCTCACAGAAGCTCCCCATCTAATGTCGAACAATTGAACCTGGCCGATAAAATTTGGCCGCGTTCACGCGCCACCCTCGCCGTTGTCCTGTTGGCGTGCTGCAAGCTCGTACTGCGCCGGGACTACGTGAGCCAGTCCGCCAGCGCTTCTCCGAGCCGCTCCAATTTGACGTGCTGCTTTCCACGCTCCAGCGGAAAGTCCGGCGGGGCGGAAAGGAGGGCGCGAGGCACATTTTCGGCGAGGCACAGGATGGCCGTCCGAGTTTTGTACTCCGGATATCGGGCCGAAGCCCACCAGACATAGCGCGCCAAAACCTCCGCGTCGAGCATGCTGCCTGGTAAATCTTCCACGTCGGGCAGCGGGCTCGCCTTGTCCTGATTTTCAAAGACTGCAACGCTGGTGAAGGGCTTGGGCTTGTTTCGGATTCCGAAACAAGCCACCAGGACAGAAGGGCGCGCCAATCGAAGGTTCTCCGCCGCCGCCCATTCCACGAAGGCGCTCCCAAAAATGAGCGCGCCGTTCCCACTGAGGAACAACTCCCGGGTAAAATCGCGGACCACGGGATCCGTCCCAATCTCCGGCGGGCACCAGGCGGAAACATCAATCGTTCGCAGCCGGGCATAAACGGCGTCCGCGTCGGCAAGGTCCTTGCGAATCCCGTTGATCTGCTCGGATAACCCTTCCCGAAAGGCCTTGAGACGAGCCCAGCTCAAGGTCATCGCGGCCGGCTTTTCTCGCTTGGGATCAATCCCTCCCAGAAGCTCCCACAACTGGGTTCCGGCTTCGATGGCCCAGACATCCTTGAGATTCCGCCCACTCCTCTGAGCAAGGACATCAAGAAGCCGCGGTTTTCCCGTGTCCGCTTCACTCGAGGCGCCAAACAGAGTGTGCAACATGGCGTGCGGAGCACTGGGCTGGGCGAGATCGAGGTCGATCTCCTGGCCGATTCCCGCCCACTTGGCCCACACCGTTTGCGGGTCGATGGGAAGTCGATCCGGTAGTATCAGCATGATCAGGCGATTTTCCGACCGCGCTCCCCGTGCGGACTCCGCCGCCGGTGTATCCCGATCGATGCGGTCGAATACCACCTGGACTGCTTGGCGCCACTGCTGATAATAGGGCGAGCGAGCCAGCAAAGATGCGTTTCCAATCGTGTTCGCACTGGTCACAAACTCGTGATGGCCGAGGTCCATTCTTTTTTCGATTTCCAGAATGCCTCGGAAAAGGGTTTCGAATTCATGTTGGTTCAGATTCTGTAAATAAGTCAGAATGCGGAGGAGGTAACGTTGCTCAAAGGGGAAAAGATACTGCCACCTCCCGAGTTGCTGGCGGAAGAAGGGTTGAAATGTCAGAGGGAGGCGGTCCAGTAAGTGATGTGCGAGCGCTTGTTCAAGCTCGGGAGGTAGCGCTGGTTTCGACTTCATCAGGTTTAATCCCTCAGGAAGTTATAATTCTTTTCTTCTCTCGCGCACTGGTCAGCCGCGCGCCTTCCCTGGCCTCTGCGCCCCTCGTTCCCGGGCCGGCCCCGGAATGAGACTTCCTTACTCCATGGGCGATCCGGCTTACACCTTCCAGCCGGGCAGCAGTTGTCCCCCGACCCCGTTGGACCGGCAGCCGAGGAGGCCGGCCAGGGAGGGGCACAAATCAATGTGGCGCACGGGATTGTCAATCACTTGGGGCCGGTCCACCGCCTCCCCCAGGCACATCATCCAGGTTGTGCGGCAGGAGTCGCCCTCACTGCGATGGTTAAAGAATCCGTTGGTGGTTGAGCCATCCGGGTCTCGTCCGAACTCCGGCACCACCACCATGGTCGTCCGTCCTCGATATTCCGGGTTCACCTCAATCTCCCGCCAGAGCTGGAAAGTGAGTTCGTCCTCTGTCCGGATGCCAGCTAAGTGAAGCGAGAACGCCCCGAAGTGAGCTACCTCCACGTCGGAAAAATTGACCACCAGGAGGCGCGGAGCAAATTTGCGCATGACCTCGCGCGCCACCATAAAAGTCAGCTCGTCACCTGTTTTCGGCTCGCCCCCGCGGACGAAGCTCGCCACTGCCTCCGTAATCGTCATTCGTGTCCGCGGATCAAGCTGGCTTGCATCGTCAAAGACGGACCAGCCCAGTCCCTCATAATTAGTTCCTTCAAGCGTGGCTTCCAGCTCAGCCTGCACCTTATTGGGATCCCCCATGGCCCTGGCCCGACCGGCCCAAATCGCGTGGACCACGGCTTCGATCAGGAGTTGCTTGGGAAAAACGACGTTGGCGCCGAAGGTGGGACCATACGACAAATCTGAACTCGCACCGATAAGGCGGGTGAGGGCCTTGTTGCTGGACACCATCCAAACGTCACTGGAGGGGATGTGACATTGCTTGCGCAGATACTCAAAAAGCGTCGGACTGGCGGGGGGGAGCTTGCCCCAATCGTCCACCCGCTGCCAGTTTCCCGTCAAAATACTTGCAATGGCGTTGTAGTGTGCGGTAACGCCTTCATTGCGGGCTCGCTGATAGAAAAGGGAGCGCGGCGCCAACTCACCCAGCATGCGAGGAATGTTCCCGGCACCTTCGCGCGAAAAAGTCTCCTGGTAGCGCACGCCTCCGAAGATGACCAAGACGGCTTTGTGCCCGGAGCCACTGCCGCGTTCGGACCCCTCTCCCCTTGGCCCGAGGGCCAGCAACCTGTCGGCCACCAAGAGGCTTGCTGCCTGCAAGAATGTCCGCTTGGACATGGCCATGGGATGCCCCTTTTTTGTTCTTGCTTGCGCCTGCGGGACTGGGGTTGAAGGTGAATAGTCCCTCAGCTCGCACACCAACCCCCAAAACTATACTGGCAGGGGCATCACCGGAGTCTGTGACGCCGGTCACATTATCCCGGAACGCGGTCAGGGAAGGATCAGGTGGTTTGGCAGGCGAGAGCCAATGCGATTGGTATGAACTGCGGACGAAGGATGAGTAGGGAGTGATAAAGAATCCGATGTTTATTTCCTGACTTGAACGGAGAGCATTTCTGCGAGGCCCGAAGCGGGCCGAAGCAAACCACCCTTCAAGACATCGCCGCCCTGCTCGAGGGTGGGTGCCAATAAACCATGGTCACGCAATTCCTCCTGGACCAGCCGACTGAATTCATTCACAAATCTGTCGCGGCTGAACCGGAGCACGGAGTGACGCAGTTCGTCAGGATCGAATCGAATCCCCTCCAGCTTGGAAAGGCCTTCGAGGAGCGAATCGACTCTCTGCTCCTCAAATAGGATTCCCGTCTTCCCGTCTTCCACAATTTCTGCGGCCCCTCCACGCCCGAATGCCAGGACGGGCGCTCCGCACGCCAACGCTTCCGCCATCACAATTCCAAAGTCTTCCTCGCCGGCGAAGATGAATCCACGGCAAGATTGGAGGTGGCGTCGAATAACATCACGCGGCTGAGGGCCCAGGATTTTGACGTTAGGTCCTGCCTGATGTTCCAGGTTTCGCCGCTCGCTCCCCTCACCAATGACCACAAGGCGGCGTCCCGTGCGGTTGAAGGCGTCGATCACGAGATCCGCGCGCTTGTAGGGGACAAGTTGGGAGACCAGGACATAGTAATCCCCTGACCGGCGAGCCTGGGGATCAGGTACGAAATATTCGGTGTCAACGGGCGGGTAGATAACCGTGGATTCGCGCCCATAAAACCTGCGGATGCGGCTTGCGACCGCCTGGGAATTTGCTACAAAGCGCGTGACACGCTGGGCGGCTGCAAAATCCCAACGCCGAAGGCGTTCTGCCATCCAGGGAAATAGAACAGAACCCAGGGTCCCGAGTTGGCGCGCGTAATCATCGTATCCGCTCCAGACGTAACGCATCGGGGTATGGCAATAGCAAATGTGCAGTGCGCCGGGAGCAGTTCGAACCCCTTTCATGGTTGCTGCATCGGAACTTATAACAATTTGGAAGTCGGAGAGATCCAAACACTGTGTCGCCCAGGGAAAGAGGGGAAGGTAATAAGGATACCATCGGTGGGCGCGAGGAAACTTTTGTATGAATGAGGTTCGAACCGTCCGCTCGCGAAGCGATGAAGAAGACCAGCGATGATCATAAACCAACGTGACGACAGGAGCGCCAGGAAATATTTCCAATATGGCATCGAATACCGATTCGCCCCCTCGTTGGGTGACCAGCCAATGATGGACCAGGGCTGTTTTGTGATCCACGCTGCTCGTCATTCCCATTTGGCGACCTCGGTGCCCCGGCGAGGATTTTGATTTCTCCGCGAAGGCGGGCAGAGCTTGAGCGCGAAGCATTTCATCGCCAGGGAAAACAATTCCGGAGAGAATCGGGCGTCGAGGGTCGCGCGGGCGCCATCACTCAGTCGCTTATAGAGCTCAGGACTGTTCAGCATCTTGTTCAAGGCCGTGGCTAGTTCAACACCGTCTCCCGCGGGAACTATCAAACCATTCAATTCGTGCTCAACAATTTCGGAGGTGCCGCCAGTGTTGGTGGCAATCACGGGAATCCCCCTTTGCATCGCTTCCAACAACACCAGGGGAAGTCCCTCGGTTCCGACCGAAGGAACCACCAGAACGTCCATTGCTTGATAAAAGGGCTCCATGTCATCCTGATAGCCAGCCCAGAGAATTTGTTCTTCAATTCCCAGACCCTTCGCATGAGCCTTCAGGCGCCCCAGGTATGACTCGTCTTCACGCGATCGCGGGGCCGGAGCGCCGATAATGGCCAACCGGCACGCCTTCCGCGTTTTACGATCCAGCATGGAAACGGCGTCAAGCAATATGTGGTGACCTTTGCCCTCCGTGATGCGGCCCACCATGCCGATCGTATTGGGTGAGTGAGGCCGATGGGAGGAAGGTGAGACGCCCGCGGCAAGTTTGGGGGCTGGGTTGTATAAGACTTTCGTTTTTGATTGCAGGCTTGGACGAAACTTGAGCAGGGAATCCCCGGCGGCATTCGAGCAAGCGACCACCTTGGAGGCGAGGCGCGCGAACCATGAGGCAAGCAAAGCGTCAGCACGGCGGGTAAGAATAATATGGAGATGGAATAGAACGGGCCGGCGAGCCAAGCGCGCCGCCAGCACCCCGGACGGGAGGCACCGTGGGCCGTTGATGTAAACCAGGCAAACTTCCCGGGTGAGGATGATATAGGCGAGCCGCACAGTGCACCAAAGTGAGCGCCATGCGAACGCAAGCATCTCTCCCAACGACTTCTTGCCTGGACGATATGAGCCGAGGGGATAAGACAGTGTTTCAATCCCACGTTCCTCCAAGTAAGCGCGAAACGGCCCATTGTCCGGGAAGGCGACGATGGGGCGAAAGTCTTCATCCAGAGCCTCAAGGACACTAAGTAAGACCTGTTGCGCTCCGCCCTTCCAACTCTGCTGTTCGAGATATAGGATCGATTGCTTCATCTCGTGCGCCCTAGCAAAGACTGCCCTGAGTTCGGACTCCGCCCGGCTGCCGCGCCCGCATTTCCTCCCGGTCCGCCCAGTTCATAACCAGCGCCAACAAGGAAACATAAACCACCATGTTGCGCCAATAGGTGTATGCGTCCGCTACCATTAATTGAACGCCTTGCCCGCACCAAAAGGCAAAAAGTAACTTCGCCCAGAATGAGATGAGAGGGTTTGGCGAACGTGACAACTTCCACAAGGATTTCAGACTTGAAGCCAAGAAAACCAGGAACCCACCCAGCCCCAGAATTCCCGTCTCGAGCAAAAGGTTCAGGAATCCGTTATCCGTGATAATTTCCCGCCCAAAGAGCCTGGTAAACGGCAAAGTCTTGTAACCCACACCCAGCAAGAAGTAATGCGGGAATTTGTAGAGTATCGAAAAAATATGAGTCCAAACTTTGTAGCGGCCGCTGGAAGCGGAGTTTGGGTCGGAAAAAAGAAGAGAGAGGCTTCCCAGGCGATAGCCCAGGAAGTAATTCCAAACTTCAGGAAAGTACAGGGCCAGGACAACCAAGGGAACGCCGAGTGCCGCAAAAAGGAATATAGTTCTTCTCCAGCGGATACCGCGGGTGAGCACACCAAATACCATGAGAGTCACCAGAGTGTTCGCCCATGAACTCCTCGAGAAAGCGACAATCACCGCGCCGGCAAGAACCAAGATGAAGGGAGGCAGCAATTTGCTGGAAACGCCGAGGGCTTTTTCCCTTCGAACCATGAAAGCCGCGGCCGTAACGGCGAGGAAGAATCCGCACAAGTTCCCAAAGCTCGATGACTCGTATAGAACCCCTTGGGCGCGCCTCACCAGGCCGTTGGGCAAATAAAGAAACTGCGGCGCGGCAGGATGGGGCATGGGTACCGGCCAGATGAAATCATAGATTCCATAGCCCGCACCCATTACTGCGGCGATGATGAGAATAGGAATCAGCCATCTTTCGGCGCGCCCGGGACAGGCACGTGTCCCTCCACGAACCAGCACGTAGAGCAGCAACGTTTGCGCAAGCATCAGCCAGCGCAGCAACGACGGGATGGCAATCGCCGAGCCGGAAAACCACCAGGCGAAGGGCAGCGAGGTCGCCGTGCCAAAAAGAAACAAGAATAACCCTCTGGCAATGGGATCGGCGTGAAACTGGAAGTCGGACCAGCGCACGACTACAATCGCCAAGGCAAGGGGAAGAAGAAAGGACGAAACATAAACGGGCGTTTCGCCGGTCTGTCTGAAAAAAAATGGCGGAAGGACAACAAGGACTGTCAGAAAAACAATAACGAGGATGATGGGTTCACGAAGGGTGAGCAAGGCGAACATCAGATACAAAAGGCCCGCGCAAACCAGCGCGAGAAAAATTCCGTGCGAGGAGAATGTGGCGCTAAGCCATCCGGCCGTGATCGCCAGGGCAGCCAGGCCCAATCTCAAGGGAAGGTAGTTCTCAGTGCCGAATAACGTGGAGGATTTCATAAATCTTCTTTCGCCAACAAGATAAGCTGTTCCCGCCGCAGAGTCCCTGCGAGGAGAAGAATCCCTCCCAGCATCGCCAAGCTCCACATCAGGGCCCACAATTGGGAGTTTCCTCCCAATCCCAGCCCTAGAAACGTGGCTAAAGCCACACTGGCGGCCCCCGGAACGATTTTTAATAGGGCGGGGCCAAGGGACGGGACCTGGCAATCGCTCCGGAGGAGGATTAGATAAATCACCGTCGCCACGACCTCACGAATCAAATCCGCCAAGGCGACGCCCGCTCCCCCAAAGCGCGGCGCCAGAACAAAACCGAGTACAACGCTCAGGCCGATGGTGAAAGCGATTGTTCCAAGGTACTCGCGGCGGCGGTTCGCAGCCAGGAAAACATAAAACATCGAAGTATTAATAAAGACAAACGGGAGCGCGGGCGCCAAGATGCGCATAAATCGGGATGCTGGAATGAACGACGGGCCGAAGATTCCCGACGACAGCGCGGGGGCAGCCATCCACACCACGATGGAGGTCAAGGTGGCGAGAAGGACTCCGTGTTTCAATATACTTTCCAGGTAAGCGGTTCCCGTCAATGACGGATTCCGGAAAAGTCGCACGATCTTTGGGAAAAGCACGGTCATCAGGAGTGAGGTGGCCAAAAAGCTCAACACCACCAATAATGAAGCGGCCTGGAACTGGCCCAACTCCGCGTTGGTAGAAAAAACGCCCAGGATCAAGACGTCGAGCCGGATACCGAATGCCTGCAAAATTGCCGCGGCTCCAATCGGAACGGCGGCAAAGAACATGGATGACATTCGGCGCCGGCTCCAGACGCGGACCGGGCCGGGATTAAAGTGGCGCAAGATGAACCACCACCCCAGCAGCAACTCTACCAATTGCCCGGCGAGAAGAGCGGATACCGTGGCGTAAAGGCCGGCGTTTAGGAAAAGGCACACGGCGAGCCCGGACACTGTGGCCACTCCGTTGGCCATTTGTTGGAGAGCAATGAAATGCATGCGCTCCATCGCTTTGAAGATCGACATACTGGCCAGAGAGTAAGTCTGAAGCAATGCGCGGATGGCCAAAATATAAAACAATCCACGGCGGCCCGCGTCATGCAGGGCCAAACTTCCAAAGATCAGACCTCCTACGGCGATGAATCCCACCATAACCATCTTTAGCCAATGAAGGTCCCAAAACGCGCGGGGTAGGGAGTGCGGCTCCGCGGCAATTTCGCGCGTCACCAGGAGATGTAGACCCATGTCCGGGAGCAGCACAAAGACGCTGGCCAGGGCCACTGCGTACCCGTATTGTCCGAGGGCTTCCGGGGAGAAGCGCCGGGCGACAATCAATGCCACCACAAACGTGGTGAGCCGGCAAAGGCCTTCCCCCGCATAAATGGCAGCGGCGTTTATAAATATTCGACATTTCAGAAATCGCATTTTCATCGATCAACGATTGCTGGCCAGAATTTCTTCTGCTTGCTCAAGGCTATTTGCCTTTCTCCATTGCATGGCGCGAAAGTTCTCCCAGCTGAGGGCTGCCAGGCTGAGCAGCGCGCAACTCAACACACCGGCGAGCACTACGTTCAAAATAATATTGGGGCTTACTGGACGCTCAGGGGGGATGGCGGGGGCCAGTTGCTTAAGGTCCTGGGACTGCGCCGTAACCGCCACCGAGGCATTTTGGTAGCTACGATTGGCACTCTCGAAGTCATCTTTGGCGATGGCATACTCCCGGTCAGCTTGCTCGATAGCGCTCCGGCGGACGGCGTTCTGTTCCAAAAGGCGCCCAATCTTCGAGTCGATCCCCGCCAAGGCAGCTTTGCTCGCCCGGGCCCCTGCCTCGCTCGATTGAGCCAAGGCCATGGAGTCGGCGTATTGTTGCTGGATGTGATCGTGTACGGTGTTTATAGACTCTTCCGAAACAGCCAAGGAGCCGTCCGTGGTTCCCCGCGTTTGCTTCATGATATGTTGGAAGTAGGGGTCAGAAATCACGGATTTCTTGAGTGATAAAATTTGGGGCTCTTTGGAAAGCTCCTCGCCCAGAGACTTCACTTCGGCTTCTTTCTGAGCCTGGACCGTCTTGAACTGTTCGAGTTGGTCGGAGGCCTCGGATTTTTCCTGCAGCAGGATGCTAACCTCTTTCTCCCTATCTTCCAGTCCCGCGCTCTTCTTAACCTCGAGGCGCCCCACTTCAACTTCAGCCAGGTGTTGGGCAGCTTGATCCATCCGCTGTTTGAGAAACGCCTGCGTGGTTTGAGTCTCCTTCAGGGTGAGTTGGTTGTTGAACTCGGCGGCGTTTTGAGCCAGGTAATTGGCCAGATTGGCGGCCAGGCGGGCGTCGGGAAACTCCACATCAATTTCCAGCAGTCGTGTCCCCTTCGGAATATCCACGTCGAGGTATCGGTGGCGCCGGAAGTTGTCGACCGACAGACCATAAGGAGGCTGATCGAGGTGCAGATCGTGAATCGCCCGGCCGATCAGCGCATCGTTGTCCACGAAAGGGACGTAGGTGCGAATGAGCGAGTATTGCCATATGGCGTTCTGGGAACTCGCTTCAATCTTCGATTCGGAAACCAAAATGTAAGTTGTGGCCCGGTAAATCTTGGCCAGGAACAGGCTGACCACCAGGGCCGTCACACTCGAGAGGGCGGTCCCGGCGATAATCCATCGACGGTGCCGGTGGATCGCTTCAATCCGCCGGGAAAAATTGTAGTCCGCGTCATGATCCATCATAAGCAACCTCGCGCCCCCCCTTTGGCCTCGCCTTCCTAATATGCGTTCCGGTGAAAAAAAGAACGGGTCAGAGTGAGCAAAATGATTTTCAGGTCAAACACAAAAGCCCAGTTCCGGATATAGTAGAGGTCGTGATTGACGCGTTGCTCAATCGAGGTGTCGCCCCGCCACCCGTTCACTTGCGCCCATCCGGTAATTCCACATTTCGCATAATGCCGTCGCATGTAGCCCGGGATTTCTTTCTGAAAAATGTTGATAAAGTGCGGCCGCTCGGGTCGCGGCCCGACGATGCTCATGTCGCCCTTAAGGACATTGAAAAACTGCGGCAACTCATCCAGATTACTGCGTCGGAGCCAGCGTCCAAGCGGGGTGGCATTCGGGTCGCCCGGGGTGGTCCAGTGAGTTGCCGGTTCCAAACCACTCCTGCGGAACATGGTGCGAAACTTGTACATCTTGAATCTTCGCGCATTCAAACCTACTCTCTCTTGAACGACAAAAACCGGACCTCTGGAGGTAAGTTTTACAAGTGCCACAATGATGAAATAAAGCGGCGACAAGAGAAGGATCGCTACCAGCGAGAAAGCAATGTCGAAGATTCGTTTGCCCACGATGTAGCGCAGGTCCTCGGTGCGGTAGGGTTCAACGCTGATGAGAGGAATCCCATCGAGATTGAAAAATTGCGAATTCGCATGAATCATGGGCAGCAGATCAGGCACGATTCTCACATTGATGGCCAGGTGTTCGCATTCTTCGATGCACTCCATTTCGAGTTGCCGTTCGCTTCCGGGCAAAGCCAGAATGACGTCATCAATCCGGTGGGCAGTGAGGTGGGCGCGAAATGCTTCGAGGAAAGAATCCCTCTTCGAGGTGTGGGCCCCGGGATAATTTAGTCTCTGAACGAGCCGATAACCGTAGTCCTCATGCCGGGCGATGGTTCTGGCTATGCGATCGCCCGAGTCGGTGCTCGCCACAACCAACAGGTTTTTTGCGTTCAACCCGAGTTCGCGAAGTTTTCCAAAGAGCAAGCGAAGCAGGGCTCTCGCCACGGCCAGCACGACCAGAGTGGTTACAAAGAAGCGCGCCAAGAAATAGTTTGAAGAGAAGGGCGCGGGGAGCCAGCCAGACAGTGACGCGGCGACAAATAGCCCTGCCGAGCTTGCCTTAAATAACGTGGGCGTGTCAGAGAAAATTCCGGCGGCCCTCCGCGATTGGTACAGCCCCCAAAAGCCCAGCAGGCCCGACCATCCTACGAATAAAATCAGGACCGGCAGCAGGCCGGCGGGCCTCATGAGCAAATCCCAGTTGTTGCCTTCGACCTGTGAGGGAAACCCCCGAAAAACTGCGAATAGGCACCCGACCGTTAGAGTGAGGTCAAAGGCGACCAGGCAAGCGTTGATGATGTGATGCCGAAGTCGAAACATGTTTTGCTGAATCAAAAAACAATTTGCAAAAAGTTGCTCGAACCCGCCTTCATTCGCCGCGCATGGTCCCCGTTGCCATGGCGGCTCTGTCCGCACGTTTTGAGTTGATCCCGCCCACCCCAGTGCGGCTGGCTCGCCGCCACTCCGGCAACCCCCAAACGTATTTCAGGGCCGCCACCCCATGGAACCAGCTTCTGCGAAGAATATGCATGAGCTGCCTGGAATGAGCCCCGAGGTTCGGCATGGTTGCCCGGCTGGACGCTCGCGCCACAACGCCGGGTTTCTGAATAGGAAAAAGCCTGCGCCGCCTGATCTTTTTCCAGTCACATTCCTTTTCAACAAACAATCGATGCAAGTACAGGCTGGATTTTGAATTGGTGAAATTTTGCAGCGCCGACTGGAGCCCGTATTCATGCACCCAGAACGCCGATGCAGAAGTGAGGTGGTCCGTTGTAAAAGGCTTCGCATGACCCGGAACCTCAAGATTGAAAAGGTTTGCCGCAAGCGAAAAGACAACTCCCGCTGCTTCCATCAGGCGTGGATCGGCCTGAACGACCCGTTCAAATCCCGTCCAGAAGGATTTTTGTTCAGCGTGTTGATGCAGGAAAACTGTCAATTCAAAGAAATGGGAAAGACGGCAGTAATTATTGAGGATGTGGCGGAACAGGTGAATGACCTGAAAGACGAGCGCCTCCTCAGGGGCAAGGGAAAAGAAACTCAAGTCATTCCATGTTTTCAAGACCACACCGCCCAAAGGGTCTGGGGGCAATTCAAAATGAATTTTTTCGACGCTGGCCTGCCACAAACAGGTGTGTATTTCGATGGGCCTGTAAAGATCCGGTGAAAAGACTTTATCCAAATTGTGCGGCACCTGCGGCTGACGCGTCGATTCGAAATACACGACTTGATTATCGCCTATGCGTTTTGGTTTCTTGATGAATCCCGAATCAAGTAGAACCTCATTCAGCCGTCCAAGCGAGTCAGGGCGCACCAGGAAATCGAAGTCGTACTGATTTCTGAAAACGGGGTCAGGACAGTATTCGGGGATCAGGGCGAACCCCTTCAGGACTGCGTACGGAATCTCTGCGCCGCGCAGAAGTAGAATCAATAACCGAAATTCCCCAGCCATGGCGGAGAGCCTTGCACGATTTTCCCTCAGATCCGCGTCGAGGTCCTCGCGGATGTTCCGGGGAATAAATCCGTCATTATTTCCGGCCTTGATTCGGGACCACCAATAGAGGGCCAGCCCACTCCGGCGCAGCCAGCCAAGCGTAAGTTTCCATTCTGGGGGCCGCAGCTCGCGCAGGGACTTTTGAGAGTGGCACCGGACGTCGCCATTCTCCAGGGATTTTAAAATTGCCCGCATAATTTTGAGGTTCATGGCACAGCCTTTAATAGATCTTGTGCGGTCAGTAGATTCCGGCAAAACATGGCCGCTTGGGCAGGGTCATTGCCGTAAGTCAGTCTGTAGGCTGGAATTTTGCCCAGTTTTGACAGGACTTGTTCTTGCCGATTTTTAACCGTGCTCTGCTCCTCGAACGCCAAACTGGCTTGGAGCAAATCGAAGTACTCATGCATGGAGAGCTGAGTCATGCGCGGGCTTTCCGTTGTGCCACGCTTAAGAACCACCGCAAGAACGGGCGTGACGCACTGGGGGGAGCGCGCCCCCAAAATGGCCCTGTCCAAGGAGAGAAGACTCCCGCTACGGTGTTCCAGACGTCGTCCGAGATATTTCAACTCAGGGTAAAAACGTGCAGTGTCCTCCCGGAAAAGTGTCGGCCAGCATTCGGCCCAGGCACACAGCTTGCCCTCATTTAATTCCAGAAAAGTCGACATGCCGGAATGAAATTCGAGACCCAATTTGCTGGCTGCATAAGCACAGGAGGTCTTGCCTGACCCCGGCGGACCCAAAATGAGTAGTCCTCTGCCCTCTTTCGATAAACAGCCCGCCATGAAGGGGGTGAGGCCCAGAACTGGTGTCGTGATCTGAAACAAAGTAGCCAGAAAAACCCCGGAAAACCCAGGCTCATCTTCCACAAGCCTCCCGGGAATAAAACCGATCGCCTCCGCGGCGCCGAGATGGATGGCTACGAAACTCCGTTGGCCAATGTTGACAAAGCGCAGGTCGCCTGAAGAGAAAGCGGCCAACGAAGGCCATGGAGACATTTTCGGTCCATCCATTTCACTTACAATTCGCCAGGTGAATCCGGGAGCGGAGTTGTTGCTCTTTCCTGATTGGGGATAGAGCGCGCGAGCCGACTCCAGCACCGCTTTTGAATTTGTCTCAAGGCTTCCCAATCTGCCCATCACGTTAATCGGCAGAGTGTAATTCAATGGGGTCAAGCGTCGAAGAGGGTCGCTATTCGAGGCCTTAACTGGTGTTGCCGGCGGATGTCGAGGAGGATTTGGAGACCGAGTAATTCTCCAGCAGTCCCTCATGAGTTCTGTCAGGGTCTTCGCAATCGCTGACGGAGAGCCTTTATTGCAGAGGGAGTAACAGGGCATTTTCGCCAAACCATGGATAACCTGCCTTTGGAACTCCGCGTCATTTATTTCACTGGTCAAATCCTGCTCCAGGCGGGCAATAGCATCGGCGGGCGCAACTTGCGTCACTTCCGGTGCTGCATCTGTTCCCCGTTCAAGAAAAACCAGGCAGCGGGGTTCACAACACTTTACCCGCTTGAATCCAAGATCATCTTCCGGGTCGAGTTCAAAGATTTTCTCTCCCGTGAAGCCGAGGCTGACTTCTTTTTTGATTCCAGATTCCGGAAAGTGTTGATCGGCGTCGGATCGAAGTTTAAGCAACCCCCCGACGCTCCATGCAAAGAGCCGGCCGTGGCGACTTGAAAAGTATGTCCGATCATCCGCAAGATATCCGAAGCCCTGCCTTACCAACGCCAAGGCCAGTGTGGACTTCCCGGATCCCGAAGGGCCTGCAAGCAGCAATCCCATTCCTTCAAGCTCAACGCAAGCACAATGGAGAATAGAAACCGGAATCGAATTGCCCAAGACGGCCGCAATTACAGGGAAAACGATTTTCTTCCACATCGCCTGGTCTTCCGCGAAGGTGCGCGTGAAGCGTCCAACCACCTGGCGCTGATTGAGGTCGACAAGAAGGGAATTGAGCCCGTCAAAGCCCGCGAAAACAAACCGGCCCAGCCCTCTGAAATATGGCTTGGGCCATGGATGCGAAGAGGGAGTAGAAGCGGGGTCCGCCCAAAAGCGGAAATCCAAGACAGTATTGTCCCCGTGGGGGGGCAAAATCGTAAAGAGTTTGCGCGCACAAGCAAGAATGGCTTCAGAGTTGGTGGAGAGGCGACACCTTGTTCCGGCCAGCAGGAAGTTCTCGTTCAGCGGCATTTTCGCCCGCGTTCGGAAGAAATCTCGCGAGTCCAATTTCCAACCCTGTTCAATTTCCATGACTGGCAGGTCACACCCGCTGACCATCGTTACCTCGATGCTACAAGCGAATACCCGAATCGAGCTGTTGGCATAGTAGTGGGGCGGGATGGCAGTTATGTCAATCGGCTGTAGTCAGTTTGTAAAGTTTTTAGAAAGGGTAGATTTCGAGAAAGAAAGCAGAACGATCCCTTCAGCTTTTGGTGGAAGGATCGAGAGGATGACCGATGGGGATCGTCAGCATGAACACCGTTCCCTCACGGCCGGTACGCTCCACGCAAATATTGCCGCCATGATCCTGCACCATTTTTCTGGCAACCGCCAGACCCAGGCCTGTCCCATTTTCCTTTCCGTAGCTGACAAAGGGCGCAAAAATGGTTTCGGCGATGGGCTGAGGGATACCGTGCCCATTGTCCGTTAATTTAACCTCGACACCTGCCGGGATTTGCCGAATTCGAATCTCGATTATCCCCGTCTCCGGGGAGACGGCCTCACAGGCGTTCATCAGAAGATTGTGGAAAACGCGCTCCAGCTTTACCGAATCAAACCATCCTTCACAACGTCCCTCATGCCACGTGGTAATGGCGATGCGGCGAAATTCCGCTTTCGTCTGCACGGACTGAATGGCGCGACGGATGGAATCTTCAATGCTGCAATAGACCGGATTGAGGTTTTGTCGGGTCTTGGCGAATTCCAGCATTGAACCAATCAAGTCGGCCATGCGATTGACGGCCTGCCGGATCTCTTCATAAAAATCCTTGCGCTGTTGGTCCGGAAGCTTGGTTTCCGACAGGAACTCGGCATACGCCAGGATGGCGGTGAGCGGATGCCGCAGGTCATGTGAAATCGCGCTGGCCATCTGCCCCATGGTGGCCAGTCTTTCAGCGTGCAACAATTCATTTTGAGTTTCCCGCAGGCTTTCCCTCATTCTATTGAAGGCCGAAGTGAGTTCACCTACCTCATCACCACTTTCTGCCAGCAACGGATAGCCATAATCTCCCTTCTGTAGTGCATGTACGCCGGAGAGGAGATGATCGAGAGGTCGGGTAAAAGTATGTGAAAGGAGAAAAGCAAGGCCGGTTCCAACTAGAATCGCAGCAAGACCGATTCCGAACGTCCACCGATTCAGGTTCCGAAGGAAGATGGTCGCCTGGTCGTAGGACTTGAGGACGGTCAGGCTGACTCCCGGGTCGTTGGTGAGTGACAGCTTCAAGGAAGTCGCTAGAAATTGTTCCCCGGCGAGTCGGAGGACCTGGAGAGTTTGGTTATTGTCGCCGGAAAGATAGTCGTGCCGGGCATTGAGTTGGGCCTGCTGGCGGGGGGTCAAGGTGGTGACAACCACGTTTCCATCATATCGAAAAGCCACTTCGCTGGAGGCAATCTGACTTACTTCTTGGGCTACACTGGAATTGACTTCGTACCCCACTCCCAGAACGCCGAGGGTTGAACCTCCCACGGGCGGACCAAAATAAATGGGCTTCAGAAACACACGGTATAAGTGTCCCTCGCCGAACCACCAGGCGCTTTCCTCTGAACTCCGCAAAGAATGGCGAAGCACCTTCCCGGCCTCCTCACGGGTGAACCCTTGGGCGGAAGTGTGCAAGGCCACCACCCGCCCTTCACTGTCGGCCAGTAAGAACAAATCGCTTTTGGCCAATTGCCAGAGATCGAGCGAGCCATCCTGGATGGTGGCGGCGTGCTCCGTGGTCATCAAGGCGCGCAGGATTGGAAGGTCCGCCAGGAGTCCGGCGGAACGCATGAGGGTTGCTTCTCTCTCGCGCTGGAAGTTTTGGAAGGTGACCACCGAGTTGCGCAGCGCCTCTTCGATGTCCGCCTGCGCTCTCTTCTGAACCTCATGGCGGACAATCAGGACCGTCGCAGTGGCCAGCCCGCTCGAGATGAGTATGAGCGAGAGTATCAGTTTAGTGCGAAGTCGAAACTCGGTCATTATTTGGAGCTCGTGGCAAGCCTGGACATCGATTGCGCCCTCTGCGCAATGAACGCGTTGTGGGGCGGCTCCATCAAGAATCCTTAAGGAACAAACTTGTAGCCCACCCCGTGGACGGTCCGAAAATGCGTCGGCTTCTCGGGATCTTCTTCAAGCTTTTGCCGCAGCTTCAAGATATGGTTGTCGACGGTGCGGGTGGTCGGGTAGCAGTTATAACCCCAAACTTCATTCAAGAGTTGATCACGCGAAATCACACGCTCTGGGTTTTGAGCGAAGTATTTGAGAATCTTAAACTCCTGGGGGGTCATTTCCACAGGCTTTCCGGCGCGCTTCAACTCCATCTTGGAAAAGTCGATTGAAATCTCTTCAAAAGCAAATTGGTCCAGCGTCACAGGTCTTTGGGATCGCCG
This sequence comes from Terriglobia bacterium, assembly GCA_035946625.1. GTDB lineage: Bacteria > Acidobacteriota > Terriglobia > UBA7540 > UBA7540 > DASYXZ01. Next base: position 31,434 of record DASYZE010000084.1, on the reverse strand, counting down.
GAGCGTGGTGCGCACCCGCGCCAGGAGTTCTTTGGGGCTGAAAGGCTTGGTGACATAGTCGTCCGCCCCCAGCTCGAGGAGTAAAACCTTGTCCAATTCATCTGCCACCGCACTCAGGATGACGATGGGAAGAGAAGGAGCAACCTTGCGAATCTCCTTGCACACCTCGCGCCCCGGCAATTGGGGCAGCCTTAAATCCAAAATTACGAGGGCAGGCGGCGCAGCTTTGAAGGCCGCCAGACCGGCCGCACCATTCGTGGCAAACTCGAGGGTGTAACCTTCCGCCTCAAATAATTGCCTGAGAGCTTTATGAATCGAACGGTCGTCCTCAATGATCAGCAGTTTTTCCATTGCAGAGTGTGATGCCCCGCGCCCAATAAGGTTGCAAATCCCATTGGTCTACGATTACTCCCGTCCACTGGGTTTCGATCTCCGGCAAACAAGCGCCACCAGACTATACCTTCTCCGCCACGATGGGTAGCCCCACACAAAACCTTTACAAAATGAATACAGACTGCTGATGACATTCGAGCTTGCGCTGACGTTTCATGGAATCTGCACTCAGGGTGAGATCTGATGCGCGCTGGATATTGCATCTCGAATGGGAGAGTCACGCTATGCGACCGATTGGCAGAGTCATCAGTAAAATGAATTGCGTCACCGCGGTTGGATACACGGCACTCATATTGGGTTTAGCCGCCGTCATTCCCTCGGCGCGGGCGGAGGATTCCAACCTGCCGGCGGCGAATTCCCACGCCCAACCCACACCAGCGGCGCCCGGAGTCCCTCCGGAAACTCTGGGGATTTCGTTTGTGGAAGGGTCCTCCAACACCCTGATGGTGGAACGCGAGGGCAAGAAATACCTGGTCGATCTCGCTTCGCATAGCATCTCGGAAGTGGATGAGGCGCCGGCCGAACCTCAAACCGCTCAGGAAACAGCCAAGAGTCCGGCGGGAAAAATCAAGGCCCTTACCGAACAGAAGCAGGCCGAGGCCAAGAAGAACAAGATCTATGATGCCGGCGATGATTATCTCTTCAGCCTGCCCACTGGCCGCCGGCTTGACCGGCACGGTTTCTATGTCAATTTCAACCACCGTTTTGCATTCGGCCCCGCCTTCAGCGGACCAGCCCTCGGGCATACCCTCGGCGGTCTGGATAATTTCTCCTTATCATCTCTTGGAATCCGCTATGGGGTGACCCAGGATTTTTCCGTCAGTATATACCGCTCGCCCAGCGTGATCGGCCGGCCCATTCAACTGATGGCGGCGTACAATTTTGTTGATGAGCACGATGGGCACCCCCTCAATGGCGCCGTGAGGTTCTCGGTCGACGGCGAAAATGATTTCTCCAAAAACTTTACCGCAAACTTTGAAGGTATTTTCTCACGAAGCTTGGCCAATAAGGCGCAGCTCTACGTAGTGCCCACACTTTCGTTCCAGAATCGCCGCCTGGTCCCACCGCCTAACTTGTTGGTTGATCCCGTCCCCGATTTGCCCGGAGTCAATACCTTTTCGGTGGGATTTGGAGGTGCGTTTGATATTCGTCCCACAGTAGCCATCGTCGCCGAGGTCATTCCAACCTTCGTGGGCTATAGGGAAATGGACATCCACCGACCTGCCTATTCCATTGGAATTCAGAAGCGGCTCTGGCGGCATGCCTTCACTTTTGGATTCACCACCAGTCCCGGCACAACCGTCAATCAGCGTGCGGGAACACGCGCTTCATTTCTGAATGACCCCACCGCTGACAAGCCAAGCGGGTTGTTTATTGGATTTGATCTGACGCGACAGATCTACTAGGTGAAATGAGCCGCGAATTTATTCAAGCAGCAGAATCGTTACCATCCGAGGTTCGGGTGAACTCGGATGGGTCTTTGAAAGCTGTATTGCAAGGCCGGCCAATCGAGTGTTGGGCTCTGGGACTGGCATTCTGTGCCGTCCCGATCTCTATCGCAGTCTGCGAGTTTCTTCTCGCGCTGGCCCTTGCCGCTCGGATCGTTCGTTGTATGCGGGGGCAGACACGAGTCTGGTTCCCTTGCATCTTCTTTTTTTGGTTGGTTTGGGCCGGTCTAGAAGTGGTTTCCTGGGCCTTTTCGCCCGACCGCAGAAGCGGGTGGAGTGAAATCCGCCATCTGCTGCTCATTGCCGCCGTATTCTTCGTGCTACCCGCCTTAAGCAAGAATACGGATCGCCAATTCGTCTGGCGTGGGATTTTTCTCACTTCGACGTTGGGCGCAATCTTCCTGCTGGCTGACTTCGCCGCGCGAGTTTTCAGTTACCGGCCAATCTTGGGCCTGGGGGACGAGGCGAGCCTCTACTTGCGCACCGGCGGCCTGCTGAATAATTGGATGGTATTTGGAACCGTGGAAATCCTGGTGGTGGCCGGGTTCCTTGGTTTTTGGTCTCTTTATCCGGAAGAGCGCCGGCGCTGGTGGCCGGTGGCCATCATTCACGGCCTGGCCATTTTATTCAGCTTGACCCGCATGACGTGGATCACTTGCTTCTTTCTCCTGACTTGTGAGCTTGCCTGGCGGCGCTCAAAATGGCTTTGGGTTCTTCCCCTTATTCCCTTCGGACTTTATGTGATTGCGCCCGGTCCGGTCCGCCTCAGGGTGCTTCAGTCTTTGCGCCCTGACTTTTATTCGAACGCCGAGCGGTTGCAAATGCTGCGCGTCGGTTGGAGGATGATTAAGGACAGGCCGCTCACCGGTGTCGGGCCTGGCTGCGTTGAGGCTGTGTATCGAGACTATCTGAAACCCGGCGAACCCGTCCCCGCTTATCATGGCCATCTTCATAACAACCCGATTCAATTGGCGGCGGAGTTCGGAATTCCCGTTGCGCTGTCGGCGTTATTGACGCTTGGGGTGTTGTTTGTTGACCTCGTGAAAGCATCCCGTGCGGCCAAAAGCCGTGAGGCCAAGTTCGCTTGTCGAACTGGTCTGCTTGGCTTGATCGGCTTCAGCATGTCCGGGTTTTTCGATTACACGTACGGCCATTCTCTCGGTCTGATTCTGCTGGGTTTTGTTGTGCTCGCTCCCCTCCTGCCCACCTTGGAGATCCAAATTTCGCCATCGTTATGAAGCCTTCTCTTCCCAAAACGTTTGGACCCATCGTCGTATTGGCCCTTGCAATTGCAGCCATTCTGGTCCGCGGCGCGCAACCGTCAGGGCTACCCGAGGGGCCGTCCCTTTCGGTTCCAAGGGTTTGGGATGACAAAGCTCTCGCGACTTTGGAAGTGCCCTTGGTGATGCATAGCGCCTCACCAGTTCACGTATCGTCGGATTATTACTATCGCATCCCAACGCGGACGATTCTTAAGACCTACCCCGTCTATCGTCCTGACAGGGAACCTCCCGGTTATTTCAATTGGCTCAAACGGCAAGAGCCGCAAGTGGCTTTTGACGCCCACGAACTCAAGACCAAAAGTGATTGGGTGAAGGCAGGAGAGATTGTTTTTGACGCGCCGATTGGTTTGGACACAAGCATGTTTATTACCATGGCCGATGTGAAAAATTCGGCATGGTATGAAAAGCTCGGCGTGCCGGTGGCCAAGGACGGAACCGTGCCATTCGTTCGCTATATGGTCAGACAGAAAGGGATGGTTGAACTAGGAGTAGGCTCATGCGCAACATGCCATACGCGCGTCATGCCTGACGGAACAGTGATCACCGGTGCGCAAGGGAATCTTCCTTATGACCGAGTGGCAGCCTACGCTCTGCGCCGCCGAGCTGATGAAGCCAGTGATGCGAAACTTTTTCTGGAACAGGTTCGCCGCGAGCGTCGTCTAGCCCTTGGTGTTCCCTGGATACGGCCCGATCCCCTTGGTGATCTCGACCAAATGAGCATCGATGGAATTGCCTCGGCTCACGAAGCGGTACCGCCGGGTGTCGCCGTGCGCGTCAATACGAGCTTGTATTATCCTCCCGCGATACCCAGCTTGATTGGCATCCAGGACATCCGCTATCTGGATCATACAGGCCTCGTGCGCCAGCGAACCATTGCCGACCTGATGAGGTACGCGGCGCTTGTGCAGGGAGCGGTTCGCTATGACCGGTATCTCGATTTCAAGATACTCGATCCATTGCCGGACCCTGCGACTCAATTGCGGTACAGCGACGATCAGCTTTACGCGCTCGCTCTTTATCTGTATTCGCTCAAACCGCCTCCTAATCCCAATCGCTTTGATGCAATGGCTGCCCGTGGTAAAGAGGTCTTCAATCGAGAACACTGCGGCCTGTGCCATACACCGCCGCTCTATACCAACAACAAGTTGACGCCAGTTGAGGGGTTCGCACCGCCGAAAGATGACTTACTTCAATTTGATATTTTCCCGGTCTCTGTGGGCACGGATCCCGGACTGGCATTGAAGACTCGAGAGGGCACGGGATACTACAAAGTTCCCTCGTTGAGAGGTGTCTGGTACCGGGGGCCGTTCGAACACAGCGGCTCCATTGCAACCCTTGAAGATTGGTTTGATCCCCGCCGACTTCAGAAAGATTACGTGCCAACAGGATTCCGCGGCCAAGGGACGAAGCGCCGGGCTATTCGGGGCCATACCTTTGGGCTCGATCTTTCGGAAGAAGATCGAAAGGCGCTCATTAAGTTCCTGAAAACCTTATAAACTCGATTGCTTGGATTTCCAACCTGGAAAATCCGGGCGACACATATAACATTTTTTTTACATGGAACCAACCACAGGATGACACCTGCTTGGCGGGCCAAGGTTACCCTCATCAATGTCGAGCAAGGTCCAAGGCGAAGCGGATGGCAAAAATCAAGGGATTATCATGATCTCATCCAAGAAGATCGTATTCTTCTTTCCGGCGTTTTCGAGCACCGAGGCCACCGCACCTTTGGGCATTCTTGCTGTTGCCACTCCGCTCTTGCGCGCCGGTTTTGAAGTTTCCATTGTCGATTCGACGATCACTCCCGACTTCAAAATACGCGTGATGAAAGAAATCGAAAATGCTCTCTGCCTCGCCGTCTCATTGGTTACCGGCCCCATGATCCGCGAAACGGTTGAACTCGCCCAGGCGGTCAAGAAATGGAATCCCGATTTTCCGGTCATCCTGGGAGGATGGCATCCCTCGTTACTTCCCGATCAAACGCTGGATACGGATTGCATCGACATCGTGGTTCGAGGCCAGGGCGAGGACGCCATGGTTGAAATTGCCCAGCGTCTGCGCGATGGCAGTTCATTGGATGGGATTGCTGGCGCGGGCTTCAAGCGGGATGGCCGACTCATATTCAACCCTCCGCGTGCCTTGAAGCCATTGGTGAATATGCCCCCCAAGGCATATCACCTTGCGGATTTCGATGCCTACGAAAAGCTGTGCGGTCGGCGCTGGGCGATGTACACGTCCAGTCTCGCGTGCCCGTTTGATTGCTCTTATTGCACCAACGCAGGCGTCTACGGCCGCAAATGGAACTCCTTGCCCGCCCAGCAAGTGGTGGAAGAGACCCACGACCTTACGCGGCGTTACGGGCTTGAAATGCTTTGGGTGGTGGATGACAACTTTCTGGTTGATCTGGAGAGGGCAGTTAACATTGGCGAAGGTCTCGTCCGGGTGGGGGCGCGTTTCAAATGGAGCATTCAGGCTACTACCAATTTGACGGCCAAACTGACCGAGGAAGAATTGCGCCTGCTCAGCCGCGCGGGGTTGCACCAGATTTGTCAGGGGGTGGATTCTGCTTCACCCAAAATCCTGAAGCTTATGAACAAAACTTTTCAGGATTTTGATTCCATCTACCAATCGGCGGAGCGATGCTTAAAGGCGGGCATCCGCCCATCATTCAATATCATCTTTGGGTTCCCGAGCGAGGGCGTTGCGGAGCGCCAGGAGACCATTCGATTCATCATGGACGTGTGCCGCCGTTTTCCCGGGACCGAATTCTGGACCAATATTTTCACCCCCTATCCCGGCTCCCCCATCATGACTCACGCGAAGGAGTTGGGTATTGAAGTGCCCAAGTCGCTGGAGGGGTGGGCTGATTTTTTCCCCCGTTACACCGTTCTTCCCTGGCTCAAGGGAAAAGACCACTCACGGTTGCAGACCATGCGCGATTACCTGCGCATTGCCTTCGACCGGAAGCCCATCGCCAGGCACGACCCCAATCGTTATGTGAAGTCGCTGCAGCGCGGGCTCAGCTATCCGGCTCAATGGAGATTGGATCACAACTTTTACAGCGCCCCGGTTGAACTCTGGCTGAATCACAAACTCAAAAAGATGACGAGGGTTGCCAAGCCGGCGGTGGATGCCAAACGTCTTGAGCCCGCAGTCGCGCAAAACGCCCTCTGAGAGGTGTTGTGTGGTTGACGTTCTTCTGACCCATTCCTATCACCTATATTACGACCGGAAGCAAGCCCGCAAGATGCAACCGTATCCGCCCCTGGGAACGCTTTATGCGGCGGCGCTGCTGAGGCAACGCGGGTATTCCGTGGCCCTGTTTGATCCCATGCTGGAGGACCCGGTGTCTGGATTTCCCCAAGCCCTGCGGCGGGCTCGGCCCCGTGTGGTAGCGCTCTGCGAGGACAATTTTAACTTCCTATCCAAAATGTGCTTGAGCCGCATGCGTGAAGTTGCCATGCAAATGATCGGTTTGTCGCGGGCATCCGGGGCCCAGGTGGTGGTCAATGGTTCTGACTCCACCGATCACCTTGTCCAGTATCTGCAGGGCGGAGCGAATTTCATATTGGTCGGCGAGGTGGAACGCACGCTGCTCGAGCTTGTCGATTCCCTCGTCGGCCGTTCCGGTCAGCTGCCAATTGAAATTCCCGGGTTGGCATTTATCAAACAGCAGAGCGGGCGGCTTTACAAAACTCCTCCACGGCCGTTGATCCAAGACCTTGATGAGCTTCCATTTCCCGCGCGGGATCTGGTGGATCTCGAGCGCTATCGCGACGAGTGGAAATCCGCCCACCATACGTTTTCGCTGAATCTTGTGGCAAGTCGCGGCTGCCCTTACCGTTGCAATTGGTGCGCCAAGCCCATTTATGGAGACCGTTTCCATTCCCGCAGCGCCGCAAACGTGGCGCGAGAGATGGCTCTGCTCAAAACCGAGTATGGGGCGGAGCACCTCTGGTTTGCCGACGACATTTTTGGCATCAAGAACAGTTGGGTGTTGGAGTTCGCCGAACAGGTGGAGCGACTCGGCGCAGCGGTGCCCTTCAAAATGCAAACCCGCGCGGATTTGATGAAAGAGGATGTGGCCTTGGCTTTCCGGCGCGCTGGATGTAATGAGGCGTGGCTGGGAGTGGAGTCCGGATCGCAAAAGATCCTGGATGCGATGGATAAGGGCTTGAGAGTAGACCAAGTGGTAAAAGCTCGCGGGCATTTGCGCCACGCCGGAATTCGAACCTGTTTCTTTCTTCAGTTCGGGTATTCGGGCGAAACCTGGCCTGATATCCAAAAAACCATCGAGTTGGTGCGCCACACGAGGCCGGAGGACATCGGAGTTTCGGTTTCCTATCCGCTTCCGGGCACCGCGTTTCATGCCCGTGTGCGTGAGCAGCTCGGCTCCAAAACCAATTGGATCGACAGCGAAGACCTCGCCATGATGTTCAAAGGAGCCTACACCACGGAGTTTTACCGTGCCCTGCGCAATGCCATCCATGCGGAGGTGGAGACCTGGAGCCCCCCGTCCGCCGGTTCAGTAAACTTTTCCGAGGTGCGGGGCCATGAGCCGGGCGACGGCAAAGCCCAAACCCTCGCACAACTGTGGGCGAAAGTTGAGGCAATGGAGAAGACCTCCAGAAACGAGGCGCCGACACTTCTGCCCGTACTGACTTGCGCGCCGGAGGCCGCGACTTGCTGATGCCCGGTCGAAGCTTCCGAAGAAGCCTTTCCGCGCCGAGTGCGCAATGGACGCCCCAAAATGAAATCACCCGAGCTGCTCTTAACTCACGGCTACTTTCTTTATGGAGATGCCAAAGAACTCCAGATCATGAAGCCGTACCCTCCTCTGGGAATCCTTTACCTGACTTCGCACTTGCGCTCCAAGGGGTTTAATGTGGAGGTCTTCGACTCGACCTTCTCTACCAGGGAAGAACTGTTCCGCGTTCTTCGCTCAACTCCGCCATCGGTTCTGGGCATTTATGCCAATCTGATGACACGCCGTAACGCAATTGAAATCCTTCGTGTGGCCAGGGAAGCGGGCTGGAAAACCATGGTGGGCGGCCCGGAGCCGGCGGCTTATATCCATGAATACCTTGATGCGGGCGCCGATGTGGTGGTGATGGGCGAGGGCGAATTGACCGTGGAGGAATTGCTCCCGCTCCTGGCGACCCACAACCAAACCGATTTGAAACGTGTCCATGGGATTGCGTTTCGCGATCGGGATGGCGCGGTTTGCCAAACCCCTCCGCGCCCGCAGATTGCCGACCTCGACGCCCAGCCCTGGCCGAGCCGCGAATCGATTTCCATTGAGAAGTACCTGGATACGTGGCGGGCCCATCATGGGGCGGGTTCGGTTTCAATGATTACCGCGCGCGGCTGCCCCTATCACTGCCGGTGGTGCAGCCACGCGGTCTATGGCAAGACCCATCGAAGGCGGAAAGCCGTCAGCGTGGTCAACGAATTGGAGTGGATTCTTGGGCGCTACGCACCCGACATGCTCTGGATGGCGGACGATGTCTTTACCATTCATCACGGCTGGATATTTGAATTCGCCAGGGAGATGAAATGCCGCCGCCTCAGAATTCCCTTTGAGTGTATCTCGCGCGCCGACCGGTTGAACCCTCAGGTCGCCGACGCCCTGGCCGAGCTGGGCTGCTTCAGGGTTTGGATTGGATCGGAAAGTGGCTCGCAACGAATCCTTGACGCGATGCAGCGGGGCGTAAAGGTGGAAGAGGTCCAAACCGCGGTTCGCCTCTGCAAAGAGCGGAACATTCAAACTGGAATGTTTTTGATGTGGGGTTATGAGGGGGAGGAAATGGAGGATATTGAAGCGACGGTGGAGCACGTGAAGAAATCCGATCCCGACATTTTTCTCACCACCCTGGCCTATCCCATCAAGGGAACGCCGTACTTTGATGAAGTAGCTGCGCGCGTGGTGAACGGGGGCGCGTGGGCCGGGAGCTCCGACCGGGAATTCCGAATTACCGGCCGGCGCTCCAGTGAGTTTTATCAAAACGCCGACCAACTTCTCCGCTCGGAGGTGGAGTTACACCGGCTTTTGATTGCCCCTCCGGATCCCGGGAATTCGCCGCTGGCGGATGAGCTGCGCGAGCGTATCGCCCAGGCACGGCGGGGCATGCAGTCATCGTCCGCGGCACCAGAGGCTTAAAGTCTTATGCAAGTTTCTCAGGCATCGACGCATGCTGATTTTGCCGCTTTTGACTTGCTCGCCGCGAGCTACGACCAGGTTTTTACTCAATCCGTGGTGGGGCGGGCCCAGCGGGAAGCGGTGTGGCATGAAATGGACCATTGTTTCCACGCCGGCCAGCGCATTCTGGAAATCAATTGCGGGACGGGCGCCGACGCGATTCACCTGGCCCAATGCGGGGTGCAGGTGGTGGCTTGTGATGCCTCCACGGAAATGATTCTTGTGGCGCGCCGTCACGCTGAAGAAGCGGGCGTGCAGGAGCGGGTCGAGTTCATCTCGCTCAAGACGGAAAACATTTTCATGCTGGGCAAGAACTTCCACTTTGACGGCTTGGTTTCGAATTTCGGCGGATTGAACTGCAGCCTGGATGTTTCTGTTATCGCCCGCGAGCTCGCAACGCTGCTCAGGCCGGGCGCCAAAGCTCTCCTCTGCGTCTTCAGCCCGTTCTGTGCGTGGGAGACACTTTGGTATTTGCTGCACGCGAGGCCAGGCAAGGCGTTCCGACGATTTCGTCCTGTTGCGTCGGCCAATTTGGCCGAAGGGAAAATGTTTCCAGTTTATCGCCATTCGGTTCGAAGTTTGAAAAGTGCCTTCGCTCCTTATTTTCGCTTCAAGGGGAGGAAGGGAGTGGGAATCTCGGTTCCACCGTCGTATGTGGAACCTCTCGCGAGCCGGATTCCCCGGGGGATGGCTGCGGCGCGGATGATAGATCGCCTGGTCTCCGCGTGGCCGCTCTTCCGAAGTATCGCCGACCATAACTTGATGATGTTTGAGCGTTCAGACATATGTCCACATTAGCCTGCGAGGTTGCACGATTCTCATCGGTCAGCAAGTCAGCCGAGGCTTCCACGCCGCACTCGCTTTCGATGAGTTGCCCGGCATGCCACGCGGTTGTTGGTTCTCTACATCCCGACAAAGATTCGACCCAAATGAAATGCCCGGCCTGTGGTTTCGTCATCAGACGCGAGAGGGGCATTTGGCGTGCATTGACGCCATCGAGCGAGGACAGGTTTCGGAAATTTGTCAAAGAATATCAGGCCGTCCGTTTTAAGGAAGCGCGCGGGACCGGCGGGGCGCATTATTTTCTCTCACTGCCCTATAAGGACGTCACCGGCAGGAATTCATGGCAGTGGAACATCCGCGGGCGCAGCTTCCGCTATCTGGAGCGAACGATTCTTCCACGGCTCGAAAAGGATTACCCCAAGGGCATGGATGTTTTGGACGTGGGGGCGGGGAATTGTTGGATGAGTTATCGCCTGGCTCGGCGGGGACACCGGCCCGTGGCGGTGGACCTGGTGGAGAACGATCAGGATGGATTGAGCGCCGCCAGCCATTACCGGCCGTTGCTTCGCCGGCTGTTCCCTCGCTTTCAGGCGGAAATGGATTGCCTGCCCTTTGAATCGGCACAATTCGATCTGGTCGCCTTCAATGCTTCTCTCCATTATTCCGAAGAATACGGCCAAACACTTCGGGAAGCTCTCCGCTGTCTTCGCCGGCCCGGTCACCTGCTGATTGTCGACTCGCCGTTTTACCGCAGTGAGTCCAGTGGCCGCGCCATGGTGCTGGAAAAACACGCGCACTTCGAGAAGAGGTTTGGCTTCAAGTCGGACGCCATCGCGAGTCAGGAATTCCTGACCAGAGATGCTTTGGGGCGACTGGGGAAGCTGCACGGCATTCGCTGGGACGTCCACGAACCATGGTACGGGCTGGGTTGGGCGATGCGGCCGTGGCGCGCCAGAATCCTGCGCCGTCGGGAGCCGGCGAAATTCTTTATTGCCCTGGGGATGGTGACTTAGCCATGATTATCCTCTTCCACCCCCGATCGACCAAGCCGCGCAGCCGGCGGTTTCCCTTGGCGGTTCTCTCGCTGGCCGCCCTCCTCGAGGCCCGGGAAGAGTACGTGATCGTGGATGGGAACGTAGATCCTAACCCGACACAGACGATCACCAATCTAATGGCCCGGCATCCCGTCGATCTCCTCGCTGTATCCGTGATGCCTGGGCCGCAGATGGTGGCTGCGATGGACGCCTGCCGGGAAATCCGTCATCGCTTTCCAAAGGTGCCTATTGTGTGGGGCGGATACTTTCCCTCCATCTACACGGCGGCCACGCTGAATGCGCCTTACGTCGACTTCGCAGTCCGTGGGCAAGGCGAGGATACGTTTATTGAACTCCTGGACGCTCTAAGAGGACAACGGTCCCTCGACACCATACGCGGCCTCTCCTACAAGGACGCGAGCGGGGCACATCGAAACAATCCCGAGCGCATGATGAAAAGCCCGGATGCTTTCCCCGCCTTGCCGTACCACCGGTTGCAGGCCGAAAAGTACATCCTGCCCACTTTTCTGGGCCGTCGGACCGCGGTGCATCAAGCGAGTGTTGGTTGCCCCTACGCGTGCAATTTCTGCGGAGTCATCACGGCCTATGGCAGCCGCGAGAAGATGGAATCGCCGGCCCGGACCGCATCGGTTCTGCGCCATCTGGTGGACTTTTACCGCGTCGATGCCATTCAGTTTTACGATAACAATTTCTTTCTGCGTGAGGACCACGCGTTCGAATTGGCAGAGCAGATCATTCCTCTCCGGCTGCGTTGGTGGTGTGAGGCGCGCATTGACATTCTGCTCAGCTATTCGGACAAAGCTCTGGCGGCCATTAAAGCGTCTGGCTGCACGATGATCTTTTTTGGCGCCGAGTCCGGGTCCGATTGGGTCCTGCGCGAGATGAACAAAGGACTCAAGACGGAACAGACTCTGGAGCTGGCGCGGCGCATTCGGAGCTTTGGAATCATCCCGGAGTTTTCCTTCGTGGTCGGCAATCCCCACGACCCTGAGCGCGATACCCGTGAGTGCTTGCAGTTCATTCGCCGGATTAAGAAGATCAATCCCGATGCGGAAATTATCATCCAGCACTACATTCCGGTGCCCCAGCGAACCGGGATGTACGGAAATATCGAAAGTCAAGTCCAATTCCCCGGGACTGTCGAGGAGTGGGCTACCGAGCGGTGGTTCAATTTCACCATCCGCCAGGATCCGGCGTCGCCCTGGCTGCGATCCTCTACCAAGCGGCTCATTGACAACTTTGAACTCATCGTGGCGTCGCGCTGGCCCACCGTGCAGGATATCCGCCTGCCGGAATGGGGCCGCTACCTCCTGAAGAGTTTGAGCGCGTGGCGCTATGGCCTGGAGTTTTATGCCTCGCCTTGGGAATTGGAATGGGCGCAACGATTCATCGATCTGCGCAAGCCGAAGGCGGAGAGCTTATGATGGCGGGCTTGGAACCAGAGCGCACCACGGCTCGCTCATTACCTGTGATGGAGGCGCACGCGCTCTGGGCAAAGACCTACGACGACGGGTCAAATCCCTTGTTGGCATTGGAGGAGCGCGCGATGGAGCCGCTCCTTCCGGAATTGAAAAACAAGTATGTCCTGGATGTTGCTTGCGGAACCGGGCGCTGGCTAACGCGGCTTCGTCATCGAGGAGTGAATCATGTTGTCGGTGTCGACCTTTCCCCGGAAATGCTGCAAGTCGCATCCGCCAAGCCGGCGCTGGCCCCAGGGTTGGTGCGGGCCGATTGTCTTGCTCTTCCCCTTCGCAGCTCTTGTGCCCACCTGACCATTTGTTCCTTCGCAATCAGTTACCTTGACGCTCTTCCGCCCTTCGCCAGTGAACTCGCCAGAGTCTCACGGCCGCACGCCCGCGTCCTCCTATCAGACTTTCACCCGGAGGGACACCGGCGGGGATGGAAGCGCACTTTCCGTTGGGAAGGCCGCGCCATTGAAATCGCCAGCTTCGCTTATTCCATGGATACGATCTGCGAAGCTTTCCAAAAGGCGGGCTTCGATCTCAAGCAAAAATTGGAACCTCATATTGACGAACCGGAGCGGCACATCTTTGCCCAGGGGGGAAAGCTTTCCAATTTCGAGTCCATCCGAGGATTGCCGGCCATTTTCATTCTGGATTTTCAACTGGCCGGCGGATATGGGAATGTCAGAGAAATAAGATGAACGAGCCAGCCTTTGTGGAAACTCCGGTCGAGCCTAAGCCTGCCCGCCGGTTGGGGTCGTGCAGGCTTGTCGGCGCTCGGGTGGCTGTTAATGCCGACTCGGCTGACAGGGCTGAGGTGGAAATCAGCAATGGACTTATCACAGCTATTAAGACGGCGCGCTCCCGCACCTGGAATGGTTCATCCATCCGACACACCCGGGCTTCGCCCACCATCGATTTGTCGGGTTATCTGCTGCTTCCGGGTTTGATCAACGCTCACGACCATCTGGAATTCAATCTTTTCCCCAGGCTCGGCCGGGGGCCTTACCTTAATTTCCAAGAATGGGCCAATGACGTATACCATCCCCTGCAATCTCCCGTGCGCGAGCATTTGCTTGTTCCCAAGCCGGTCCGTTACTGGTGGGGAGCCATCAAGAATTTGCTTTCAGGGGTCACGACGGTTTGCCATCACAATGCGGCCATCCCAGGCGCGCTCGCCCGATCATTTCCGATTCGTGTCGTGGACCGTTACGGCTGGGCGCACTCGCTGGCTTTGGGGAAGGACATTGGAAAAACTTTCCGATCCACTCTGCCGGCGTGCCCCTTCATCATTCACCTCGCCGAAGGGACTGATAAACGGAGCGGGGAGGAAATCTTCCGATTGGATCGCCTGCACGCTCTTGGCGCCAACACAGTGGTCGTTCATGGCGTAGGTTTGACCAAGGCGGGGCATCTACTGCTGGCGGAGCGTGGCGCAGGTCTCATCTGGTGCCCAACCTCCAATTTGTTTACCCTGGGGAGAACCTTAAGCCGGCAAGAAGTTGCGCAACACCGGCAAGTGGCTCTGGGCAGCGATTCTGCGTTGACCGGACAAGGCGATCTTTTGGATGAGATTAGTTTTGTCCGGGATCAGACGTGTTTGAATCAGAAGAAAATATATTCCCTGGTCACGGATTCCCCTGCCCGGGTGCTGCGATTGGGGGCGGGCGAGGGAGCGATTCGATTGGGTGGCCCGGCGGACTTTCTGGCTGTTCCGGATACAGATGATCGGCCCGGCGCGAAACTATCGGCAATGACCACTGGAGATCTGGAGGTGGTGATGGTGGGAGGCAGGCCTGAACTTCTTTCTGCCGCCGCAGCCGGCAGGTGGCCACGGGCTGTTTTCGACGACTTCGAGTTCATTCGAGTTGGAAACATCGAAAGGTGGGTTCACGCTCCCCTGCAATCGCTTCTGGAAAATACCAGGTGCCACCTGGGTGAAGAAATATTTCTAGCCGGGAAGAAGGTCACTGGGTGAATGACCTGCGACAACACGTTCCGGCAGGCGCCCTGGTTACAGTAGCTTCTGCGGACCCCGTGATCCGGGAACTACCTGTTCTGGTAATCCTTCCCCACAACCGTTGCAACTGCCGTTGCTTGATGTGTGACATTTGGAAAATTCGCGAGGTTCGCGAGATAACGGGCGAAGATCTGCAGCCCCATCTCGATTCCCTGCGCCAACTGAAAGTCCAGTGGCTGGTGCTCTCTGGCGGTGAACCCCTCCTTCATTCTTCGCTGCCCACATTGTGCCGCGCGGTTCGAAGCCAAGGCATTCGCATCACTCTGCTAACCTCGGGCCTTTTATTGGGGCCTAAAGCCGCGATGATCGCGCGGAATTTCGACGACGTTATTGTGTCGCTCGACGGTCCCCCTGAAGTCCACAACCGGATTCGAGGTATCCCGCACGCATATCAAAAAATGTCCAATGGGATCAAAACCCTGCGCGCCCTCCGGCCGATCATTCCCATCCAAGGGCGCTGCACGGTTCAGATAGAGAATTGCACTTCGCTGCGCGAAACAGTGAGCGCGGCGCGCGATCTCACTTTGAATTCCATTTCATTTCTGGCAGTCGATGTTACCTCGCAAGCTTTTAACCGCCCCGAGGGTTGGTCCTCAGAACGCCAGGCCAAGATGAGGTTGGCGCCCGGCGACATTAATGATCTGGAAAAGGAAATTGAATCCCTCCTCCAGGAAATCGGACGTGAGATACCTGCGGGGTTTATTGTCGAACCCCCGGAAAAGCTTCGTCGCATCCCCCGGCATTTCCGGGCCCTACTGGGGCAGGTCCAGCCGTCGGCTCCCTTGTGCAATGCACCCTGGGTTTCCGCCGTCATAGATTCCGACGGCTCAATCCTGCCCTGCTTTTTCCATCCCGCTATCGGAAACCTTCGGGAACAGCCTCTCATCGATATCTTAAACGACCGGAAAGCGATGGAATTTCGGCAACGTTTGGACATTCCGAGTGATCCAACTTGCCAAAGGTGCGTATGCTCGCTCTTTATTCCATCAGCGGGAACGGGTCAGAGCTGAAAGGGAGTTCGGCCCGATAGTGAACTGTTTCCTAAGGCGATCCGAGTCTGCCAGATATGGGCTCGCGGAAGGTCTATATTGCCAATCCTCGATGCGAGATGAATTGGCATTCCGGACTGTGTGTTCAACTGGCATCAAATTGCATAGAATGTTCTCATCCAAGCTGACGCTCGGAGAAAGGTATCAAGAGCCAACGCGGTGTCAGGCTTTTGCCCTTCGCAGAGGCGCCTTGATAAGGTTATAGGAGGCGGTCATGAGGCAAACAAAACGAATTCATTTTCCTGGGAGTCTCGTATTTAGGGGCGCTGTCTTCCTGATGAGCGCGGCTGTGTGCCTGGGCCAAGACAGTTCTGGCGGTTCCACTGTCGAACCCCCCGCCTCAAACCAGACGATAGTCTATGAGCTGGAAAGACAAGTGAAAGACCTTCGCGATGCGATGGCTCGAATGCAGGGACAGATGGATCAGTTACAAGCTGAGACTACGAAGCTGAAGGCCGATCTTCGCGACAAGGGGTCCCGCGGCAGTGGTCCGGGACCGGATCCCTTGGCATCTTTGACTCCCTCGACCCGCAATTCCAATCCAACGTCGGCCGGCCCCCAGGATTCAACCGACGGCGGGACAAGCGGGCAAAGCCAGGAGGAAGAGAAACTCGTAAAAATCGAGGAAGACCAGGAACTCTTGAAAGCCAAGGTGAATGACCAGTACCAAACAAAAGTGGAGAGCGCGTCGAAGTACCGAGTGCGGCTTTCCGGCATCGCCTTGTTCAATGCCTACACCAATCGGGGGGGGGTGGAGAATCAGGATTTACCAACTTGGGCGACGAGCCGCAGCCCTTCCGCATCGAACGGAACTTTTGGAGCCACCGTTCGCCAGTCGGAAATCGGGCTGGAAGCATTCGGACCTGAGCTTGCCGGGGCCAAGACCAGCGGCGAAATGCAGGTGGACTTTTTCGGTGGCTTCCCATCCGCGTCCAACGGCATCACCCAAGGCGAACTGCGCATGCGGACCGCCACCCTGCGGATGGATTGGAAGGACACATCCATCATCGCCGGACAGGATTCTTTGTTTTTCTCCCCTCTTTCACCTACCTCGTTTGCTTCGCTCGCCGACCCTGCGTTGTCCTATGCGGGAAACCTGTGGTCCTGGACGCCCCAAATCCGGGTGGAGCATGAAATACATGTCTCGGACACCTCGGGGCTAATTCTCCAGGCGGGATTACTTGATCCACTCACGGGCGAGTTTCCCAGGTCTCAATTCTACCGGGCGCCCCAGGCGGGAGAAAGTTCAGGACAACCTGCAATTGCCGGTCGCGTGGCCTGGACGCAAACCGCATTCGGCAGGCCCCTCACCGTGGGCGTAGGCGGCTATTACAGCAAGCAGAATTGGGGGTTCGCCCGAAACGTCAACGGTTGGGCCGGGACGGCTGACGTGGATCTGCCTCTTGGGAAGTGGTTCACCTTCTCCGGCGAGTTTTACCGCGGCCGTGCCATCGGGGGTCTAGGCGGTGGACTGGGAAGAAGCGTATTATACGATGGTGCCCTTACCAGTCCCACCACCGAGGTTCTGGGCTTGGATACCATTGGCGGATGGGGCCAAATTGCTTTTCGGCCCACCGGGCGGCTTGAGTTCAATGGAGCTTTGGGCGAAGATAATCCGCTGGCGCAGAATTTTAATTATTTCAGTGCGCCACAGAGTTATATCGCTTCGAGCCTCACCCGAAATCGCGGCGCTTTCACCAATGTCATTTATCACCCGCGGTCGGATCTTATTTTGTCACTGGAATACCGGCGCCTGTGGAGCTATTACGTCAATGACGCGAAACAAAAGGCCGGCCAGGTCAATTTGGGAATTGGAGTTCTTTTCTAAGCTGAACCTCCCTGCCAGGACAGGTCAGAGGTGGAATTGGCTCCTGCTGGCCTTGTTGTGCGCACCGCTCATCACCCTGCCCCACGGCGCCACAGCAGCGACCGTCACCGCACAAGTTGGACTTACTCCTCCGGCGCGGTCGCGCGCCAAAGGTCCCGATTATTCCAACATCGTTTTTTGGCTGACACCCCTTTCGAGTGACCTCGCCGGAGAGGCTGACGCCAAACTCAGTGGCCTTCCCCATCATTTCCAATTAGTTCAGACGCACAAGGCATTTGAGCCTCACCTTTTGGTGGTTCCTGTGGGCTCGATGGTGGAATTTCCCAACCATGACCCGTTCTTTCACAACGTATTCTCACTTTTTGATGGAAAGCGGTTTGACTTGGGCCTGTATGAGGCGGGGACAACCCGCTCGATCAAATTCGATCGCGTCGGCGTTTCCTTTATCTTTTGCAATATCCATCCCCAGATGAGCGCCGTCGTTATCGCCATGAAGACACCTTATTTCGCTGTGTCTGACAAATCCGGAGGAGTGAAAGTGCGCAATGTTCCTGCCGGCCAATATCGCTTGGTCATCTGGTCGGAGCAAGCGCTTCCCGAAACGCTCAAGGGTTTGGAGCGCGAAGTGAAGGTCACTGAAGAGTCAGGCGCTCTCGGGTCAATCATGATCAAGTCGACCAGAAATCTTTTGGCAGGTCACAAAAACATGTACGGCGTTGATTACGACACGATTGAACCCCCCAACCCAGTCTATAAGCAACCGAGGTAGTTTTCAAAGACCTGGAATTTTTTCAAGCCGCCCCATGCGGCGGATCATGAGCTTTCTTGATGCCGTAGGCAGGATGAACAGAAAGGGAATAATGCTGAGTGAGAAAGTGTCCCTTCGCGCCTTCGCCGGCGGCGTGGTTGTGGTGTCTTGGGTGGCCATTTTCTTTGCGGGCTGTGGCAACCCGGGGGGAAGTCAAGCTGTGACTCCGGTGACGAAGGACATGACCGTGATTCAACACACGGTTTTCATCTTGAAAGAGAACCACACTTTTGACAACTACTGGGGCACCTTCCCGGACGCTGACGGGACTACCAGTGGCACCATTTCCACAGGGCAGGTCGTGCCCCTCAGCCACATGTCGGACACTTCCGTCGCCGGCCTGTGCAACAGTTGGGCCTGCGCCCTGCTGGGAATGGACGGGGGCAAAATGGACCGCTTTGACCTCATCTATGGTGGCGCCTTGACCGCCTATACTCAATTGAACGCCGAGGATATTCCCAACTACTGGGCGTACGCACACCAGTTTGTCCTTGCCGATCGCTTTTTTACTTCCGTGCACGGCCCCAGTTTGCCCAACGATTTCTACACGATTGCCGCTCAATCCGGCGGGGTCATCAGCAACATTTCGGATTCAGGACCCGGTCCACCCGCCTGTGGGGGCGATGCCACCGCGACCGTGCAAGTGATGGACAGCAGCGGTAATATCACCAATCAATTTCCCTGCTTTGATTTTCCAACCCTCGCCGACCGCCTCCAGAGCGCGGGCCTTACCTGGAAGTTCTATTCCGACCGAACCGCTACCGTCTTTAATTTGATTAATCACATAGGGAACACGCCGCAGTTCAAAGATCACCTGGCGCCCAGCTCCCAGTTTGCCACCGACGCGCAAACTGGACAGTTGCCCAACATGAGCTGGGTAATTCCCCCCATTGGCACGGATGAGCATCCGCCCAACAGCATCTGTGCCGGCGAGAATTGGACGGTGAGTACTATGAATGGGCTGATGCAGGGGCCGGCTTGGGATTCCACCGCCGTCTTTATCGCCTGGGACGATTTTGGGGGATTTTATGACCACGTTCCGCCCCCCGCACTCGACCAATTCGGCCTCGGTCCGCGCGCTCCTCTGCTCATTATTTCGCCTTACGCCAAGCCGGGATACATTTCGCACACGGTGTACGAGCACTCCTCAATTTTGAAGTTCGTGGAGGCGCGCTACCAATTTCAGCCGCTCACCTCCCGCGACACCGTGGCGAGCAATATGCTCGACAGTTTTGATTTTAACCAGACGCCCCAGCTTCCGCTGATTCTGCAGCCGCGCCCATGCCCGTGAAATTCAAAATGTCACCCCCACATTGAAACTGCATTTTCGATTCTTGAATCCAAGGCCCCAAACGCGCATGGGGAAGGGCTCTGAGTATTGGAAAGGCCTGTGAAGCAGAATTTGGCGGATAAAAGCGATCGGACGTGAACGCTGGTTGACTCGGGTACCCATCTCGCCGATTCCTACCCTGTCAGCACACGCGATGCGGGAGGGCGGATCCATTTATGAATAATTTGGCGGCCAGACCGGCTAATCGCGCACAACTTACCACGGATGGCCACCTGGCCTGCTTCGACGCGGAGAAAAGCCGCTTCGGATGCGGAATCAACCGTTGGTATCTTAGACTGAGAGCCGCTGCCCCACGTTCTTATTCCCCCCACCAGCGAATTCCCACCCCCCGCGAATCTCAGAGCCTCCTTGGCCGTACCGATCGTTCTTCGACGCGTTTGTGTGTGAGTGCTCGGCATGACGATGCGGCTTCACATCAGTTCCAGGCACTCGCATTGTCTCCCCGCCGGCATGGTCCAGCCGTCAGACAGAAGTGCTGTCCATGTTGAATCGCGCTCAAAACATCAACGCAAACATTGTAAGGACAGACCTCTTTGGCGGTTGAATCTGGATTCTAGTCCTCAGTGGTTCAACAATTCATATATCGTGTTATGCTTGGGGGGACTGGAGTGGCGGGGGTAATTCAGCGGTAGAATGCCAGCTTCCCAAGCTGGACGTCGCGGGTTCGATCCCCGTCCCCCGCTCCATCTTTTTCGGTTCCCCCATGCCATCTGCCACCTACTCGATTCTTGTTTCAGCTTCATTTCCCGAGGGTCACCACCGCGACGGCGAATCCGCCCAGCTTAAACGCGGAGCCTGCCACAGACTTTGAGGCGGGCGGATTGAATCCAGTGGTCTGATCAACCACTTCGATTTTCGCTCCCGCCGACTCCGGAAGGACGATCTCAAATTCCCCATCGCGCTTGTTCACCACCAGCACTTTTCGTTCGCCGTCGGGGCTCACCATCGCCTGAGTCATCACGTAATCCGAGTCGCTGGATGTCTCCACCATCGTATCGCCGGGGCGGAAGTTGTCATGGATCAACTTCAGGACCCAGAACCGCGCGTTGGGCTGAGCGGTATCCCAATTGAGCATGGCGATGCTCGGCCACAGGCCGGGAGCGCATGGTACTCCCGATTCGGCAGCTCCATCAATCCCCACTCGCGCCAGGCCCGCGTAAACATAGGCATAAATCGCTGCTGAAGGATTCCAATAAGCCGGCCGGATGGGCGTGAAGTTGTAGCCGGGAGTATTCTGCGTCCAGTCTTCGGGCAGCATGGTGCCAATTTCAT
Source organism: Terriglobia bacterium (assembly GCA_035946625.1). Classification (GTDB taxonomy): domain Bacteria; phylum Acidobacteriota; class Terriglobia; order UBA7540; family UBA7540; genus DASYXZ01. The sequence continues at coordinate 10,482 of DASYZE010000084.1, read as the reverse complement.
TCACCATCGTGCCCATCCAGGGCAAAAGCATATTCGGTAATGTTCCAGTTTGTCGTAGCCGCGCCTCTGAGCGCCTGAATTCATTAAATCAAAAGCCGGCGATCAAAGACCGCCACTACAAAAAAATCAGACTATACCATCACTTAAATTTAGATAGAACGTAGCGCGGTCCTCGCCGCGGCGAGTCCTCGCCAAGGATGTTAAGAACTGAAGATTTGAGATACAAAAATCAAGTCGGTGGCATAATCGATGGTATATGTGCCATGGATGGAGTACATCGCCGGGGCTCCGCCGATGGGCGCCCGCCCATTTGATTTTATTTCTGGCCTACGCTCTCACCGCACCGGCCCGCCAGACGTCCACGGCTCCTCACGCGGCCGCTGGCAAGCCTCCGTCTCAGGCGCCGACCCCAACTATTAAGGTGCGTGTGAACCAGGTGCTGGTGCCCGTGGTGGTGACGGACCAAGGCGGGCACAGCGTGGTGGGGTTGAAGGCGGGTGACTTCGAAGTGTTTGAAGATGGCGTGGAGCAGAAGTTGTCGGTCTTCCAAACCGAGAATGAGCGCGCGCCCGAAGATGGGCACGTGGTATCCCTTGATCCCTCGGCGTCCTCCGCCCAACCACTGCCTTCTCTGCCGGCCGGCGGCAAGACGCCATTGCGCCGGACTTACCTGGTATGCCTCGACACCTTCAATTCGTCCTTCGAGAATTTCGTCTACGTTCGCAACGCCTTGCACAAGCTCTTCAAACAGGAGCAGGATGGCGATTCCCTTTATGCCATCCTCACCATGGGCCGTACCCTGGCCATGCCGCAAAATTTAACCCGGGATCCCGCCGCTGTGCTGGCTGCCATCGGGAGCAAGAACCTGACCCGCGCCATCCAGCAGAGCGAATCTGCAAACCTGAAAAGCCAGGAAGAGGAACTCAAGAGGATGCTCACGGAATATTGCGGGGGCTGTCCCTGCTTTGGAGAGTCCGCCACCGCGGGAGGGCGCGGGGCAATGAAAGGGGGTTCGGTTTGCGGGGGCGAGTTGCAGAGAATCGAGAGGTGGGCGGGCTCGATGGCGGAGGAAAGAAGCTATTTGACCCGCGCCTTTCTTCAGAATCTCAACGTGGTGGTGGAACGCATGGGCCAGATGCCAGGCAAGCGCATCATTGTTTTCGTTTCCGACGGCTTCAATACGCATCCCGGCCGCAACCTCTTCGACATCATCTCCGCTTACACCCGCGACCCCAGCGAGGCGATGAACGGGTCCATCAACGACGCCGAACCGCAGATTCAGGATATCCTGCGCGCCGCTTCGGCGCACAACGTGGTTTTTTATACCCTTGATTCACGAGGCCTGTCTGTCGCCGACGGAGGCGTGTTCGAGGCCAGCGATTCGGCGGAAATGACTGATATGTACAAAGTCTTGCCGGAACTTCAGCAGCAAAGGCAAATCACCGCCTTGGAGGACCAGGGACCTTTGGCCGAACTGGCTCAGGCTACGGGAGGCGTTTTCTTTCACAATAACAATGATCTGTTCCGGGGCTTGCGACAGGCATTTGCCGATGGGCGCGAGTATTACCTGCTGGCCTACGCCTCCTCCAATCAGGCGATGGACGGAAAATTCCGGGAGATCAAAGTCAGCGTCAAAGGAAAGAATCTGATCGTGCGCGCCAAACATGGCTATTGGGCCGCCTCCAACTGAAACGGCGGCCCCGCCGTTGTGACTTCCTTGCTCCCTGGGCAACCAATCTGTTGTGCGACCAACAGGCATGCAGGCGGGGGAGTCGCTTCGGCTTTGCGCTGGCGCGCCGATGCATCGGAACGGTCGGGAGTTTTGAAACCCCGCAGCGAGTCATTGCCCCGCCTGCTTGCAGGTGGAAGGTATGCTCGGTTTGAAGCCATCCAACCGTCCATCATCTGGTCGAAGCCTTACGCGTGAGAACAATGTTGTGCATGGTACAGGGCTGGATTGCCGGTCACATTTCACTGTGCTGCCCTCACCGGCCGGTGACCGAAATCACAGACATTGCCTAAGCGGGCAAATATTATCCGGATTGAACGGGACAGTGCCGGGCGGGGTTTTGCAGTCTCGACGGCAACCCATCCATCCGGCCATACGGCGGACAGGTTATGATCGGAGCTTTCAAAGCAGCAAGTATGGATCGGGAATTCGCCACGGCATGGCCGGCCTATGCGGGCACCCGGCCCTTGGACCTCCTCCGCCAAAACGAGTACTCGCGGCTGGATCGGCAGGGGCACGTCTACCTTGACTATACCGGCGCCGGCCTTTACGCCACCTCCCAGGTGCGCGAGCACACCCGCTTGCTCGAGTCCAATGTCTTTGGCAACCCCCACTCACAAAGTCCAGCCTCAGCGCCGATAACGGAATGGGTCGAGCAGTGCAGGCACAAAATCCTGGATTACTTCGGGGCGCCGAAGGACGAATATGTCGCCATCTTCACCGCCAACGCTTCGGCGGCGCTCAAATTGGTGGGCGAGGCCTATCCTTTTGCATCGGACGGCCACTATCTGCTGACCTTCGACAATCATAACTCCGTCAACGGCATCCGCGAATTCGCGCGTGCCCGCCACGCCGAAATAACCTATGTTCCACTGACGCTGCCCGAAATGCGCGTGGATGAGGAGAAGCTCGAGCATGATCTCCAGCGGGCTCGCCCGAGCGGACATAATTTGTTCGCGTTCCCCGCCCAGTCGAACTTTTCCGGCGTGCAGCATCCTCTGCAATGGATCCCCAAGGCGAGAGCCATGGGTTGGGACGTGCTGCTTGATGCAGCCGCCTTCGTCCCCACCAACCGCCTTGATTTAAGCCTTTGGCAACCCGATTTCGTCGCCCTCTCCTTCTACAAGATGTTTGGATATCCCACCGGCGTTGGCTGCTTGCTTTCCCGGCGAAGCGCCCTGGCCAAGCTGATGCGGCCCTGGTTCTCAGGAGGAACGATTACCGTTGCCTCGGTTCAGGGCGATCGTTATTTCCTGGCCGAGGGCGCGTCTGCGTTTGAAGATGGCACCATCGATTATCTGAATATTCCGGCGGTCGAGATCGGCTTGCGGCACCTGGAAACCGTCGGCTTGGACCTGATTCATACGCGGGGCGAGTGCCTGATGGGATGGCTGATTGCAAAACTGCTTTCTCTCCATCACGGCAACGGGGTGCCCTTGGTCCGCCTCTACGGCCCGCTGACCACCGGGCGCCGGGGCGCAACCGCCTCCATGAACTTCTACGACGCGGCCGAGAGGATTATCGATCATCTGCGCGTCGAAGCGGCCGCAGCCCAGCATCACATCTCGCTTCGCACCGGCTGCTTCTGCAATCCCGGAGGCGGTGAGACCGCGCTGCGTCTCTCCAAGTCGGAATTGGTCGGTTGTTTCAGCCAGCACCGGGAAGAAGATTCCCGATTTACCCAGCAAGACTTCCGCCATTGCATCGACAGCAAAGGGACGGGCGCCGTCAGGGTGTCTCTGGGCATCGTCAGCACCTTCGATGACGTTCTCCGGTTTGTCGAGTTCGCGCGTGAATTCCTTCACTGAAGGCCGCCCTGGCCCGGCCATATCATTGTGTGGCGCTGATATCCCGCCTTGGGTTCCCCCCGTCTTTAATTTAAATTGTTCCCTGGTCAAAGGAGCTCGAACTCGCAACAAATTAAGAACCACCCCAATACACGGGGGGCAGCCCTTGCCGGGCGGCCGCAACCTCCTGAATTTTCCCTTCCAAAAAAAGGAGTTGACATTCTACGCCCCTGGCTGTAGATTGTCTACATGCCGACACCCAAAAGAGATCGCTACCAGAATCGCATCGAGTTGTTGCAGGGCACCCTCGACCTGCTCATCCTGCAAACCCTGCAGTGGGGGCCGCAGCACGGCTACGCCATCAGCCAGTCGATTCGCGGGCGCTCGGGCGACGTGTTGCAAGTCGAAACCGGCTCGCTCTATCCGGCGCTCCATCGCCTGGCCAAGCAGGGTTGGGTGACTTCCGAATGGAAGCAGACGGAGAGCAACCAGCGCGCCAAATATTATCGCCTTTCCGCCGCAGGCAGGAAGCAGTTGCTCTCCGAGCAGGCGCGCTGGAAGGAAATGGTCAGCGCCATCGCGGGGATCATGCGCCCCGTGCGCGAGGAGGGCCGGTAATGAATTTCTGGAATTGGCTTTTCCGTCGCCACGCGCGCGAGAAAGATTTGGACGACGAGGTCCAGGCCCACCTGCGCATGGCCGCGCAGGAGCGCATCGCGGCGGGCGAATCCGCCGAGCAGGCGCGCGTCTCCGCCGTCCGCGAGTTTGGCAACGTCGATCTGGTTAAAGAGACCGCGCGCGACATCTGGGGTTTTCGTTGGCTCGAACAACTGATTCAGGATGTGCGCTACAGCTTGCGCCAGCTCGGGTGCAATCCCGGTTTCACAGTAGTAGCCATGCTGACGCTGGCGCTCGGCATCGGGGCGACGGCTTCGATCTTTAGTGTGATTTATGCGCTTGCGCTCAGGTCGCTCCCCGTTCCGCAGCCCGACCGGCTGGTCGAGATAGGCCAAAATAGCCGCGGAAACCTCCACACATACGGAGAGTGGAAGCTTTTTCGGGACCGCCAAGATATTTTTCTCCACGTATTTTCTTATAACTACTTCGATACCAATTTCAACATTACCGGCGCTAAAGAACGCCGGGCAGTGTCCGGCTTGTACGTTTCTGGAGATTACTTTCAAGGCCTCGGCGTCCAAGCCGTATTGGGAAGGGTACTGCAAGCTTCGGATGATCAGCCAGGTGTACCACCCGTGTGTGTGCTTGGCTACGGATTGTGGCGGCAACTATATGGCGAATCCCGAGACATACTCGGTCGGGCGCTCCTCGTAAACGGACACGAATTCCAAATAGTCGGAGTGGCCCCTCGATCCTTTTTCGGCGTGGATATCGGCCATATGCCTGAGATCTTCATGCCACTCGAGGCAGAAAGAACGTACAGCGATTATCCGTTGCTCTATGGGCGTCAGACCCCGTCGCTGGATGATCCGCACGCTACGATACTAAGCTTCATCGGTAGGTTGAGGCCGGGAGTCCGCGTGAGCCAAGCCAACGCCGGATTGCAAGTTCTAAGTGCACAAATATATGGGGCCCTGTCAGGGGCTAGTGACGCCAACGGGCGAGCGGTTGTGCGTGGATCTCTCGTGGCGCTTCCCATCACCTCCGATGCTTGGCTGCAAGACATGGACATGGTGCTGCTTTTGATGGCGATGGCCGCAGTCGCTCTAATCATCTGCTGCGCAAACCTAGGGAATTTACTGCTAGCGCGAGCTACGAAGCGGCAGGCTGAGATTGCCACCAGGCTTGCGCTGGGCGCGACTCGCTGGCGACTGATCCGGCAGTTGCTGACGGAAAGCATTACCGTGTCGCTTATCGGCGCTGCGGCAGGTCTTCTCGTCGAACGCTGGGCGAGTCGATCGCTGATATGGGCGCTTTCCTGGCCCGACGATACACTTTCCCTCGATTTATCGTGGGACGCGCGGCTTGTTGTTTTTGCCCTCGGCATCACTTTGTCCTGCGCGCTCCTGTTTGGACTAGCCCCGGCGATTCGGGCAACTTACGTTTCGATTTATTCGGCCATGAAGAACGGTGTAGCTGCGGGCAGGCGCAGTAGCCGGTTTTCGAATTCTCTCCTCGTCGTTTTGCAGCTGAGTTTATCCATGGCACTGCTGGTCAGTGCAGGATTACTGGTGCGGACGCTGCACGCGCTTCTGTCGCAGGACCCCGGCTACGACCCGAGAGGCATTTTGGTGTGTCATCCCAGTTGGCAAGGTCCCAGCGAAACCTTACCGCGCGCGGCATTTACCGGCGAGCGATTACTGAGGGAATTCCGGTCCGTGCCTGGAGTGACGTCCGCGTCTTGGAGTCGTGTGTCATCTGAAATGACGGGCCCACGGCTGACGGTTTCCGGGCCAACAGGATCGGAGGGGCAATCTGGCTCTTATCTCATCTTTGTTTCTTCCCATTTTTTCAGGACCAGGCGGACTCCGATTCTTGCAGGCCGGGATTTTAGCGACGGTGACAGTCGCACGTCATTTCCCGTCGCTATCCTCAGTGAGGATCTGGCAAAGACCCTTTTTCATGGAGTGAATCCGGTTGGGCTCAGTTTTCGCGAGAACGATAGAAATGGGAAAGGGCAGGAGTACCCCGTCGAGATTGTCGGTATCGCCGGAGACATACAATATCGCCGGCCTGGCGACGGGGCGCTGCCTATCTTGTACAGGCCGGTCGCGCAATGCGCCGATTCAGGCGCGGGCGTGGGCGTCTACGAAGTACGAGTTGCCGGCTCCTTTCCCCAAATGACGAAACGTCTCGAGAAGGCGGCAGAGAATGTTGATTCTCACATCTCTATAAGATTCGAGCCTCTGACCGACACAGTTAGCAGCGTGGTGCACAGAAATCGAGCCATGGCGCTGATTGCAACGGCGTTCGGTTTGTTCGTAAGTTTGTTGGCGGTGATTGGTGTGTATGGAGTGACGTCGTCCGCGACGGCCGAAAGGACGCGCGAGATCGGCATTCGACTGGCGTTGGGTGCGCAGCCCGCCGATGTGCTTTGGATGATACTGGGTGAGACTGCGGCCCTGGTGTGGACCGGCATCGCGATTGGCGTGACGGCTAGTTTTGCAGCCTCAAGGATGATTCGGGGTTTGATCTGGGGAGTAGCCCCAACTGATCCGCTAAGCTTCGGCCTTGCAGTTTGCCTGATGCTTTTGATATCTGGAATCGCAGCGTTCCTCCCTGCGCGCCGGGCGACGAAAGTCGATCCCATGGTGGCGCTGCGGTATGAATGAAGTTATCAATTTTCAGTCAAGACCGGAACTGCGGGATTGAGAACTGAGAACTGAGAACTGATGACTGAAAACTGATGGCAGAGGACTGGCGACTGACGGTCATCGGTTAACATGAAACGGATTAATGACGCGCAGGCCGTGAAAGCGGCTGAAATCACGGTCGCCGGTGAGCAGTTCGGAGACGCCGTGCTCCAGGCACAGGGCGGCAATGTGCGCGTCATGAATCAAGTTGCCCGTCGCGCCCGCTTGGCGAATGACTTGATCGAACAGCGCGACGTGGCGCTCTGTTTCGGCGAGCAAAACGAGCGATGGAGAAGCGAGGACGCGCCCCACATCGTCGAGCGCGACACGCAAAGGCACAGGCGGATGGAACACTCGCGGGTGCGTGACTACCCGGAGGAACTCGTAGACACACGGCCAGGGAATAGCCCACGGAAGGCCGCCTTGGGCAAGTCGGTTGACCAATTGGAGCGCGGCGCGGTGGTGCCGGTTGGAGTCCACTTCAGCGTAAATCAGGACGTTGGTATCGATGGCCTGCACGAGTTACCGCCCGTCCATCAGATCGAAAAGCGCGTCGCGGTCAAGGAGATCTACTCCGGGGAGCTCGGTGGCTTTCCATCCTTGAAGGCGCAACTGGTAGGGCACTCGAGATTTGGCGCCCAGCGCCCGGCGCAACAGGTCGTTGGTGACCGCTTGCAGAGTTCGCCCTTCTTCGGCCGACTTCTTTTTCAGCGCCCGGATCAATTGGTCATCGATTTTCAAAGTGGTTCGCTTCATGTGTAAAAACATAAGCCATAAGCATCAAGATGTCAATTGACGAGTGGCGAGTGACATGTGACAAGAGAAAGGGGCAACCTCCATGAATTTCTGGAACCGGCTGTTTCATCGCCAGGCGCGCGAGAAAGATTTGGACGAGGAAGTCCAGGCCCACTTGCGCATGGCCGCGCAGGAGCGCATCACGCAAGGCGAAACTGCCGATCAAGCGCACGCATCAGCCGTGCGCGAGTTTGGCAATGAAGTTCTGGTCAAGGAGGTCACGCGGCAAATGTGGGGCCTTCGTTGGCTTGAAACCTTGCTGCAAGACATGCGCTACGGCCTGCGTCAATTGCGTCGCAGTCCCGGCTTCGCACTCGTCGCCGTCCTCATGCTGGCTCTGGGCATTGGCGCCAACACAGCAATTTTCAGCGTGGTGTACGCCGTGCTTTTGAAGCCGTTGCCCTTTCGAAGCCCAGGCCAATTGGTGAGGGTGTTTGAGGCGAATGATCGGGCGGGTGTCTCGGCGGAGGGGTGCTCCTACCCTGAGTTTCAGGAATGGCAAAGGCAGAATCACGTCTTCAGTGGAATAGCCGCGGTCCAGGCACACGAACTCACCTTGACCGGGCGCGGTGAACCCACGGTGGTGCGAGTGGGCGACGTGACGGCGGACTTTTTCTCGGTTCTGGGCGTCGCTCCGCAGATGGGCCGCGCGTTTTTGCCCGCCGACGACGAACAGGGCGCGGCGCCGGCGGTGGTGATCAGCGATGGATTGTGGCGCAGCCAATTTGGCGCTGACCCTGTCCTGATTGGCAGCATCATTGTCCTGGACAAGCGGCCATTCACCGTAGTTGGAGTGATGCCGGGTGACTTTCGATTTTCATTGCTGGGAGAGGGTCCGAGCCGGCAACTCTGGATCCCTATCGTTCAAGACCCTGTCTTCGGCCCCATCGCCCGGCGCCCGACCGTGGATTTTGGCACAGCCATTGCGCGGCTGAAGCCGGGAGTTTCCGCGGCGCAGGGTCTGGCGGAGATGCAGGCGTTCGGCAACCGGCTGGCGCAACAGTTTCATCCTGGAGATGTGGGGCGGACAATCCGATTTGCCTCCCTGCGCGAAGCTGTGACCGGCGACGCCTCGGCCCCGCTCCTCCTGCTGCTCGCCGCTGTCGGTCTGGTGCTCTTGATCGCGTGCGCCAACGTGGCCAATCTTCTTCTGGCGCGCGCCACGTCTCGCGCCAAAGAGTTTGCCCTACGCGCGGCCCTGGGCGCCGGGCGGGCGCGAATCCTGAGCCAGTTGCTCACCGAGAGCGCGGTGCTCGGTCTGCTCAGCGCGGCCGCCGGCATCAGTCTGGCTTTTTGGGGCGTTCATGGGCTGAGCGCACTGATACCTTCCACTTTTCCTCGCGCCGGGTCGATTCGAGTGGATGGCACGGTGCTGGGGTTCGCACTCTTGCTTTCACTCAGTGCAAGCCTGCTGTTTGGACTGGCTCCGGCGCTGTTCGCCGCCGATCCCCGGATCCAGACCACCCTGCAGGAAAGCGCCGGGCGGTCGGGCGAAGCCAGGGGTCGGCGGCGGGCGCGCAATTTTCTGGTCGCCGCGGAAGTCGCACTGGCGATGGTGCTCCTGGTGGGAGCGGGCTTGCTCATCCGCAGCTTCGCCGCGCTGCTGTCCGTTAACCCGGGCTTCGAGACTCGACACGTTCTGTCGGCGGAAGTATCGCTGCCGCAATTCGAGTATCAAACGCCCCAACAGTGGGTCACGTTTTCGGAAGAGCTGCTAAGTCGAATCCAAGCCGAGCCTGATCTGCGCGATGCCGCCATCGCTCTGCCCCTGCCCTTTGGTAACCAGGGCCCCGCCAATCTGCCCTTCCGCATCGCCAACCGTGCGCCTTTGCCCGGCGGCAGGATCACCACCGCCGACTACGTTTCGGTGAGTCCGGACTACTTCCACGTGGTGGGCATTCCGCTCCTGCGCGGCCGCACCTTCAGCCGGCAGGATTCCATGTCCGCGCCGCGGGTGGCGATCATCAGCCAAGAGTTGGCCCGCACCTACTTTCCTCATCGCAACCCCCTGGGGCAGCAGCTTGTTTTTGGCCTTCTGGCGGACGGCAACGTCAGTCGGGAAATTGTGGGAGTGGTCGGAGACGTGCGCGACGCGGCGCTCAATAAAACGCCGGGGCCGATGATGTACGTGCCGTTTGCCCAGGCTCCACTCTGGGGTGTGGGGTTGGTGATCAAAACCTCATCCAGCGCCGACGCCGCGGCTCACGCCATCCGGCTCAAGGTGCGTGAAGTGGATCGCGATCTTCCTGTAACCGACATTGAGTGGATGTCGGAGGCCGTCGATGCGTCGCTCGGCCAGGCTCGCCTGCGCACCTGGCTGCTGGGCATCTTCGGCGCTATGGCGCTGGCGCTGGCCGCCATCGGAATTTTTGGAGTGGTGTCTTATTCGGTTTCCTGCCGCACGCATGAGATCGGCATCCGCATGGCGCTCGGCGCAACGCGCGAAAACGTGCTGGCCCTGATTCTCAGTGAATCAGCCCGGCCGGTGCTGCTCGGCCTGGCCCTGGGCATTCCCGCCGCGCTCGTGCTCGCGCGATTTCTCTCCAGCTTGCTTTACGGCGTGCGCCCCACGGATCCGTTGACCCTTGCCGCCGTCGCCATTTTGCTCACGCTCGTTGCCTTGGTAGCGTCCGCCATCCCCGCCCGCCGCGCCACCCGTGTCGATCCCATGGTCGCGCTCCGCTATGAGTAGGTGCCGGCCGGGTGCCTGCCCATTGAAGCGGGCGTCCACCGTGCAAAAGTAGGGCCGGCCTGGCGCCTGCCCATTGAGCGGGCGTCGACCATGCAAAAGTAGGTGCCGGCCGGGTGCCTGCCCATTGATGAGCGCGTCAACCATGCAAAAGTAGGTGCCGGCCGGGTG
>DASYZE010000083.1:0-56962 GCA_035946625.1 Terriglobia bacterium | reverse complement strand
GCCGCCCAGCGTTTCGGCGTCGCCGGCTTTCAGAGCGTAGGGCACGCTCACCAGCAAGACGCGCGGCTGCTGCTCGGCCTCCGTTCCCACCTGAATGCCAAGCCAGCGAACTTCGCCGGATGTGAACAAATCAATCGGCAGGCCATCGGCGTGCATGGCGCCCAGCAGTGCCGTGTAACGGCCCAACTCGTCGGCCTGCACGCTCTGCGTCTCAAACCAGAGCGGGCTGCCCCCGGATTCTGTGTTGTAAAGAGAGAAAGTGACGTCGACCGTGCCAGTCAAGGGCTTCCCGACGGCATCATGCACTACGCCGCTAAATTTCATCAGGCGCGGGACCACGGCCTGCGGCCCCGCCGCAACGGTCAACCTGGTTGCGGGCGAGTCGGACTGTAGAGGCGAAGCTGCATCGACATTGCGATTATTCATCTTCCCTGGATCCTGACCGAACGCCACCCCTACAGACAGCATGCAGACTGCTACTAACACAACCACTAGCTTAAAGTGGCCCATTGCTTTGCCTCCTGGAACGGATTTTGTAATGAATAATTGAAGTCCGCTACCGACAGTACAGACTATTTACCAATTGTGTCAATGGTATTTAGGTGCTGGTTTGACTAAAACGGGATGGAACTTTAGTTCAGAGCGCCGAATGATAAATTGCTTAAATTGACCAACTTTCGGCCAGGAGACCGCTGCCAACACTTAAATGTTAGGATTACGAACCAGCCGGGTTGCAAACTTTGGTGCTGCGTTCCAGCAATGGTCATATATGAAATTCAAGGTAGCGCAGCAGAATTGATGGCACCCGGCCAACTCCAGGGCGGGTCTGCTCGGGGCGCATAAAATTGAAGGACGAAGCAAGGTTTGTAATGCTTCTTTTCATAACTCCAATTCCGACGGACTATGTAAAATCGTTCCTTTCGAGCGACCACATGGTTAGAGAACGTTTTCAGGGAGCAGGCATGATGCATAAATTCGATGCATTGATTCTGGGCGCCGGGGCAGCCGGGCTGATGTGTGCCATCGAGGCCGGTAAACTTGGCCGGCGCGTCGCGGTGATTGAGCGCGCCGACCGGATTGGGAAAAAAATTCTGATCTCCGGGGGCGGGCGCTGCAATTTCACCAACATACATTGCCAGCCGGAGAACTTCATTTCCGGGAACCCGCATTTTGCCAGGTCGGCTCTGGCGCGTTATACCCCTGACGACTTCATTGCCTTAGTCGAAAGGCACCGAATCCCATACCACGAGAAAACACTTGGACAGCTTTTCTGCGACCGTTCCGCCCAGGACATCACGAAGATGCTGGAAGCCGAGTGCCGGGCCGCCCGAGTGGAACTTTTTCTGAATCGAAGAATCCAGACAGTCGAACGAACCACCCCATATGTGGTTCGCGCTGAGGTCGACGAGTTTCGCGCACCGGCACTGGTGGTCGCCTGCGGCGGCTTGTCGATTCCGAAGTTGGGGGCCACACGATTGGGCTACGACCTGGCACAGCGTTTCGGTTTGAGAGTGCGCAAAACAATGCCTGGGCTGGTTCCTCTGGTGCTTGGGCCTGAGGACCAATCCAGATATTGCGATCTTGCCGGAGTCTCGGCATGGGTGGAGGCTGCCGTGGGCCGCCATTCGTTCCAAGAAAAGATGTTGATCACGCACCGTGGGCTAAGCGGGCCGGCGATTCTCCAAGCCTCATCGTATTGGCGCCAGGGTGAAGCAATCCAAATTGACCTGGCCCCCACCCGCGACGTATTGAAGTCAATCCCAATGGCCCCCCAGAGAAACGCGGCAGTGGCGCGCGCGGCGCTCCAAGACTTTCTGCCCAAGCGGTTGGCGACGCGCTGGCTTGATATCCATGCCCCGAAATCCTGGACGAACCTGGCCCTGGAAGAAATGAAGCGAAAGCTCCATGCGTGGACCTTGACGCCCGTTGATACCGAGGGCTATGGGAAAGCCGAGGTCACGGTGGGCGGGGTCGATACGGACGAGTTGTCCGATAAGACGATGGAAAGCCGGCGCGTGCCGGGATTGTTTTTTATCGGAGAAGTGGTGGACGTTACGGGACATCTGGGTGGATTCAACTTCCAATGGGCCTGGGCCTCGGGCGCCGCAGCGGGCCGCGCCCTTTGAACCCATGGAAAACTCGTTCGGGGCGGGAATTACAGGCGAAAAAATGAGTGGCAAACTCTGGCTTTGGATTTCCGTTCTGACTCTGACCATTGTTTATCTCGGCCTCGGCGTTTGGGGTTTCTACATCGAACCCTCATCGCTCACCACGCACAGAGTCACGCTTAAGATCCCGCATTGGCCGAAGGAGCTGCAGGGATTAAAGATCGCGGTGCTGGCGGACCTGCACGTCGGCTCACCCTACATTGGAATCGCGAAAGTCAAACTGGTGGTGGCGCGGACGAACCGGGAACGCCCGGACCTGGTGTTGATCCTGGGGGATTACCTGACACACGGGACTCTGGGGGCGAAGTTTGTGGAGCCCGAGCCGATTGCCGCTGCACTCAAAAAGTTGCGCGCGCCGCTGGGTGTGGTGAGCGTCCTCGGCAATCACGATTGGTGGTTTGACGGCGCGCGGGTTACCAAGGATCTGCGAGGGGCGGGAATTGTGGTTCTGGAAAATCAGGCCTGCCAAATCGAGTTTAACGGGAAGCCATTTTGGATTGCGGGGATCGCCGACCTGATGACCAGAAAGCCCGACGTCGCGGGCACGCTCCGGCAAGTGGAGAATGATGACCCGATCATCCTGATCACTCACAATCCCGATATATTTCCACAAGTTCCTTCCCGCGTCAGCCTCACCCTCGCCGGCCACACGCACGGGGGCCAGGTGAACCTGCCCTGGCTCGGACGGCTGATTGTGCCGTCGTATTATGGAAAACGATACGCCGCCGGCCTGGTGGTTGAAAATGGGCGTCATTTTTTTGTGAGCACGGGAATCGGGACCAGCATTTTACCCGTGCGCTTTCGCGTGCCGCCGGAAATCGACATTTTGACCCTCCAGCCGGAGTGATGATCAATTTCTGTATCCTCTGTCTGCGCAGAACAATTTAGCCACGGACGGATCTGCTTCCGTTGCCCCGCACACTTTGGTAGGATGTCGCGCGCCCGGGAGGGAGCATCATGAAAAAACTCAGCCTTCTTTTTTGTCTGCTTGTCATCGCGGCGCGACCGTGCGCCGGCGCGGACGAATACACGCTGGGGCCAGACTCTCAGCGCCATCCCGGCGTCCCGCGGGGCGCCGTCACCCACTACGCCTGGACCAGCAAAATATTTCCGGGCACAGTCCGCGACTACTGGGTGTATGTTCCCGCTCAATACTCGAAGACCAAGCCCGCCTGCGTAATGGTGTTCCAGGATGGTGAAAGCTTTATGAAAGATGACGGCCGGGCGCGTATTCCCATTGTGTTTGACAATCTGATTGCCAAACACGAGATGCCGGTGACCATCGGCATTTTCATCAATCCCGGAGTGCTCAAGGCTCACTCCGCTGACCAACAGGACCGGTTCAATCGCAGCTTTGAATACGACGCCCTGGGAGATCGCTATGCGACATTTCTACTCGACGAAATCCTGCCCGAGGTGGCGAAGCACTACAACCTTTCCGCCAATCCTGATGACCGCGCCATCTCCGGGCTGAGTTCAGGCGGCATTTGCGCTTTCAATGTGGCGTGGGAACGGCCGGACGCGTTCCATCGCGTGCTCAGCTTTATCGGCAGCTTTACCGACCTGCGCGGCGGAGACATCTTCCCGAGTCTGATCCGCAAGACCGAACCCAAGCCCCTGCGCGTTTTTTTGCAGGATGGCGATCACGACTTGAACCTTTATGCAGGAAGTTGGTGGCTGGCTAATCAGTCCGTGGCATCTGCGCTCGCGTGGGCGGGTTACGACGTGAAGTTTGTGTCCGGCAACAAAGACCACGACATGTTGCAGGGCGGAGCCATCTTGCCCGACGCGCTGCGGTGGCTCTGGCGTGACTACCCAAAACCGATCGCCAAGCCCGGGCCCAATTACAGCAGCGATCAGCGATTGGCCATACTTGATCCGGGGCACGAGTGGGAAATGATAAGTCGGGGTTTCCAGTCGGGCGGGGCGCTCGCAGTCGGCCCCAAGGGTGAAGTGTTCTTTAACAACCGTTCCCACAAAACAATCGAAAAGTTAAGCACTCATGGCATGGCTGCGGCGTTCCCCACCTCAGTGCCCGACCTGAAGGGGATGGTCTTTGGACCAGAGGGACGCCTTTACGCATGCGAGGCGCCCAAAGGCATGATGGCCTACACGTCCAGCGGAGTCGCATCTCCCCTGGTACAAGGTTCCGATTGCGATGATCTGGCAGTTACGCATGACGGCGGGATTTATTTTACTTATTATGCTGGGAACTCGATCCAATACATGGATGCCAAGGGCAAGAAGCAAGCCGTTACCTACCTTCTCCAACCCAATAGCGTCTTTCTCTCAGCCGACGAATCGCTTCTTTATGTCGCCGACACTATGGGGAAATGCGTGTGGTCGTTCCAAATTCAACCCGATGGGTCGCTCGGGGCGCAAGAGGATTTCTACCATCTTAAGGCGGTTGACGATTCCTTGTATAAGACTGACACGCCAGCCCAAATGGCCGTGGACACGCTGGGCCATCTCTACGTGACCACACACCTCGGCATCCAGGTTTTAGATCAACCAGGTCGAGTCGTGACAATTATCAACTCACCGGAGCCTGGGATTCCAATTTCTGGCATGGTTTTTGGCGGGCCTGATCTTGAGGATTTGTACGTGGCTGTTGGAACAAGTATTTTCAAACGCCACCTCCTGCGCAAAGGCGTCCTGCCCTGGGCGCCGGTAAAACCACCGGTGCCGCACTTGTAACCGGCATGAGGGGTATCAGCGGAAGGGGGACACTTCCGGGTGTTGTCATTCCCGCGACAGAGGGGAATCCACCCCAGAAGCAATCAGAAATACACTCCAGAGGAGTGGATTCCAGCTTTCGCGGGAATGACCGTGGGTGCAAAGGCGATCTGTTCCTAATGAAACCACCCCCCGGAAATAAATAAACTTGTAACGTTTGGAAAATATGGTATACTCTTTTTGCGCTTAGTCCCGCGGTTGAGTCGAGCGGTTGCTCCGGTGAAGTACCTGAGACAAGGTTTTCCGCCTTCGGTTTCCCTCCGTAAGCCTTCAGCGTAATTTAAAACAAGACTGGCCATGCGAGTGGCTGTGTGCGTCCGCAGGTTTATTTGCGGGCAGCTGACTGCTCCCGCCAGATCAAAAAGGTAAATATCAATGCAAAGTTTTACAGAACTTCAGATTTCTCAATACACCCAGGAGCAACTGGCTGCGGCGCACTTTTCCGTGCCCACTCCGGTTCAAGCCGCGGCCATTCCGGTTGCGCTTGAGGGCAAGGACGTGCTCGCCACGGCTCAGACCGGCACCGGCAAAACGCTGGCGTTCCTGGTCCCGGTGATGGAGCGCCTGCTCCAGAAAGATCCCGCACTTCCCGCTCCCCATGGAATTGGGGCACTGGTGCTGGTCCCCACGCGCGAGCTCGCCATGCAAGTGGCGGAGCAATACAACGCGTTGCGCGGCAAGCGGCTGATGCCCGCCGCTCTGGTGGTAGGCGGACTGTCCGAGGGCGAACAACTCAGCGCCATACGCAGGGGCGCACGCGTGGTGGTGGCAACTCCGGGACGGCTGGAGGATTTCCTTAACCGCAAGCTGGTCAATTTTCGCGCGCTTCAAGTGTTGATCCTGGATGAAGCAGACCGCATGCTCGACATGGGCTTTCTTCCCTCCATTCGCAGAATTGTGGCTACACTTCCCAAAGATCGACAGACGATGTGCTTTTCGGCCACGCTGGAAGCGTCAGTGGCGCATCTCGTGAACGACTACATGCGCAGCCCCGTGCGGCTCGCCTTCGGGTCAACCCTCAAACATTCAGAAAACGTGAAGGTGCAAGCCTTCGAAGTGGCAACCGACCGCAAGCAAGAAGTTCTGCAACGTTTGCTCGACCAGGAAAGTGGCCGGTGTCTCATTTTCGCGCGAACCAAGCGCGGCACGGAGCGTCTGGCAAGGAATCTGACCCGCGAAGGTTTCGCGGCCGCCATGATTCATGGTGACCGGTCCCAATCCCAGCGCACTGCCGCGCTGGCCGGGTTCCAACAGGGACGCTTCCGCGTGCTGGTGGCCACCGACCTCGCTTCACGGGGCATCCACGTGCAGGACATCGCCCACGTGATCAACTACGACATGCCGCAAGATGCCGAGAGTTTTATCCACCGCGTGGGCCGCACCGGACGTGCGGGTGGCCGGGGCGTTGCTTCCACTTTTTTTGCCAGGGAACAGCGCTCGGAATTGTTCCAATTGGAGCGGACACTTGGAGTGCGCATGGAAAGGATTGGAGAAAACGGCGGACCTTCCAATGAAATTGAGCCGACTCCGGTTCAGAACGGAACCCGCGCCCGAACCCCCAACGCACGGGCGGGTTATTCAAAATCCTCGCGGGTGAGTTCCCGCCCTCAGACTAATTATCCACGCCACAACAACCGCGCTCAAATAGCGCCTGCGGCCAGAATGGCCCGGCTTCCGGGCGAGGTTCTGCAGGCACAGAGCTGATTTGAACGCCTGAATTTGCGTTGCACATTTGCGGATTTGTTCGTTTGTATAAACCAAAGTGGGGCGGATTCGCACTATGAGTTCGTCCCATACTTTTTTGCCATCCTTCATCCAGCCCTCTGACCAGATTTACGCACCGGTTTTGCTCCTATTCGCAATGACAACCTTTTCCGTTACCCAATCCGTCCAGGCGGCGCTCGACCCGCTGGAGAGCAACGGCGTACCATCAAGAACCGCATCAGCAAAATTCTTCACACATAGATAATGCAGATTGGCGTGGGTGGGCAGGTGCTCGCGGCCCGCAGGATAGACAAGCGCGGGGCCATTCAGCGGGGTCAGGTCCATTTCGCCTTCGGTCCCGATGATGCGAAACTCGTCGCGCTCCACATGCGAGTGCCAGCGCACATCGACAATGCCGCGGAGGCCGTTCTTATATTCAACCAGCACCGTCGCATTGTCCTCAACCGCGGTGGAGTGCACAGCATTGGAAAGTTGCCCCGTCGCCTCCTGGGGCTCGCCGAAAATGAAATTCAGCAAGTCGATGCGGTGTGAAGCGATATCGTAGAGAGGGCCGCCTCCGGCCTGGGCCGGGTCCACCAACCAGCCGCGAGGCCCGCCTTCGGGCGTGGACCAGTTGTGGCAGGTCACGTAAGCCATCACGGGTTTTCCGATGGCGCCTTGTTCGAGCAACTGCTGCGCGCGATGCACCTTGGGATAGGTCCGGCGATAATATGAAATGCCGAGCGGCTTCCCTGCGGAAGTGCCCGCCGCGACCATGGTCTGAGCTTGCGGATAATTCATCGCCATGGGTTTTTCACAGAGCACGTGCCGGCCAGAACGAAGGGCCTGGATTGTTTGCGGGGCGTGCAGGAACACCGGCGAGGCTACATAGACGGCATTGATCGCCTCGTCCTTCAACGCCCCGGTAAGGTCGCGGAAAACTTTGACGCCGTACGGCACCGCCTTGGCTGGATCTCGAGTGAGGATCGCGCAGAGGTGGCTTCGCGGTTCTTCCAGAATGGCAGGAATCACACGCTTGGTCGTGATGTCACCGATTCCAATCACCAACCAGTTCAACATGGGCCGATGGTATGACATCGGCGTTCGACGAGCAAATTTAAAATCGGCGGCCAAACGCGCACCTCAACTTCACGCACAGTTCTCCCGAGCTTCCCACGAAATGCGTTAGGCCTACTTCAGCACTCCAAACAAACTGCTGTAATCATCCGTCCAAAATCGTGTTCGGGGCATTGCAGGGAGAGGCGTCAGGGCCTTTTGAATGTCCGGCTTATTGAAAAACGCTTTACTGCTGCTGACCAACATCCACTCGGCTGGGTAGATATAATTATGGGCGTCCGGCTGATTGCGGACGAATCCCGACTTTTTCCCCAACGATTCGGCCACGCGCTGAACGACTGGCTTCAAGTCCAGATATCTGTTGGAAACGTGCACGGCCAGCACGCCGTCCGGCTTGAGGTGGCGGAAGTAGAGGATGAAAGCTTCCTGGGTGAGCAAATGGATCGGAATGGCGTCGCCGGAAAAGGCATCCACCGCCAGCACGTCAAAGTTTTGATTGGCTTGCCGCTCCAGGGACAGCCGGGCGTCGCCGGGAATGATTTCGATTTTCGCCGGAGAATCGCTGAGAAAGGTAAACTCGGTGTGCGCCAATTGGATGTCCAGGGGATTGATCTCGTAAAAGGTATAGAGATCCCCAGGCCGCCCGTAGACGGCGATCGTTCCGGCCCCTAAACCGATGACGCCCACGTGCAGCCTGTTTTGCTCGCTCTCGACTTTTATGGCCAGACCCAATCCCGAATTGGGGCTGTAATAAGTGATCGGCTCGCGGCGCCGGTCAGGCGCCAGGAACTGCCGGCCGTGCTCGATGATCCCGTTGCCCAGCCGGCGCGTTGCATTCTCGGGATTCGAGGTGTCCACATTGATGATGGTCAGGCATCCATAAAAATTGCGGACCATCAAGTCTACGTCCCCGAGGTTATTTAAAATCTCCACCCCCAGGCCAGCCAGATAAAATCCGAGAAAAAAAAGCAGAACCAGCCATGCCGCTCGAGACTGGTGCTTATAAAAAATGGTGGAGGGATCGCGGCGAAGCAGGATAGTCACCAAAACGGCGCAACAACCCAAACCAATCGGCAACTCGAAAAATCCAGGGAATACATGGGGCGCCAACAGGCAGACGAAGACGCCGCCGAGGGCGCCGCCCAGCGCAATCATCAGGTAGAAGGAGGTCAGGTATTCCGCCGAAGGCTTTAACTCCGCTATCTCTCCGTGGCAGACCATGCAGCAAGTGAAGAGTCCAACAGAATAGAGCGGAATCACCACCAACAATGGGCCTCCAGAATATTGGGAGGGAATGGCGTAGGCCATTGCCGCCAGGGCCACTGCAAGCAACCGAAGAAAAAAGCCACGCTTATACCAACCCCGCCCTTCGAAGCACAGGATGAAGCTGAGCAAATAAAGGCTGAGGGGAAGAATCCACAAGAATGGAATGGCGGCGACGTTTTGGGTTAAATGATTGGTGACTGCGAGAAGAAGTGTTGAGGAAGTCGCGCTGAGGGCCACCCAAAAGAATTGGTCGGCGCGGCTAGGCCTGGACCCTGGATCGCACGCCCGCTCAGATGCCCCCGCATCTGTTTTGCGAATTGCCAGCACCGCGCATAGCGCGACAAATCCCGCAAACGCCAGCGACCAGCTCATCGCCTGATGCCGCGTGGAAATAAAGGGTTCGACCCCCACAGGGTAGGTGAGTAACGCCAGCAATGAAGCCGCGTTCGAGATGGCAAAAAGACGGTAGGGTCTGCCCCCGCGCCTGATTTGTCCATACCACGCCTGCAAAAGCGGGCTGGTGGTGGAGAGAAGAAAATACGGCAGCCCCACCGTCACGGTCAAAAGGAGCAGAATATGGAAAGTGGGCCATTCCGGCCCCGAAGGTTTCCACCTGCCGGACGGGAGTATGGGCAGAACCAGGATTCCAAGCGCCAGGAGGCAAATGTGGACCACCTTCCGCATTCGGGCGCCCAGGCAATTGATCACCCAGTAGGCGTAAAGGTATCCTAGCAAGAGCACAAGCTGGAAAAACAACAGGCAGGTGGTCCAAATTGCCGCCGAGCCTCCAAACCACGGCACAATAATTTTCGCTATGATAGGCTGCACCTGAAAGAGCAGGAAGGCGCTCACAAAGATAGTGAGGCCGTAGAGAAAAGTCACGGCGCTGCCCCGATTTTCAACCAGTAAAGGAGCTTCACCGCTTTCGCCCATTGAAGGAAATTCACTTCCGCCAGCAGCCCGGGTTTTGGATAATCCTTGGGTGAATTGCAATCGTGATTGTAAATCCTTTGTTGAACCGCCCGCCTAATTATTCTTGACTTCCATTCACGCAGAGTCAAACCCGCCGCGCAAGTGGATTCCAAAAACTTGCCATGTCACCTCGGCGCGCGAAAAAGCTTGCGCATTTCGGAATCAAATGTAAGCACGGATGCGGGGGTTGGGCAAGCTGTCCCCCGCTGGGTAAGATTTCCGGTGGACTGAATAGCCGGCATACACAATGCTCGTCGTTAGTTTCTCGCGCGCCGCCGCTGCCGTGTCAGCTTTGCTTCTCGTGACCGCGCTAATGGCTTGTTACTTCCCCGCGCGACGTGCCGCGCGCGTGGACCCGATGGTGGCACTAAGGCGTGAGTGAGTCGCTGCGCTTCCCCGCTTCCTTTTCAGCGGTCTCCGGGTGAATGCGAATAACTTAAAAAAGCTTAAACGTAATAACAATCAGCACGCGGGCGGGAACAGGCGAATTACCAAAAGTCGTGTGAGTGAACTTCAACTGGCGAACAGTTGCAATTGCTTTTTCGTCGAGGCCATGTCCAATAGGTTTCACGTCCTCAACTTCCGTAGCGTTTCCCTTAGCATCAACCAAAACAGACAGCGTCAAATGGCCGGTGGATTTGGCCTTGCGCGCCGTTGGAGGTTCAGGAGTTGTCAGGGCGTTAGTCGCCGCACCCCCCAAAACACCGTTCGCTTGCGGAAAATAGATTCCTGGAAGGGTCACATGCTTAACCTCAAACATTGCGTTAGCCGCATTGTCGGTTGGCTTGAGATTATAAAGAAAGGTGGTCTGCAAGGTTAAGTGATCACCAGAGACATTTTCCGGGAAAGGTAAGAACGGGCTTGATACTCGAACCGCAATGATGCCCGCCTGATCTAACGGTACGACCCCAGTAGAACTCGCAGTCTGAATGTCCGTCAATTCCCCGTTTTTCCCGACCACAAAAATTAACGAGAGACGCCCTTTCTTTCCGGCGGCCGCGTCCTTGGGCATAATTGCCGACCAATTATAGCGGATGCGTTCGATGATCTTATTGGTGTAGTCCTTAAGCCCATCGCCCGACGTGTCCGAAAGGACAAAGGGAGGGTAGACGATGGAGGCGCGGAAATTAACAGGGGATAGGTTTTGAGCACCCAGGCCGGGGTTCTGAGGAGGCAAGGCCTCGACCCATCTGATTCCAAGAGCACAAATAACTGCACCGGCGACAAGAATGTGGATGCTGATTCTCACATGCCGCATGGACTGTCGCTTCCCACCGTTGGATTATACGCCGGTGTCAATATTTCAACCAACCGATGAAATCTCATCGAGCGCGGCGCCCAAACGCTTGAGACCTTCTTCCAAGACCGCAGGCGCCGCCGCAAGGTACATGCGGAAGTGCTCAGGGGCTTCGAAAAACAATCCGGGCACCACGCTCGTCTCGTACTTCTCGCGCAGTATGCGGCACAGAGGATCGGCAGTTCCTTTCCGAAGGCGCGGGAAGAGAACGGTCCCATCCCTCTGTTTGGTTACCACCAAATCTTCGCACGAGTCGAGAAACCTTTCGACGACCGGGCGGTTTTTCCCAAGCAGGGTTTGATAGCGAGCGGCAATCGCGGGCAGATGCGCCAGCGCAATCACGCTCAATCGCTCGGCGGGATTGGCGGCGTTCACACCGTAAAAGTCGTTCAAGTGCCACATGGCACGGGCCAACTCAGGCCCGGCCAGAATCCAACCGCAGCGCAGGCCGCTTAGGCCGTAAGCCTTGGTGAGGCTGCTGGTGACGATGAACTGTTTGCCCAGATGGAAAGCCGAGCGCCAAGGGTCTGCATAGCACGCTTCCATATAAACTTCGTCCACCAGCACGCGGGCGCCAACTCCATTGGCCAAGTCACCCACCTTGCGCAGCGTTGCGTCATCCGTCCGCGCGCTGCTTGGATTGTGAAGGTTGGTGAGCGCGATCAATTTTGTGCGGGGGGTTAGGGCTCGCTCGACCTCGGCAGGATCAAGGCGGAATCCTTCCTCATAACGCCGAGCGAATCGTTTTATTTTCGCGCCCAGGTATTCCGCCGTAGTCAGCAGCAATTCGTAGGCGGGCCATTCGATCAACACTTCGTCGCCAGGCTCGAAGCTGGCCGCCATCGCCAAATGATTCGCCATGGAAGTTCCTGCAGCTGCCACTACACATTCCGGAGGCACGCCAGCCTTCGCCGCCAGCGCTTGCTGGAGGGGGGCATAACCGTAACCTGTCGGCCCGGTTAATTCCAAATCCTGCCATCGAAGTCCGCTAAGGGCTATAAGGTCCGCGAGTGGAAATGAGGCCACCCCGCTCGAAGCGAGCGTGTAGCGCGCCGCTGCCTGGGTTTTGGCCCACTCCATGTAAGGGGACATCATTTTGGTGCGCGGGCGCGCAGGGCCTGGTTTAGGATCGTTCATGGTTTGGTGTCCTCAATGGTCTCTGGTTTCGTTTTTAATATTCGCCGCGGAGCTCCCAGGCCACGCCCTTCTGCTTACTCTCCACCCGGCGCGGCGTGCCGCCGACCCCACAGCAAATAAATCGGGATCCCTGCCAGCACAATGGCAAGCCCGACCGCGCTGTTTGCCGGATATTTGTAAATGGTACCAATCACCACCAACCAGCAAGCGGCGATGAAGAGTCCCGTGGTAAACGGATGGCCGGGCATGCGTGGAGCGCGATCCGCGAAAGATGCGCCGCCGCGGCCAAGCGCGGCATCCGCCCTGGCCTCGCGGCTGCGAAAAACGAAAAGGCAAGTGGCGGTGAGACCGAAGAAAATAAAATCGGTGGAGACCACGTAGTTGAGAATCTGCTCATATTTTCCCGTGGCCGCGATCACCGTGGCCCACACTCCTTGCAGGGCGATGGCCACCACCGGCACGCGGGTGCGCGGATGAATCCAGGCAACGCTCTTGAAAAACACTCCGTCCCGTGCCATGGCAAAATAAACGCGCGGCGCGGTGAGAATGGATTGGCTGAGGAACCCAAGGGTGGAAATGGCGATGCCCGCCGCAATCAGCATCGCGCCCCACTCGCCGAGCGCCACACCCATCACCGCCGAGGCCGGTGTGGTGGTGGCCGCAAGGCCGAGCGGGCCGAGGTCGCGGACGCAAATCCAATTCACCGCCAGATAAAGCGCAATCACACCCAGCACACCCATCACCAGGCCGCGAGGCATATTTTTCTCCGGCTCGATCACTTCTCCGGCAATGAAGCACGACGTCTGCCAGCCGCCATACGCGAAAAGCACCGGCGTCATGGCCGCGCCCATTGATGTGACCAGATCGACTGATAGCGGGCGGTCGAGCACGGGGTGCAAATCGAGATGCGGCCCGCGCACTAACAGCCATCCGGCCCCAACCATCGCCGCAATGGCGAGAATCTTCAACACCATCAGAGTGCTTTGCACCGTGCTGCCCTGCTTCACGCCGAGGCAATTCACCAACGTCAGCACTCCGAGCGCAAGTCCGGCCAGCACGCCGTCGCTGAGGGGCACGTGAGTTAATTCCACAAAGTAATGCGCAAAAGTAACGGCCACCGCGGCCATGCCACCCGTTTGGGTGACCAGCAGCAAGGCCCAGCCGTAAACGAAGGCCACACCGGGATGGTAGGCCTCGCGAAGGTAGGCATATTGGCCGCCCACATCGGGATGGAGCGCGCTCAGCTCCGCATAGACGAAAGCTCCGGCCAGGGCAATGACTCCGCCCAATGTCCACGCTCCCAGAATCATGACCGGAGTGTGAACTTGCCGGGCCACCACGTAAGGATTGATGAAAATGCCCGAGCCCACGATGCCGCCCATCACGATCATGGTGGCGTCAAAAAGCCCCAGGCGACGCGCAAGTCCGATTCCCGCGGTGGGAGTGCGAGTCTCGGTTGGGTTTCCTTTCACCGCCACGATGCCTTGGAGTGGATTGGACTCATGAACTCGTCTGGAGGGAAGAACTCCATCAACCTATAATTGCCGGTGGAGGCCGGCGCATCCGAGCGCACCATCGCCCATATGAATAGCCGCCGGGCAGTGGGAAAAAACATCGAGTCACTCCGGGAAAAAGCCTCGTCTCATCCTTACTCAAATTGCTTGCGAAATTCCGTGAGCTGATTTGTCAGATCCAACAGTCGTTGCTTAAGGCCCTCAACTTCGTTCTCCAGTCGAGCAATCCTTTCAGTGTCCGCCGCATTGCCAGTGGCAGTCTCCGCCGCGACCGGCTCACGCGACCAGGACTCCTGCTCGCCGGAAAGCAGGTGTGCGTAACGCGACTCCTTGGTGCCGGGCAGGCGGGAGAGGATTTTCACGAGCGGCGGCTCCCACTTCATCAAACGCTGCAAAGTGGATTGCACTTCGCTCAGGTCACCGAATGGATGCATGCGCTCCGAGCGTCCCCGCAACTCACCCGGAGTCTGCGGGCCGCGCAACATTAGCACACATATGATGGCTGTCTCGGGCCGGGTGAAGTTGAATACTTCCTGAAGACGGTGCTCGTACTTGGTCACGCGGCTGTCTGCACCGCCCGCCGCAGCCGCCAGATTTTTCTCATTCAAGCTGTGCAGGGCGTCACGGACCACTTCTTCATCCAAGTGCATTTCCGGATCGCGGTTGGATTTCTGATTGCAGGCGTTGATCAGCGCGTTCAAAGAAAGCGGATAGTAGTCCGGAGTGGTACTTTCCTTTTCCACCAGGGCTCCGAGAACTCGAACCTCAACTTCACTCAATAGAATATTCACGGGACAAAATCATACACCAAGCCCGCCTGCGTTGACACTTTCCCGTCTACCCATATAATGCCCGTGTATGGAAAAGGCCCTCAATTCGCCTTCCAACGGTCGGCGCTACCTCCTGACCGGCGCCAAAGGGTTTATCGGCGCATGGATTGTGAAGACCCTTGTCGAGCGCGGGGACCGTCCGTGGATTTTTGACCTCGATCGCGAGTCGCACCGCTTGCGTGCACTCCTGACTCCCGACCAATTGGCTCAAGTCGCATTTGTTTTGGGTGACGTCACGCATTTTGAGGAAGTCCTGCGAGCCGTGGGCGAAATCGGCATCACGCATATCATCCATCTGGCCGCCGTCCAGGTGCCGGTGTGCGCGGCCAATCCGCGCGCGGGCGCCCAAATCAACGTGATCGGCACGCTCAATGTTTTTGAAGTGGCGCGGCAGAGAAAGGATCTGGTCAAGCGCATTGTTTACGCCAGCTCGGCCGCCGTTTTTGGGCCGGAGGAATTCTACGGAGCGGCTACCGTGCCTGAAGGCGCGCCGCTTGAGCCCGGCACGCACTACGGCGTTTTTAAGCAGTGCAACGAAGGCAACGCCCGCGTGTATTTCTCTAACGACGGCATTTCCAGCGTCGGGCTGCGGCCTTGGGCGGTCTATGGCGTGGGGCGGGACGTAGGTATGACATCGGGCCCAACCAAAGCCATCAAGGCTGCGGTGCTGGGCCGCGATTACACCATCCGGTTCACGGGCGGGCTCGACCTGCAATACGTGAATGATACTGCGCAGATATTTTTGCGGTGCGCCGATTCCGATTTGCCGGGCGCCCGCGTTTACACCCTGCGCGGAACTTCGATTCAAATGGCCGATTTTATAAGCGCGCTGGAGGCGGACTCACCGCAGGCGCGAGGGCACATCACGGCCGCTGGCCCCGCCCTTCCCATTGCATTCGATTTGGACAATAGCGCGCTGGTGCGCGACCTCGGCGTTGTCCCCAATACCCCACTCGCTCAGGGAATTCGAGAGACGCGGCTAATTTTTGAGCGACTCCACGACGCCGGCACCCTGACCACGGACGATTTGGAGAGTTGATGGCCGGAAGAAGTAGGTGGTAGGTGGCATGTGGTAGGTAGGAAAAAGGGAGGGCTGCTCACCGGCTAGAGACCTCACTATTGGGCAAAAAATGAAAGCTGCCATCCTCGAAGACGTTCAACAACTTGTAGTCCGGCGTATCCCTGACCCCGCCCTCTCCCGCAACGAGGTGATGATCCAGGTGCAGGCGGTGGGGGTTTGCGGCACTGACTTGCACCTTTTCCGCGGGCACGGGAATTATAATCTGGACACGCGCGGCCGCATCATTCCTCTCCAGGAACAGCCGCAGATTCTCGGCCACGAGTTTTCGGGCAAGGTTGTTGATGTAGGCCGGAGCGTAATGGATGTTGAGGTGGGCGACCGCGTTTTGTGCGACCAGGGTCGGAATTGTTTCAGCCAGGAGAAATGGCCCCTCTGTTCGTATTGCGCATCCGGAGACTCGCACCAATGCGAGCATTACCGCGAGCACGGCATTACCGGCCTTCAAGGCGCCCTGGCCGAATTTATTGCCATGCCCGCCGTCAATTGTTTGAAACTGCCGGGCGACCTGCCGACGGAACTTGGCGCCTTGGTCGAGCCCCTGGGCTGTGTGGTTCATTCCTGCGAGCGTGTGGACCGGGCCGGCGGTCGCTATTCTTTCGCAGGGCAGACTCCAATCCAAAATGTTTTGATCTGTGGCGCGGGCCCGGCCGGTTTGCTCTTTCTTCAGTACCTGAGAAAGGTGAAACGGTTTGAGGGTCTCATTCTGATCAGTGACGTGCGGCAAAAAAACCTGGAGTTGGCGCGTGAGTTCGGCGGAACTCCGATTAACGTGGCAGAGGAAGACCTGCCCCAGGCCGTTCAGGACAGGACCCGCGGCGAGCGCATTCACTACTTGATTGAATCGTGCGGCAACTCGGTTATTTTCGAACAAATGCCCAGCCTGCTTCGCAAGCAGGCCACCGTGCTCCTCTATGGCCACGGCCATAAAGGCCGCGACATCGGATTGTGGGGCAATGTTTTGTATCTGGAGCCAACCCTGGTGGCCTCGGTGGGCGCCTCGGGCGGCTTTGAGGCCGACGGCCGGCCGGCAACCTACCGCCGCGCGCTGGAGCTGGTGAGTTCGGGCCAAATCAGAGTCGAGCCTTTTGTCACGCACCGTTATTCAGCCCTGGAAGATATCCATCAAGCCTTTGAAAACGACTTTCAACGCCCGGAGTACATCAAAGGAGTGCTGAACTTGCAGTAAGCGGAAAGCAGGAGGCAGAACGCGGTGGGCAGGCGGCAGGAGGCAGTAAGCAGAAGGCACTGAGCTAGCTGCGTAATGCAGCCCGGCGTGGTTGGCGATCAGTGAGTTCATGGATTGCCAGTTACAACGCCCGGTCAATTATGTTAACGCTAATCGGATTGATCAAAATTCATGATGAAACCAAGAGCATGGAAATGGTTTTTCGCTTTGTGTGTTGCGCTCACCCCTCTTCTGGCGTTCATGTCCGCCTGCCATCGTCGGACGCGTCCTCTTTATGCGGTGATCCCCAAAGGTCAGGCGCACATTTACTGGCAGACGGTCCATGCGGGCGCGGCCGCGGCGGCCGCGGAAGCGGGAGTGGATATTGACTGGAACGGTCCGGCCATGGAGACAGACTTCTCGCGCCAAATCGCCATCACGGATGATTTTATCAATCGTCACGTGGATGGCATCCTGCTCGCGCCCACCGACCGTGAAGCACTCGTTCCCGCCATCCATCGGGCCGCGCAGGCCGGCATCCCGCTTTCGATTTTCGACTCGGCCGCCAATACGAACGAATACGTTTCGTTTGTGGCCACAGACAATTATGGCGGGGGCGTGATGGCCGCCAAGCGCCTGGCGGAAATTCTTCATGAAAAGGGCAACGTAGCCATGATCGCCGTGGTGCCCGGCGGCGCTTCAACGTTGGCGCGCGAGCAGGGCTTTACCGATACGCTGGCGAAAGAATTTCCGAATATTAAACTGGTGGCGCAGCAATACGGAATGTCCGACCGCGCCAGGTCGCTTGCCGTGAGCGAGGATATTCTCACCGCACACCCCGACCTTGACGGGATGTTTGCCTCCAACGAGTCAAGCGCGATTGGCGCCGCCCAGGCCATCAAAGAACGCGGGCTCGCGGGCAAGGTGAAAATGGTGGGGTTTGACAGTTCGCCCAGCCTAAATGATGACCTTCGCGCCGGCATTATCGATTCGCTCGTCCTCCAGGATCCGTTTCAAATCGGTTATCAAGGATTGAAAACACTGCTGGACCATCATGCGGGTAAGCCTGTACCCAAAACCATCGCGCTTCCACCGGTGCTGGTGACGCACGATAATATGAATGACCCCAAAATCCAGCAATTGCTGAATCCGGATATCGCGCGCTATTTGAAAATTTCGAAGCCCTAGCACCGCATGACAGAACCCACCCACGGCGGCATCACGGCACCTCACTCCCTGCCCCTGGTTAAACTGCGCGCCATTCGGAAGTCATTTGCCGGAGTTCCTGTCCTAAAGGGAGCGCACATGGGCATCGCGCCGGGAGAAATTCATGGACTGGTGGGCGAGAACGGTGCGGGTAAATCCACGTTGATGAAAATTCTGGGTGGGGAAATCCATCGCGACGCCGGCGAAGTGAGCTGGCTGGGCGAAGCGGCTTCCCTGGCCTCCCGCACTCAGGCGGAAGCCCTCGGAATCACCATGATCCATCAGGAATTGAACCTTGCACAACACCTCAGCGTGGCGGAAAACATTTTCCTGGGCCACGAACCCGGACAATCCCGGTTACCCGGAGTGTTGGACCGCCGGCGCGAAGCGGCGGATGCAACGGCATGCCTGGAAAAGCTCGGATTCAAGCTCAATCCCCGGACAGCGGTTCGCTATCTGAGCCTCGCGCAGCGGCAGTTGGTTGAGATTGCGCGCGCGGTCTTCCGCACCCAGCGGTTGGTGATCATGGACGAACCCACCTCCTCGCTCTCTATCCATGAAGTCGAGGATTTGTTTCGCGTGGTCCGCCAATTGAAAACACAGGGCACGGCGGTGGTATTCGTCACCCATCGTTTGGAAGAATTGGCTCAGATCGCGGACCGTGTTACCGTCCTGCGCGACGGCGAGACAGTGCATGAAGGCCCGATGCCGGCGAGCGATTTTGGCGAACTGATCCGCGCCATGGTGGGCCGCGAACTGAAGGATTTTTATCCCGCTCGCCAAGTCCAAAAACAGGGCGTTCTTTTCGCTGTTGAAGGCTTGAGCCGCAAGAACAAATTCCAGGGGGTGAACTTTTCGATCTCCGGCGGAGAAATCGTCGGCCTGGCCGGCCTGGTGGGCGCGGGCAGGACGGAGGTGGCCGAGACGATATTCGGCGCCGTCCCTGCGGACCACGGGCGCATTTTTGTTGACGGCGCCGCGGTGCGCATGCGCACACCCATGGACGCCATCCGCTGCGGCATGGCCCTGATCACCGAAGACCGCAAGCGCACCGGCCTGGCGGGCAAGCTTTCGGTCGGCCAGAACATCACTATGGCCAACCTTAGAGCCTTGCTCCGGCACGGTTGCCTTGACCTTAAAAAAGAGGAGCAAGTGGGACGCGAATTCCTGCAACGCCTGGACATCCGCGCCGCTTCCATAGTGCAGAAAGTGGAAAGACTGAGCGGGGGGAATCAACAAAAAGTTGTTCTGGCGAAATGGCTCTTCCGCCAAGCCCGCATATTTCTTTTTGACGAACCCACGCGGGGAGTGGATGTGGGGGCCAAAAGCGAGATCTACCGGCTGATCAACGAACTTGCCCAATCGGGCGCTGCCATTCTGATGATATCCTCCGAGCTTCCCGAAATTTTGGGGATGACCGACCGGGTGCTGGTCATGCGCAATGGGCGGGTGGTGAAGGAACTGGTCACTGCGGAGACGACCCAGGAAGAGATTATGCGGTGGGCGACGCTTGAAGAGGCGTGAATGAATGGCAAATGTGAAATGGTAAATTTCAAAGGTAAGAAATAATCTGCAACAAGAAACATAGGAGATTGCTGATCGATTCTTAACATTAGCCATTCGCCATTTTACATTTCTCAGTTGAATTTCTTTTCTATATGAACAATCCGCCCCTTGATTCCGCTGTCAAAACGCAACCCGCCCCCGCAAGCGGCAGCCCCACCGGCCGCGACTGGCTGGAGCGCTTGCTTCCTTTCGCCAGCGTCACGATCTTGTTTATTGCTCTCGCATTCGCTTCGCCTTATTTTCTGACCGTACAAAACCTCTCCAGTGTGGCCCGCCAGACGGCGGTGATCAACATCATCGCCTTGGGGATGACGCTGATTATGATCTCCGGCGGCATTGATCTCTCTGTGGGCTCAGTGATGGCGTTTGCGGGCATTGGCGGCACCATGCTGCTCCAGGCCGGAGTCCCGTTGATCCCCAGCATCCTCGGAGCCATGCTGGCTGGCATGGCTTGGGGGCTGATCAATGCCCTGCTGATCACACTGCTCAAAGTCAGTCCGTTTATCGCCACTCTCGGCACCATGGGAGCGGCGCGCGGCCTTACCCTGGTGATTACCGATGGCATGCCAGTGGTGCGTTTGCCGGATAGTTTTGGGTTTCTTGGCGATGGCAATCTGCTTCACGTCGTGCCCATGCCGTTGGCCATCCTGGTTTCGCTGGCGTTGCTCACCGGATTTATTTTGAAGTACACTCGTTTGGGGCGCTATGCCTTCGCCATTGGGAGTAATATGGAAGCGGCGCGCTATGCCGGTATTCCCATTCGATTCTATCTGGCGGTGGTTTACTGTTTCTGCGGCGCGCTCACCGGCTTGGCCGGAATGATCGAATCCTCCCGGCTTATGACCGGCCAGCCGACCGCCGGACAAGGTTACGAATTATCCGTGATCGCCGCGGTGGTGATTGGAGGCGCCAGCCTCTCCGGCGGTGAAGGCACAGTGACAGGAACGGTGGCGGGCGCTTTCCTGATGGGCCTGATCTCAAACGGCAGCAACCTGCTCGGCGTCTCACCCTTCTGGCAGCAGGTGTTGATTGGAGTGGTCATCGTCCTCGCCGTGGCCGGAGACGAATTTCGCAAGCGACGACGGCAGGGACCACATAACTGAAGCGCTTGGTACGGTGCAAAGACAGGAATGAAACCCAAAACACTCGAAGATGTGGCCATTGTCATTCGCCCGGAGAAGGACAACATTGCCGTGGTCACGGCCGACTTCATCGAACAGGGCACGCCCATCGAACACGTCGGCGAGTCCTTTGCCATTGCGGGGCGAATCCTGCGCGGTCAAAGTTTCGCCACGAAGAAAATCCGCAAAGGCCAGGCCTATATCACGCTTGGCGATCCTATCGGGCTCGCTTCGCGTTCGGTTTCACCAGGCGATCCGATTGACGATACCAATCTTGAAGATCGCCTGCCCCGCCTCTCGGTGCGCTATCGCGACAATAGAACCAGAACCGCGCCAGACCCAAAACTCGCCGGGCTGACTTTTGACGGCTTCGTTCGCCCCGACGGCACCGTGGGCACACGCAATTATGTGGGCATTGTGACCTCGGGGATGTGCTCCTCCACCGAAGCCCACGAAATCGCCTCGCGCGCCATGCGGGAAATATATTCCCGGGAGAAATTTCCCAACGTGGACGGGGTCGTGCCCATTTCCCAGGAATCCGGCTGCGGCATGCCGGACGGACGCGCCGTGGATCTGCTCAATCTCCTGCTGGCGGACAGCCTGCGTCATCCCAATCTCGGCTCGGCTATTTACATCGACCTTGGCTGCGGAAAAACCTGCGTTGAATGTTCAGCGCCCATTTTTCAGAACTCCGTCCCGGACTTCAATCGGCGGGTGGTCAATCTCGTTATCCAACTTTCCGGCGGAAGCCGAAAAACCGTGGAACGCGGTTTGGAGATTGTCGAAAAACAACTGCGCTATGCCAACCAATTTGCGCGCCAGCCCGCTCCCATTTCCAAATTGATTGTAGGCACCAAGTGCGGGGGGTCCGACCGATGGTCGGGCGTGACGGCGAATCCCGCCGTGGGCGTGGCGGCGGATAAATTTGTGAAGGCGGGCGCCGCCGTCTTCCTTCCCGAGATTCCAGAACTGCAAGGCGCGGCCATGGTGGACCTGGCCCAACGCGCCCGCACCCGCAAAGTGGGCCACAAATTAACCGACGCGCTGAAACGGTACGAAAAATATGTGCATTCGTTTGGCGCCGACTTCCGCGACAATCCGTCGCCCGGCAACATCAAGGGCGGCCTCTATAATATTTTCCTTAAATCTAGCGGAGTAAAAGCCAAGGGCGGAACGTCAATCGTCGAGGACCTGGTGGAATACGGCGAGTGGTTGGGAGAACGCAAGGGGCTGTACGTTCTCTATACTCCGGGCTATGACCAAATTTCAACCCCGGCGCTTTTTTTGAGCGGGGCCCAGGTGGCGCTGTTCACCACGGGACGCGGCACCGGCATTGGTTGTGCGCTCGGCCCGGTGGTGAAAATCGGCTCCAATTCTCCGCTGGCGCGGATGAATGGCGATATCGACATCGATGCAGGGACGATCCTGGAAAAGAAATCAACCATCGAAGAAGTGGGCGAGAAGATTTTCCAGGAAACGCTCGACGTAGCTTCCGGACGCACATTCACGCGCGCCGAAGAAGCCGGCTACCATACTGAATTCAAGATTTGGGAATCGCTTTGGCCTTCGCTATAGACCCCACGGCACAATTCGTTGGTCAATCCCTCTCCACTTCAATCCCAAGCTCGCGCACTTTTTGCTGAAGGCTTTGGCGATGAAGGCCAATGGCCGCGGCAGTTCGCGTAATGTTGCCGCCGTGGGCGCGCAACTGTGCCTTGATATAGACAATTTCAAATTGCTCCTTGGCCTTCCGAAAGTTGCTGGTCTTTAGGATGGCCGTCATGAGCGGCTCCCCCGTGGGTGCGGGCTCTCCGCCGCCAGGACTATCGGCTGAAGGCGCGATGGAGTCCTCCGCAAAATCGGCGAGCTGAAGTTCATTGCCTTTGCTCATCACAATCGCGCTTTCCAGGACGTGCTTAAGCTGGCGCACGTTGCCTTTCCATTCGGCCGCGACCAAACGCTCCATGGCGGGACGAGAAACGGAGATGGGCGCCCGCCCGTGTTTTTCTCCCAACATGCGGCAAAATTCCTGCGTCAGGAGCGGAATGTCTTCTTTGTGTTCGCGCAAGGGCGGCAACTTCAGCAGCACCACACGCAGACGATAGTAGAGGTCCTCCCGAAAAGTTTGCCGCGTGATTTCAGCGGCCAAGTCCTTGTTGGTAGCGCTCAGAATTCGCACGTCCACTTCAATCGACGCGGTCCCGCCCAACCTTTCCACTTTGCGTGATTCGAGGGCACGCAGAAATTTCGCCTGCGTGGCCAGCGACATATCGCCCACTTCGTCCAGAAAGAGCGTGCCGCGATTCGCCAACTCGAATTTTCCTTTCTTCTGCGAAGTGGCACCGGTGAAGGCGCCTTTCTCATAACCAAAAAGCTCGCTCTCAATCAAGTGCTCGGGCAAGGCGGCGCAGTTGAGCGCTACAAAAGGCTTTGATCCCCGATTCGAGCGGCGATGAATCTCATATGCCATCAGCTCCTTGCCCGTCCCGCTTTCACCTTCAATCAAAACCGTGACATCGGCAGCGGCCACTCGTTCCGCCTGTTCGAAAAGCTGGCGCATCGCAGGACTCGAACCAATCATGGCGCCGAACTGGCCCTCGGTTACCAGCCGCCGCTTCAGCCACTGGTTCTCTTCCGCCAAGTCAAGGTGGTCGAGCGCCTTGGCCACCACCATGCGTAGTTCATCCACCTCAAACGGCTTGGGCAGGTAGTCATAAGCGCCGGCCTTCATCGCCTCCACGGCGACTTTCTCAGAACCGTAAGCCGTGATCATGATGACGGTGGGAGAATTCTCTTTGGCTTTCAGTTCATGGAGAAATGAAAGGCCGGATTCTTCGGGCATTTCAATGTCCAAAAGAAGCAGTTGAGGATTTTCCGTGGCCAGCACCAGTCGCGCGGTAGCGGCGCTCTCGGCCTCCACAACTTTGTAAGTTTCCTCAAGCGCGCGCCGCATGCCATAGCGCGCCGTGGCGTCATCATCCACAACGAGTATCATTTTGGGATTTGGCTTTTCGATTTTCGTTTTCCTCCTTCGATTAAACCTTCCAAACGCCTCAGCCGGCGGTTGGAAATCGAATCACGAACCGCGCCCCCCCCTGTGCATTGATCGGGCTCGAGCACTCGACCGCCCCGCCGATCTCTTCCGCCCGGCGAGACACAATCGCAAGGCCCAAGCCCGTGCCGCCCGGACGCGTGGTGAAAAAGGGCTGGAATATTTTCTCTTTCACCTCCGTCGAGATACCCCTGCCATTATCTTCCACAATGAGATCGGCCGATCTGGTAGAGTGCGGATGGACCGAGATTTGCACCCGCACAATTCCACCTGGCGAGCTCGATTCGAGCGCGTTCACCACCAGGTTTGACACGATATCACTTGCCGCCTCTTCTCCGCCCATTACCGGGCATGGCGTCGTTTTAGGATCGAACTCCAGGCGCACTTCGCGGCGGTCGGCCTCCGGGCGCATCATTGCGATCGCGCGCGCGACGACAGCCGAAAGGTCTGCCGGCCGGTCGGTGTCGCGGGCAGGCTTGGCATAGCGAAGGACCTGGGAAATATTGGCATTCAGCCGGTCGATTTCATGGGCCACCAGCGTGCAGTCTTTTCGCACTCGCTGGGGAAGGCTCGAATCTTCCTCCATAAGCTGGACGACTGTTTTCATCGAGCTCAGCGGGTTTTTGACGTTGTGGGCGATGCGCGCCGCCATCTCGCCCAAAAAGGCCATCTTGGCCTTTTCCGCCAGTTTGCGTTCGAGCTGAATTTTCTCGCCGATGAGTTGGCAGAGTTCCAGGGCGGCGGCCAATTGGTCCGCGAGTAACTGTAGGGCGCCGAATTGCTCGCCGGAAAGGTCGGAGGTCACCGGCGTCACCGCAAGGTGCCCAATCACACTAGTTCCACGGCGAATGGGAAAAACTCGCATTTCGCTCAGCTGGGCGCCAGGCACAAAAGGACAATCAGGGCTTGTTTGTTCCAGCTCAACTCTTTCCACCGACAGTTCCGCCCGAACGCGTTCTTCCACTAACTTCTTGAGCGCTTCCATGTCTCCCGATCGCATGGCAAAATGCTGGATCTCATCAGAAAGTTTTTGAACGCGCTCGAACTCCGAAACAAAGGCGGCGTGAAGAATGAGGTTAATCCGCCTCTTGACCGGCTCGAGCAGGATGACGAGGATGAAGATCATTACGGACTCGGTGGCCACGGCGGGGAAAATATCGTGCGACTCGAGAATCGCTCCCAAGCGCCGGATTCCGTCCAGGTAAATGAGCAGGGCGAAGATGACCACCAGGGAATAAACCAGATTGCGTTGCACGCGGAGGTCAAGGAATTGATAGCGGAGGATGGAGTAACCCACCCAAATGCCCGTGACTACCGCTACTAACATCACAACCGTCGGAAATGTTCCGCCCATCCCCATGGGAGGAAGGGGCTTT
This sequence comes from Terriglobia bacterium, assembly GCA_035946625.1. Taxonomy (GTDB): domain Bacteria; phylum Acidobacteriota; class Terriglobia; order UBA7540; family UBA7540; genus DASYXZ01. Next base: position 31,694 of record DASYZE010000083.1, on the reverse strand, counting down.
AGTAAGTAGACCCAGGCCAGACCTCCGGTTAAGAGAAATTGTAATCCCGCCAGGACACTGTGAAAACGCTTGAGGGGCCCGGGCAAGGCGCGCCGCGCCGCGTCCCGGCTATAGCCGGAGCTCACCAGCAGCGAGCCCACCGTCCAGGCAACGATGGGGCGCACCAGCGGCCGAATCGCAAACACAGGATCGACGTTAAGTTGCCCCAAAAGCATTCCCACCATCCACGGCAATCCGGCCAGGGGCAGGTAGAAGACCATCTTCAGCCATCTGAGGGAAGCCCTCAGGGGGCGAAATTGCGCCGCATATTCTTCCTGGACGTGAACCAGCAACGGCGGAATGGAAATTAATCCGATGAACGGGATCAGACGCGATGCGCCGGAGAGAAGGTTGGGGCCGAAGCCAAAGTTCAACCCCACGTTCAGCGCCAGCAAATTGCCCGAATTCCACATGAACAGCGCCGCCATGAGCGCGAACAAGAGCCACTCCAACCGGCGCAGCCGCCGCTGCCCCAGAATGAGCACCATTAAGAAAAGGTGGACCAACCCCCCGAAGGTGTACACAATCAATTTGAAGGCGATGAGGGGCGAGAAATTGAATGCGACTTCCAATCAACTACCTCTGGCACCACGTCCCAATGCACCCGGGATTTGAGGGCGCCTGTCTGCCGGGGATACCAAGCTTATCTTAAGCGAGCCGGTGGAAAGTCACAATTGGGTTGACATTTCGAAAGGGACTTCAGAAACTGTGACGCGAATTCCCAGTGGCGTGGGCCTGGACCTTCATGGTCGCGGCGGCCGACGGCTCCCGGATGAAGTGACTTTTGGCAAATGTTCGGACCGCCAAAGGCAGAAAAGCTCAATGAAGAAAACATATCGGCCGGCCTTTCAGATTTTTTGCCTGGCGATCGTTCTGGCCCGTCCGGCTTTTGCCGACTGGAAAAGCCTGGGAAACATGGCCGCCTCACCCGGCCAGGGAAACGCCATCGTCTTTAGCGACCAGCAAAACACCGTCACCCTCACCGTCCTGGCTCCCGACCTGGTTCGAGTGCGTTTAACCAAGGGACCTACGCCGGGTCCCGACTATTCCTACGCAGTGGTTAAAACTGATTGGCCGACGACGACGGTTGAATTCGCGGGCGACGAGGCGACGCGCGTTATTCGGACTTCGGAAATCGAAGTCCGCGTCCAGCTCACGCCGTTTCGCATCGCTTTTTATAACCGCGCCGGCAAGTTGATTTCGGGGGATGCAAAGGATATGGGCATGGCGCGCGATGGCGACCGCGTCCGCTGCTGGAAGTCGATGCCGCCGGACGAACACTATTTCGGTCTGGGCGAGAAAAGCGACACGCTCGACAAGCGCGGCCATTCCTACGTCATGTGGAATACGGACGCCTACGGCTGGGGACGAAACACCGATCCGCTTTACCAGGACATCCCTTTCTTTATCGGCCTGCGCCAGGGCAAGGCCTACGGAATATTTTTTGACAATACCTATCGTTCTTCATTCGACATGGGCGTGGAATCTCCCGTCAGGTATTCGTTTGGAGCCGAGGGCGGAGAGCTGAATTATTATTTCTTCTATGGCCCCGATCCGAAGAAAGTGATAGGCCGATATACGGAACTGGTGGGGCGCATGCCGCTGCCCGCGCGCTGGGCGATTGGGTATCACCAATGCCGCTACAGCTACTACCCGGAGAGCACGGTGCGGTTTATCGCCGATAATTTTCGCCAGCGCCACATTCCCTGCGACGCGCTTTTCCTCGACATCCATTACATGGACGGCTATCGCGTCTTCACTTGGGACAAAACGCGTTTCCCCCGCCCCGCTCAACTCATTTCCGGCCTGCGTCAGCAGGGCTTTCGTGTTGTCACCATCATTGACCCGGGCATCAAGGTTGATCCGAACTATGGTGCTTACCGAGAAGGATTGGCTGGCGATTATTTTGTGAAAAAACCGGACGGAAAAATCTACGTCGGCAATGTTTGGCCGGGGGAAAGCGCCTTCCCCGATTTTACCAATAGCAAAGTCCGCGCCTGGTGGGGCACGCTCTACAAAGGTTTGCTGAATGATGGAGTCTCGGGCATCTGGAACGACATGAATGAGCCCTCCGTTTTCAATGTGTCATCCAAGACTATGGATCCAGACGAAATATTTCTGGATCATGGTTTGAACAGCCCGCACATCAAAATTCACAATGTCTACGGCATGTTGATGTCCGAGGGCACTCACGACGGCCTGCTGAGTTTGCGCCCCAACGAACGGCCGCTGGTGATTACCCGCGCCACTTACGCCGGAGGTCAACGCTACGCCGCGGTCTGGACCGGCGATAATTCGAGCACGTGGGAACACCTGGCCATCAGCCTGCCCGAAATCATGAACATGGGCCTATCGGGAATCACCCTGGCGGGAGCGGACATCGGCGGCTTTGCCATTGGCGCCACCCCTGAGCTTTACGCACGCTGGCTGGAGGCCGGAATCTTCTATCCCTATTGCCGCACCCACACCGCCTATGGCAATCCGAACCAGGAGCCCTGGTCATACGGAAATAAGATCGAGAACATCAATCGCCGCTCGATTGAATTGCGCTATCGACTCCTGCCCTACCTTTATAACGCGTTTCACGATGCCGCTCAGACCGGATTACCAGTGATGCGCGCCCTGCTCCTGGACTACCCCGATGATCCCTCGGCAGTGGGTCAGGATTCGGAGTTTCTCTTTGGCGATGATCTTCTGGTAGCTCCAGTGTTGCTGAGCAAACACACTGAGCGTGAAGTGTATCTGCCGCGCGGCGTCTGGTACGATTTCTGGACGGACCGCCGCTATTCCGGCCCCGCCAGCATCACGGTGGAAGCGCCACTGGAGCGCGTTCCGCTCTTCGTTCGCGGCGGGGCCATTGTGCCTACTCAACAACTGGTGCAGTACACCAGCCAGGCGCCCATCAATCCTTTGACCTTTGAGATTTACCCCGACGGCTCATCCTCACGCGAATATTATGAAGACGACGGCCTGAGCTTTGACTACCAGCGCGGCATTTCGATGGACGAGCGCGTGAGTGCCACCGAGAGCGCCAGCCAGGTCAACCTCACCATCTCGTCCCCCGTGGGCTCCTACAAGCCTCCGGCCCGCTCGATCATGTTTAAGGTCCATGCCCAGCGCAACCCTCCCCATGATGTGGATATTGACGGCAAACCTGTCAATGCTCTGCAAACTGTGTCGGATTTGAACAAAGCCAACGAAGGATGGTCCTTCGACCAAATCAACAACGTGATTTGGATCAAGACTCCCGACCGAAGCAAGGCCATGACGGCGCGAATCGAGAAATGACCGCCTGATGGAGCATGATCAAGGCGTGAAAAAATAAACCGCCTCGCGCAAAGACGCTGAGACGCAAAGGATCGCAACGAAGAACATCCGCATTCCCCAGGCGGGGCATCACGAAACGATAATGTGCTTCCGTTTTTCCCGCCGGGTGTGCGACAATCGTTAGGTTTGTTTTGGCGCACTTCTAATCCCGACACACGAAAAGCGATGGGCGGCCCGGGCCACATTCATCCTCAGAAGCACTGATGGAAAACGATTCCGCGACAAAAGCATTAGGCAAGAATCCACAGGCTGCCATGCCGCGCGTCCTGGTGGCGACCACCGCCATGCTCACCTTCATTTCCTTCTGGCGGGCTGCGGCCATTGTGTTGAACGACATGGGGTCGTCCGCGTTTTATGCCGGTGCCATTGCCGAACACTTCGTGGGTAAGACCGGGCCCTGGTTCATCCTGGCCATCATGATACTGGCCTACGCCGTGCGGGCGCTTTACATCGAGAGTTGCAGCATGTTCGTGCGTGGCGGCGTTTACCGGGTGGTGAAAGAAGCCATGGGCTCGACCCTGGCGAAATTTTCGGTTTCCGCCTTGATGTTTGATTACATCCTCACCGGACCTATCAGCGGCGTTTCCGCGGGTCTGTATCTGGTGGGACTTCTGAACGAGCTCCTTCAGTATTCGCATTCGGGTGTGGTTCTCCCCACCAACCTCACGGCGGCCGCGTTTGCCATCATGGTGACGCTCTACTTTTGGTGGGAAAACATCAAGGGTATCCCTGAATCAAGTGAGAAGGCCCTGCGCATCATGTACGTCACCACTGTGATGGTGGTGATGATGATTGGTTGGTGCGGCTACACCCTTTGGGTGCGCGGCGCGCACATTCCCCCCTTCCCTTCGCTCTCCACCTTGACTTATTCAAAGGACGCGCTGGGATGGCTCAGCCGTTCGCAACTGCCCTACACCATTGGATTGGTCGGCATCCTGATCGGCCTCGGCCATTCGGTGCTGGCCATGAGCGGCGAAGAAACGCTGGCGCAGGTCTATCGCGAGATTCAACACCCCAAATTGAAGAACCTGGAAAAAGCGGGCTTTGTGATTTTTGTTTACAGCCTGATTTTCACCGCCGGCGTGGCATTTTTCGCCGTCATGATTATCCCTGACGCCGTGCGCCAAAACTATTTTGACAACCCCATCGGCGGCCTGGCCATGTATCTGGCGGGGCCCTTATCCCTCCGCCTGCTCTTTCGCGGATTCGTCGTGGTGGTGGGCACCCTGATGCTGGCCGGGGCAGTGAACACCGCCATTGTGGGTTCCAACGGCGTTCTGAACCGGGTCTCTGAAGACGGAATCCTTCCCGGCTGGTTTCGGCATCCCCATCCCCGCTTCGGAACTTCACACCGCATCCTGAATCTGGTGGTGGGCCTGCAAATTCTCACCATCATTCTGAGCGGCGGCAATATATTCGTGTTGGGCGAGGCCTACGCCTTCGGCGTCATGTGGAGCTTCGCCATGAAATCGCTGGCCGTGTTGGTTCTGCGTTTTACCGAGCCCGGCCCGCGAGATTTTCGGGTGCCGCTCAACCTCCGGTTGGGCAAGCTGGAATTCCCCATCGGCCTCGGCCTCATCACTGTGACCCTGGTGGCACTCTGCTCCATCAACCTTTTCACCAAGCAGGTGGCCACTGTCTCCGGTGTGGCTTTCACCATCATCTTTTTTGGAGTTTTCACTGCGTCAGAAAAGATCTCTCAGAAGCGCGGGGCAGTCCATTCTGAACTCGACCAGTTCAACCTCGAGCCGGGCAGCGACCTGGCGCCGGAGGCACTGGGCGCTCGTCCGGGAAATATCCTGGTGATGGTGCGCGACTACAACACGCTGTACAATCTCACTTCCGTACTCAACCTGGCCGACACTCGGAAACAGGATGTGGTGGTGCTCCACCTGCGCCTGTTGGCGCGCGCAGGCTCGGGCGAGCACGAACTGGAACCGGACCAGCTCTTTGGGGTCAAAGAGCAGTCATTGTTTACCCAGGCACTCAGCCTGGCGGAGAAGAAAGGCAAGACCATCCACTTGGCCGTGGCAGCAGCGACGGAAAAATGGGACGGCATTCTGCGCGCCGCCCAAAGCCTGCAATCGTCAACCATTGTCCTGGGTGTCTCCCCATCGCGATCCGTGACCGAAGAAGCGCGCATCGCCGGCCTCGCCTGGGAACAATTGGCTGCTCCCCGCCCAAACCTCACCCTTGAAATCTTATCCCCTGCCGGCCAGCAAAACGTCTGCTATCTAGGCCCGCACGCGCCCCACCTAACAGCGAAGGAAATCGAGCTATTGCACAGCATTTGGCTTGACCTCAGTTGCGAGGTCGCCCCGGAAGAACTCCACCATCACGACGTCATCCACTTTTCACTCGAAGAATTGAAGCGCGAAACCCAAAATGGCAATCCCAATCGCCTCGAAATCCTTGCTCGCCTTCGGCAACACATCAACGATATAAAGGACCGCCGCGAACCACACCTTTGAAGAAAGGGTAAAGTTTAAAAAGTAAAAAGTAAAGGTTAAAGGTTAAAAGTTGAAGGTTGCAAAGTGAAAGCTGCTCTGTGAAATTCGGAATACGAAACAATGCGGCGGAATTTAATGATGCATCCACGCTTCATAATTCCGGCTTCATAATTCAGACATCACAATTCAGACTTCACCCTTTAACCTTTACCTTTTAACCTTTCTTCGCCTACGCCTGCTTTTCGTCCTTGGGCCGGAAGACCTGCGTTAACGTGATCCCAATCGAAACCAACAAGACTCCGCTGATGATCAGCCCGCTGAGATGTTCATGAAGAAAGATTCGCGCAAATAGCACCGCAATCAACGGACTGAGCGAGGCAAATGCGTAGACGCGGGCCACGGCCATCAATCGCAGAGCCATAAAGTAGCAATAGACGGCGATGATTCCGGAAAGAACTCCGCTTCCCAAAAGCGCGATCAGATTTCGCCCCGCCGTCGAGAGAATCAGTCCTGTTTTGCCCATGACGGCGGGAATGACCAAGGCCACGAACTCACTGGCGACGAACTGCAACAGGATGGCCGTGGACTGATGTGCTCCGCGCAGTTGAGCGTCGCGCCACATGACTCCCGAAATTCCGTAAGTGAGCGCGGTAAACAGGGCCAGAGGGATGGCCCAATACCATTGGGGAGAAACTGGCTGCCCTCGAAACTGTCCCCAGGCAAGAAGCCCAAGACCCAATCCGAGCAGACCCACTCCGCCCAGCGCCAGAGCGTGAATCCTTTCGCCCAGGAAGAACCAGGCAATGAGCGTTCCCCAAATGGCATAGGTTTGCAAAACGGGCACGGTCACCACCAATCCTCCCCAGCGCATGGCAAAATAGTAGGCAAACAGGCCGAGGGTTGAAAGAACTCCGGCAACGATCAGGGAGAGAACCGCGCGCTTACCAATGTATTTTGAGGATTGCGGGCGGAGCTGCCCCAGCGTGCGATTTTTCCAGACGAGAATGACACCCAAAACCAGGCTGGGAACCCCGCGCAAGAAAGGCCCCACAATCGGGTCGACGTCGGCGTGCATCACCGCCAGCCGGTCCAGCATTTCCGCTGACGCGTAACCCAGTACGATGCCCAGCGCCCACGGCTCGCCGCGGCGGGCAAGATTTTTCAGTCGAGTCGTCGCCATCCCTGCCACTTTCTGTCCGGAATCCTGAGGGCCGTGCGCCGCACTGCGGGCGGCACATGCGCCGGGGCCATCCATTATGCACGATCCAGATAATTTCTTTACAAACTCTTTGCACGACAGGGGTTGAGTGCCTGGCCTGTCAATGCTAGACTCATAGAGTCTGAAAAGACGACCTTCGGGGCAGGGTGAGGGAAACCATTTTTGCGGGTTTCCAATTCCCGATCGGCGGTATAGCCCGCGAGGGAATGAAATTGATGATTGCTGATTTAAGATTGACAATTTAAGAAGCACCCGAATCGACTGCTTCAATCGTCAATCCACAATCCTTAATCGTCAATTCCCATTTCCACGATCCGGTGAAACTCCGGGGCCGACGGTATAGTCCGGATGGTAGAAGGTCAGGCGCCTCTCAAATTGGTGCGCGGGTGCGCCCCTGTGTTTTGACCAGGGTGCACGCCCCTGTGTCATTTTGCGCGCCCTGATCCATCCCTGCCATCATTCCCCCGATGAGGGGAATCGATTTGAATCGACTGAAATCTCTTCACGCTTCACGGGCCGCGATTCATTATGCGGCGATGCTGGTTTTGCTGCTTTGCGGGTCCAGACTAAGTGCCCAAAACTGGAATGCGAACATCGAGGGGACAATACTCGACCCGAGAGGCTCGCCCGTTTCCTCCGCTTCCGTGCGTTTGACCAGCCCCGCTACGGGCCTGGTCCGCAAGGGGTCAACCGACGCGGACGGCCATTACAGCTTGCCCTTGCTTCCGGTAGGCACCTATGACCTGGAAGTGGGCAAACGCGGCTTCAGCACAGCGAAATTTTCCGGGATCACCCTTCAGGTTGGCCAAACCGTGCGCCTTAACCTCACCCTTAAGCTTTCGCGCGCCCAAACTTCCGTTCAGGTTGAAACCCAATCGCCGTTAGTGGAGACCGCATCGCCCGCGCTCGGCGATGAAATTGACAATCGCCGGGTGAGCCTGCTACCCCTGAACGGCCGCCAATTTTCGCAACTGACCCTGCTGGCGGCCGGCGCCATCCCGCCCTATGCCAACGGGGCCACGCAACAATTCAATACCGCCGCCCAGGGCATTGGATTCTCCGTGGACGGCCAGCGCTCGGAGCGCAACAATTTTTCCCTCGACGGCGTGAGTATTATGGAACCCTTCGCCTACAGCATCTCCGTCAACCCGTCGATTGACGCCATCCGCGAATTTCACGTGCTGGAAAATTCCTATTCGACGGAGCAGGGAGTCACTTCCGGCGCGCAGGTCAATATTGCAACGCGCGCCGGTACCAACCGGTTTTCCGGTACGGTATACGAATATCTGCGCAATAGCGCACTCGACGCAAGGAACTTTTTTGATGACCCTGCCCGCGCCATTCCACCCTTCCGCCAGAACCAATTTGGTGCCAGCCTGGGAGGACCGATTCAGCCCGATCGTACTTTCTTTTTCGGCAACTACGAGGGTTACCGCGTTCGTCAAAGCGTGACCAACACCACCCTGCTTCCCACCGCGGCACAACGTCAGGGAGATTTCGGCGGTATCAATCCACTAACGGGCCAGCCCTTTTCGACGATTATTGACCCCGCAACCGGGCAGGCATTTTCCGGCAATCAAATTCCCGCAAGTCGCATTGACCCGCTTTCCGCAGCCGTCCTGGCCCGCCTCCCCCTGCCCAATCTTCCCGGCGCGGCTGCAGGCTCGAACAACAACATCAACGTGGGCAGAAGAAATGTATATACTGATCAGTTCACCCTCCGTCTTGACCATCAATTTACGGAGCGAGAGCAGGTTTTCGCGCGCGCTCTAATCTTCAATAGCCGGCAGCTTTTTCCCTTTGTCCCCAATGCCTTTGCCCAGAACCCCTCTGCCCCGCCCGGTTTTGGGACCAACAAAAATGATACGGGCAGGAATTTCGCCCTAGGACTGACCTCGGTGCTCAGTTCAAGCTTGGTCAACGATTTTCGGTTTGGCTACGCGCACTATCTGGGCAGCAAAGAAGCTCAGAACATCAACCGGGGGTTTCTGGAATCCCTAAGCATTTCGCGCGCGCCCGGGGCGACCAATCGCGGTATTCCGGCCATCAACGTTCCCGGCTACGCGGACATGGGCGACAGCGATATTTTTCAGCCGCAAATCAGGAAGGACAATACGTTTCAATTTACCGACAACCTGGCGTGGGTCCACGGCCGGCACACCCTCAAAATGGGTGCGGATTTCCGCGTCCTGCGGCTTTCGTATCGCGTCGAGGACTTTGGCCAGGGGATCTTTTCCTTTAGCGACGGCTTCGGCTCGGTCTCGGGGACCGCATTTTCAGATTTCCTTCTTGGCCGGCCGTTTCTTTCCTTCGCCCAGGCGGGAAACTCCGGGGGCAACGACCACTTGAATTATTTCGGCGCTTACGTTTCCGACGAATTCCGCGCCACCCCCCGCTTAACCTTCACCTACGGCCTGCGCGAAGAGTTTTATACTTCGCCCACCAATGCCGACGGGCGCGCTTCCATCCTCGATCCGTCCGATGCCAATCGCTATATCGTGCTGGACAACCACGGGCAGGCGCAAAATCTTCTGGCTGATCCTCTGATCCAAAAGTTACGGCAGAATTTTGGCCTTGAATTCACCACCTCCGAACAAGCCGGCCTCCCCGCCTCGCTCATTCGACCTGACTATGCCGGATGGGCTCCCCGCCTGGGTTTTGCCTATGACCTTGCCGGCCACGGAAAAGATTCTTTGCGCGGGGGCCTTGGGGTTTTCAATTCCCTGGGCGAACTCGATTACACGGCGGAGACCCGGCTGAGTGCTCCCATTACCGAATTTCTTTTTGGGCTCGACTTGTGTCGATTTTACGGGCCGGGAGCCTGTGGCCAGCCTTATGCTCCACCCCAGTTGAGTTACTCACTCGCCTACCAACTGGGCAACGCGCCCCCCGACTCCATTTCTTCCCCGCCCAACATCCGCAACGGCTACGTCTATGAGTGGAGCCTTTCGCTCGACCACCAACTCTCCCCTTCCACCGTGCTGTCGATCAGCTACGCGGGCTCCGACGGCCATAAGCTCCCGCGCCGCGCGCTGCAAAACCAGGGCGTGCCCAATCAGCCCGGCATTCGACTCGGCTATCATCCGCAGCCCGGCTCCGACCAGTTTGTTCGCGCCACGGACGTGAATTCCAATTACCACGCCATGATCGTTCGGCTGGAGCGCCGCTATTCGCGCGGTTTTTCTTTTGTCGCCGGGTATACTTTCGGAAAGTCCCTCGACACCGCTTCCGGCTTGCAAGGCACCAACCAGCCCCAGGACAATTACAACTTGAAAGCCGAGCGTGGTCTTTCCGATTTTGATGTCCGCCAGCGGTTCGTGCTCTCCAATAATTGGGAGATCCCTTTGGGCAAAGATCGTCGCTGGGCGAGGTCGGGCGCTGCCGCAACCCTTCTGGGTAATTGGGAGATTTCGGGAATCTTTACGCTGCAATCGGGCCAGCCGCTCACGGCGATTCTCTCCACCGCGCTCAGCGGCACCCAATCCAATGGAACAGACCGTCCCGACCTGGTTGGGAATCCCAATCTTTCCGGCGCCCGGCGCGACCCCGCCCGCTGGTTTAACACCGCGGCATTCCAGCCGCCGCCGGTTTATTTTGACGCCCAGGGCGCGTTCAGCATTCCCGGCAATGAAGGCCGCAACGTCATCACCGGCCCTGGGCTGGTCGGAACCGACTTGAGCCTGGAACGCCATGCCCGCCTGGGTGTTTTGGGCGAGAAGGCCAACATCGTTTTGCGCGGTGATTTTTTCAATCTGGCCAATCATCCCAATTTTGACCGCCCCGGCCTGATCCTCGGAACCTCAAATTTCGCCCGCATCAGTTCCGCCGAAAATTCACGGCAGATCCAGTTGTCGTTGCGCTTGGATTGGTAGGGTCACTGGAAATCTGGGATGGACAACCTTGCCGATTACTTCCAGCCTCTAATTTAATTGAAGTCTACTTTCATAAGGAGGCTCGACAATTATGCGAAATTTTTGCAAGCCGGCGTTGGCCGCAGCAGTGGCGGTCATCTTTTCCGGAAGCTTGGCGTCCGCGAATTTCTGGAACCATAACAAATCAGCTGTTAAAACAGGCCATATCAGTATTAGCCAAAACACAAAAATCGCCCATGGGCCGGAATTGATGGCCGGCAACTACAAAGTGGAACTGATTAAGGAATCTCCCGTCCCCCAAATTGCTTTTTATCAAAACGGCAAGCTGGTGGTGCAAACCACCGCGAAACTCGTCACCGCACCCACACGAAATGATGAAACCAAGGTCCTTTCCGATATTGGAAAAGACAACACACCCGTCATTACCGAAATAGACCTCAACGGCTGGAACCGCAACGTTGTGTTCTCCGGTTCCGGCCACCAGACGTCAGCCGGCAAACCGGGCGTCTGAATTGTTGCAAGACGGAGCACATTTTTTCGATTACCCGGGGCGGCCTCGTGGCCGCCCTTGGTTTTGTGACCGTGGCGTTCAGGACGCCCGAAATCCGGCCCGTCCGGTCAGCGGTGGATGCGGCACGGAAGGTCGTTTGGCTTCGCTTTCTCTTGTAGCGATGCGCTCCCTTGCCTGTAGACGGAATAAAGGGACTACCAGAAACAACCTGCCTTCGATAAAATGGCATCGAATTGAGTGTCCGCTACTTTATTGGGGGTATGGCGTAATGTTTATATTCAACCGAAGTCTTGTATGTATTTTTGTGTTCAGTGTCCCCGCCTTCGCCGGCTCTTCAGTTGAAGGTATCCACAATTTCTACCAAATCAATGGCCATGTCTATCGAGGAGCGCAGCCGGACGAATCCGGCTATGAATACCTGGCGAAGATTGGAGTGAAGACTGTGCTGGATCTGCGCGAAACGGGTAAACGCGCTCTAAAAGAAGAGCGCATGGTCACGGCCCTTGGGATGAAGTACGTCAACGTCGCGATGAGCGGCTTGACTCCACCCACGGAGGCGCAAATATCCAAAATTCTTGCACTGTTGGAAGACACCCGTGCCGGAGCCGTCTTCGTACATTGCATGCGGGGCGCGGATCGCACGGGCGTGGTAATTGCCGCCTACCGTATTGATCACGATCACTGGAATAACGATCGGGCTCTGAAAGAAGCCGACTCAGATGGCATGAGCTTTTTCCAAGTACCGCGAAAAAACTACATCCGAAATTTCCACGCTCATGTAATGGAAGCGAAGAACGCGTCCGTTGCGAAGGTTCCTGCAAACACGGCTCCGGCCGTGGCCCTGCCCGTGCCTGCGGTGGTGCAATGATCTTTCGACCAGGCCGCGCGTGCTGCTAGGGGCGCCAGACTTGAGCTGGGCAAAACTAACCGGCACGTCGTTTCTGTGCCTTAACTTATTTGCGCAAGACGGCGTTGATGGCGGTCTGGTAGCCCTTTTCCCTTTGGAAGAAACTTAAAACGTCTGGGTCAAATCGAAGCGCAATTTGTTTCTTCGGTCCCGGCCACCAAATTGCATTCTTGAGGAACTCCGGGCCGAGCTCAGGATTGTAGGAAAAGTTGGTGTCCTCGTTTTTTGTGGCTGCGACTCGCGCTCAATCGGGTATTGACTTAGTTTTCTATCGCGGTTGAATCATTTTTCTTGTTTCGGTCATAAGATGCCGGGCTGAAGCCCGGCGCTACGCCTTGTCGTCACGATTCACAACTGACCACGAACAACGGACCACTGACAATCTCTTACTTTAATCCCAAACTTCCCCAAATTGAATCCACTTTCTTCTTGGTCTCCACATCCATCTTAATCTCGTCCGGCCAGGGGCGGTTAAAGCCTTCGGTGGGCCATTTGTGGGTGGCATCAATGCCCATCTTCGAGCCAAAATTGGCGAGGCGGGAGGCGTGCTCGAGCTGGTCCACCGGCCCCAAGGTGAATTGGATATCGCGCTCGGGATCGATGTGGTTCAAAGCTTTCCAGGCCACTTCGCGCAGGTTGTGAACGTCAACGTCGTGGTCTACCACCACAATGCACTTGGTAAACATGGCACCCGGCAATCCCCAAATCGCGTTCATCACTTTGCGGGCGTGGCCGGGAAAGCTCTTGCGGATGGCTACAATCATCAGGTTGTGGAAGATGCCTTCGGCGGGCATGTGCATGTCCACCACCTCCGGCATCTGTTTGCGCATCAGAGGCAGGAAGATGCGCTCGATGGCGTGGCCGACCCAATAATCTTCCATGGGCGGCGCGCCCACGATGGTGGAAACGTAAACGGGATCGCGCCGGCGGGTGATGCAGGTGATATGGAAGGCGGGAAACTTGTCTTCCAGCGAGTAGTAACCGGTGTGGTCGCCGAACGGCCCTTCAATTCGGATGTCGTCAAGATCGACATACCCTTCCAGCACGATTTCGGCGTTGGCGGGAGCCTCCAGGTCCACGGTCTCGCACTTGACCAATTCCACCGGTTCGCGCCGCAGGAATCCTGCAAACAGGAATTCATCCAAATCTTCCGGCAGGGGCAGAATGCCGGAAAGCATGGTGGCGGGGTCGGAGCCGAACGCAACCGCAACGTCCAGGCGTCTTCCCTTTCCTTGGCGTTCGAGCCACCTGAAGTGTTCAGCCCCGCCTTTGTGAATTTGCCAGTGCATGGCGGTGGTGCGATCGTCATACACCTGCATGCGGTAACAACCCACGTTGCGGCGCCCGTTCTTGGGGCTGCGCGTGATCACCAGTGGAAATGTGATAAAGCGCCCGCCATCCTGCGGCCAGCACTTCATGATTGGAAATTGGCTGAGCAAAATATTCTCGCGCTCAATCACTTCCTTGACGGGACCCGACTTCACCGTCTTGGGAAAAAACGAGCCCACCTCGGCAAGCTTGGGCAGCATTTTAAGTTTGTCGAACATCCCCTCCGGCGGTTTCATGTCCAGGAGTTCTTCAATGCGCCAGGCAATATCCTCGAGCGAAGCAACTTCCAGCGCCAGTTCCATGCGCCTTTTTGAACCGAGCGCGTTAATCAGGACCGGCATGGAGTAGGCGGCGCCGTCTTTCGCCGATCGCGGATTTTGAAACAAAAGCGCCGGACCGCCCGCCTTGGAAACCCGATCCGTGATCTCGGTGATTTCGAGATCCACGTCCACGGGCGCGTCGATCCGCTTCAATTCGCCTTCGCGCTCAAGGCGGGTAATAAATTCGCGAATATTCGGGTAGGCCACGTTGATGCCTCGGAATTCAGAATTCAGGATTCAGTGGACAGTTGTAAGTTGAAATAGCTGGGCGCGTATCCCTTAACTGTTGACTGTCAACCGCCGACTGTAAACTGCTTTTGCAGCATTACAGAATGTGGCGTGCAAATCAAGACTCGTGGGCAATCGACTGGGAAACGGCGCATTGACTTTCCGTGGCGCTGGCCGGATACTTCCCTTTCGGGCATTCCTCCTCCAGCGGCGGCTCATTAGTTTCCTCTAGAGGCTGATTCAATGAGGACCTTCGGCGGAATTTTTCGCAAGCGGCCCTTTGCCGCGACTATCCTGCCCGCCCTGCTGGTGCTTTGCCTTGCCTTGGTGCCGCCTGGCGCGGCCTTCCGGGCAAGCGCCCAGCCCCCGCAAACCGACCAGGCGGAAATAACCAGCCATCAGTCCGGGCCCACCTTCCAACTCAAAGCCGAGCGAAATTTGGTGGTCGTCCACGTGGTGGTGCGCGACTCAAAAGGCAACGCTCGGGGCGACCTTCATCAGGAAGATTTCCGCCTGCTGGATAACGGCAAGCCGCAAACCATCAGCCATTTTGCCGTGGAGACGCCCGGCGTCGGCGCGGCCAAGTTGGTCTCCGTGCAAGCGAAGGCCAATGCCGGCATCGAGAGTAAGGTAGCCTCCAGCCACCCTTACCCACATCGTTATCTCGCCCTGTTTTTTGATGACATTCATTTGCGCATCGACGACGCCATGCGGGTCAAACTTGCCGCCCTGAAGTATGTCAACAGCGCTTTCCTGCCCGGTGACCTGATGGGAGTCTTTACGTCTTCCGGGCGCACGGTGCTGGATTTTACCGACGACCGGAATATGATCCGGCAAACCATTTCGAAAATACTCCCTCAACCGATTACTTCCGATCAGGAAGATGCGTGCCCGGATATCTT
Source organism: Terriglobia bacterium (assembly GCA_035946625.1). Taxonomy (GTDB): domain Bacteria; phylum Acidobacteriota; class Terriglobia; order UBA7540; family UBA7540; genus DASYXZ01. The sequence continues at coordinate 16,590 of DASYZE010000083.1, read as the reverse complement.
TGACTATCAGGCCTATTTGATTGTGCAAAACCACGACATCAATGCGACCCAGATTGCTTCTGAAGAGTACTTCCATTGCAACTGCGAACTGCAACCTGATGCCCAGGCGCAAGCGCTATGCCGGCAAGAGGGCGATTATGCGATCGAAAGTTACGCCATGCAGGAATTAACCGTTTATGAAACCAACACCCAGGCCGCGCTCCGCAGCCTGGACGAGTTGGTCCGTCACCTCTCCGCCTTCCCCGGCCAAAGGACCATCCTGATGGTTTCGCCTGGTTTTCTGACCGCCACTTTTGAATCCCAATTGGACGAAATCCTGGACCGCTCGGTCCATGCCAATATCACCGTGAACGCGTTGGATGCCAAAGGTCTCTATGCCCCTGTGCCGGGCGGAGACGATATCTCCAAGGATCCGGTCATTACGCCCAATCGTCCCGACCTGGTCGGCCAGAAGGAGCAGCTGCGCATCACGCGCACGCTGGTGGCAGATGAAATCATGGGCGCCCTTGCCGACGGCACAGGAGGCGTTTTTTTTCACAACAGCAATGACCTTGATGCGGGATTCCAAAAGTGCGGCGCGCTGCCCGAGGTGTATTACGTCCTCTCCTATTCACCCACCAACTTGAAGCCCGATGGCAGTTTTCATTCCATCAAGGTCAAGCTCACCCAGCCTGCCGGCCTGTCGCTGCAAGCGCGCCGCGGATATTTCGCGCAGAGGAAATCCACTGACCCGGCCGTTCAAGCCAGAGATGAGATTCGCGATGCGGTCTTTTCTCCCGACGATATCAACGGATTGCCCATCGACGTCCACACCCAATTCTTTCGCGTGAATGAAACCGACGCCAAGCTATCCGTGATGACTCATGTGGACTTGCGATTCGTCCACTTCCAAAAGCGCCAGGGCAGAAACCTTGACAATTTGACCCTGGTGACGGTGCTCTTTGACGGGAACGGAAAATATCTGACCGCCCAGGAAAAGACACTGGAAATGCGCCTGCGCGACGCCACTCTGACCCGGCTCAGCCCTTCGGGCATCACCATGAAAACCAGCTTCGACGTCAAGCCCGGCACCTATATGGTCCGCCAGGTGGTGAGAGACGGCGAAGGCGCTCAGCTTTCCGGAATCAGCCGCGCGGTTCAAATACCATTTTGAATTGCTTCGTTGACTTTCGCCCCAGCCCGCCGGATACTACCGGCACAAGGTGCGAGGAGGTGGCGGGTGCGCAATGGGGCGTTTCAGGAAGGGTTCAAGACCATCCGCATTCATCGCCTGGCTGGAATACTTTGAGTGAACAGTCCCGCCCAATTTATGAGCCGGGCTGCGCTTTCGCGACCTCCATGCTCACCGGGAAATGGAGAGATATTCTGAGGATGCTGTGATTTCCAACGTGACTCCCGCCAAAGAGAGACTTTTTCAGGATGGTGACTTATGCAACATCGCAGGGCATTACTAATTCCCTCATTTTTCATTATGGTGTTTTGTTGGCTGGGGCTCAAACCCGTGCAGGCTCCTGCCCTTCCCCGGAGCGACCAGCAGGCGGAAAGCCAGGCGCCTGTCAATTCGCCTGAAGTCCTCAAATCACAAACCAATCTTGTGCTGGAAGACACAATCGTCGCGGATAAGAAGGGGAACTACGTCCGCGACCTGGAAGAAAAAGACTTTAAGATTTATGAGGACAATAAGGAACAAAAAATTACCAGTTTCTCCAGAGGGACGGAAGCGAACGCTCCGGGCGGGGCCGCGGTGAGACATTACCTGGTCCTTTTTTTCGATAACTCAAGCATGGACCTTTCCGACCAGGCCTACGCGCGCCAGGCGGCAGGAAAATTTATTGATAAGAATGTTGCGGACAACCACCTGATGGCGATTGTGGACTTCGGTGGCACACTGCACATCGCGCAAAACTTTACCGCCAGCGCGGACAAATTGAAGCAAGTGGTGGGCAATGTCAAGTTTTCCGCGGTGAATCCCAACGACCAGGATACGACGCAGGTTGCCTCGGCCGGCTTGCCGGCCATTCCCACCGCTATGGCGGAATTCGGCCAGCATACAATGTTAATGGCCCTGCGCGGGTTAGCCAGGAATTTGCAGCCCATTCCCGGGCGTAAGACGGTAATTCTTTTCTCGGCGGGTTTTCCGCTGACCGTCGAGACTCGAGCCGAACTACAAGCTACGGTGGATGCTTGCAACAAAGCCAACGTCGCCATCTACTCGCTGGATGTCAGAGGGCTGATGGCGCCTGCGCCGTCCGGCCCATCGATCATGACTCCCAATGCTCCAACCCTCCAGAATTCCAATTGCCCGCAATCCATGCCAGGCCCAATCGGACAAGGGCCAGTGTATCCCCATACCCAAAGTGAATTGGCGTATTTGTCTTTCCCAGGTGAGCCCGGGCCCCAAAGACCGACGGGTGGCGGCGGAAGCCCTGCCGGTGGCGGCGGGGGGGGAGCGGGCGGGGGCGTTCGTGGCGGTGGAGGCGGAGCCGCTGGAGGTGGTGCCGGAGGAGGCGGTGCTCGCGGTGGTGGTGGCGCTGGCGCCGGTGGCGGCAGAGGCGGGGGCACAGGAGGTGCTGGCGGAGCGGGGCGGGGAGCCGGGGGCACAACCACCGGCGCCAACGGCACGCGCGGGGGAGGTGGAGGCTCAAACACGTTTGGCCCCGCCAATCGCTTTGGAAACAATCCCATGAATCAACCCTGCATGCTTTTACCCCAATTTCCGCCCAGCGTTGCGGTGAATCAGGACGTGCTCTACGCGCTGGCCCAGGGCACCGGCGGATTTCCTATCTTTAACACCAACGATCTGGCGGGTGGCTTGGAAAGAATCGCCAGCGAACTGAACGAATACTACGTGCTGGGCTACACCCCTTCAGCAAAGTTGGTGGAAGGAGCGTGCCATTCGATCCGGGTGCACGTCGACCGCGGCGGAGCTGAACCCCGCTACCGCACCGGATATTGCGACGTGCCCGGCGACGACCCCCTCGCCGGAAAAGAGGAGGGCAAAACCCTGGAGCAGATGGCGGCCAACCCGTCGGCCGGGAGTATTCCTGTCACTCTCGAGGCTCCCTATTTCTTCACTGGGCCGAATACGGCGCGCGTGGATATGTCCCTCCAGGTACCCGGTGAAAGCCTGTCCTTCCAAAAGGAAAAGGGCCATTTCCATTCCGACGTTAATGTACTCGGCATCGCCTACCGTGAAGACGGAACAGTGGGCGCTCGCTTCAGCGACGTGGATAAACTCGACCTGGATAAACAGGAGAAAAAGGAATTCTCCAAGACCAACTTTAAATATCAAAACTCATTTGAGATCGCTCCCGGCAAATACAACTTGAAAGTAGTGCTAAGCTCCGGCGCACAGACGTACGGAAAATACGAAATGCCCCTGGCCATTGATCCCTATGATGGCAAACAGTTCGCTCTCAGCGGCCTGGTTCTCAGTGACACGCTTCAACCGGTGGCCCAGGTATCAGCAGACCTGGATGCGGCCATGCTGGAGGGCAAAACGCCTTTGATCGTCCACGGCATTCAAATAGTTCCTTCATCCAACAACCATTTCGAGCGGAGCAAAAGAGTAGCGATGTACATCGAAATCTATGAACCGGCGCCCATCATCGAAGGCTGGCCTCACGTGGGCTTCAGTTACAAGGTGGTTGACCGGAAGACCGGCCAAACCGCCTATACCTCCCCCACCCTGCTGGTGAACCAGGACGTCAAAGCGGGCGATCCCGTAATCGCGGTGGGCAGTTTTCTGGAAATGGACCAGATCAAACCCGGAGAATATCGCGTGGAAGTCCAGGCGCGCGATTCCAACCAGAAAGTATCACCCGTGCGGAGCACGGACTTGGATGTGGAATAATTAATGGGCGGCCAGTAGAGCCGCCCTGGAGGGCGACAGGCTTGATGGCTGATGACTGAGATCAAGGTTCCCGCCCCGCAGTGGTGGGACCGGCGCTACCGGGGGTGATCTTGGTCGCGCCTTTCAGCAATCTGCCGCGCCGCGCTTCGACCGTGATCGCTGGCAAAGAGTAGTTAGTGCTGGGTTGGGGAAGCATGCTTTCTTGAGTCACTCTGATTCGCACCGGCTCCGGCCATCAAAACAACATCTAAGGCTTCGGCGCGCGCTTCTGGCCTGGTACCGGCGTTGCGCGCGTCCACTGCCCTGGCGAAAAAACCTCTCGCCGTATGCTGTCTGGGTTTCGGAGGTCATGCTCCAACAGACCCAGGTGGCAACCGTCATCCCTTTTTACCTTCGCTTCCTTCGCGCCTTCCCTACTCTGCAAAGTTTGGCGAAGGCAAAACTGGAGCGCGTATTCGAGCTGTGGTCTGGCTTGGGATATTACCGCCGCGCCCGGAATCTTCACGCCGCCGCGCGCGTGGTAGTCAGCAAATTTAAAGGCCGTATTCCGGCCGATTATCACCAGATTCGTTCGCTCCCCGGAATCGGCGATTACACTGCGCGGGCGATCCTGAGCATCGCCTACCAGCAGCCCTTCGCCGTCATGGATGGCAACGTCGCACGCGTGGTGGCGCGGCTGGAAGCTTTGAAAGGAAACATCCATCAATTACGGTTTCGCTCGGCCGTTCAGTTGGAGCTTCAACAAATTCTTTCGCGGAGGAGTCCCGGCGATTTCAACCAGGCCCTGATGGAGTTGGGCCAGACCGTGTGCCTGCCGCGCGCGCCCCGATGCACGGTTTGTCCCTGCCGGAAATGGTGCGAAGGGTTTCGCCGCAAAATGCCGGAAGCGTTCCCCGCCCCACGCCCGCGGCGCGCCACCGAATTCCATTACCTTGCCGCGGCCATCATTCGGCGCGGAAAGCAAGTCGCGCTGGTTCGAGGACTCGACGACGGCCTGTTGATGGATCTATGGAATTTTCCCGCCGCGTTGGGAGGCACGCGCCCCCAGGCGCAACGCAATCTGGCAGCGAAACTCAGCGGAATGATTCCGCAGCCCCTGGAATTCGGCCCGTGCCTCGCAGAGGTCCGCCACACCATTACCCATCGCTCTATTCGAGTACACCTCTATTCCGTCACCCTGCGCACTCCGATTCCCAGGACCGGGTTCAAGTGGTTTCCCGCTGCCCGTCTGGGTCGCTCCGCGATTTCCCAGTTGGCGCGCAAGATATCGGCAAGGCTAACTGAACTGACGTGAGCGCCTTTACTTCGAAAACACAACGCGGTTAGACCGACTGAATAATCAGCTTGGCGCCGGCAAGCCCCAAGCGCCGATGGGTGGACCAGCACGTATTTCCCTTCCCCAGCCTGGGCTTCTTCTCCTGCCCTATAGCCGAAATCTGCATTACAATGGATCCAGATGCCGGTGACGAAAACGATGGCCACCAACACCCAGGCGGAGCCCTCCGATCTCGCCAATAAGCTGGCCTCGCACCAGACGGTGCCGGGGCAGGCCCACATCAGTGTGCAGCGCTACTTTGAGATTTCTCTCTTGCTCATGCTGGGCACCAGCTTTGTTACGGTGGCCACCACGGGGAAACTTGATTTCCCCTCCATGATTTTGATTTTCTGCGCGCTCTTGTTGAAGTTTTGGAGTTATGTCCGCGAGGCGGATTACTCCTTGTCGCCCCGCACGGTTTCGCGCATTGCCATTCTTTATATTTTCTTTTACGGGCTCGACTTCCTGATTTTCTCCGCCGACGCAGGACCCACGATTTTAGATCACCTGTTAGCCGCCACCGTCCATCTGGTGCTTTTTGCCACCGTCATCAAAGTGTTTTCCGCCCGCACCTACCGCGACTACGGATACCTGGTCACCCTCTCCTTTATGATGATGTTGTCCAGCGCCATTCTGACGGTGGGCACCACCTACCTGGCCTGTTTCGGATTTTATGTTTTGTTTTCCATTTCTACTTTCATCAGTTACGAAATCAAACGCGCGGCCGAATTTGCCACCCGCCCCGCCCAGGGCCCTTATGCCAGTTCAGCGCAAAACCGGACCGCCATTGAGAAGGCCCTGTTCTCCGCCACGATGGGTTTGGCGCTGGGCATCGTGGGGTTGTCTTCCGTTCTGTTTTTTGTGATCCCCCGGTACCGCACCGGCTACTTCACCGCCCTGGGCGCCGACCGACAAAACATCACCGGCTTTTCCGAGAGTGTGAACCTCGGCGACATGCGAAAAATTCTGCAATCGAACAGCGTGGTGATGCGAGTCGTCCCCCGCAGCGACCCACGGCGGTTCCAGGGAATAAAATGGCGCGGCGTCGCTCTTACCAGCTTTGACGGCACCCACTGGTTCAACGACAATACGGCGCAAACCCTGCTCCGGCCGGTTTCCATCGCGCCCGGATTTCTGTCGCATTTTCTGCTCCCCAACCCTCCCGCTTGGCGTAACAAGGTCCGCCACCCCTTGCAATACCGGGTCTTGTTGTCCGCTCTGACCACCGATGTTATTTTCGCCGCCTATTTCCCCAACGAGCTGAGTGGGCGCCTCCGCTTCATCACCTACGACGAAACCCAATCCCTGCGCAATCCCGGGCACGGATACGCCCCTTTTGGCTACGACATGGTTTCCGATACCACGCCGCCCTCGCCGGCCGAACTTCGCGCCGCGTCCACGGTCCTTCCCCGGGATATCCGCCTGATTTACCTCCAGCTTCCGGACCAAATTGATCCGCGCATCGCCAGCCTCGCCAAAAAGGTCAATGGCTCGGCGAGCAACAATTACGACCGTGCCACCGCAATTCAGTCTTATCTTCGCAATAATTTCGCCTACTCGCTGAACCCGCCCTCCATCGAACCCAAGGACCCGGTAGGCAGCTTTTTATTCACCTCCAAAACGGGTTATTGCGAGTATTTCGCCGCCGCCATGGCCTTGATGGTCCGAACCCTCGGCATACCTTCGCGGATGGTCAACGGTTTTCAGACCGGCTCATTCAATCAACTAGGCGGTGACTTTGTGGTTCGCGCCCGCGACGCGCACAGTTGGGTGGAGATTTATTTTCCCCAATACGGCTGGGTCCCATTTGACCCTACGCCCTCCGATCCTAACGCCGTTGTCGGTGGCGGATGGGGCGCCCTGGATGATTACATTGACGCGGCCAACCTGTTCTGGGGGGAATGGGTCATCGACTACGATTTCGGGCATCAGGTGGAACTGGCGCGCAGCGCCGAGCAGCAATCGCGGCAACTGCAACAGGCATTTCAGCATCGTGTCCGTTATCTCGAACTCAACAGCATCCGCCTGGCCTACATTATGGAAGGCTGGCTGATGTCGCACAAAGTTCTCGTTTTCGTTCTAATGGTGGCCATTTTGGCGGCGCTCATCGCCGAGGGCAGAAACGTTTCGGTGGCCGAATTGCGTTTCTTGTGGGCCTGGAAGTTTCACCAGGGTGAATTGGCCCTCGGCCCGCGCGAGGCGGCGCTCACCTATCAGCGCTTTCTGAATATCCTCAGGAAACGCGGTTACAAGAAATCGCCTTCCCAGACCCCGCGGGAATTCGCACTCTCTTTTGTGGGCTCGCAGTTGAGCGCCGGAGTTGAGGAATTCACCCGCCTCTACAACGCCTTCCGCTTTGGCCGCGCGAGTGTTTCGTTGGCGCGATTGCGGGAACTTCTTAATGATCTTGGAAGGGAATAGTACCGAGCGAAAAGGACTTTAAACACAGAGGGCACAGGGAAAATCAGCACAGGGGGCACAGAGACTCAGCACGACGTTGCATGCTCTTCGTATGATCTTGGTGTGAGATGCTCTCTTCGTGTTCTCTACGTTGTATCTCTTTCCTCCGCGTTCTCTGTGTTAAATCTTTTCTTGCTCGGCGTGAAAAGCTCTGAAGGCAGTGTTCCTTGAATAATCCCGGGTGAAGCGGGCGCAACGCTGACCCGAGCGCATGCCGTGCAGGTTTTCAGGGAATTGACTTCCCGCCATCCACCACAAAAACTTGCCCGGTAATGAACTCTCCGTGCGTCGCGAGGTAGAGCACCATTTCCGCGATATCCTCAGGGCGGCCGGCCTTTTTGAGCGGTGTAGCTCGAATGATATTCTCCATTTCCGGGCCCCGCCTCTCCCCGGGAAATAGAATCGTGCCTGGAGCCACGCTGTTCACGGAAATGTTGGGCGCCAGCGCCTTGGCCAGGCAGCGGGTGAGCATGATCAGGCCGGCTTTGGATGAGCAGTAGTGCATATACTTCGGCCATGCCTGAAGCCCGCCGAGCGACGAGATATTGATGATGCTCCCCCGCTTTTGCCTCTCCATGATTCGCGCCGCGGCTTGAGCGCAGAAAAACGGCCCCTTCAAATTGGTGCCGAGTATCCGGTCCCAATCCTTTTCGCGCAAATCTTCCCAACGCACGGGAAAGAAAATGCCCGCATTGTTCACCAGAATATCGAGGCGTTTGAATCGTTTTTCGACGGCGCGAAACATCGCCTTGACGTCGGCGGGCTTGGCCACATCAGCCCGGACTGCCATTGACTCCACACCGAGCCGTTCGATTTCCTTTACAGTGGCTAGCGCGTCACGGCGCGACTGATTGTAATTCACCCCCACGCTCGCCCCCGCGCGCGCCAGGGCGAGCGAAATCACGCGGCCGATTCTGCGCCCAGCGCCGGTGACTAACGCCACTTGATTGGTTAAAGGTTTGTGATCCATAGCCTCAAAATTGATATCACGCTCAGGCAGAATTTGGTAGGGACAATTGCCCGCCCAGCCCGCACGATCTTGGTAGTTGCTGTTTATTGGCTTAAAATGACATTGGGAACAGAATTCACGCGCGGTCCAAGGAAACCTCAATGGAAAATGACGACATTGTCAGCATCCTCCGCCCGGTTGTGGACAAGCTTGAATTGTTGGGCGATTTCATGACGCATGAGGAGGTGTCGAAGGTTCGCGAACTAGCCAAAGGAATTCGCGCCATATATGACACGGCTGTCGAGCGGCTGACGTCCGGCAGGGTGAGTTGATTGTGGCTCCACGAGGAACGCGTCCTTTCTTGAGCGAAATCTGCCAACGAGCGTGGAACCATCCCTTGAATTTGCCACAGTAATTTCGTCACTACCAAACCGCTCTTCTTCGACAAGATCAGCGCCCCAGTTGACAGGGAGGGGCTAACTTAGACTTCGAATCATGGAAATACATTTGACGCCTGAACAGGAAGCGCAGGTTTCGCAAATCGCCACCCAGACTGGCACGGACGCAGAGCAACTAGTGAAGGATGCCGCATTGCGCCTGCTCGAAGAGGACGCCCGCTTTCGTGCCGCCGTGCGGAAGAGTATCGATCAAGCTGATCGTGGTGAGTTCATCGAAGAAGAAGAAATGGACGCGCGCTTGGAGCGGATGTTCAAACAATGATGCACATCCGCTGGACGCCGGCCGCTGCAGCAGACCCGGAGCAGATCAAGAATTACCTCACGAAACGGCATCCCAGTTTCGCACAGCCCACCGTGGTCAAGCTTTATGAGACCATTCGTTCATTGAAAACATCGCCCCTTCGCGGCCGCGTGGGGCGCGAGGAAGGAACGCGCGAACTGGTGTACACGCCCTTGCCCTACATTGCGGTGTACCGCGTGAAAGAGCAAACCATCGAGATTCTGCACATTTACCGCGGCGCCCAAGAGCGGCCTTAAGGATTCCTCAGGGGGCTATCATCAACACTTGATTCGAAATACATGAATCGCCTTTCCTTGACGCTCTGGCTAGCATCACCTAGAATCTCTACACGGGTCGATGGTCGAAATTGTGGTTTATTCCAAACCCGAGTGTTGCCTTTGCGATGAAGTCAAGGCGCAGCTGGCGAGATTGCGCAAAACCATTCCATTCGATTGGCGCGAGGTGAATATTCTGGAAGACTCGGAGGCCTTCGAGCAATTCAAGGAAGAGGTTCCCGTGGTCTTCATCAACGGGCGCAAGGCATTCAAATTTCATCTGGATGAAAAAGAATTCCTAAGGCGGATGGACAAGCTGCTGTCACGGGAGAGACAAACCGAAAATGCATCTTGACGTGTTATCCATCACTGCGCATCCCGACGACACAGAGCTCACCTGTGGCGGCACGGTGATCAAGATGGTCAGTGCGGGCTACAAAGTGGGCTTGCTGGACCTGACCGCGGGCGAGTCCGGCACGCGCGGCAGCGCACCCTTGCGATCGAAAGAATCGGCGCGGGCGTCGAAGGTGATGGGCATCGCCTACCGCGAAAATCTCGGGCTGCCGGACGCTGGGCTTGAGGACTCGCGAAAGTACAAGTTGATGTTAGCCCAAAAAATCCGCGAGCTTCGGCCACGCACCGTGATTCTCCCGTATTGGGAGGGCCGGCATCCCGACCATTACATTACCGGCCGAATCGGATATGAGGCTTGCTTTCTGGCGGGTCTGGCCAAGCTGCAGCTGCAAGGCAAACCGCACCGACCGCACAAGATCATCTATGCCAGCATGTACGTGCCTGCCCTTCGCCCCACGTTTGTGGTGGACATCACCGCGCAGTACGATCGCAAACTGAAGGCCGTGCTGGCCTACACCTCGCAATTCTCCCAGCGCAAAGACATTCAAAATCTTTTCCCCGCCCGCGAGGATTTGCACGGGCGCGTGGGCGGACTGGCCCGGCATTTTGGATTGATGATCGGGGTTCGCTACGGCGAGCCTTTTGTCACACGCGAGGTGGCAGCGGTGAATGACATCGTGGCTATGCCCGTGAAGTCGATCTGATTTCCTGGGGAGGGAATCCATTGCTTTCCGGCAAAACTGTGTGCGTGGCGATACTTGCGGGGGCGCTTGCTTCATCGGTTCCCGCCGCGCAAAAAGAAGTGCCCGTCCCGGCCCGGCAGTGGAAAGCTCTCATGGACGCGGCTACCAAGGCCGAAAAACTGGGCAACCTCGGCGAAGCGGAAAAAAATCTGCTCGGCGCCCTTCAACAGGCGGATACAGAAAACCGGAACGACCAGCGCCTGGTCCAAACGCTTTTCAGACTCGGTGACGTATACGAAAAAGAGGGCAAGTACGAACCGGCCGAGCCTGTCTACCTGCGCGCCTTGCAGATTTGGGAGAGGACGCTGGGCCCGAATAATCTGATCGTGGCCAAGGGCTATACCAAGCTCGCCGATCTTTATAGCGCGGAAAAAAAATCCATCAAAGCCGAGCAGACCTATCAGCACTCCCTGGCCATACTCGAAAAGATGGGCGATCCCAACGATCTGGCAGTTACGCCAGACCTCAATGGCCTGGCGGAGATTTATCGCGCCCAGGGCAAATATGATGATGCCGAGCGCCTCTATCGGCGCGCCCTTTCCATCCGCCAGGATACTTTAGGGCCGGAGCACCCCGTCGTCGCCCAAAGCCTGAACAACCTGGCCTCGCTTTACGAGGCGCAAGGCAAGCACGCGGAGGCGGAGGGGCTTTACCTCCAGGCACTCTCCATGGTTGAAAAAGCGATGGGCAAGAGCGCGCCTTACTCCACACCCATCCTGAATAATCTGGCTGACCTTTACTACACCACCCGGCAATACGCCAGGGCTGAGCCGCTTCTGCTGCGCTCGCTCGCCATCACGGAGAAAGCCGCCGGGCCCAACCATCCCGATGTAGCCCAGGTCTTGAACAGCCTCGGCTTGGTCTATGACGCCGAGGGCAAACGCGCGCAAGCGGAAGTCACGTATCGGCGCGCGATGCGGATTTGGGAGAAGGCGCTGGGGCTGAATGACCCCAATCTCGCCTCCGTGCTTAACAATCTGGCCGCCCTGTATTATGCGGAGGGAAAATACTCGCAGGCCGACGTGCTCTATAAGCGCGCAATGGAAATCGTGGAAAAAGGCGAGGGCCCCAACAGCATTGAGGCGGCCCAGTGCCTGGAGAATTATGCGGCGCTTATGCGCAAAACCAACCGCGGGCAGGAGGCGGATAAAATGGTAGCGCGGGCAAAGCAGATTCGCGCTGACCTCGCGAAAACTTCCGGCTCGAAGTGACAAACCTTTGGTACAACCGCCCTGGGACGCGCCCTGCCGGCTAAAGCCCGGCGCTCCGACGGCATCCCAAGCCGCAGGATTGACAGCCTCTTGCAAGGCACGACCCTACGCGCTTCGCAATCGGCCCTTCCAGTGGCTGTAGACAAACCAAACCAATCCGGTCAGAATCACGACGCCAATCACGGCATCGAACCGGTGGAAATATTGGCGGAGGATGGGCCAGTTGGGTCCGAGCTTGTACCCCACGTAGGCCAGCGCCCAGCACCACGGCAGCGAACCCAGAAAAGTGTAAATATTAAAGCGCAGAAAATTCATGCGTGCGATCCCGGCGGGCAGAGCAACGAAGGTGCGAACCACCGGCAAAAGTCGCGCCAAGAAAACAGCCCCATCTCCGTAACGGGCGAAAAACCGGTCCGCCAGCTCAAGGTCGTGCCTGGAAACCAGAACCACGCGCCCATACTTCTCCGCCAGCGGCCGCCCTCCCCAAGCGCCCGCGTAATAAGCCGCCATAGAGCCCAGATTGCATCCGAGCGCTCCGGCCAGCGCCACCCAGACCATTTGAAAGCGGCCCGTGGATACCAGGTATCCGGAAAATGGCATGATCACTTCGGAAGGCAAGGGAATGCAGGCGGACTCTATCCCCATCAGCAACACAATGCCGGCATATCCCAGTTTGGAGATCAGGGAAATTATGATCCAACCCAGGAATTCCAGAAAAGTTGTGACCATGGGAAGGTTACGTTCAGCGGCCGCGGCCTGCGGGGTTTAGCACCGGGACGCCATTCGATCACCTGCCCGCACATCCTTCACACGGGCCAGGAAATTTTATGCTGCGGTCCTTTGAAATATTAGAAAGCGTCAGCTTCCTGGGCAAATGTGTAGCCCGGGAGCGTAACGCCTTCCTGAGATTTGTCGACTTTAACGCGGCGGACATCCCCGTCCGCTCCGCCCACTTTCCTGAGCATGGCGTAGGAAGAAAAGGCTTCCGAATATAATTTGGTGACCAGCCACGTGTCTCCCGTTTCGTTCAGCTTCCACAATTGCCCCAATAAAATGCTTGAAACAGCCACAGGCTCACGCTCCTTGATAGTGGACTCTGCCACGCCCTCTGTTGATGACACTCGACCGGCCCCAAATTCCCGGGGAAGACGAATGCAATTAATTTAACCGTCCCCAACCTCAGAGTCAATAGGCGCGCGCCCCTCCCCCGGGCGAAGGGCGGGAATCGCCGTCACAGTGATACAACCCCCCAACTCCTCTTCCAATCCAACTAAATGAAGAGTAGACTACCCTATAAGACTTGGGTGGATGGGCGGAGCGACAATCCCTCACCCCGCCGCAGGCATCCAAGAAGCGTGGGTGAATCAACAGGGCCTGAGGAGCAAATCCATGAAACTATCGCGTCTAACGGCACTCGGACTAATGCTGATGGTGGCGGGAACTGCCGGCTTCGGCTATGCCGATGACAAGAAAAAGAATCCGGACGACATTGGAAATCGTCGCGTGGCGCATCGCGCCATGATTTCCCAGGAAAAAGAAATCGCCATGGGCAAGCAGTATTCCATGGAGATCGATAAAACGGCCAAGCTCATCACCGACCCTGTCATTAACGAATATGTGAACCGCGTCGCACAAAACCTTGCCCGGAATTCGGATTTGACGATTCCTCTGACCGTCAAAGTGATTGACGCACCGGGCATCAACGCCTTCGCCTTGCCGGGAGGTTTCCTCTATGTAAACTCCGGGTTGCTTCAGACCGCCGACGAGGAGTCGCAGATTGCCGGTGTCATGGGTCACGAAATCGCACACGTGGCTTGTCGGCACTGGGCATCGCAAATGACGAAACAAACCATCGCGCAATACGCCATGCTTCCACTCTTGTTCGTGCCCATGGGCTACGGGGTGTATTACGGGGTCATGGAAGCTTACATGAATGGCGTGCCGCTGATGTTCCTGAAGTTCAGCCGCAACGACGAGGCGGAAGCGGATTATTACGGATTGCAGTATATGTTTAAAGCGGGCTATGATCCGTATGCGTACGTCACGATTTTCTCCAAGGTTTTGGACGAGGAGCGGCGTTCGCCCGGAAGCGTACCCAAGATTTTCCTGGACCATCCGCCCACGCCTGACCGGATGCTGCTCCTCGATCAGGAAATGAAGGCTTTCCCGAAACGCGACCAATACCTGGTTTCCACCTCCGAGTTCGACGACATCAAGGCTCGATTAAACACCATGATCAGCAACCGGAAGAAGAATAAGCAGCAGGAAGGGCCGACGCTCAAAAAGCGTGACGGCACCGAGACTGCGAGTAAACAACCCGCCGGCACCAAAGGCAAAGACTCGAGCGATACGCCTCCGGTGCTCCGCCGCCGCGACTGACGCCCATCGCCAGTTGTTCTAAGGATTAAAGTAAAGGCAGGCTCATTCTCTTTGCGCCTGCCTTTTTTTCGATTACGCCGCCCTCCGCGGTTGGGCCTGGAAAAATCTACCGTGCGGGAAACGAATTTGGTAGGGACGTCGCGTTGAAGGTTTTGTCCGAGGCGTTTGCATAGCACGGGGAATGAATCGCGTGATTCCAACGCGCAGGGGCGATTCACGAATCGCCCGCACGCAAGTCATCAAGCGTATTCACTGCCCCCGCAGGAGGGCAAGGGCCGATTAGCCTTACAGACCCGCCACTTCAACCGGCACGCGTTGGATCAGTTCCGGGCCTGGTGCGACCAGCGTTTGCGCGCCCCAGGCTCTCGTTTCGCAGCACGCCGGGTTACGGGAAGTAATAATGGTCCACCGAGAGTGGTGCGGCCTTGCCTGCCGTCATGTCCGAGAAGACCCACTTGCCGTCCACGTTGCGCACGGTGCCAGCCAGGAACAAATCAGCCACTATGGAGCGGCTAGCCAGGTCGTAGTCACCTACGTCATGACATTCGAAGTAAAGCCCGGCTTGGTCGCCCTGAACATTGATCTGGGTCTTGAAGGACGGAACCAGCGAAAACCGCCGGTGCGTAAAGGAGCCCGAACTCAGCCAGAAAGCTCTCAGTCGGTCCGAGCCAATGTAGGGCGAATTCGGATCTCCTTGAACATTCAATATGCCATCGGGCGCCCATAGTGACATCATCAAGTCGATGTCCTGGGTTGACTTGGCCCGGTGGAAAGCAGCTTGCAGTTCATAAATTTCGCCCACCTGAGTGCTTTCAGGCGCGCTCACCTGTGTGAACGACGATCCCACGCTGAGAACCGCCGCGGCCAGCGCAACGACGAAAAGGGGTGCAAATTTTCGATACGCGTTCATGGGTTGCCTCCAAGTTTAGTTTCGCGGTGGATGATGGCTTCTGACCATTTTCCATCGCGTGGGGGGTTGGATCGTTCTCCTGCCCTCGCCTTGTATCGCGTGAATTGCTTCCCAAAAGGACCATGCCGCGGACTATTTTCTTTTGAGCCTGATTTTTTCCAGCCAATGGAAGCGGAGCCAAGTACTTGGGACGTTCTGTTTAACTTAACGACTGACTTTCAAGATTTCACCTAATGAGCGCAAGCCCTTTGCGGCGCATCAATTGAGCCTTTACTTTGTCGTTAAGGCTTGCTATGGTTCACACAGTTCTCCTGACGCCAAAGTGGCAGCCAGGAGGTGAGCATGGCTTGGGCTTCCCCGGAACAAATTACCCAGTTGCTGGTCAAGTGGAGCCAAGGCGATCAAACAGCTTTGGCCGAGCTGATGCCTGTCGTTTACTCGGAGCTTCGCCGCCTCGCGCGCAGTCATCTCCGGCGCGAGCGTCCCGACCATACCCTGCAAAGCGCGGCGCTGGTTCACGAAGCATACCTTCGTTTGGCGGAACAGAAAAATGCGCACTGGAAAAGTCGGGCGCATTTCTTTGCGGTTGCGGCTCAACTCATGCGTCGAATTCTCGTGGACCACGCCCGGGGCCACCACGCGGTCAAGCGGGGGGCTGGCGCGATCAAGCTGAGCCTTGACGCGGCGATGGAATTGCCGAAGGAATTAAACCTGAATCTGCTCCGCCTCGACGAGGCTTTAACCAGTTTGAGTGGACTCGATCCGCAGCAGTCCCGGGTTGTGGAACTGCGATTTTTTGGCGGCCTGTCCATCAGGGAGACCGCGGGGGTGTTGGGAGTGTCGCCCACAACAGTGAAGCGGGAGTGGACCATGGCCAGAGCCTGGCTTTACCGGGAACTCCAGACGGAGGCCGGCCGTGACGCCTGAACGCTGGCAACGGATCAAAACGGTTCTGAATTCAGCCCTGGAGCTCCCCTCCACCTACCGCGCGGCTTTCCTGGACCAGAACTGTGCAAGCGATCCGGAACTGCGGGGAGAAGTCGAGTCCTTGCTTCTCGCCCAGGAAAAGGCAGGAAGCTTCCTGGAGCCGCCCAGGACGGACGCTATGCCGGACCCCAGCGAAATCGTGGCCGCCGAAGCTCATTTCGCGCGAAAAGATGGCGACTGGAAAGTAAAGATGGAAATTCAAAAAGTGGCAGGCGTCATTCGCTTTGGCGCGTTTGAGCTGGATCGCAACTCGGGGGAGCTGCGCAAGTCCGGAATGAAGATTCATTTGCGCGACCAGCCGTTTCGCATCCTCGCCATGCTGCTCGAGCGCCCGGGCGAGATCATTACCCGCGAGGAAATTCAGAAAGCCCTGTGGCCCAATGACACCGTGGTGGAGTACGAGCACAGCGTGAATG
>DASYZE010000082.1:0-2475 GCA_035946625.1 Terriglobia bacterium | reverse complement strand
GGCCAAGGCGCTCGATCCTCAGGACACCATCTCGAACCCGGCCAACTCGCCAAACTTCAGCCCGACCTTGAGCATTGCCGCCACTCAGGCGGGAGTGATTCTGGGCACCGCCGCGTATATGAGTCCCGAGCAGGCCAAGGGGAAATCCGTGGACCGCCGCGCCGACATTTGGGCCTTCGGTTGCGTGCTTTATGAAATGCTGACTGGCATGCGGTCATTCCAAGGCGAATCGGTTTCGGATGTTCTGGCCGCCGTGATCCGCGCTGAGCCGGACTGGGAAGCAATTCCGGGAATGACCCCGCCACCGATTTGCCGTCTTGTGCAACGTTGCCTGATTAAGGAGCCCAAGCAGCGCCTGCAAGCAATCGGCGACGCCCGCATCGCCATCGAGGAAACGCTGAGCGGCGCAGTTTCTGTAACGGCGATGTCCCCATCGCCGGTCGGCGGTCAGAGACCGCCGCTACAGCCCTGGCGGCGCGCGCTGCCGTGGGCTGGGATGATACTGTCTGCTATCTTCGCGGCCCTCTTTGCCATTGGCTACTGGGCACGCGCCCCGATCCCGCGCCCCGCCATTCGCGCGTACATCAAACCAGCGCCAAATTCAAATTTCACCAGCTTCAACGGGGGAACCGCTGGTTTTGCCGTTTCACCCGACGGCCTGCGTTTGGCCTATGTGGCCTCATTGCCGGATGGAGAATCCGTCCTGTGGGTCCGTTTTCTCGACTCTTTGCAAGCTCAGCCTCTCGCTGGCACCGAAGGCGCAGTCCTTCCATTTTGGTCGCCGGATAGCCGCTTCATAGGATTCTTTGCAGGCGGGAAATTGAAGAAAATCGAAGTCTCTGGCGGCCCGCCCTTGACCCTCTGCGATGCTCCGGGAGGACGCGGCGGCACATGGAATCGGGAAGGAACAATTGTCTTTTCACCGTCCTTCAGAACATCCCTCTTTCGCGTCTCCGCCGCTGGTGGTGCAGCCACCCAGGTAACGACCGTGGACCGCTCAAGGAATCAGTCCACACACCGCTGGCCCTGGTTCCTCCCCGACGGCCGTCACTTCCTCTACCTGGCGGGAAATCCGTTTACGCCGGAGGAGAGTCCCACCAACTCGATCATGGTGGGATCGCTCGATTCCAAAGAAACGAAATTTCTTTTTCATAGTCACTCGAATGCCATCTTCGCCTCGGGTCACATTCTTTTCCTGCGTCAGAACACTCTAATGGCCCGGCCCTTCGACACAAAGCGGCTCGAGCTCGCCGGCGATGCCTTCCCTATCGCCGATCAAGTAGAAGATGTCGCAGCACGCGTCGAGGGCGAGTTCTCCTCCTCCGAGAACGGAGTCCTCGCCTATTTAGAGGGCGGCGCCGCCGGGAGCCGGCAGCTCATTTGGCTTGACCGCAGTGGAAAACAGGTCGGGGCGGTTCCTGGTACAGACAGTTACTCCGACCCGCACATCTCGCCGGACGGGAAAGAGCTCGCTTTTGAGCTTGAGTCGCCCGCAGGCGACATCTGGCTTTACGACATTGCGCGCGACGTGAAGACTCGCTTAACCTTCAGCTCCGGTTCGTCCACCGCGAATTTGTCGCAGATATGGTCGCCCGACGGCCGGCGCATCGCTTACGCCTCCATTCGCAACGGGGGATTTGGCATTTATGAGAAGGCTGCTGACGGCTCGGGGAGCGAAGAACAACTAGTCGAGCCGGGTTCAGACCAAAGATATCCCATGGATTGGTCCCCAGATGGCAAGTTTATTCTCTATATCGACTGGGAAAGCAGCGGGGCGGACATTTGGGTCCTTCCGCTGCACGGTGACCGCAAGCCATACATATTGAACCAAGCCCAACAAACTCAAGGTCTCTCCTTTTCGTCTCAGACGACGGCCCGTTTTTCGCCCGACGACAAATGGCTGGCTTACTCCTCGAGCGAATCGGGCAAGTTCCAGGTGTATGTCACGCCCTTCCCGGGTCCGGGGGGAAAGCGGCAGATCTCGAGCGAGGGCGGCTGGTTCCCGCAGTGGCGGCGAGACGGCAGGGAGCTTTTCTATGTTTCGCCCCTAGATGACAAAATAATGGCTGCCGAAGTGAAAGCAAATGGGTCAAGTTTTGAGGTCGGCCCCGTCCATGCGCTTTTTCCAATCAGGCCATATTTTGGCCTTTACACTGCTAACTTATATGATGTCACGCCGGACGGCCAGCGTTTCATCGTTGCTTACGATGCACAACAATCGAACGCGGCCCTCACGCTGGTGGTGAACTGGCCGGCGGCGCTTGAAAAGAAATGAGTCTCAGCATCGGCACGAAACTCGGACCATACGAAATCCTCGCGCCGCTCGGCGCAGGTGGGATGGGCGAGGTATATCGCGCGCGCGACACGAAGCTCGGCCGCGATGTGGCGCTGAAGGTTTTGCCTGCGACCTTTGCCAGCGATGCCCAGCGCATGGCGCGATTCCAGCGCGAGGCGCAGGTGCTCGCCTCGCTCAAT
>DASYZE010000081.1:0-95849 GCA_035946625.1 Terriglobia bacterium | reverse complement strand
GGCCAAGGCGCTCGATCCTCAGGACACCATCTCGAACCCGGCCAACTCGCCAAACTTCAGCCCGACCTTGAGCATTGCCGCCACTCAGGCGGGAGTGATTCTGGGCACCGCCGCGTATATGAGTCCCGAGCAGGCCAAGGGTAAATCCGTGGACCGCCGCGCCGACATCTGGGCGTTCGGTTGTGTCCTCTATGAAATGCTCACGGGCCAGCAGACTTTCAAAGGTGAATCGATCTCGGACACGCTGGCGGCAGTTATCAGGGACGCTCCGAATTTCGAACGCCTGTCGGCAACGACCCCGCGCACAATTCACACCCTGCTCTCGCGTTGCCTGGCCAAAGACCTCAGGCATCGCTTGCAAGCCATCGGCGAAGCGCGGATTGCCATTGAAGGATACCTGGCGAATCCCACGGCAGAGGAATCGGCTTCTGCATCACCCGCTCAAATTTCGCAGGTGCAAGCTCAGTCTCCTTCGCGCAAACTCGTTGCTGCCGTGGTTCTTGTGTCGAGCTTGATGCTCGGTATTGGCCTCATAAGTGGTTGGTGGCTGAAAGGCAGGGTGGAAATTGTCAGTTCGTCATGGTCAGGGGAGCGCCTCGGCGGGCCCACGGTGGCCATGGGATCCCGGATCTCACCTGACGGGCGCACTCTGGCATTTCAGGCCATGATAGACAATTTGACCCAAGTCGCCGTGATGGACACAGAGTCAGGGGACTGGACCGTCCTTACGAAAAATCGCTCGCGAGGGTATATTACGGAACTGAACTGGTCGCCCGACGGGAGCCAGATTTATTTCGACCGGCTATTTTCAGTTCCGCATGGCATCTACACCGTTTCTCGTTTCGGAGGCGACGAACGACTGGTCCTGGAAGACGCCATGGGGCCGGAGGCTCTTCCCGACGGTAGCTTGCTAGTAGTGAAGGTGAACAAAAATCGGGATTTTCAACTGTATCGGTTCTGGCCCGAGAATGGGCGTCTTGAAGCGCTCGATGCCCTTTTTGCCAATACCTCCGACCTTTGCCCCCCCAACCGGGCATTCCACGACGGGAAGGAGGCCGTCTTCTTTGGGAGTACGCTTGAGCAGGATAAGTCAGACATTTCGCCTCATCTTTACGTCATCGATCTCACCACTGGAAAGACGCGACGACTTGCTCCCCAACTCGACTTGCGACTGAATTCGTCTTTGAGTCTATTCCCCATTGCCATGTCGATTGATGATCAGTCTGTATTCGTACAAATGGCGGCAGGCGATCTTCACCGCGTCATATCCATTCCCCGACGCGGTACAGGGCCCGTCCAAACTCTATTTACGGTGACTATGCAAATCGATTTTATGGACGTCGACAAGGACGGCAACATCTACCTTGACCAGGCAGACCGTCCCATCGAAGCTTTACGCTTCTCCCCACCAGGCGGAACGCCAGAAGTGCCGGTGGGTCCGGGGAACGCTTCCTCCCACCAGTTCACGCCGCTCCAATTGGAGGACGGCAGGATAGTCCTTAGTTCCGCGGTTGCAGGGCGGTCGCGATTATTGGCCGCGAAGCCGGGGGGTGAAGCAGCGCCCTTTATTGCTACCAAGGAAGAAACCTCATTGCCAGCCTGCAAGGTTGGGCGGGATGAGGTTGCATTTCTCCTGGGCCCGTCGGAGCGCGCGATTATTGCCGTGGCCTCCACCGCCGACGGACGGATTGTCAGGCGAATTGAGGGCGCTCCGGGCGGCCACGTTTCGGATCTCGCGGCTTCGCCCGACGGAAAAACGCTTTATTATGTGGCCTCGCGGAGCGTCTGGGCCATCCCGGTGACTGGCGGTCAAGCGCACGAAATTGCCAAAGGAGATGCTGTCGCTCCCGACCCGAATGGGAAGGACCTGATCGTGCAACTCAACGAAGAGGAAGGCATCCGACTTTTAAGAGTGCCGCTTTCCGGCGGAGAGATGAAACCTATTCTCTTCCAAAGCCCATTCCGATTGACTTCCGTGGAGCTAAGCCCGAACGCCATTGGGAAAGATGGGAGAGCTTTATTGTCGATCACCCCGCCCGATGCGTGGTTCTATGGCACGGGCATCCTCGACCTACGAAACGGAAAGATGGAAAGGATTCCACTGAACTTCACTGGCGATATTCTTGCCCCCGGATGGCAGGACGACGGCCGGATTCTTTCATCCGGCTGGCCATTCAAATCAACAATCTGGCGGTTCTCGCAAAGGGCGACAGCAAAAAATTGACGTTTGCGCGTGTGGCGCGCATGTCATCGCATTGAACCCTCAACGCGGGGGACTCGACCTACTGGTAAGCGCCTCAAGTTCATCCAAAGTGCGCGGCCAATCTTGTTTCAAAAGTCGTGACAGACTGCGATCCGCGAGCAGCCTGCCGCCGGTCTGGCAGGGCGCACAATAATTGGTTTCATTGTCGGCATATCGGATGCGCTGCACCTTGGCGCCGCAGCGCGGGCAGGGCTGCCCAAATTTGCCGTGAACCGCCATCCCGGCGCGGAAGGCGGTAACCTTTTCCGGAAAATCTCCGCGCGCCTCCTGCCTTAACTTTTCCGTCCATTCCAGCAGTGTCGCGCGCGCCGCCGCGAACAGAATTTCGATCTGCTTTTTATCCAACCGCTGAGTTAAGGCGGCAGGTGAGAGTTGGGCACGATGAAGGATTTCATCCGAGTAGGCATTGCCAATTCCGCTGAAAAGATGCGGATCGGTCAGCGCGCGTTTCAGCGTGTGGTTCTCCGCCGTCAGCCGTGCCGCGAAGGCATTCCAATCGCTATCGAGAACTTCCAGACCTCCGGGATTCAACAATTGAAGTCCTGTTTCACCTTGCACAACGTGGAGAGAGGCTCTTTTCTTTGAGCCCGCTTCCGTCAAGACCAGACTGCCGTGGGGAAAATCGAATGCGGCCAAACCGCTCCGGGCCAGAAGTTTCGCTGCTGGCGCGGCCCAGAGAAGGCGGCCGGCGATCATCAGGTGCAACACCAGCCAATAACCTTCGTCCAGGCCCAGGGCAATCCGTTTGCCCAGCCGCCGCAGTTCCCGCACCGTTTTCCCGCTTACAGCTTGGAGTGGAGGAGTGACGCTGCGCAGCAGAAATGGACTTCCCAGGCGTATGCCGGTGAGTTGGCGCCCCAGAATCCTTGCTTCCAGGGCTTCGATATAAATTGTGATGTCCGGCAACTCCGGCATGACTTTGACATCTTGGCACGCGAATGACTGAGGTGCAAATGCAGTGCGAGATTCTTCGTCGCAAGGAGAACTCGCGCCTCAGAATGACAAAGCTGCCTGCTTATGGCGTGAGATTAATTAGCTCGGCGACTTTCTTGATAGGCCCCCCAGCAGTGGACTATTAAACTCTCGCACAAAGTGGCCGTCCAGGTCACCTGCCCGAACGTGGTAAGCTCTCGCTGTTCCAAATTAAGCGGGAGAAGAACCTTGCCGCCACCAAGTACAGCAAACATCGAAGCAGGGAAGCCTCGCGTGGAAACCCCAAGCGCTACGACAAATGCGCCGGCACAGAACCCCATCTTGCGGCCTTCCAGAGAAAGGGTGCTGCTTGCCTTCGCCGCGGTCTATATTATCTGGGGCTCCACCTATCTCGCCATCCGGATCGGCGTGGAAACCATTCCACCGTTTTTTCTGGCGGGAATAAGATTCAGCATTGCCGGGACACTGCTTTACTGGTGGATGCGCTGGCATGGTGTGGCCAGTCCCAGCAAGGCCCAATGGCGTGCCGCAGGTATTGTTGGCGCCCTGTTATTTCTGGGTAGCAACGGGGCGCTGAACTGGGCTGAACTCCGCGTTCCCTCGGGGATGGCCTCGCTGCTGGTTTCCACTGTCCCACTCTGGATGGTGTTAATTACCCACGCTCAATATAAAGCGAGGCATGGTAGCGCCCGCTTGGGTAAACGAGTGATCGCCGGACTTGCGGTGGGACTGGCGGGCGTCGGGTTGTTGATTGGTCCAAACGATATCCTCGGACACGGTGGGGTGGACCGGATTGGCGCCGCGGCGCTTCTTTTTGGTTCACTGGCGTGGACGGTGGGGTCAATTTACTCTCCCAAAGTGGGACTGCCCAAGTCCACCATGATGGCGGCGGCAATGGAAATGATTTGCGGCGGCCTGCTGCTTATTTTGTTTGGACTGGTCACCAGTGAAAGTAGCGGGTTTGAAATTGCTGCAATCTCTCGCCGGTCCGTTGCCGGCCTTATTTACCTGATTACTTTTGGGTCGCTGCTCGGCTTCACTTCCTACAATTGGCTGCTGAGCCATTCAACGCCGGCGCGAGTTTCCACCTACGCTTACGTGAATCCGGTGGTGGCTGTTTTTCTGGGCTGGGCTGTTGCCGGGGAAACGGTAACCGCTCGGACGCTAACAGCCGCAGCGTTGGTGGTAGCGGCCGTCATCTTGATTATAACTCACCGGGAGCATGTGCCTGCTCCGCCCGCAGATAAATCGTTTTCCCCGGCAGAAGAAGAGGAAATACCGCCCCTTTTGCCCTTGGATTAGGACTGTGAGCTCGAATACAGCAGAAAAATTGTTGGATTGGACTATAAACCCGTGATATTCCAGGACGGCCCTGATGGGCGCAAGGCTTGGTCCATAGGAAATCCTTTCGCGCCGGGGCGCGAGCGGGATGGGTAAGGCTTATTGCGTGCAGGACACCAAGCTGAATCGCAAATTGGCGGCGAAGGTTTTGTTTGAAGCTTTCTCGGTCGATGCCAACACTGGGCGCGGTTCTAAGCCGGCGTTTAGGCGTTGGCCGGCCCGATGTGGCTTTCGCCCTGTCTGGGATAAGATGCAATAGCAGGTTACTGAAAGAGGCTTTTCATGCCAGTCATCCCGATGCCGCACTCACGGGAGAAGGGTCGCGGCATTTGTTTTCAAACAAGTTCGGGGATGTTACGCTCCGCTCAGCATGTCAATTTCGGGTTTTCAGCATCCTGTTGGAAGTCGATTTTGATTTCGCGTTGCATAAAATTCAAACTCCACAGATGAGTTCAGGGTTATAATTTCAACCCTGGGTACAACTGACTGATTCCTTAGAGGAGGAACTATGAAGCGAATGTTCGTGGCAATATTGGGCGCGGTTGCTTTGGCAGCGCTCAGTATGACTGGATATGCAGCCAATGGGCGGGGAACGGCCAAGCTGACTTTGAATGGGAAGAACATCACGATTGATTATGGCAAGCCCGCTCTGAAGGGCAGGAAGATGGAAGACTTGCTCGGAAAATTACCAGCGGGGCAAGTGTGGCGGTTGGGCGCGGACAAATCCACCACGTTTACCACCAATGGAGACCTGATGTTTGGTGATAAGGCCGTCCCTAAGGGTGAATACAGCCTCTGGGCGCGCAAAGCAGCAGATGGAAGCTGGAACCTGGTCTTCAACAAACAGCACGGGCAGTGGGGAACGGTTCATGACGATGCCAAAGACTTTGTCTCAGTGCCCCTGAAAGAAGAGAAAGAAGGGAAGTCCTCCGAAATGGTTGAGATCACTTTGGAAAAAGAGAATGGTGGCGGTGAGTTCTCGGTCACGTGGGGGAATATGGAACTTACGACGACTTTCAAATAGCCTTGAAGATTCAGGGGCCACCTCACATAGGCGGGCACCCCGGAAGTCGATTTGAAGCCTGTATTTGCTTTCGGCAGTAAAAGCGGTTCTCTGCTTCTCGCGGTGGCGAGGTGGAAAACCGCTTTCTGTTTTGGTGAGGCTGGGGTTGACCAAAAGGGTCAAATAAAGCGGGACCGGATGCGCGAGCGAGTTTCAGGGCTGGTGTGATCGGCAAACCAATCACCCACCTCCGCCGAAGCTTCGAATAAGGGATCGAGGAGAAGCTGAGCCCCGCGAAGCGTCCAGCCAACTAACCGGACGCCCAAGCCGACCAGCAAACGTTTTAGGGTGAGAATCGGATGGTGCGCGTCCAGCCTGAACTGATAATGCGACCCCTCGGTGGCATAGCCCAAAATAACCAAAACCATGTAGCCCATTGCCAAGGAAACGAACATGGCATTGGCTGCTTCCAGTGTGATTGCTCGATATGCGGGAATCATCGTATGCCCTCCCGAACCACGAAGCCATCAGCATTTTGCCTTACCGATAATTAGATGAAGGAATTTCAACCAGGGTTTCAAGGCCAGAAATTCGCCGAGGCGCCACGGAATTCAGCCGATTGGGATCGGTATTCAGATGTATCGAAGCGCACTCAGCCGCATCAAAAAAGAGATGGGCTCATCAGGGATTGTTGACAGCCGATGGGGGGACTATTATAATTATTTCAGTGATCTGTCTAAGAATTTGAATTCCGAAGACTTAGCGTGATGACTGTGCAAAAAGAACTTGAAAAGAGGCAGCGCGACGTATTGGTGGCCATCATACGCCGGTATATCTCGCGCGGTGCACCGGTGGGATCCAAGGCGCTTTCGGACCGTGTTCCCGAGTCCTTAAGTTCGGCCACCATCCGAAGCTGCATGGCGGAACTGGAGCGGTGCGGCTTCCTCGAGCAGCCCCACGTTTCCGCCGGGCGCGTGCCCACGGATAAGGCTTATCGTTTCTATGTGGATCATCTGATGAGTTCCGCGCGACTGGAGCCGGCGACGGAGAGATATATTGACGAAAGTCTGATCTCTGGAAATGGCGGTCGCGAACAGTTGTTGACCATTACTTCGCACCTCTTGTCAGAAATCTCGCACAACGTGGGCCTGGTGCTGGGCACGACCCTGGAAGAAAAGGTGCTGGAGCATGTGAAGTTCGTCAAGTTGCCGGACCAGCGTGTGCTGGCGGTGATCGTCTCCAAACCCGATGTGATCGAGAACCGGGTGATCCCCCTGACGGAGAAAATCTCGCAAGCCGAGCTTGACCGCACCGCCGACTACATGAATAAAGAGTTTCGGGGTTGGTCGTTGGGCACCATCAGGGTGGAAATTTTCAAACGCATGGAAGAAATGAAGGAACTGTGCGACCGCATGATTTCAAATGTGGCCCGACTCCTGATGTGGGGCGCGCTGGCGGGGGAAGAATCGTGCCCCTTGTTTGTGGACGGTACCGCCAACATTTTGAACCTGCCGGAGTTTGAAGACGGGCGAAAGATCAAGGACCTTTTTGAAACCCTGGAGGAAAAAGCAAAACTGATCAAAATATTAAACGCTTGTCTGCAGTCGCACGGACGCGGTGTGAAGATTCTGATTGGCAGGGAAAACCTCTCTCGCGAAATGCACGAATGCTCATTGATTCTGGCCCCTTACTACTACCGGAACCGGGTGGTGGGGGCGCTGGGTGTTGTGGGTCCGAGGCGGATGAAATATGACCGGGCCATTCCAACCGTAAACTATGTGGCGCACGCCTGCACTCGACTTCTCGACTCCAACTAACAGGGACCTGCGGGGTGAGGCGTACAGATTCAGGAAGCCCCTCCGCCGCTCGGAAATTACCCAGCCTGCCGGGAGGAACTTCAGCGAACAAAGGTGCAGCGCGAGTGACGCGGGAGCATGGGCAGAAGTTATGAATGAAGAAAAGGAAATGAAAGAGGAAGCCTCCCCTAAAACGGCTGCTAGTCCCACTGGGAGCCCGGGGGGAACCTGCGCCGAGGACGGAAGTGAGGTGAAACCCGGTCCTGCCGCGGCGATCACATTACCGGGCGATCTGCCTGCCGCTTATCAAAAAGCGATGACAGAAAAGCTCGAACTTTATGACCGCCTCCTGCGTAAACAGGCCGAACTCGATAACTTCCGCAAACGGGTGCAGCGCGAGAAGGAAGATTTTCTTCTACACGCCAACACCGACTTGATCCGTTCCCTGTTGCCCGTGCTGGATGGGTTTGAGCGCGCACTTCGACATCGGGATCCCAAGGTAGAGGACAGCTTCGCCCACGGCGTCGAATTGATCCACCAGGAATTGTTGACCGTGCTGGGCCGCGCGGGGGTGACTCCGATAGAAGCGGCGGGGCAGACCTTTGATCCCCACCTGCACCAGGCGGTTGAAACGGTGGAATCCAAAGAACACCGGGATCAGGAAGTGGTGGAAGAACTCCAACGAGGCTACAAGCTGAAAAACCGGCTGCTGCGACCCGCCATTGTGAAAGTGGCTTCGGCGTCCAAAAAAAGATGAGCGCTATATTGCAACATTTCTGAACTGACAATAAATTCATGGCTGAAAAACGAGATTATTACGCGGTTCTGGGCGTAGGGCGGAATGCCAGCGAGCAGGAAATCAAGAGTGCCTACCGTAAACTCGCGCTTCAGTTCCACCCCGATCGAAACCCCGACAATCCCCAGGAGTCCGGTGAGAAATTCAAAACCATCACCGAGGCATATAGTGTGCTCGCCGATCCGCAGAAGCGGGCTGCCTATGATCGCTTTGGGCACGCCGGCGTCAGCGGCTCGGGCGGATTTTCGCCTGATTTTTCTTCCACCATATTTACCGATTTCGAGGATCTCTTCGGCGATTTCTTTGGCATGGCCAATCCTTTCGGGCGTCGTGGCGGGCGCAAACCGCACTCCGAACCGGGCGCCGACTTGCGCTACGATTTGGAGATCTCGTTTGAAGAGGCGGCGTGCGGGCTCGACACCAAAATCAAGTTTCCCCGACACGAAGTTTGCTCTTCATGCTCCGGCCGGGGAACGAAGAAGGGAACTGAACCGGTTCGGTGTCCGGGGTGTGGAGGACGTGGCCAGGTCCGGACGCAGCAAGGTTTTTTCACCCTCTCACGGACCTGCCCTCAATGCAGTGGCACGGGAGAATTGATCAAGGAACCGTGCCTAACCTGCTATGGCGAAGGGCGCGTGCGCCAGGAAAAAGTTTTGGGCATTAAGATTCCGGCCGGCGTAGACGACGGCATGCGACTGCGCGTGAGCGGTGAAGGCGAAGCCGGAGCGCAAGGTGGCCACCCCGGCGATCTCTACGTGGTCTTGAGAGTTCGCGAACACGCCTTTTTCGAGCGTCGCGGCAATGACTTGTATTGCACCATCCCCATCTCCGTCACCCAGGCGGCGCTCGGTACGGAAATCTCCGCGCCCACTTTGCAGGGCAAAGAGCGCCTGAGAATCCCCGAAGGTACTCAGCCCGGATCGGTTTTCCGCATTCGCGGAATGGGCCTGCCCTCGCTCGAGGGCCGCGGCCAGGGCGACCTCTACATTACCATCCACGTGGCCATTCCCACCCACATGACCCGCGAGCAGCGGCGTTTGCTGGAAATGTTGCAGGAATCCACCCGTATCGAAAATAAGCCCGCCCAACGGCGTGTGTCCGAAAGGGTAAAGGATATTTTTGGATAGCTCCCCAAGGCAGGAGTTCAGCGTAAAATTCTCCACCTATACTTCAATGTAACCCGTCTTTGTCTATTCAATCTTTCCCAAAAAGAAATTTTCCCAGACCGCGATGTTGATGCGAGGGGTGCCAGCCGGGAGGGTGCGGGCGTCTTAACCATCTGAAGCCGATGGTGATCATGCTTGAATTAAATCCGTGATTGGGCTCCTGGATTCCGTTGTTGGACATGTGCATGTAGCGGTATTCGAAGACGAAAGCCCGCTGGGGATTGAAGAAATATTGAATGCCCAGGCCCCCTTGCGGGTTGAATTGAGTGGAGCCGGAAAGCTCGGGCGCCCGGTCGGCCAGAGACGTGTGCAGAACGCCGGCGCCAAAATCAAAAAATGGAACAACGTGATGCGTGGGCTGGCCGTCCAAACGAAAAAGCAAAGCGTGGCCGATCAGGTGCCCGCCCGGATGGAGTGATCCGCCCAGGATGCCCTCGCTGACCACACTGAATCGGCTGACTGGGAAACCGCGGGTGTGAAAATCCTTCAGCGTAAAGCCCACGCTCGGCTGGGCCAACAAAATACTGATATGTGATAAGTTTCGCGGAATGTCGTTCTCGACCGCAAGGCCAACCTGCGCGCCGAAAGTCCATCGTCCCCGGTTTGACCAAAAATCGGTCGTGCCAGGCAGCTTGGCCCCCTCCGTCACTGCCTCGGCTTGGGTAGGACACTGCGCCCGCATTGCTTGAAAAGGAACAAACACGCATCCGGTAAATAGAACCCAACCGGCAAGGACTCGACGGCCCTCAAATTTGAAATGATTTCGTATGTCTGATTCCTCCCGGGGCGTGGAAGATTGGCAAAGCCCCGTACAGGAATCAACTTGTACCGCAACCCGGGTTAAAAATCAATGGTAAGCCTTGGCTAGGCCGACGGCGCAAACCAAAGGTTGACTCACGTCCGCGTGCGCTGGTGAGAATACCCCGGTGCCTCTTCCCCCACTTCGAATCTGGAACGAAAGCGCGAAATATGGTATAAATTAAATCCATCGAGGATATGAAAGAGACCGAAGTCCCTCCCAGCCAGACCGCCAATGCACCGCGTGCCCCAGCCGGGCGTGGGCGGCGTTTTTTTGAAGCGCGTTACTGGCTCAGGGATCTTATTCTCTCCCTTCTTCTGGCATTCATCGTCATCGTCTTCCTATACCAGCCCGTGCAGGTGGAAGGCACCAGCATGATGCCGCGCCTCACAAACCATGAGCGAATCTTCATCAACAAATTTGTTTACCGGTTCGAACCCATTCAGCGCGGCGATATCGTGGTTTTCTGGTATCCCCTGGATCCGACAAAATCCTACATCAAGCGGGTGGTGGGACTGCCCGGTGAGGTGGTCAGCATCCGCGATGGCCGCGTTTTTGTGAATGGCAAAGAGCTTCGGGAGCAGTATGTCCCGGCGGCGTACCTGGATCACCAGAATTATCCGGTCACCATGATTGAGCCCAATCACTATTTCGTGCTTGGCGACCACCGGGAATCATCCAATGACAGTCGTGTGTGGGGCTCGGTCGACCGGAAATATATATACGGCAAGGCTGTTTTCGTTTACTGGCCCGTCAACCAAATCGGGTCGCTTGAATAATAATTGCGTGGGCCAGCGTCGGGTTGGGAATCAAGGGTTGTTTACGAACATTGGGGTGTTGCCCGGGTGGACCAGCCAGAAAGATCGGGCTGACAGCAACTAACAACTCTTATGTTTGAGAACCTGGAGAAAACATGGAGGCGGTTCTCGCCTTAGAAGACGGCAGAGTTTTCCGGGGGCGGGGTTACGGCGCCTCCGTCAAGCGCTTGGGCGAGGTCGTTTTCAATACATCTCTTTCCGGATATCAGGAAATCCTCACCGACCCCTCATACGCCGGACAGATCGTCATCCTTACCTACCCCCACATCGGAAATTACGGAACGAATTCGCTTGATTCCGAGGCGTCCCAACCCTACGCCGAGGGATTGGTGGTACGCGAACTGAGCGAGGCGGCAAGCAACTGGCGGTCGGAAGAGGAGATTTCAAACTTTCTCGCCCACCACCGCGTCCCCATCATTTCAGATATTGACACGCGCGCGCTCGTCCTCCACTTGCGCAAGCACGGCGCCATGCGTGGCATGCTATCAACCTGCGGGGGCAGTGACGCCGAACTGGTGGCGGATGCCAAGGCCTCGCCGAGCATGGTGGGGCTCGACCTAGCAAGCCGTGTTACCACGCAGACTCGGTACGAATGGTCCAAGCCCTCCGGCAACATCGATTCCGCGCGCGCCCACGAACGGCCCGAAGCCAGATTCCGGGTGGTGGCGTATGATTTTGGGATCAAGCAAAATATTCTGCGCCGGTTGGTGGACTCGGGCTGCGGCGTTACCATCGTACCGGCCTCCACTACGGCGCGCGAGGTCCTGGAATTAAAACCGGACGGCGTATTCCTTTCCAATGGTCCCGGCGATCCGGAACCCGTGGACTATGCCGCGCGCGCGGTGCGCGGATTACTCGGCCGGGTTCCAGTTTTCGGAATCTGCCTTGGGCATCAGATCATCGGCCTGGCGCTGGGCGGCAGAACCTACAAGCTGAAGTTTGGCCATCACGGCGGAAATCATCCGGTGCTGAATCTGGAAACACAGCAAGTGGAAATTACCGCGCAGAACCACGGCTTTGCCGTCGATCCGGATTCATTGAATGTAAACGAAGTCGTGTTAACCCATCGCAATCTGAACGACGACACCCTGGAAGGGCTGCGCCATAAATCGCTTCCCCTGTTCAGCGTGCAATATCACCCTGAGGCTTCTCCAGGGCCGCACGATTCGGCCTATCTGTTTGGGAAATTTGTGACGATGATGGAGGAATTTAAAAACAAAGGTTAAAGGTTGAAGTGTAAAGGATGGAAGCCTGCCCCGGGTGGAGGCGGAAGCATGGAAACGAAGGTTACATTGAAATGGGAGCAGTTTCTGGAGGAAACGGCCGCGAAGGGAGAGGTTCTAAATCTCATGTTTGAAGAGCGGTTGTTCAATCTGGTTGGCATCTTGGAAAAGATTGCAGAGCCGTTGACTACTGCGAATATTCCCTATGAAATCATCGGCGGGCTGGCCGTCTTGATCCATGTGGAGGCGGCAAACCCGTCGCAATCGATCTTGACGAGGGATGTTGATATTCTTATTTGCCGTCCCGACCTAGACCGAGTTATTGCGGCGGCTGAAGCGGGTGGCTTTCAATATCGACATGCGGCAGGCGTGGACATGCTCCTCTACGGCGGAAAGACCGGCAACCCCGTCCATGTTCTCTTTACCGGAGAAAAGGTGAAACCAAACCAGACCGTTCCTCATCCGCAGATCGCGCCGGAGCTTAAAGAAGTAAAAGGCCAGTCGGTGTGCGTGATTCCGGTTGCAGAATTGGTTCGAATGAAGCTGAGCGCGAATCGAGACAAGGACCGTGTTCACATTCGGAGTCTTGATGCTGCGGGGCTGATTACGCCGGAAATCGAGCACGGGCTGCCGGAGCCTCTCATGGCGAGGCTTCAGCAGGTGCGGGAAACGGAATGAATTCACGCAATCCTCTGATGAAAAAGGCGAGCGCAAGGGATAACAGGAGGTTACGATGCACACGAGCGTTAAAAGGGGGAGGTGCTTGTGACGCTTCAAGAAATAGATCACTGGATGACTCAGATCACCGATGTGATGGTCAATACGAGCTCGAAGCTCAATCAGGTGGCCGATCTCAACCTGGTTCTTGGAAAGAAGCTCGACCGCTTAGCAGAGAAAGTGGACAAGCTCGCAGACATTTCTGCCAGCTCGGAACATAAGATTAGCCTCTTGGCCGAGAAGGTGGACAAGCTTGCGGACATTTCTGCCAGCTCGGAACACAAGATTGACCGTCTGGCCGAACTTTCCGCAGCGACGAACCAAAAGCTGGATCGGCTGGTTGAGGCCCTGCTTCGCCGCGAATCACACTAACTTTAAGTTATTCAATGCCCAAACGCACTGACCTCCACAAAATCATGATCATCGGCTCGGGCCCGATTGTTATCGGCCAGGCGTGCGAGTTCGATTACTCGGGCACGCAGGCGTGCAAGGCGCTGCGGGCTGACGGTTATGAAGTGGTGTTGGTGAACTCGAATCCTGCCACCATCATGACCGATCCGGAAATCGCCGACCGCACTTACGTTGAGCCACTTACTGCGGAATATCTTGAAGCCATTATTGCGCGCGAACGCCCGGACGCAATTCTGCCCACCGTCGGCGGGCAGACCGCCTTGAACCTTTCAGTGGAACTCGCTGAAAAGGGGATTCTCGAGCGCAACAACGTGCAACTGATTGGGGCCTCGCTGAATGCCATCAAGATGGCGGAAGACCGTTTTTGGTTCAAAGACACCATGGGCAAAATCGGCCTTGACGTACCGCGCAGCGTCCTGGTGAGCAAAGTTGATACAGCCGTGCAAGCCTGCGAAAAGATTGGTTTCCCGCTGATTATCCGCCCTTCCTTTACGCTGGGCGGATCCGGGTCCGGTACGGCCTACAACCGCGAAGAATTTGAGGAAATGGTGCGATGGGGTATCGAACTGAGCCCCGTGCACGAAGTGTTGGTGGAAGAATCTGTCCTCGGCTGGAAGGAATTTGAGCTGGAAGTGATGCGCGATCACGCCGACAACGCGGTGGTGGTGTGCTCGATTGAAAATGTAGACTCCATGGGCGTTCACACCGGCGATTCCATCACCGTCGCGCCCGCCCAAACTCTCACCGATAAGGAATATCAGCGCATGCGCGACGCCGCTTTTGCCGTGATTCGGGCAGTGGGCGTGGAGACGGGAGGCTCCAACATTCAATTTGCAGTCGAACCGGACACCGGGCGCATGGTGGTGATTGAAATGAATCCTCGTGTGTCCCGAAGTTCCGCCCTGGCCTCCAAGGCTACAGGATTCCCCATTGCTAAGATCGCGGCGCGGCTGGCCGTGGGTTACCGCCTGGATGAAATCCCGAACGACATCACGAAGAAAACTCCGTCGTGTTTTGAGCCGACCATCGATTATGTAGTAGCCAAAATTCCCAAGTGGGCGCAGGAAAAGTTTCCCGAGGCCGATCACACCCTGGGGACGCAAATGAAATCGGTGGGCGAAGTCATGGCCATCGGGCGCACCTTCAAAGAAGCATTGATGAAGGGAATGCGCTCTCTTGAAACGGGCCGGAAAACCCCCAAACCTCCCCAGGACCCCGCTGAATTGCTGCGCCGCCTGGCCGTGCCGCATCCTGAGCGGTTGTGGGATTTGTTTTTTGCCCTCGCGGCGGGACACAGCGTGGAATCGCTCCAGGAGATCACCCACATCGACCCGTGGTTCTTGAATCAGATCCAACAAATTGTCGAATTGCAAAGTGAGTTAAAGCGGTTTGAGGCCAAGTCGACCCCGGCGCCCGCCCTCCGTGAAGCCAAGCGCTTTGGCTTTTCAGACGAGCACTTGGGCGAAATCTGGAACGTGAGTGCAGAAACCGTGCGCACGCGCCGTGCGGGAACCGGAGTACGCCCTGTTTTCAAAAGAGTGGATACCTGCGCCGCGGAATTCGAATCGTTCACGCCCTACCTTTATTCGAGCTACGAGGACGAGGACGAGGCCGCGCCCACCGATCGGGAAAAAGTCATCATCCTGGGCAGCGGGCCCAACCGCATCGGGCAAGGCCTTGAATTCGACTACTGCTGCTGCCACGCCTCCTTCGCGCTGAAGGAAGAAGGTTTTGAATCGGTGATGGTGAATTGCAATCCGGAGACGGTTTCAACCGACTACGACACTTCGGACCGCCTTTACTTCGAGCCTCTGACCTTTGAAGATGTCATGGCGATAGTGGAGGAGGAGAAACCCTTCGGAGTAATCGTTCAGTTCGGCGGGCAGACTCCGTTAAACCTGGCCCGCCAATTGAAAAGCGCGGGTGTGCCCATCATCGGGACCTCACCGGCCTCCATCCATCTTGCCGAGGATCGCAAGCATTTCGGCAAACTGCTCGAACGGATGGGCATACCACAGCCCGAAAACGGCGCGGCGATGAACGTGCAAGAAGCTCTGGCCATTGCCGATCGCATTGGGTATCCGGTCCTGGTCCGGCCCTCCTTTGTGTTGGGAGGGCGGGCGATGGTGGTGGCTTACGACGAGGCCACTCTTAAAGACTACGTGGCGCGTGCGGAAGAATTAAAGCAAGCTTTTCCGATTTTGGTGGACCGCTTTCTTGAAAACGCAACGGAGGTTGACGTGGATGCTTTGTCCGATGGTCACGACGTGTTGGTGGCGGGCATCATGCAGCACATTGAGGAAGCCGGAATTCATTCCGGCGACAGTTCGTGCGTCCTACCTGCAAAACTTATTCCCGAGTCTCAACGACAAACGTTGCGCGAATATACGGTGAAACTCGCCCGGGAATTGAAAGTGGTGGGATTGATGAACGCGCAATACGCCATTCAGTCGGGAAAAGTTTTTGTTTTGGAAGTCAATCCGCGGGCTTCCAGGACCATCCCATACGTCAGCAAAGCCACGGGAGTGCCACTGGCCAAATTGGCGGCCCGTTTGATGGTGGGCCGCAAGCTCAAGGAATTCGGTCTGCCGGAAGAACTTCCGGTGCGAAACTATTTCGTGAAGTCTCCCGTCTTCCCATTCCAGAAATTCCCTGGAGTGGATACCATTTTGGGGCCGGAAATGAAATCGACAGGCGAAGTGATGGGCGTGGGCGAAAGTTTTGGACTCGCCTACGCCAAGGCGCAGATTGCCGCCGGGCTGAAGGTTCCGGCCGAAGGCCAGGTATTCATTTCCGTGAATGATCACGACAAACCTTTCGTAATTCCCATTGCCCGGGATCTGGCGAAAATGGATTTCAAGTTGGTGGCCACCAGCGGAACTGTGGCGACGTTGCGAAAGGCCGGCCTGAAGGCGGAAAAAGTATTTAAGGTCAACGAAGGGCGGCCCAACGTCGTCGACCTCATCCGGAACGGATCGCTGGCCATGCTGATCAATACGCCCTTGGGGCGGGCCTCCCGATATGATGAAAAGGCCATTCGCCGCGCCGCCGTTCAGCACGGCGTGAGTTGCATTACCACCCTTTCCGCCGCCGCCGCCATCGTGAACGGAATCGAAGCACAACGCGACAAAGAAATTCAGGTGATCAGTCTTCAGGAGCTGCATCAACAGGCGGCGTCTGCAGTGGGAAGCCCGTCGACTGCCGCAAAGGCCACTGAAGGATAAGGTGTGAGCGCGTTATGACCGCCGGAAATTTGAGTAGGGAGCGAAGATTCAAATCTAAAATTGCGGTCCACTGCGAATATGACCCGAAAAGAAATCGTCAACAAGGTTAGCGGGATTTTTCCCCCGGTCGTCACTCCCTTCAACGCGCGGGGGGCAATCGACGAAGCGCCCTTCTGCGAGAACCTGCGGCGCTACGCGGGCACCGGTTTGTCGGGCATCGTGGTGGCGGGTTCCACGGGCGAGGCTCCCTACCTGACCGAGCGTGAGCGACTGCGGCTGACTGAGCTGGCCCGTGCGATTGTGCGGCCGCCGGAAATTCTGATTGTGGGTACTGGGCTCGAGAGCACTGGTGGCACTATTCGACTGAGCCGCGAGGCCGTGGCGAGAGGAGCTGATGCGATTCTGGTCCTGACGCCAAATTATTTCAGATCGCGGATGAATTCTGATCTCCTCGTAACGCATTTCCGAGCCGTCGCGGACTCGGTGCGACGGCCCATTATTATTTACAACATTCCCCAGTTTACCGGCGTGCGTATGGAACCTGCCGCCCTGGCCACACTTTCCCGCCACCAGAATATCGCGGGCCTGAAGGAAAGTTCAGGCGATCTAAAATACCTCCAGTCCATACTAAGCGCGATAAAGCGAAGTGGCCGGCCCGCGTTTCGGGTCCTCTGTGGGTCTGCACCCATTCAATTGGAAGCATTACGAGCAGGCGCGGCGGGTGGAGTGCTTGGCCAGGCGGATTTTGTGCCGGAGCTTTGCGTGGGCCTTTATGAATCGTATCAGCAAGGCCGGATGAGGGCGGCGAAAGAGTTTCAACAAAGGCTCATTCCGCTCGCGCAGATCGTCAGTGTTCAGTATGGAGTTTCAGGAATCAAGGCCGCCGCCGATTTCTGCGGATATCATGGCGGCACACCCAGGCCCCCGCTCAAACCTCTTCACGCAAGCGACCGGCAAATTGTCATTGGCGCGGTCCGGCAAGCGCGCGCCGGGCTCGACCAATAAGAAATGACAAGCTTCTTTCGCTGCTTTAGGGGCTTCCCAAAGCACGGCTCCGTTGATATACGCCCTCACGCCCATAGCCGAGTTTCACCGCCAGTGTTAGGATAGAGAGTCTATGGAATTGTCTTCCATCGCGTATTCCAAGCTTCCCAAAACCAGCGTTCTCTTTCTCGATTATGTCAGCAAATTTGACCGTGTCGCAGAGTTTTACAGTGGATCGCCCTACCAGTCCGCCAGCTATTCGACATTGGCAAACGAGCTGAAATTTGGCGCCGAGGAGCGCGAGCGAATCACGGAAATCTTAACTGCGCAGAACAAGGCATTTGGCAGCGGCGCGGCAACCTTTGACAACATCAACCGACTGAGTAAACCCGGCACATTTGCCGTCGTCACAGGTCAGCAAGTGGGACTATTTAGCGGCCCGGCCTTCACGCTTTACAAAGCTCTGACCGCAGTGAAGCTGGCGCAGTCTTTGGCAGAACAAGGTCTCGATGCCGTTCCAGTGTTCTGGCTGGCTACCGAAGATCACGATCTGGAAGAGGTCGCCCAAACCTCCACTCTGGACGATGAATCCAATCTGATCGACTTGAAAGATTCCGGCGAACGTCCCGCGCGTCATTCGCCCGTCGGCCAAGTGAGATTCACAGACCAAATCCAAGCCGCCCTCGACACGTTGGAGAAGACGCTCCCACCCGGCCCATCTCGCGATCAAGTGCTTCAGGATTTACGCGAGTGTTATCAGCCCGGCGCAGCTTGGGGCAAGGCTTTCGGCCGATTTCTGGCGAAGGCTTTCAGCAAATGGGGAGTGGTGTTGCTCGATCCGATGGATGCTGGCGTGCATGCACTGAGCGCTCACATCTATCACGCAGTCATCTCCCGCTGCGGCGGCCTGAAACAACGATTGCAAAAGCGCTCGGAGACGTTGGTGCATTTGGGTTATGACGCCCAGGTTTTTGTTGGAGAGGAATCCACACTGATCTTTGTCGCGCAAGAAGGGAATCGGACGGCCCTCCACGAGCGCGGAGGGCAATTTTTTCTTGACGGGGCCGGCGCGATCAGTGCAGCGGAACTCGGGACTTTGGCAGCCAATCAACCTCTCGCTTTTTCGCCCAACGCACTGTTGCGCCCGGTCATTCAGGATTCGCTACTTCCGAATATAGCTTACGTCGCGGGACCCTCGGAACTGGCGTATCTCGCCCAATCCCAGGTGATCTACAACGAATTGGGCCGGCCCCAGCCCATAATCTTCCCACGCGCCGGTTTCACTCTCGTGGACGCCAGAAGCAAACGATTGATGGAAAAATATCGGGTCAGCCTGGAGGATGTCTGGCGGGGCGAAGAACATCTGCTGCGCACCATCGCCGCCAACGGATTTGCCGAGGGCTGGGCCACGCGCTTGGACGAAACTGAGACGGGCCTGATCCAGTTGCTCGAACGTCTTCGGAAAGATGTGGAAGCCATCGACCCAACTTTGCTCGACACGTTGAAGCACACCGAAGAAAAAATGAAGCACCAGATGGACCAACTCAAGGGGAAAATCAGCCGCGCCGCCATGGGGAAATCCGAATTGCTCGCCCGCCACGAGCAGGCACTCCTTCGTTTCTTACTGCCGCGAAAACAATTACAGGAACGCGAAGTGAGCGGCGCTTACTTCCTGGCCCGCGCGGGTTATGAATTATTGGACCGCCTGCTATCGCTTATCCGAACTGACTCTTCCAACCATCTGGTGGTTGCTTACTGAAACCAAGTACGCGCTGTTATAATCACACAGACGGAGTGGCAGACCCAGTGGTCACGCAAGAAAGGTCGCGCTAGGCTTTGATTTCCAAATCATATTATTTTCAGGAGGGAAAGATGGTTCCTCAATCAGGAAGTTTGGCGCATACCGAAACGGCCGCATCACGGTATCATAAACTCGAAGTGGAGACGCTCGCCCGAGAGGCGTTTGAAGACATCACTCCCGAGATTGAAAAACTGGTTGGGTCTTCGGGCGTCCGGGAAGGCGTTTGCCATATTTGCGTCATGCATACCACCGCGGCCGTGCTCGTTAATGAAAATGACGACCCCGCTTTCACCAAAGATCTGAATGATTTCCTGGCCCGGTTGGCCCCCCGCGACCATCGCTACCATCACAACGATGGCAATTGCGACGCGCATTTGAAGGCCTCCCTCATTGGCTCTTCAAAGACATTGTTGGCGGAAAACGGGCACCTGCTCCTCGGTCGTTGGCAGGGAATATACCTGGCAGAATTCGACGGGCCGCGGCGCCGCAGGTTGAGAGTAAAGATTGTCGCTGATTGAAAAGGCTAAAAATACACTCGGCGTGTACGTTCAGGTGCCCTTCTGCGCATCCAAGTGCAGCTTCTGCAATTTCAGTTCCCAGGTGGCCCCGTTAAGCGTCTTTGACGCCTATTGCCGCGCTCTGCTGAATGAAATCGAAATGTTACCGCGCGTTTACTCGCGCGAAGGAATAGCGCCCACCCTATGCACCCTTAAGGTTGATACAGTTTATTTCGGCGGTGGGACTCCGTCCCTTTTAGGCTCCCCAAGGTTGAGACGACTCGTTCAAGCCCTGCGCGCGCGTTTTCAATTCGTGGACACTTCCGAGGTCACCCTCGAAGCCGCGCCTGGATCCGTTGACGAGGCATTTTGCGATTCCACGCTCGAACTCGGAATCAATCGCCTGAGTATTGGCGCGCAGTCTTTTAACGATCGGGAACTCAGTTCAACCGGCCGCCTCCACTCTTCGGCGGAAACACAGGCGCTGGTTCATACGGCGCGGCGGGCCGGTTTCAGTAACATCAGCATTGATCTTATGGCGGGGTTGCCATATCAAACCAAGCCCTCGTGGCTCGCGAGTGTCGGCGAGGCCCTCAAGCTTGAACCCGAGCATATTTCAATCTATCTCTTTGAAGTTGATGAGAAGAGCCGATTAGGTAGTGAAGTCATTCACCACGGAAGCCACCTTCACGCCGACACGGTCCCTGACGATGATTTTATGGCTGCGGCATATGAGAAAGCGCAGGAACTGCTCGCCGGCCAGGGTTACGTCCAATACGAAATATCGAATTTTGCCTTGCCCGGGCGAGAATCCCGCCACAACCAAAAGTATTGGCGACTGGAACCCTATGTCGGGCTCGGGGCGGGCGCACACTCGTTTGATGGCGCCCATCGTTGGGCGAACGTAACAGAGGTGGAAACTTACCAGGGAAATATTTCCCGCGGAGATTCACCCATCACGGAGCATCGCCTGTTGTCCGCCGGGGAACAATTGGAAGAATTTTTCTTTCTCGGCTTGCGCCAGAAAAATGGAGTGGATCTCCAAACAGCCCGGCGAAAGTGGGGCGAATTGGAAGTTGGCCAGTGGGAACCGAAACTTTCCAACTTGGCCCGACAGGGCTGGATTGACAGGCGGGATGATCGGATCTTTCTGCCCGCAAGCGCGTACTTGGTTTCGAATGAAATTTTTCAGGAATTTATTGTGAAATAAGTTTTCGGCTAAAATTAACATACGGAGTCCGATTTATCTTATGGGCAAACCAGTGGTCGACTTGCGAAGTGACACGGTGACCCGGCCGACGGCGGCCATGCGCCGCGCCATGGCTGAAGCGGAAGTGGGCGACGACGTCTATCGTGAAGATCCGACGGTCAATCGCCTTCAGGAACGCGCGGCGGAAATCTTCAAGCGCGAAGCGGCGCTCTTCGTTCCTTCAGGGTCGATGGGCAATCAAGCGGCCATCAAAGTTCATACGCGGCCGGGCCAGGAAGTCGTATGCGAGCAACGCGCCCATATCCTCAATCATGAAATGGGCATGATGTCCGCATTCTCAGGATGCTTGCCGCGGGCCATCTGGGCGGAAGATGGTATCCTTAATTGGGAATTGATAGCCCCTCATATTCATGGGCGCAGCGACCATCATGCGAGCACGGGGCTGGTCTCGCTCGAGAACACGTCAAACCTTGCCGGCGGCTCCATCTACCCCCACAAAGTGCTCAGCGAGATTTGCGCTCGTTCCCACGAGCTTCATCTTCCCGTCCATTTGGATGGCGCCAGGATTTTTAATGCCAGTGTAGCTTCGAGGATGTCAGTGGTCGAGCTGACCGATTCTTTTGACTCGGTCATGTTCTGCCTTTCCAAAGGACTGGGTGCGCCTGTCGGTTCCATGCTGGTGGGCAGCAAGGCATTCATTGAAGAAGCGCGTACAGTGCGCAAAATGCTTGGCGGAGGAATGCGCCAGGCAGGCGTTTTGGCAGCCGCCGGGCTGGTAGCCCTTGAAGAAACGCCCCCGCACCTGCAAGTGGATCATGAAAACGCCCGCTTCCTTGCCCAGGCTCTCGCGGGAATTCCCGGAATTAAGATTAATCCCGCCAAAGTGATTTCCAATATTTTGTTCATCGACGTGACCGGAACAGGGCTGACCTCATTCGAATTATCCGAGCGCCTGGCTGCCCAGAACGTTCTGGCCAACGGGCTAACTCCGAATTCGATGAGAATGGTCACCCATTATGATGTTGACCGGGCAGGATGCGAGCGCGCGATTCGAGTGCTGGGCGATATCCTTCGCGTCAACACCAGGACGGTGGTCGCATGAGTCAGGGCTCGCCCTGTAAATCCGGAGTGAATGCCCCCTATTTTTTCTGCTGTGCTTTTTCCCCCATGACTTTACTCAACGCATCCACATAATGTTGGCGATAGGAAAGGTCATCGGGTTCGAGCTGGGTGGCCTTTCGATATTCCTTCAGGGCATCATCCAGTTGTCCGAGCTTCTCGAGCGCGTAGCCCAGGCCGTTGTGGGCGTCGGCATCACTTGGGTCGTGGCGAATTGCCTCCAGCATTTCCACGCGGGCGCGCTTCCATTCCTTCACCAGCAGAAACGTAATTCCCAGCTCGCGATGAAGGTCTGAATTCCCGGGATCCATTTTGGCGGCTTCCCGCAGCCGCTGGACGGCGGCTTCGATGTGGCCTCGGGCGCGCAGCCGGACGGCGTCCTGAATAAGCTGCCGCAATTCTTTTTTATCTTCAGCCGCCTCCAGATTAGAACCCGCAGGCTCGCCCGCTGTAGAGGTGGCGGAGCCGGGCAGAATATCAAGTGAGTCACCCGGTTTTGGAGAAACAAAGATCGTCATTTCCGGCTGATTGGGGCAGGTCACGTGGACGTAGTGATCGCCCGGGTCAATATCGTCAAGTCGAAGGTTTCCCTGTGCATCCGTTTTCCCGGCTGGAGTTGAGTCCAAATCCACCGCACACCCCTTCTGGCTAGAGTGGATGTTAATTTGGGCCAGAACAGCTTCCTCATCCCGGTTTTTGCCGGCGAATAAATTTGAAGATGAAGTTGCGACCAGGCCCGCGACAAACGCACAGACCAAAGCTCCTATTACAGGGGAAGACAGGTGTTTCACGATCGTTTATGTTACCACACCCCTCCCAACCAAGGGTCCTGATGCGAGCGTCAACCCGCTTCCCACATCGGGTTGTGTTATAGTTTTCCTTTGGGCGGGCCTGATTTCGTGGCGCACATTGGACTCTCTATTGTGTTGAAATCGAGATGGAGCAAGCTCATCGACCTATTAGGCGATACGATTCGTCTTGAGGTGCCATCTGGACTTTGAACTGACGGAAGAACAAAAAGAAATCAAGAGATCGGCGAGAGAATTCGCCGAAAAAGAAATCCGACCCCACGTGATGGAATGGGACGAGGCGCAGCATTTCCCCTGTGAACTCCTGCCCAAGCTAGCCCGGATGGGGTTGATGGGCGTAACTTTTCCCTCCGATTATGGCGGCGCGGGGATGGGATATGTCGAATACGGGATTATCCTGGAAGAACTTGGTCGAGTCGATCCCTCCGTGGCTCTCATCGTTTCTGCCCACAACACTTTGTGTTCGGGTCATATTTTTATTGCCGGTTCTGAGGAACAAAAGAGAAAGTACCTTGTCCCTCTCGCGCGCGGGGAAAAACTGGGCTGCTGGAGCCTGACCGAGCCGGGTTCGGGAAGTGATGCCAGCGCAGCGCGTGCCACGGCGCGTCTGGAAGGCGACCACTGGATTCTGAATGGCGTCAAATCCTTCGTGACCAACGGGCATTATGCCAACCTGTGCGTGGTGATGGCGGTTACGGACAAGACTTCCGCCAAACATGGGATTTCCGCATTTATCGTTGAAAAGGGAACTCCCGGATTCCGCGCGGGAAAAAAAGAGAACAAGCTTGGGCTGCGCGCCAGCGATACTGCGGAAATGATTTTTGAAGACTGTCAAATTCCGAAAGATCAATGTTTGGGCAAGCCCGGCGACGGATTTATAGGCTGCCTGAAAATTCTGGACATGGGCCGCATTGGCATTGGAGCGATTTCCGTCGGGCTCGCGCAGGGCGCCTTTGAAGCCGCGACATCCTACGCCCGGCAGCGAAAGCAATTCGGAAAAGCGATAGGGGCATTTCAAGCGATCCAATGGAAATTGGTTGACATGGCGACTGAGATCGATGCCGCCAGGTTGTTGACTTTCAGAGCCGCCTCGCTCGCCGATCGGGGCGCCAAAATCACCCGGGAGGCGTCCATGGCCAAGTTGTTTGCTTCCGAAATGGCGGTGAGAGTGGCCAGCGAAGCGGTCCAAATTCATGGAGGCTATGGATTCATCAAAGACTACCCCGTGGAAAAATTCTATCGGGACGTCAAGTTGTTTACCATCGGCGAAGGGACAAGTGAAATTCAACGCATGGTAATCGCCCGGGAATTGTTGGGGCGATTGTAGGTCGTTCAAACGCGCCAACCCTCATGGCGGATGCACAACAAGAGTGGGCGGAGAGTATTC
The DNA here is from genome assembly GCA_035946625.1 of Terriglobia bacterium. GTDB lineage: Bacteria > Acidobacteriota > Terriglobia > UBA7540 > UBA7540 > DASYXZ01. Next base: position 71,552 of record DASYZE010000081.1, on the reverse strand, counting down.
TGGCCGGCGATCATCGTGCCATCGCGCGAGCCATCTCGGCGGTTGAAGGCGGCGACCCCGCCGGGCGCGACCTGCTGAAGCTGCTTTTCCCCAGAACGGGGAACGCGTTCACGATCGGAATCACGGGCCCGCCGGGAGCAGGGAAGAGCACCCTGGTGGAAAAATTGGCAGGTGAGTATCGCGCCACCGGGAAGCAGGTGGGCATCCTGGCGGTCGACCCCACCAGCCCATTTTCCGGCGGAGCGATACTAGGCGATCGCATCCGGATGCAAAACCTGTCCACCGACACCGGAGTTTACATTCGCAGCATGGCCACTCGCGGGCAGATGGGCGGCCTCGCTCCCGCTGCCTTCGACGCGGTCACCATCTTGGACGCTGCCGGTTGCCGGATAGTCTTGATTGAGACCGTGGGGGTGGGACAGGACGAAGTGGAAGTCGCTCGCCTGGCTGATGTGACCATGCTCGTCCTGGTTCCCGGCATGGGCGATGACGTGCAAACGTTCAAGGCGGGCGTGATGGAGATTGCGGACATTTTTGTTGTTAATAAAGCGGACAGGCCTGGCGCAGACCGTGTGGAGCAGGAGATTGTGGCCATGCTCTCCATCAGCCCGACCGCCCGGGATTGGCAGCCGCCCGTCATGAAAACCGTTGCCGCCACCGGCGAAGGGGTAGCTTCGGTTCGGCAGAAGTTGGATGAATTCCGGGACCTTGGCGAAAAGGGAACCACCAGGCTCGACCGACAACACGAGCAATGGCGACTGCGCCTGATGGCGCTGTTTCGCCAGCAAATATTCGAAAGGTTTTTTACCGAACGTATTCAGGACGGCGCAATTGAAGCACGCATTCATGATGTGGTGTCGCGCCGCATTGATCCCTACTCCGTAGTCGATCAATTGATTGAGGATGCGGGGCTGGCGCGTAGCGGGGCGGGGAAAGGAAAATCATGAAACTTCATCACGTGGGGATAGCGGTGAATTCGCTGCAAGCGTCCATCCCCATTTTCGAAAAATTGTTGGGCCATGGACCGGAATCGGAAGAAATCGTTGAAGATCAAAAAGTCCGCATTGCCAGTTTTGACGCAGGCGACAGCCAAATCGAACTGCTGGAAGCCACTTCGCCGGATTCACCTATTGCCCGATTCATCGAGAAACGCGGCCAGGGCCTTCACCATTTGACGCTGGCAGTCCCTGATCTGGTGAAGGCGCTCGCTGAGCTCGAAAGCAGCGGCTTTAAACTTATTGACCGGAAACCGAGGACGGGGGCGGGGCACGAAAGCATTGCATTTGTTCATCCTTCCGGCACGGTAAACGTCCTCATCGAGTTGGTGGAGACAAAATGAAGCTGGGCGAATTTGAAATCCACTTGCTCTCAGACGGGACTTTTGCTCTGGACGGCGGGCAAATGTTTGGTGTGGTTCCCAAAGTTCTTTGGGAAAAGAAAATGCCCGCCGACTCGCGCAACCGGATCCGGATGGGTTTAAACTGCCTGCTGATTCAGACCAGCCGCCGGAATATCCTGATCGAAACCGGGATCGGAGAGAAATTCGACGCCAAGCTGAATGATATTTACGCGGTGAACCATTCCACGACCCTTCCCCTTGAACTGCAAAAGATAGGATTGGAACTGAGCGATATTCACATCGTCATCAACACTCACTTGCATTTTGACCATTGTGGATGGAACGCGCAGTGGGAAAACGGAAAGCTGGTCCCCACCTTTCCCCAGGCCCGATATTACGTGCAGCGCGGCGAGTGGGAGCACGCCTTGCACCCGACGGAGCGCGACCGGGCCAGCTACGTGCCGGACTTCTTTCTGGCTGCCGGGCGTCAAACCGAATTCATGGATGGGAACACCGAAATCATTTCCGGAATCAGTGTGGAAGTAACCCCCGGCCACAATCGAAACTTACAGTGCGTCCGGATCGTCTCGGGGGGCGAAAGCGCCTACTTCATTTCCGACCTCGTTCCCACCCAGGCGCACTTGCGCTTTCCCTGGATCATGGCCTTTGATCTCTTTCCCCTTGAAACATTGTCCAACAAGCAGCGTCTTCTTCCCCAATTGGCGGAGCAGGAGGCCCTGGTGATATTTCCCCACGACGCCGAAACGCCCTGGGTAAGGCTCGTCCAGACGGAAGACAAAATCACGCCGGTACCCGTTTCCTGAACGCAGACACAAAATTTCAAGGAGGGAGAATCCAACCAGTGACGGACGCAGAAATTGGCATCATCGGCGGAAGCGGTCTATACAATATGCCGGAGTTGGCGCGGGTGCGCGAAGTCCGGGTAACCACACCGTTTGGCAAACCCTCCGACGCCTATATCCTGGGTGTGCTGGAAGGGCGCAAGGTCGCTTTCCTTGCAAGGCATGGACGCGGCCACGTGCGTATGCCATCCGAATTAAACTTCCGCGCCAACATTTATGGTTTCAAGAAATTGGGCGTAAACCGGATTATTTCCGCCAGCGCCGTCGGCTCGCTGAAAGAGGAACTTCGTCCCCTGGATATGGTGCTCCCCTTACAGTTCTTTGACCGGACGGTGAGCCGTCCATCGACTTTTTTTGGGGGCGGAATTGTTGCCCACATCAGCTTTGCCGAACCCATGTGCCCGACAGTGGTGAAGGCCCTGGAGAAGGCGTGCTCAGATTCGGGAGTCCCCCATCACCTGGGCGGCACCTATGTCTGCATCGAAGGTCCGGCCTTCTCCACCATTGCGGAGTCCAACACCTATCGCGCCTGGGGCATGGATATTGTGGGCATGACCAATTTGCAGGAAGCCAAGCTCGCACGGGAAGCGGAAATCTGCTATGCCACGCTGGCCATGGTCACCGATTATGATTGCTGGCATCCGGCGCATGACGCGGTGACCGTAACCCAAGTGATCGAGTACCTGACCCGCAACGTTCAGAACGCCCAGAAGATTATTCGCCAGGCCGTTGGCGAGATGCCCCGGGAAAGGGCGTGTAAATGCGGCAAGGCTCTTACCCATGCCATCATGACCGATCGGAAAAACATTCCGGCACGCACAAAAACGCGCCTGTCTCTTCTCATCAAGAAATATCTTTGCTAATCTCTTCAAATCTGGCGCCCCGCATGGTCCGTCCCTGAATCGGTTGGCTTACCCGGGGCCACAAATATCCTGATCCGAATCATAGGTCGCAAAAACCCGCGACAACTCTTTGCAGCATCCGGTACAATTTAATTGGGCTTTTGCGCGGGATCCGGGAGCGGCGGTAATTGTTTAGGGGTGCGAGCTATTGCGGGAGATCAGATTTGAAAGCTCATGACTTGATCGAACTCGCCGGGCGCAATCTGCGCGAAGCCGTCCTGCGCAACTCGCTCACCACGCTCGGCATCAGTGTGGGCGTCGCCTCGCTGGTCGCCATGTTGTCTCTGGGAGTGGGACTACAGGCGATGGCCGACAAACGGTTGGCCAAGTCGGGCTTGTTTGACACCATCGTGGTGACCTCCCGCCGCGATATTCGCCGTTTCAATCGGCCGGAGGCCAGAAATGCACCACCCCCCGCGGAGAGTCGGCCTCTGGATGAGAACGCCAGGCTTGAATTGGAACGCATCCCTGATGTGCTCGAAGCCGTGCCTGACATTCGCTTCATCACCGAACTTCGCTACGACGATAAGCCCCACCTGAACATGGTGGCCGGTTTGCCGCAATCCGCCAAGGACAGAGATGCGTTCGATACCATCCAGGGAACATACTTTTCATCACCCACGGCGAGCGAAGCCATCCTGCAAAAGGAATTTGCCGACGAACTTTTGGGGGCTCGCGATACCCCCACCCACCCCAGCAATATCACTCTGGACCAAACCAAAACTCTGATTGGGAAGAACCTGATCTTGCGATACGGCGAGCGCACATCAACCCCAGTAGCTACCGCGCCAGTTGTGCCGACTAAAGCAGAAGCGCATTCGGGTAGGGGCGTCCCGGCGTCACCACGGAAGGCCGAAGCGAATTCGAGCCCGATGGACGGGGACAATTCTTCGCCGATGGTCGGCTATTCCGTAATTCCGCGCCAGGCGATTTTGCGCATTGTGGGCATCACGGACCAGGATCCGGACAGCATGAGGGGGCAGGGCCGCGCGCGAGTTTTCATCCCGCTTCGGTTCGCGGAGAACATGCACGTGATGCTGCCCAATGATTTGCGCGAGAACACTCGGGGGCTTTCGAGCGTACAGACCTATTCCACACTCAGCGTTCGTGCCCAAGATCCCAATCAAGTTCAATCCATCCAGGATGCCATCAAAAAAATGGGCTTCAACACTTTTTCAATTTTGGACGCCACGCGCAGCCTGCGCCGCTTCTTCGCCGTGCTCGATGTTTTCCTTGGAATATTCGGAAGCCTCGCCCTGGCTGTCTCTTCGATTGGGATTGTGAACACGCTGGTGATGGCCATTCTCGAGCGGCGGCGCGATATTGGCATCATGAAGGCCATCGGCGCCAGCGACGGCGATGTGAAAAAACTCTTCTTCGCCGAGGCGGGTGTGATGGGAATGTTGGGAGGATTTGTGGGCGTCGGGTTGGGCTGGGGCATTGGAAGAGCCATCAATTTCGGCACCAACATCTATTTGCATTCCCAGGACCTGCCCTCGGAAAACCTCTGGTCCGTGCCCTGGTGGCTGGTCCTGGGAGCGATTGCTTTTTCCATTTCCGTCAGCATGATCTCCGGCCTCTATCCCGCCGCCCGCGCCGCCCGCCTCGATCCCGTCAAAGCACTTCGCTACGAGTAGACACACTTCATGTTTAAGTTGAGCCGAGGGCTGATTCTGTTTCCAATTTTCATCGGCTATCTTAGCCCGCCGGGCGGGAGCGCCTGGGCGCAAGGCCGGGTGGAGTGCAGTGCAGTTTCCAGCAAAATTCTAAACACCCAAGTGAGGTATTGCGCCTTCCTTCCCCCCCACTACAACACCGGCTCACCGGGGGATAAATCTTCGGGCCGGACTAGCCGACGCTACCCCATCCTGTATTACCTGCATGGGCTCGGCGACAACGAACAGTCGCTGGTGAACACGGGCGGGTGGAACCTGATTCAAGACTTGCGCGAACAGCATAAGATTGGGGATTTCTTAATCGTCACGCCGGAGGGCGGGCGGACTTTTTACATTAATTCACGGGACGGACGGACCCGCTACAGCGACTTTTTCTTGCGCGAGTTCATGCCCTACATCGAGAAACGCTACCGTGTCCGTCCCGGACGATGGTCGCGAGGCATTATGGGAATTTCCATGGGCGGCTACGGCGCCCTGCGCTTCGCATTTGCCTTCCCGCAATTGTTCACGTCCGTCAGCGCCCAAAGCGCCGCGCTCATGCCCGATTCACCTGCCGGCCTGAATCTGGCGATGGACTTGGGCATGGGCCGGGCTGGCTTTCTGGGGGACGTGTTCGGAAATCCCATCGACGCCCACTTCTGGAGGAAGAATAGCCCTTTGGCTCTGGCAAGAAAAAACTCAACATCGATCTCCAAGCTGCACATTTATTTTGACTGCGGAAGCGAGGACGACTATGGCTTTGACGCGGGCGCCCGTGCGTTGGATAAAGAACTTACTTCGGAGCGCATCCGACATGAATTTCATCTCTATCCCGGCGGGCACAATCTGGTTTACTTCCTCCAGCACTTTAGCGCGTCGGTTGAATTCCATTCGCGTGCCTTTGCCGAAGCACCTTGAACACAAGCTGGCGTGATTTCAACTTCAATGTTAGGCTTTTCAGGTTTGTTCGAGCCGTTCATTCGGGAGAAGGAGGAATAACCGCCTGTGTCTTTGCTTGTAGTGGGGTCGGTTGCATTTGATTCGATCCGTACGCCCTCGGGTCACGCGGAAAATATCCTGGGAGGCTCCGCCACTTATTTTTCGGTGACGGCCAGCTTCTTTACCCCGGTCAACATGGTGGCCGTGGTGGGGGAAGACTTTACCGAAGAGCATCAGCGCGTGTTTCACGGGCGGACGATTGACACCACGGGTATCGAGCGCGCTCCGGGCCGGACTTTCCGCTGGTCCGGCGAGTATATGGAAAATATCAATGAGGCGAAGACGCTCGATACGCAGTTGAATGTCTTCGAGCAATTTTCGCCCAAAATTCCCTCGGCCTATCTCGATAGCGAATTTGTCTTCCTGGGGAACATTCATCCCGCGCTGCAGTTGCTCGTTCGCCAACAAATGCCGTCGGCGCGATTGGTGGCCCTGGACACGATGAATTACTGGATTAATACCACTCCCGACGAATTGAAAAAAACCCTGGGCGCAGTGGACCTGCTGATGGCTAATGAAAAGGAGGCCGACATGCTCTCCGGGTGCCGCAATATGCGGAAGGCTGCTGCCTGCATACAAAAATTGGGTCCGCGCATGGTGGTGATCAAACGTGGTGAGTACGGCGTGATCATGTTCATGAACGACCTCATGTTTTCCGTGCCGGCCTATCCGCTGGAAGAGGTCCATGATCCGACGGGGGCTGGCGACAGTTTTGCCGGCGGCTTCATGGGATATTTGGGGCAAGCTGCGGACTTCTCGGAGGCGCATCTCCGGCGGGCCATGGTCTATGGATCGGTAATGGCCAGCTTCGCCGTCGAGGATTTCGGCCTGAAGCGAATCCTTCGCCTGACTCCCGGCGAAATAGAAACCCGGTTTCGGGAATTCAAAAATCTGACGCATTTTGATGTCTGACCGCGGCTCGGACGCCACCGAACTCGCTCCAGATCCCGGCTATCTGCTCGTGCCTGCAGGCGCAGTCGTCCTGGGCGCCATCATTGTTATCGCTGCGGGAAGCGTTTATTATTTCTATTCCCACGGCTTGAGCAATCTTTACGGCGACGGACTTGCGCACGTTGAAGGGGCCCGGCGGTTATTTGACTCGCGCACGCCCGGGTACAGTGAAATAGGCAGCACCTGGCTGCCTCTGTTCCATATCCTGGCTTCCCCCCTCGCCCAAAACTCATTTCTTTGGAAGACAGGGCTGGCGGGCAGCGTGATTTCAGTCGCCGCCTTTATCGTCACTGCTTGGGTTTTGTTTCGCCTTAGCTTGGGGATGAATCGCAATCTTTCCGCGGCCGTGCTCTCACTTGCCGTCTTCATCCTCTGTCCCAGCATGTTGTTCCTCGCCAGCACGCCGCTTACTGAGCCGTTGGCGTTGATGTGGGCCGTCCTTGTGGTTTACGCTCTGTTTCGCTATCAACAAAACGGGGGAAGCCGTACGCTCATCGGAGCGGCTGTCGCAGCCTTCTTCGGAACCCTGACCCGCTATGATGGCTGGTTCGTCCTCCCCTTTGCCGCCGCCTACATCCTGTTGGCCCGTCATGATTCGTGGCGGATTCGTTTTCGCAACGCCGTCACTTTTTCCCTGATTGCCGGTGCAGGGCCGGCCCTCTGGTTTGCGCACAACGCGTACCGTTTTGGGAACCCGTTGGATTTTTATAACGGCCCCAATTCCGCCCAAGCGATCTACGCTCACCAACTCGCCACCACCGCCTTTCGCTATCCCACCGACGGAAGCTGGTTGATTTCGGCGCATTATTATCTTGCCGACCTCATTTTGGTGGTCGGTGCGTGGCCGCTTGAACTGGCCATCCTGGGGCTGATCGTATGGCTTCTGGACATTCAGCAGCGTGCTTCCCGCGCTGCCGCGCTCTTGTTCCTGGTCCCCTTCGTTTTCTACGTCCAATCCATGGCCCACGCGGCCATTCCCATTTATGTCCCCACATTATTTCCCTTCACTTATTACAATTTGCGCTACGGAATCGAAATGCTTCCCGCCGCCGCAATATTTCCGTCGTTCGTGCTCTCGTCCCGGTTGACGAGCCGCCGCCGCACGGCACTTCTGGCCATTTTCCTCGTCGCCGTTCTGCTTCAAGGCTTCGATTTATTGTCCCAGGGGGTGAGGAACCTGGCGGTCGTCCAGGAGAGCATTCAAAACAATCCGTGCCAGTCGAGAAGGCAGCAAGCGCTGATCACTTATTTTCACGCGCACTATGATGGGAGGACAATTCTGGTCGCTTCCGGAAAGTGGCCTTGTGTGATGCCCGCGCTCGGAATTCCATTCGTCAATACGCTCTCCGAGCCCGATGTCAAATCCTGGAATCAGTTGCACAAGGTTATTCCGGGCGAAGTCGGTTGGATTATTCGGGGCGATGACGATTCGGTGGATGAACTGATGCGCGCCTATCCCGCGGTATTCGACGGTTTCGATCTGGCGGAGCGTGACAGATTTGAGGGGGAGGGAAGTGTGGAAATATACCGCCGCCATTCGCACTGACTCTATCGGCTGATTTGTTCTTGACGGTCGGTTGCTTTCAGTCAACACTTATTTCAAGGCCGGCACACGGTAAAGAAAATAAATCCCATGCCCAAGACATTTGCGATTCCTTTCACAAAACTTCACGGATTGGGCAATGACTTTATATTGGCCCACAGCCGCGGCCTGCCCCGGTCGCTGCCCGCATTGGCCCGGTCGATCACCGACCGCCATACAGGAGTGGGCGCCGACGGGTTCATAATTGTGCTGCCGCCCCGGGATAAACATAATCGCGCAAGGGTCCGATTTTTCAATGCCGATGGCAGCGAGCCGGAAATGTCTGGAAACGGCATCCGCTGCGCCGCGGCATTCCTGCTCGCTGAAGGAAAGTCCCGCGGCGGGGCAAAAATCGAAACCGTCGCCGGCGTAAAAACCCTGGAGCTTCTCGGTGCCGCGGACAATCGTTGGATATTCCGCGTCAGGATGGGCGCGCCAATTCTTGCCCCGGCAAGTATTCCATTTGTGGGCGGAGATCTATCCGCCCCGATTGTGGGATTTCCTCTGCCCACTAACGCCGGCGTGTTTCCGGTGACGGTCACCTCCATGGGCAACCCTCACTGCACCGTTTTTGTGAAAGACTTTGCCGCCTTGGATTGGGCTGCCGTGGGCCGTGAAATTGAACGAAGCGCGCACTTTCCCCATCGAACCAACGCTGAATTCGTCAAAGTAATTTCACGACGGATAATCGAAGTGAGGTTTTGGGAGCGCGGCGTGGGGGTAACGAATTCCTCCGGCACCGGTTCCTGCGGAGCCACAGTTTCCTGTATATTGAATGGATTTACGGACCGCACGGTGAGCGTTCGAACCGTGGCGGGCAATCTTGAAATTGCCTGGCCGGAGGGTGGCGAAGTATTTCTCACCGGCCCGGTGGTGCGTGTCTCCAGCGGCAACTATTATTATCGCGCCGGAGTTTCAAGTTCCGCTGCCGGGCACCAATAACAAAAAAAACGGGGTCACCACCCTCGCGTGTCGGTTTTTTTTGCGTAGGAACTGAGCACGTGCATATAATTGACCCGCTCGAACGCCGAGGCATCAGAGACGGACTGACGCGCCATGCTGCCCTGCATCTGGCGAATGGAAACATACTCATGCTCTTCCATCCAAAGGCTGGTCTCCTCCAGGATTTTCGAGATGTGATTGATCCCGTTCCTTAGCAAAGCAGAGGTGGTCATGGCCACTCGTGCCCCGGCCATCATGCACTTGAGCACGTCGATGCCCGAGTGGACTCCGCCCGTAACCGCAAGATCGGCGGCGATGTGCCCGAACAATATCGCCACCCAGTTCAGGCGTGGCAATAATTCGTAGGACTGGCTCAGCACCAGGCTTTGCACCACTTCGAGTTTTTCCAGATCAAAGTCCGGTTGGTAGAATCGATTGAAGAGCACGAGGGCGTTCATGCCCAACTGATCCAACCGCCGGGCAATATTGGGCATGGAGCTGAACATGGGGCTGAGTTTTGCGGCCAGCGGAATCTTGACTGACGCCCTCAGTTCGGTCACCAAATCGCAATACATTTGCTCGACTTCCGCACCTGTGACTTTCGGATCTGTCTCCAGGTAATACGTATTTAACTCAATGGCGTCGGCTCCGGCTTCCTCCATCATTCGCGCGTACCGCGTCCAACCTCCTCTGGATACGCCATTCAAGCTGCCGATCACGGGAATGCCCACGCTGTTTTTGACCCGGCTCAAATGTTCAAGGTAACCTTCGGGGCCCAGATTGTAGGTTTCCATATCCGGCAGATAGCTCAGGGACTCAGCATAGCTTTCCGTGCCCTGTTCCATGTAGCGATTCAATTCGCGGCCTTCCACGTCTATTTGTTCCTCGAAGAGCGAATGCATGACGATGGCCGCGGCCCCGCAATCTTCCATCTGGCGGATGTTGCCCAGATCTTTCTGTAACGGGGAAGCGGAAACCACCACGGGATTTTTCAGGGTCAGGCCCAGGTAGGTCGTGGTCAAATCGATCATCGTTTTCCCTCCTTCGCGCCCGCCAATACTTCTGCGAGTGTGGCGTCGCCATGCGGTGGAGCTGCCGCCAGCCGCTCGTAAAGTTTCCAGCGGATGTCCACATCTTCCTGGGCTAGCCGCATCAAGTTTCGGGCGGTTTCAGGATCACTGTTTCTCAAGATGGTAAATCGCGTTTCATTGTTCATGTACTTCTCCAGAGGAACGGAGGGCGGCCGGGAATCGAGTTGTAATGGCTGTTTGCCTTGCTCGAGAAGGCCGGGATGGTAGCGGAACAGAGGCCAATAACCCGCCTGCACTGCAATCTTCTGCTGCTCCAGGCCGTACCTCATGTCGTAACCGTGCGCGATGCAGTGGCTGAAGGCAATCACAAGAGATGGTCCATCAAACGCCTCAGCTTCGTAAAGAGCTTTGACGGTTTGGGTATCGCTGCCGCCCATGGCGACGCGGGCCACGTAGACGTTCCCGTAGCTCATGGCCATCAGCGCCAGGTCTTTCTTGGGGGTCGGCTTGCCCCCGAAGGCGAAGCGCGCCACTGCGCCGCGCGGCGTGGCTTTGGAACACTGCCCGCCGGTGTTGGAATAAACTTCGGTGTCCAGCACCAGGATGTTTACATTGTGACCCGATGCCAGGACGTGGTCGAGGCCACCAAACCCAATATCGTAGGCCCAGCCGTCGCCGCCAAATATCCAGAGGCTTTTCTTTACTAATGCTCCGGACACGGCGAACAAGTCGATGGCCTCGGGGGTTCGAACACCCGCCAATTTCTCCCGAAGCAATTTCACCCGCTGGCGCTGTTCCTGGATTTGCCCATCGTGAATCTGTTCCGCGTCGAGAAGCGACTTCACCAGTTCGTCCCCGATATATCCCGAAAGTCTCTTGACCAGGATTCGCGCGTAGTCCGCTTGCTTGTCGAGCGCCAGCCGCATGCCCAATCCAAATTCGGCATTATCTTCGAAAAGTGAATTGGACCAGGCCGGCCCGTAACCCTCCGCGTTCACGGTGTAGGGTGTGGTGGGCAGATTGCCGCCGTAGATGGAGGAGCAACCGGTGGCATTGGCAATGACGGCGCGATCGCCGAACAACTGGGTGACCAGCTTGATGTAAGGCGTCTCGCCACAACCGGCGCAAGCGCCGGAAAATTCAAATAAAGGCTGCAACAACTGAACGTCTTTCACCAGTCCCAGGCTCAGGTCTTCGCGGTTGGCTTCCGGCAGGCCCAGGAAGAAGTCCCAATTGGCCGCCTCCTGCTGGCGGATGGGCGCCTGGGGCTCCATGTTGATGGCCTTGTGTTTCACTTCGGACTTGCTCTTGGCCGGGCAAACCTGAACACAGAGACTGCAACCGGTGCAATCCTCAGGGGCCACCTGGAGGATGTAGCGCAAATGTTCGAATTCCTTCCAGCGTGGCCTGGCCGATTTGAATCCTGGCGGCGCGCCGGAGGCGGCCGCGGGTTGGAAAAGCTTGGCGCGGATCACGGAGTGGGGGCAAACAAGAACGCATTTGCCGCATTGAATACAAAGGTCCTCGTCCCAAACCGGAATCTCCAAGGCAATGTCCCGCTTTTCCCATTGGGCTGTGCCGGTGGGGAAGGTCCCATCCACGGGCAAAGCGCTGACGGGCAACAGATCGCCTTCTCCTGCCAAAATTCGTGCCGTTACGCGTTGCACGAACTCCGGAGCTGCGGAAGGCACGGGCGGACGGACTTCAGTAGCGCCTGCCGTGTGCGCCGGAACTTTCACCTCGTGCAGGTGGGCCAGGGCGCCGTCCACGGCTTCGAAATTCTTCTGCACAACACCTTCACCGCGCTTCCCGTAAGTTTTCTTGATGGCGCGCTTAATCGCCGCAATGGCTTCTTCACGCGGCAACACACCGCTCAAGGCAAAAAAGCATGTCTGCATGATGGTGTTGATGCGGCGGCCCATGCCGGTGGCCTGCGCCACGGAGTCGGCATCAATCACATAAATTCGAAGTTTCTTCTGGATGATTTCTTCCTGCACGGTAACGGGTAGGTGGCTCCAAACTTCTTCCGCAGCAAATGGGCTGTTTAAGAGGAAAGTTGCGCCCGGCTGCGCCACGTTCAGCACGTGCATGCGCTCCAAAAAGGAGAATTGATGGCACGCCACAAAGCTGGCCTGGGTTATCAGGTAGGTGGAGCGGATAGGTCGCGGCCCGAAGCGCAGGTGCGAAACGGTCACCGCGCCCGCTTTCTTGGAGTCGTAAACAAAATATCCCTGGGCGTAATTGCCGGTGTCTTCGCCAATTATCTTGATGGAGTTTTTGTTGGCGCCCACGGTGCCGTCCGAACCGAGCCCGTAAAAAACAGCTCGCACCGTGTCCGGAGCTTCGGTGGAAAACTCGCGGTCAAAGTCGAGGCTGGTGTGGGTCACGTCGTCGATGATGCCAACGGTAAAGTGGACCTTGGGCGCGGGTTTGCCAGCCTCCTCGAAGATGGCCTTAACCATGCCGGGAGTGAATTCTTTTGAAGACAATCCGTAGCGCCCGCCGATAATCCGCGGCATCGCCTTGAACGGGGGATTGGATGTTGTCACCTCATTCAAGCCCGCGACCACATCCAGATATAGGGGGTCGCCGGGAGCTCCAGGCTCTTTGGTACGGTCGAGTACGGCTAACGTCTTTACCGTTTTGGGTAGGGCGGCGACGAAGTGTTCCACTGAAAAAGGACGGTAGAGCCTCACTTTCAACAGCCCGACTTTCTCGCCTTTTTGAGATAGATGCAGTACGGTCTCTTCGGCCGTTTCGGCGCCGGAGCCCATCATCACAATGACGCGCTCTGCGTCCGGCGCGCCCACATAATCAAACAAGTGGTAGTGGCGACTCACCAGGGCGGCGAGCTTGTCCATCTGCTTTTGCACGATGGCCGGGCAGGCCAGGTAGAAAGGGTTGGCACTCTCGCGCGCCTGAAAAAAAACGTCCGGATTCTGGGCGCTTCCGCGAAGCACGGGCCGGTCTGGAGAAAGCGATCGGGAGCGATGAGCGAGCACAAACTCTTCCTCGATCATGGATCGAATGTCTTCTTTGGCCAACTCTTCAATCTTTGCCACTTCGTGAGACGTACGAAAGCCATCGAAGAAATGAAGAAACGGCAGGCGGGATTCCAGGCTTGCCGCGCTCGCCACCAGAGCCATGTCCATAGCTTCCTGGACGGAATTCGAGGCGAGCAGCGCGAAGCCCGTCTGGCGGCAAGCCATCACGTCACTGTGGTCGCCAAAGATGGATAGAGCGTGCGTGGCTATGGTACGCGCCGCCACGTGAATAACCGCGGGTGTCAGTTCGCCTGCAATTTTGTACATATTGGGAATCATCAAGAGCAGCCCTTGCGAGGCGGTGAACGTGGTCCCGAGCGCACCCGCCTGAATTACTCCATGCAGCGCGCCCGCCGCCCCAGCTTCACTTTGCATTTCAATGACGGCCGGAACCATCCCCCAAATATTTTCCTTTCCCTTCGCGGCCCACTCATCGGCGAATTCGCCCATGGGCGAAGCAGGGGTGATGGGATAAATGGCGATCACTTCGCTGGCGTGGAAGGCAACATGCGCAGCGGCTTCATTCCCGTCAATGGTTACCTTCCGTCTGGAAAGGGGCATAATCCCTCCGTTTGGATCATCGCGCGTTCGTAAACCGGCATGGTGTCTGCAACGTCTTAAACCATGCGCCACCGAAGAAGGGGGCATCACCATCTTATTCATCGGTTCTGTCGAATAATGTGATTGTGATCACATCCCGTTCGTAAGCTTCCGCACGCCGCCCGAATTTGCGGAAGGACAATGTTATCCAACAAACCCTGGGTTGCAACACGCTTGACTTTTAACCGGCGCGAGGGTAGGGTCAGAGGTATACGAAAATCGGGTGGGATACCGTCATGAGAACCAAACGGGAATCCAACACGAGGGTGTTCCGGCGTACAAGCACGCTGATTCCCGTTGCTCTCGTCCTCCGCGGGCAGCGCCGCAGGGTTCATAACGGGGCATCCGTTCTCCAAACTTCATTTCTCGGCATGAGAGTACGCACCGCCGTTAATCTGAAGCGAGGACAGGCTGTGCGCATTGTCCGCATGACCGGCCCCTATGCTGCGGTGCCGGCCCGGGTGATCTGGGTCAGCGCCATCGATTCGGACAAGCATCGGCAGGTGGGACTCCTATTTACCGATCCCATGCGAGCTCGAATTACGCCCCACTAATTTGCAGGGCTGAAAGTGAAGAGCAGAGCTTAACGTCCGCCATTTGTCGCGAACAGGCCCGCGCGCCGGGGGCGGGGCAAGGCCATGGTTTCGGCGGACATGGCGCCGGGATCATTTGGGATCCGACGCATCCTGGACCGCATCTTTTATGGCTTCACGAATGGCCTCTTGAACCTTTTCGGTTTTCACCGCTTCCTCTATAGCCTCCTTGACTGTCGCTTGCACTTCTTTGTGGGTAAGATCCTCATGACCTGCCTTTTCGACAACTTGTTCCACCGCCTCCTGCGCAATGGGCGCCAGGTGAGGTTGGTCTTTGATGAGACCCTTTACCGCCTTTTTCACTATCTTCCTTGTTTTTGAAGCTTCCTCCGTCCCTTTTGGTTCTCCCTGACTTTTTTCCTGCTGCAAGGCCGCCCAGTCCGCCTCAAACGTTTTGACGAGCGCACTTACGACTTTTGCGTCGTGCACAATGACGCCCACTTCTCGCCGTGAATCCAATTCGGCTTGTCTGAGGCTTTGGCTCCCCACAAAAGCATGGCTGTTGTCCCGAACAATGGTGCGCGCGTGCAAACGGATTTTGACCAGTTTTTCCGCCGTGAGCAGCGAGCTGGGACGGCCCAGTTTTCCAATGATCCTGATTTGCACGCCGGCCCGGGCGCGATCCTCCAGGATATTCAGCATTTGCGTGTCACCGATTTTTGGATCGTAGATGATCAGTTGCTTTTCGGCCTTTTTCATGAATGCCGCCAGCTCTTTACGCGCGTTGGCCGGGCTCACGATGAACGTGGAAAGTCCCGCTGAATATGTGCTTCGGGTGGTGTCCGCTTCAAATAATTTCTTCGCTTCCTGCACGAACCTTCGATGTTTGGTAACGATGCCGAATCCTCTGCTATGATCAATATCGAGGTGGGTGAAGTTGAAGGACATGACATGGAGCACCTTGTTGTCAATCAGCATCATTTTGTCGTGGTACCGAAGCAAGTCTCTCGCAGTTCGCACGACCGTGACCCCGGACTCGAGCAGGCGCATCTCCAGCTTGCGCAAATTTTTCTCGCCTCCGCGGTTGGTATAGGCAATCAGGGCATGAACTGCAACCCCCCGCCCAACCGCCGCCTTCAAGGCGGCTTCTATATCCCTCCAGTCGAAGCGAAAAATGACGATATCAACAGACTTTTTGGCGGACTTGATCCCGGCAAGAAATGGCGCGATTCCTCCTCCGGGTTGTATGATCAATTTCACAGCCCTACCCGTTACCCTTGACTTCCCACCTTCGCCCCATCCGGCCGGCAGCGCCTGAGTAGCTTCTGCTTTGAACTAATCTCGGAGGTTAGGGATTTTAGGAAACCAAGTCAAGGGGAAAGGGGTCGAGGCGCATTATCGGTCCTGCCAGCGGAAATCCTTCGACCGTTAGCGACATCTAATTATGAGAATGCTGGGCCTGCTCAAGCCGGGTATTATTTCAGGAGGATAACGATGCGCCGCACAGTTAATCGCTCCATTGCAGGATTATTGATTTGCCTTGCTGCTCTTACTCTGTTATCGGCCGCAAAAAAGTCACGGCGCGGCGGAGAAACCACAAAACACCCTAAGTCTGACGGGCATTCATACATCTGGCACGATCCCGGAAGGATTTCCTCGCTCAATCTCTATTATGGAGTGGGCGGAAACGAACATGAGCCTGCTCCTGGCCCTTTCAAATTCATCAAGGAGGATACCAAGGGCACTGCCCCCAAATTTGATATTCGGGATTCGAATGGGGTGGAATGGAGGGCCAAACTCCGTATCGACGCAAAAACCGACACCGCCGCATCCCGCCTCTTGTGGGCAGTCGGCTATTTTGTTACCGAGAATTATTACTTGCCCCAAGTTCAGGTTCAGGGGTTGGACAAACGAAGTCTTTCCCGCGGTCTGCGGTACATTTCAAACGACGGCGTCATGCACGGAGCCCGCCTGAAGCTTCATGACAAAAGTGAAAAGAAAGAAGCCAATTGGAGTTGGTTTCAAAATCCCTTCCTGGGGACTCGAGAGTTTAACGGACTCAGGGTCATGATCGCCCTCATAAACAATTGGGACTTGAAGGAAATTAATAATGGCATCATGAAGGAAAAAGACGGCGATCTGCATTATGTCGTCACGGATTTGGATGCGAGTTTCGGGAAAACAGGCAATTATTTTACCCGCTCCCGGGGAGTATTGAAGGATTACCTTCAATCCCGATTCGTCCAGCGGGTGAATCATGACTCCGTGGATTTCATCCTGAGCAGCAGGTCGTTCATTCTTTCTGCGCCGGATTTTCCCAATTATGTGACGCGCACGAAAATGCAGGAAATCGCCAAAAACATTCCGCTTCAAGATGCCCGATGGATTGGGGGGCTTCTCGGTCAATTATCCGCTCAACAGATCAGTGACGCTTTCCGCGCCAGCGGATTTTCTCCCCAAGAAGTGCAGGGATACACCCAGGTCGTTCGGGAAAGAATCGCGGAACTGAACAAACTTTAGGGCGGAAGCCTTGCCGGAAGGATGGAATCTACGGCTTGGCTTCGGAGATCTCGCCGGTTGGCTTTTGTGGTTCAGGGCCAAACTGAATGCCGGAGAGTTCGGCATAAACGCCGCCGGCGGCCACCAGTTCCTCATGCGTTCCCCGCTCAACCAAGGTCGAATCTTTTACCACAAAAATCACATTGGCATTGCGGATGGTGGCCAGGTGATGGGTGATGACGATTGAAGTTTTCCCTTTCATCAAGCGCTCCAATGCGCCCACCACCAGCAGTTCTGATTCAGGGTCAAGTCCCGTCGTGGGTTCGTCCAGAATCAGGATGGGGCTGTTGCGGATGACGGCCCGCGCAATGGCAATACGCTGGCGCTGCCCGCCCGAAAGCGTCACCCCCCTTTCTCCCACCAGGGTGTCATACCTTTCCGGCATCTCCTCAATGAACTCTCTGGCATCGGCAAATTCAGCGGCTTCCATAATTTGCTTGCGCGTGGCCTCCGGTTTGCCATAAGCGATATTTTGCCAAATGGGAGCGTGGAACAGCAGCGTGTCCTGAAGCACAAAGCTGATTTGGCGGCGCAGCGACTGTTGGCGCCATCTTTTCACGTCCGTTCCATCAATTTTGACCATCCCGGAAATCGGATCATAAAACCGGGGAATGAGCCCGATGATGGTGGACTTACCTTCGCCGGTCGGGCCGATGATCGCGGCCAACTGACCGGGTTCAATGGTTAGACTCACATTTTTCAGGACCAGGTTATCCCGCGTATATCCAAAGGTGACATTCTCGAACTCAATTTTTCCCTTGAACCGGGGCGCCTTGGATGCGCGGGGCAAGTCACGTACCCGGCTTTCTGTTTCCAGCACTTCGCGGATGCGCTCGTACCCCACCGTCGCTTTGGAAAATGTATCCGTCATCTTTGACAAATCCTGCATGGGTTTGTACATCTTGGCCAAATAGAGAAAGAAAAGAATGAGAGACCCCGGGCTCAGGTCCCCGGACATGACCATCCGCGAACCAAACCAAAGTACCAGGCCGGTCCCCACCGCCACGATAACATCCACAAGAGGTGAAAGCCTGGCCTTGAGCTTTCTGGCGCTGAGGGCGATTTCCACATTTTCCAGACTCTGTTCCTCCAGGCGGTGCTGCTCGTAGTCTTCCCGTGCGAAAGCTTTCACCACCCGAATGGACGAAAACACCTCCTGAATCACCGAAACGATCTCACCCTCTTTCTTGCGGACGGCGCGGGAGGCTTTCTTGATTCGACGCGTGTAGGTGTAAACCACCACGGCGAGCACGGGCGCTACGGAAAGGGCGATCAGGGTAAAACGCCAATTCACATAGAACATCACCCCAACCATTCCGACCAGGGTGAAGGAATCTTCGAAGACGCCCAGCAGGCCCGAGGCAATAAAGCTTTGAATCGCATCAATGTCGCTGGTAGCCGTGCTGATCAGGTCGCCGGTCCTCTTCTGATCGTGATAGGCCAGCGACAGGCGTTGGATGTGCGAGTAGAGCGTGCGCCGCAAGTCATGCATCACCCACTGGCCGACGCTGGTGGTCAGGTACTTTTCGGCATACGAGCTGACCGCTCCCACGATGGCAATGGAGACCACGGCCAACGCGGCAAACTCCAGGATGGCCTGCGGGTCTTGTCCCATGGTTGAAACGATGAAGCGGTTGAGCCAGCCGTGCAAAGGCTTGGTCTTGAACACATCGTCAAACACCAGTTTGAGCGGCCACGGTTGGAGAATGTCGGCCATGCCGCCCACCATCACCGCGATGAACCCGCCCATCAAGGCTTTCCAGTGAGGCCGCAAGAGGACAAAGATGGTGAGGTCTTTGGCCTTTCCTATCGGCGGACGTCCGTCCGTGGTTGTAACTTTTGGTTTTAGGTCACTCATTCATCACCATAATCCGTAGCAACTGGCTGAACGGCCCGGCGAAACTCGCCGTAAGATAAGATGATTAAAAATCCGGTTGTGATTCTTCCTGACGGTACTTCACTTCACGGGCGAAACCGCAAGGGTTGCGAGCCCAATGCGAGCTGGGAAAACAGGTTGATGCGCTCTCGCTCAATCCGGCTGTGTCGGATGGCGACGAAATAGGGGGTAAAAAGGAATGGAGTGGTCATGAGGGTCAGTACGGCGGCCTTGGCTCTTACCGCGGGGGGGAAGTTTCCGTTGGCTCCGGAAAATACGGCAGGGAAGTGCCTCAAGACAACCCCATAAATGTCTGCGGCCAGCGACATGTGGTCCGAGTGCGGCCCAAACACCTCGCTGCGCCCGGCGCGAATGTCATCCAGGAATTCCTGCTTGGAGCGCGCAGGGCTGGCCGTATAAGTGCGGCCGATCCGTCGCAGGGTGTGGGCGTCGCTCCCTCCGACCCTTCCAATGGGACGGCCAGTCCCGAAGCTTTCTCCATAATGTTCCAGCAATTTTACGATGAACAGGTTGTGCTCGCGCAACTGCGAGCCGTTGCGGACCTCGAACACGTCAAAAAGTAAGGCCATGCGGAGAATAAACTCACACACACGCGCACCGTCGGCAAAGTCGTGAAAGAAATGGTTGAGCACAAAGAGCAATTCGTGCTGACGTAAGTAGGCGACCAGTTCCTCGCCGTTCGGGCGCAGGCGTTGAATTTCGCGGTGGTGCGCTTCATTGAGTCCATAAATCGCCACATGAACTTCGTGTTGAAATTGAGGGAAGAATACGCTGGCTTCTTCACCCATGATAAAGTCAGGAAGGTCGCCGAGGCGATCAAGAAGCTCCTGGCAGCCGCCGATTGAATCGTGATCAGTGATGGTTACCAGGTCCATGCCGCGGCGCTTGGCGGTCTTGTAGACATCGAGCGGGGTGGAGTAGCAATCCCGGCAGCGAAGAAATCGCAGATGTTTGGCGTGCCCGGAGTGGCGCGTGTGACAGTGCAAATCAGCCTTGAATAGGCGGGCAGGCGGGCTTTGACTCATGACATATAATATTAGAAATCGCAGGCGAGATAAGGCAAGCGGTATTTCGCACCCCCGTTCACCCTTCGGACCATGTATGTGCTTCGGGCCTCTGAATCTCATCCAACATTACTGGCAAGAGCCCAGTTTCTTCAGCGTCCGACTTCTCTCCAACATTGCCCTCCTGGCATCGGTGATTGGGGCAACGGGGGTTTTTGCAGCCTCTCCACCCATTCACTATGTGGTGGACCTGCGCAATCCGCCTTCGCACAAAGTGGTCGTCACCATGACCGTGCCGCAGGCCACGCCTGCAACGGAAATTCAGTTTCCCGCTTGGAACGCTCTCTATCAGATTCGCGATTTTGTTCGTGGCGTCGAGCAACTCTCCGTCCAGTGTGATGGAAATCCTGAGGATCTTGTTCCCGTGGACGTCGACACTTGGCGAAGCGCTCCGGTATCCTGCTCACAGCTTGAGGTGAAATACGACGTTTATGTCAACGAGGAAGGAATTTTCTCCAGCACTCTCAATCAGGACCACTGCTATTTGAATCTGGCTATGATTCTTTTCTATCTTCCGCACGAACGCGACCGCAAAACGGACGTCAATTTTCTTCTGCCCGAGGGATGGAAGCTCGTAACGCTGTTGGAAGATGGCACACAACCCGGTGAATACACTGCTGCGAATTATGATGCGATGGTGGATTGCCCTGCGGAGGCGGCTCCCGTCCCCAAAAACGAAACGGAGGGGAATCTTCGTGTTTTTTCTTACACACAGAAAGGCGCCACTTACCGCGCCGTGATATATGGGAATCCCGCCGATTATTCACCCAACAGCATATTGGCCACTCTCGAAAAGATAACCGCCACCGAGACCGATTTAATGGATGACGTGCCTTTTTCGCGCTACACGTTTATTCTTCACTTCCCGCGCGGACCCGGGGGCGGCGGCATGGAACATCGCAACGGCACCGCCATCAGCGTGTCTGCCGACGGGATTCGAAAAGACCTGGGCGGATTGGAATCGGTTGCCGCCCACGAATTTTTCCACGCCTGGAACGTCAAGCGTATCCGCCCGCAAAATCTGGAGCCTGTGGATTACGTCCACGGAAATGACACCAGCGACCTCTGGTTTTCCGAGGGTGTCACCAGCACTTACGGCGCGTTGACATTGCTGCGGTCCGGCCTCATTTCCCGCCGGGAATTCTACCGGCGGATGGCGGATGAAATTCAACATCTTCAGGTGCGGCCGGCGCGGCTTACCCAGAGCGTTGCCGAGTCCGGCCGTGATGCCTGGCTGGAAAAATATTCCGACTACCACCGCCCCGAGCGCAGCATTTCCTATTACAATAAAGGCGAGTTGCTCGGCTTTCTCCTGGATCTCGCCATCCGCAATTCGAGCGGCAACGACCACAGTCTGGACGACGTGATGCGCCGCTTGAATTCCGAGTTCGCCCAGCGCGGACGCTTTTTCACCGAGGTCGACCTGCGAACCCTCATCGCCAATCTCGCCCCGAACTTCACCACCGTGGATCAATTTTTTCGCGACTACGTGGAAGGCACGGCCGAGCTCGATTACGATAAATACCTCGGCTTCGGGGGGCTGCGCCTCGTAACCTCGCCGATCGAGCTTGCTGTTCCTGGCTTTCGTGCCAGGCGGCAGACGGACGGGTCCATTGAGGTTCAGTCAGTGGATGCGGGCAGCAATGCGGATCGCGCGGGGTTAAAAAATGGGGATGTCATTGACCAAATGAACGGACGAGCCCTTCATGAAAATCAGCGTGAGCAAATGTCTCAACTGAAGACGGGCGAGAAAGTTGAACTAAAGGTCCGGAGGGTAAAGCGTACTTTGAAGATTCGATTCACGCCGGACATTCGGCAGGAAACCGATTATGAAATCGAAGAAATGCCCAAGGCCACGCCCGAACAACTGAAAGTTCGCAATGGATGGCTGGGAGGGATAAAGTCCTCCGCGCCTGGGCACTGACGTCGCGCACGCCACCTCATGATACGAGCGATTTTAACTACTATCATTACCTTCGCTTACATCCTGTTGGTAGGGCCGGGGTTTCTTGTATATGCCCTTATCAGTGGCAGAACTGATGCGCTTTACGGGTGCGGGCGGCTGGGCGCAAGGATGGCGGTGTGGCTCGCGGGAATAAAGCTCGAGGTAGTGGGCCTCGATAAGATTCCGAAAAATCAAGCGGTGCTCTTTATGCCCAACCACCAAAGCCTCAGCGATGGCCCCGCAATTTTCGGGATACTTCCGCCGGTCCTCGCCATCGCCAAAAAAGAGTTTTTCACGGTCCCCGTGCTGGGCAGGGCCATGGTCCTGCGCGGTTTCGTGCCCCTGGATCGAAAAAATCGCGAGCGCGCCATTCAGGCTGTGGAGGAAGCCGCGCTCGGGCTCCGCGCCGGCCATTCTTTTCTCGCCTTCCCGGAAGGCACGCGCAGCCCCGATAGTAGGCTTCAGCCTTTCAAGAAAGGCGTATTCGTCATGGCCATCAAAGGTGAGGCTCCTATCGTTCCCATCTCGATATCCGGCAGCAGCAGGATCATGCGCAAGGGCGAATGGGCCATGCACCCGGGGCGAGTTCGCATCACCTTCCACGATCCCGTGCCCACGGCGGGATGCACCATAGGCGACCGCCCGGCTATCATGGAGCGCGTGCGGCAGGCGATCCTCACCGGCCTCACCAGTGACGAGTGGCCTAAGTCGGAATAGTGAACATTCATTGTAGCGGCGGTGCCGATTACTTCGCCGCCTGCTGGTCGCGCAGCTTCCTGAAAAGGGAATATATTTCGGGCAGCTTGGCATAAATCGCGCAACACTTAAGCCAGAGGAAATGATCGATGGCGGGCGCGCCGGAGACCGTGGTGTTGGGTGCGACGTCGGAAGGAATGCCGGACTGGGGCGTGACAATCACATGGTCGCCGATGGTGAGGTGCCCCGCGGCGCCTACCTGTCCGGTGAGGATCACATTTCGCCCCACCTTACAGGTGCCTGCCAGGCCCACTTGCGCACAGAGCAGGGTATTTTCCCCAATCTTGCAGCCATGCCCGACCTGGACCAGATTGTCTATTTTAACTCCCCGTCCCAGCCGAGTCTCGCCCACGGTGGCACGGTCGATGGTTGAGTTAGCCTGCACTTCAACCCCGCTCTCCACCACGACTCCGCCCGCCTGCACGATCTTGTAGTAACTCCCGTCTTCCTGTTTGGCAAAACCAAAACCATCGCTCCCGACTATGGCGCCGTTCTGCAAAATAACATCGTTACCAATCCGGACGCTTTCCCGAACCACGGCATGGGAGTGGGCAAAGAAGCGGTCGCCAATTTTTGCGTCGCGATAAATCATCACATAACTCTTCAAGACGCAGTCATCCCCAAGCGTCACGCCATCCTCAATCACCACGTATGGGCCGATGGACGCGTTGCGGCCGATCTTCGCGTCCGGGGAAATAACGGCGGTCGGGTGTATGCCGGCGGAAGGGCGGTTGGGGGGCGAGAATATCTCCAGTGCCTGCGCGAAGGTCAGGTAAGGATTTGCGGACCTCAGCAAACGCCGGCCCGGCACGGATACATCGGCCCCCACAATAATGGCGGCCGCCCGCGTCGTATGCAGCTTGGCGGCGTATTTGGGGGTGGAAAAAAACGTAATGTCGCTGGGCGCAGCTTCGTCCATCCCCGCGACTCCCGATATTTCGATTTCGCTTGGCCCTTCAAGCTGGCAGGCAAGGCGGGCCGCAAGGTCGCCCAGTTTCATGGTTTTGATTCTCCCTTTAAGGAAAATATTTAAGAGGCCTCGGACCGCTCCGCGGCTGGGAAAAGTCCGATCTGGGCAGTTGTGTCCACAGGTTTGGCCCGAGCTTGGCGGACTTGTTGGTAAGATCGTCGAGCGCCGTTCGTGATCACGCCCAGAACCTCCAGGCCCGACAGTGCGCTGCGTGGGATGTAAATCTTAAGATTATTGGAATAGGCGTCCGGCATGGTCACGAAATAACCGTGGCATTCATGGGACAACAGGTTTTCAGAAATCAGACCGTCGAGGACCTCGGCATCTTTGAAAGTCATTCGGACCCACAGCCCATTCATGCGAGGGCGGCTGAGGAAGACCTTCCGTTCGGACCGCTCGGGGTGCCCGTCGAAGTCGCGAACAAAGTAAACACCCTTGATCTGTTCGAGGGGCAGATTCAGCACCCGGCCCTCAAGGTCCAACATTTCCACGCCCATGGGCGTCAGGAATGCCTCCGGGTCAAGGTAGCCCTTTACAACGTCCTTATCCAGCTTGCGGATAACCACCTTCTTGCGGGTCGAGGAGTGCGCAACCTTCACAATAAGTCACCTTCCGAGGCAGCGAAAGATCCGAAAATGCAACTTGGTCGTTTAAACTCGTTTGTGCTAGTATAGGTTTGGAATCGGGCCTGTCAAGTATCTCGGCGATGAGCCGGAGAGCCATTTTGGCAAGACTTCCTAATCTGCTGCAAATTAAAGACTTAATAATGAGGGGGCGGAGGAGTCTGCTCCCGCGCCGATTCAATTTTCCGTCAGGGCCGGGCACCCGAAATTTTTTTGAACAAGCGAAACTGAGCGAGTTTATAAGTTTCAGTGTAATGCGCAATCGCCTAGAACGAACTTCTTGAACAGCAATGGAAACTGCCGCACCTCTATCCAGCCACTCATTGAAAGGAGCGGAACTTAAAGCCGCCCCGAAAAAATCGCACGCCGGCGCCGCCCTCGTGGCGGAACTGAAGCTTTTCTTAGACTACGCCCGGGTTGAGAAAGGGCTGGCCTCCAACAGCATTGAAAGCTATCGCCGGGATTTGGTGGAGTTTGTGGGTTTCACGGGTCATGCCCGAAGGACCCTGACCAAAATTAATCGTGAAGATATCCGAAATTTTCTGGCCTCGCTCTACCAGCGTGGTCTCGGTGGACGGTCCGTGGCCCGCCACCTGGTGGCCGTTCGGAATTTTTTTCGTTTTCTGCTGCACGAAGGGAAGATCGAAGAGGATCCCACCGCCCGGATTGATGCGCCACAGTTCGCTCACAGCCTCCCCAAATACCTGGACACCAGCGAAGTGGAAGCGCTCCTGCTCCAGCCCGATACCTCACTGCCGGCTGGATTGCGCGATAAAGCCATGCTTGAGCTTCTTTACGCCACTGGCATGCGGGTTTCGGAGTTGGTCCATTTGCGATGGGAGGACATCCAATTGACCCTGGGAGTTCTGCGCTGCCTGGGGAAAGGTGGCAAGGAGAGGTTGATTCCGATCGGGAAATCAGCCCTCCAGGTGGTGGAAGCCTATGCCAAAGAGGGACGCCCTAAATTGGCCAAAAAGTCAGGCGTGCCCAATTTCTTCCTCAATCAGCGTGGCGGTCCGCTATCGCGCGTGGGCTTCTGGAAAATTATGGGGCGCTACGGTCGTGCCGCCGGCATCACCACCCCGCTCGCGCCTCATATGGTCCGGCATTCCTTCGCCACGCACCTGCTCGAGCGCGGTGCGGATTTGCGCTCCATTCAGTTGATGCTCGGGCACAGTGATATTTCGACCACGCAAATATACACCCACGTTGTGAAGGAACGGTTGAAGCAGGTCTATCAAACTCATCATCCGAGAGCATGAACCCGCCAAGTCGCGGGCAAAGCGGAGATTGAGACCGGAGAATAATGAGCGACTATAACTTCCTTATGGAAAGCCGGCTATCACCTGAACAGGTCCAGGTACTGACCCACGTGAGCCGCGCCGCCGTGGAACAGGGATTGAATCTGTATCTGGTGGGCGGCGCCGTCCGCGACCTCACCCACGGACAACAAACGGTTCACGACCTCGACTTTGTGGCCGAGGGAAATCCGCAGCGAATTCTCCGCCGGCTTGAATCGCTCGAACCCTCAGATTCGCGCGACTCCAGCTCACCCCTGGCAGCCGGAGAGCGGGCGCCGCTCAAAATTGAGATCCTTAACCTGAATAACCGGCTGAATTCGGCCGAGATCCAATTTTCGAATGGGGTTCGAATGGAACTCGCCATGAGCCGGGCGGAGGTTTATGAGAAGCCCGGGCGCCCGCCGGAGGTATCTCCCGCCATGATCTTTGATGATCTGAAGCGGCGTGATTTTTCCGTGAACGCGATGGCGGTTTCCCTGCATCCGAATTCCCGTGGGCTGCTGCTGGATCCCACCAATGGGGCCGCCGACATTGAAAAACACGAGCTGCGCGTGATGCACAGCCGCAGTTTTTCCGAAGACCCCTCCCGGATTTATCGCGCCCTTCGACTGGGCCTACGGTTGGGCTTGAAACCGGAAGAGCGCACCCGCGGCTATCTGGAGGCGGCACTGGAAAATCGCGGGTGGGAGCGAATGGAGCCCGCCGAACAGGGACGAGAGCTGCGGGCCATCCTTCAGGAAGAAAACCCGGGTCGGGTCCTGAAAATGCTGGGCGAGCGGGGCCTCCTGCCAGGCCTCGATAAAAAGCTCTTACCCAGGATGATTCCCCAGGAACGATTTACAAAGATTCGAGCCGTTTCCCAGACGGCGCCCGGAACGGACCCATTTCTGCTGAATTTTCAATGCCTGGTGGAAAAATTATCGACTGGCCAGAAAAGCCGCCTGGCCAAGAAGATCATCGGCCATGGCAAGACCATCCAGGCGGCGCTGGGCATGGAACGTGCGGCCCGCAAGCTGGCGCAGGCACTCGCCAGCCCCAAGAACGCGTTGCCCAGCCGCGTATACAAGCTGTTGGCTTCGCAGCCGCAGAACCTCTTGATGTACATTTTGGCATATTTCCCCCAAACGAAAATCCAGAATCGGGTCAAAAGTTTTCTCCACAAATTCCCCTTGGTCCGTGCCCGCTTGCCGCGCGCTGACCTCCAGGGCATAGGGATGAAACCAGGGCCCAAGTTTGAAAAGATCATAGAGCAAGTTTTCCTGGATCAGCTGGACGGGAAATTCAAAACGCAGCAGCAGGTGATCAAACAACTCCGACTCTTATCCGGGATCAAAGAACCGCCGCCGCCGACTCCCAAGCCAGTCAAGGCCGCAAAGTCGACCCCTGGGACCAAGCCGGCTGCAAAACACGCGAAACAAGCCGAGGCGCCGGTCTCCCAGCCCCAGCCCGCCAAGGCGCAGAAAGAGCCCTCTCTCAAGAAGGTCAAGAAGGGTAAACCAAACCCTGCGAATCGAGCCGCCGCCAAGCCGCACGGCAAAAGCGCCGCGAAGGCAGGGAAGAAAAAATCCAAACGCTGAATTTGCCGAAAGCTGGAGCCCAATTTGAGGGTGACGTGATAGAATAAGAATCGATGTCTCCCCAAAACTTCGTTCATCTCCATCTTCATACGGATTACAGCCTCTTGGATGGAGCGTGCGATATTTCCCGTCTGATGGACCGCGCCGCTGAACTTAAGATGCCGGCCGTCGCATTGACCGATCACGGAAATCTTTTTGGCGCCATCCAATTTTATGACGCCGCCCTGAAGCGCGGATTGAAGCCGATTATCGGGTGCGAAGCTTATGTCGCTCCCGCTTCCCGCCACGATCGGTCTGCGGACTCCGACCGGCCCAACCATCTGGTCCTGCTTTGTGAAAATGAGCGCGGCTACCGGAATCTGGTGAAGCTCGGCTCCGCGGCCTATACCGAAGGCTTCTATTACAAGCCCCGGATCGACAAAGGTCTGCTGGCGCAGCACTCCGAAGGGTTAATCGGGCTTTCCGCTTGTTTGCGGGGCGAAGTGGCCGCTGCCCTGATGGAGGATCGGTACGAGGCAGCCCGCCAGTCCGCCTACGATTTACGCGACATCTTCGGCAAAGGCAATTTCTATCTTGAAATTCAGGACCAGGGTTTTGCCGAAGAAAAGAGAATCAATCCCAGCCTCTACCGCCTGGCGCGCGAGACCGGCATTCCCCTGGTGGCCACCAACGATTGCCATTACATCACCCGCTCAGATTCGCACGCTCAGGAAGTGCTGATGTGCATTCAAACCGGCAAAACACTGAGTGAAACCAACCGGATGAAATTTCCCACCGACCAGTTTTACTTCAAGTCAGCGGAAGAGATGGCGGCGGTGTTCGGAGAAATCCCCGAGGTCCTGGAGCGGACCCTCGAAATCGCCGAACGAGCCAACCTTCACCTGGATAAGAAGGAACACGTGTTTCCCCATTTCGAAGTTCCGGCTGGGGAGACCCCGGACAGCTACTTTGAGAAAGTTACCCGTCAGGGATTCGCCGCCCGCAGGGAACAACTTGAAAAGTTGCAAGCCGCCGGACGCCTGCGAAATCCGCTCGAAGCTTACGAAGACAGGCTGAACCGCGAAATCGAACTGATCAAGCAGATGCGTTTTGCGGGATACTTTCTGATCGTGTGGGATTTTATCCGTTTCTCCCACGACCAGTGCATCCCGGTGGGCCCCGGGCGCGGCTCGGCGGCGGGAAGCCTGGTGTCTTACTCCTTGCGCATCACGGATATTGATCCGCTCCAATACGGCCTGCTCTTTGAACGCTTCCTCAATCCCGAGCGCATCAGCTTTCCCGACATTGATATCGATTTCTGCATGCGGCGCCGGTCCGAAGTGATTAACTACGTGACGGAGAAATATGGCCGGGAAAACGTGAGCCAGATCATCACCTTTGGAACCATGGGCGCCAAGGCCGTGATCCGCGACGCCGGGCGCGCCATGGACATGCCCTACGCGGAAGTGGATAAAATCGCCAAGCTCGTCCCCAACATTCTGAACATCTCCCTGGCCGACGCCATTAAGCAGAATCCGGAATTAAAGCAGTTGAAGGATCGTGACCCGCGTATCGCTGACCTTCTGGAAGTTGCAGGGCGCTTGGAGGGGCTGGCGCGTCACGCCTCCACCCACGCGGCCGGTGTGGTGATTTCGCCCACGCCGCTTCAGGAAATCGTTCCGCTTTACAAGGGCGGTAAGGACGAAATCACCACCCAGTATTCCATGGACGATCTGGAAAAGATTGGCCTGCTCAAAATGGATTTTCTGGGCCTCACCACGCTGACCATCATTGATGATTGCGTGCGATTGATCGAATCGACGCGCGGCGAAAAACTCGACATCGTCAATTTACCCCTGGATGACTCGGAAACCTTCGCGCTTTTCGGCAAGGGACTGACGGCGGGAATATTCCAGTTTGAAAGCCGCGGCATGACCGATATTCTGCGCCGCACCAAACCTGACCGCCTCGCCGACCTCACCGCGCTAAACGCGCTTTATCGGCCGGGACCGATGCAGATGATCGATAGTTTTATTGACCGCAAGATGGGCCGGCAGCACGTGACCTACGACCTTCCGCAACTTCAGGAAATCCTGGAAGAGACCTATGGCGTCATGGTTTACCAGGAACAAGTGATGCAGATCGCCGCCAGTGTGGCCGGCTTCACCCTGGGGGAAGCCGACGTGCTGCGCCGCGCCATGGGCAAGAAGAAGCACGAAGAAATGGTGGCCATGCGGGAAAAATTCCTGGCCGGGGCGAAAAAGAACAACGTCCCCGCCAGGAAGGCGCAAAAGCTTTTCGAGTTGGTGGAGCAATTCGCGGGTTACGGCTTCAACAAGTCGCATTCCGCCGCCTACGCGCTCATCGCCTACCACACCGCCTACCTGAAAACGCATTTCCCGGTCGAGTTCATGGCTGCGCTCCTGACCGCCCAAATCGGGGATCAGGACAAACTCAATTTTTATCTGAGTGAGTGCCGCGAGCTCAAAATCGGTATTCTGCCGCCCGACGTGAACTCCAGTGACCGCACGTTTACTCCGGCGGATAAGAGCATTCGGTTCGGCTTGACGGCCATCAAGAACGTGGGTGACGCTGCCATCCAGTCGGTCATTGAGGCGCGCTCCAAGCTGGGACGCTTTGATAGCCTGTTTCAGTTTTGCGAGAATGTGGACCTCCGCCTCCTGAACAAGCGCGTGATCGAAAGCCTGATCAAAGCGGGAGCCTTTGACTCGATCGGCGCGCGCCGGTCCCAGGCCATGGCCGTGCTCGACCGCGCCATGGATCTGGGCGCCAGGCGCCAGCGCGAGGCAGCCAGCGGCCAGCACGGCCTCTTTGGCTCGGCCGGCGACCCCACGCCGCCCCTCCCGCAGGATTTACCCGAGGTTCCAGAGTGGACAGAAACCGAGCGCCTGGCCGGCGAAAAGGAAGTGCTGGGGTTTTATGTCACCGGCCACCCGATGGAAAAATACCTGGCGCGCCTCACGGCCATCACCCGACATGATTCCTCTACGATCGAGGAACTGGAGCACGAAGCGACGGTCAGTCTGGCGGGCATCCTGACCGCCTTGCGCATCCGGCCGAGCAAAAAAGGCGACCTTTGGGCCAGCGGAATGTTGGAAGATATGCGTGGCTCGGTGGAACTCCTGGTCTTCCCCCAGGCTTTGCAGCAGTTGCAAGGCGCCTTGAAGCCGGAAACCGCGCTGCTGATCAAGGGCCGGGTGCGGCATGAGGAAAACGCCCGCACCAAAGTGGTGGTGAGTGAAGCCCGGCCCCTGGAAAGCGCCATGAACGGCGCCAAGCCGGAACTTGTGATTCGGGTGAACCTGGAGCGGGCGGCTGAAACCCTGGCGGAAGATTTGGAGAAACTATTCGAGGCCTACCCGGGCGGCAACCCCTTGGTTTTGGAACTGACGCGTCCCGGAAATTTCAGGGTCCGCTTGCGCCCCAACCATCCGCGGGCCGTCAACGCGCAGGACGAACTCCTGGCGCGGCTGCGCGCGCTTTGCGGCCCGGAGGCGGTGGTATTGCAAAAGCAGAGTGATGGGGCGCAGCGATAGACAGACCAAAACAATTTATGCTTTGCCGTGGGCAAGGCCGCAGGGCATGAACTGATCCTTATGAATCCCTCCGAAGAACAACTTAATTCCGCCCGGGAGATCGAGCGCCAGATTGCCGAGCTCGAGAAAGAATCGGAATCCATGGCGACCCGCGAAGAAATCGATCGCTTGCGCCTGCAATTGGATTCGTTGCTCCGCGATGCGCCGGCCAATTCGGACGCCTGGGGGCGGGTGCTGCTGGCCCGCCACCCTCGCCGCCCTCACACGATCGATTACATCCAAAAACTTTTCACCGATTTCACCGAAATGCACGGTGATCGGCGATTTGCCGACGATCCCGCCATGATTTGCGGTCTCGCTTCTTTTGACGGCAGCCCGGTGATGGCGGTTGGAATTGAGAAGGGGCGCGACACCAAGCAGAAACTCTTCCGCAATTTCGGTATGACCAAGCCGGAGGGTTACCGCAAGGCCATGCGGATGATGCAACTCGCCGCCAAATTCGGCGTGCCCATCGTGACCCTGGTGGATACTCCCGGCGCTTATCCGGGCATCGGGGCGGAGGAGCGTGGGCAGGCAGAAGCCATCGCCTACAACTTGAAGGAAATTCCCAAGCTCCGCGTGCCCATCATCGTCATTGTGCATGGCGAGGGTGGAAGCGGAGGCGCGCTGGCGATTGCAATCGGCGACCAGGTGCTGATGCTGGAGAACGCGGTCTATTCCGTGATTGCCCCGGAAAGCTGTTCCTCCATTTTGTGGCGCGACTGGGACCACAAGCAGGAAGCGGCCCGCCTTTTGAAGATGACGGCAGAGGACCTGCACGGTTTCGGATTGGTGGACCAGGTGGTGCCCGAACCGCCGGGGGGCGCGCACATCGACCTCGATAAAACGGTGGCCTTCCTGCGGCCGTTCATCGCGGACAGCCTGCGGGAATTAAAAACCCTTTCCATCCCGGAATTAACTGCCCGGCGCCACCAGCGCCTGCGCAAACTCGCTTCATTCGTCAGCGAAACATGATGCCCCAACCAGCCAAGACTTTGCGTTTCTTTGCGCCTCAGCACCTTTGCGTGAACTCTTTTGCTCAACCTATACCTCTGATCGTTTGGTCGAGGCCGATTACCCATGACGGATCCGCTTTATCGAGATTTTGAAAAACTGGTGGAGATCACCATCCTGGGCAAAAAATTCAAAGTCCCGGAAAAAAATATTTGTCTACGCGCATTCCAGTATGTCAGTCCGGAGACCATTCCCTACGGCCGCTTTTGCTGGAACCAGGAATGCCAATTGTGCCGGGTGGTTTACACCATGGCCGGGCAGGAAGGCGCGGCGCCGCGCCCCATCCTGGCCTGCAAAGTGATGGTGGCCAACGGCATGCAGATTATCGAACTCTCCGAAGAATTGAAATGGGGTTTAAACGGTGTATTGAAGCCCGCTGAGCCGCGAGCTCCTTATGAATAATTCCGCCCGCGGCGAATCAAATGCGAAGTGCCCATGGCCTGCCGCCACAATCATCGGGATTCCACGGCTAGGCCAGGGCGCCAATCAAGGCAGAAGTGAATTCCTCCGTTGAAGCTTTGCCGCCGACATCACCTGTTAGTGCCCGTCCCTGTTCGTATACCCGGTGAATTGCTTTTTCAATCCGATCCGCGGCTGCCACCTGTCGCAGATGACGAAGCATCAAAACTGCTGAGAGTATCATGGCGGTGGGGTTGGCCACGCCCCTGCCGGCGATGTCAGGAGCGCTTCCGTGTACTGCTTCAAAGATGGCTTCATCGTCACCAATGTTGGCACCCGGCACCAGCCCCAATCCGCCCACCAGCCCGGCGCACAGGTCGGAAACGATGTCGCCATAGAGATTTTCCATCAGCAACATATCAAACTGGTGGGGCCGCATCACCAACTGCATGCAGCAGTTATCCACAATCACTTCGCGGTATTCGATTTCGGGGAAATCCTTAGCCACTTTGCGGATACAATCCAGGAAGAGACCGTCAGACAACTTCATTATATTCGCTTTGTGAATGGCGGCGATCTTTTTGCGTCCGGCCCGGCGCGCGTATTCAAAAGCCCAACGTGCAATGCGCGTGGAGGCCAACTCGGTGATGATCTTCAGACTCTCCACCACGCCCGGCACCACCGTGTGCTCAATGCCCGCATAGAGGTCCTCGGTGTTTTCGCGAACAATCACCAAGTCCACGTTTTCAAAGGGCGTTCGCACTCCGGGCAGGCGTTTGACGGGCCGCAAGTTGGCGTAGAGGTTCAGCGCCTTGCGCAGCGCCACGTTGATGCTTCGGTGGCCCACGCCCACCGGCGTGGTGATGGGACCTTTCAGGCCCACCCGCGTCCGGCGGATGGATTGAACCACTGCATCGGCCTGCGCGTCTTCAAGGCGAAGGCCCACAATGGGTCGGGCCTCCACTTCCTCCCAGGTGATTTCCGCTCCCGCCGCGGCCAGCAAGCGCGTGGTGGCGCGCGAAACCTCCGGACCGATGCCATCGCCGGGAATGAGGGTGACGGTTGCATGCATGCGATGTTTTCCTTGTTGAACCGGGCCCGGCGGAAAAGTCGAACCCCTCCATGGCGAGGCCCGCAGGGCCGTGCCAGGATTTTTCTATGGGGCAGGCAAAGTGCCACTATTGCCAAAAAAACGGTCCGCCAGATTGATAGGTACGGACGCGCTCACTTCAACGCGAGATTCATTGGCTTGAATGTTCATGCCCTGAAAGAGCGCCTGGGTGGCAGGCGCAGACGAAGCGCTGGTGGAGGGCCGCGCGGCCCGCACCAGGGTTAGCACATTGGCCAGATCGGTGGCGCTCTTGGAATCCTTGCACAGCACGGACATGTGCATGGAAAATCCGCCGCCCCAATCGAAACGGTAGAGAATCCATTGGACCGAGGAAATAAATGCTTTGGTGCCGCCGGGAATTGTGGCGCCGCCCGTAAGCCAGGGCGCAGCCTGGTTGGCGGCGGCAGAGCCGCGGGCAATGCCCCACTGCGGCGCGGCTCCCTCCAATTCCGATTCACCGTTGGCAAACTCGGTGACAGAATTAAGCGCGGGGCGCGAACCTGCTCGAACATCGAGCAGGGCCTTCAGATCACTCAATCGGCCGAACGCCGCCGAAGAAGTATCAAAAAAAGCGAAAAAAATGTCATCGCGGCTGCCGTTGGAATTAAAGGAAAATAAATCATAGCCGTTGTACTGCTCGATGGGAACCTTTTGTTGGACCGCGGCGTCATGGACCCGGTCCGGATTCAACCGACCTTCCGCCAACCCGAAGTAGGATGAAGTAGCAGGGTCGCCGCGCCATCCTAAGGTAACTTCATCCACATCTTTTTCAGGGTCGGTCCCCATGGAGCGAAGGAACTCCTCGAACCTTCGGAGCTGCGGGGTAAAAATCCACTGCCGCACGCGCGAATAGTCGGGCAGGGCCCGGAGGTCCGAAAGATTGGAGTAAACCATCTGCTGAGTGTCCGCCGGAAAGCTGGAGAGGGCATCGCGAGCGCCTTGGGCGCGCGATGGCGCAGGACAGAGCAGCGCCAGTGCGGCCAAAGGCAGCAATGTCCGAATCCAGGCCGGAACACCCACCCAGTTCTGTGATACCTTTCGCATGCCGCTCCATTATACCCTATCGCTCGCCGGCCGGCTAAACTACACCGCCCCATCATCATCTTGGGCACCCGCGCTCGAAGTTGGATGCGGGAAACAAGGCCTGCGAATCTTCATTTTTGCTTCGCGGGCACTCCGCTTGATTTTGGCGCAGAACTGTGTTAGGTTAAATGAGATCGGCGGCGGCCCTAAGGCTGCTGCGACCGTATCCAGCGAGGTGAAATATGCCGCTTGAACTGACGACCAAGGCTGTCACCAAGGTCAAGGAAATCCTGGGTCAGCAAGAACCCAAGCCCATTGGCTTGCGCGTCTCGGTGGTGGGTGGCGGGTGTTCCGGTTTTTCCTACCAGATGAACTTCGAGAACCAGACCAATGGCATCGACAAAACCTATGAATTCGACGGCCTGAAAGTGTTTGTGGACCAGGCCTCCTTGATGTACTTGAATGGAACCAAAATCGATTATCTGGAAACGCTCGAAGGCGCTGGGTTTAAGTTTGAGAACCCGAACGTGAAATCCACCTGCGGATGCGGAAGTTCATTCAGCGTGTAAGATTGTTTTGATCTCCTTTCTTCCCCCCCGTGGCGCCGCCGAATACGGCCCCCGGGGGATTTTTGTTTAGTGACCAAGCCGGGCTTCCAGTCCCGTCATGTGGGACGAATTGACTGCAAATAAGTTTGGCTGCGGTACGCGGAAGAAAATGAAACTCCTTCTTCGTTGGGCCATCACCAGCTTCTCTCTTTTTGCGGCGGCGTGGCTCGTTCCCGGCATTCGTGTGGAGGGAAATGCCTGGAAGGTTTTTGCGGTGATGGCGATCATACTGGGGCTGGTCAATTCCATTGTTCGTCCGGTGCTCAAAGTCTTGTCCTGCCCTCTCATTATTCTCACCCTGGGGTTGTTTGTGTTCGTCATCAACGCGCTCACCCTTTGGCTGTCTTCCTACATCGCGGTCCATTGGTTCCGAGTTGGGTTTTATGTGAACGGTTTTGTGCCGGCATTTCTCGGTTCCATCATTGTCAGCCTGGTTTCGGTTATCCTGAATCTCTTGGTGAAGGAGGAGGAAAGAGATTCGCGGCGATAATCCTCCCCCGGCATAGGCAAGACGCAAACCATGCACCATAAAAGGCATTCGTGTCGAAAGCATAAAATCATCCCGAATATACAGGAGGAGAACACTTGCACCACTCACCGGGATTCCTAAAACTCGTTGACGTTTCAAAGAAACATGTAAAACAAACCACGGTGAAGGACGTGAAGGGCAAAATGGACGCCGGGGATAAATTTCTCCTGGTGGATTGCCGGGAAGAAAGCGAGTGGGCTCGTGGGCACCTGCCCGGAGCCATCCATTTGAGCAAAGGAATCATCGAGCGTGACATTGAAAGAGCAGTTCCCGATACTGGGGCGCAAATCATTATCTATTGCGGTGGCGGCTTTCGTTCCGCCCTCGCCGCGGACAATCTCCAGAAGATGGGCTACACCGACGTGATTTCTATGGACGGTGGCTGGCGCGGCTGGACCGAAGCAGGACTGCCTACCGTGAAAGATTAACGACCCGCCAGGCGAGGTCGATGGCAGGTGGCAATCAAGACGTTCCCGCTCACGGCGAAGTTCTTACCAGCAGTGAGCAGTGATCGAGAGTCAGTCCATCGTTTCATCGGACAATCTTTTCCAGTGACCGCAACCACCCTATCGTGGGACGGGCGATATCGCCAACGGCCCGCGCCCACCCGGCCCAGTAAGATCCTTGTGGAGTTTGCGGACTGTCTCCCGGTGGCAGGCCGGGCAATTGATCTCGCGTGCGGTGGAGGGCGCAATTGCGTTTTCCTCGCCCAACATGGGATGCATTCCGTGGGTGTGGACCGCAGCCGCGTCGCACTCGAACAGGGCAGGGAACTGGCGCGGACGAAAAGTGCAGTCGTCGACTGGATTCAGGCCGACCTTGAAAATTTCTGTTTGCCTTCCCTGGCGTTTGACGTGGTAGTCTGCACTTACTACCGCGATCCGAAAC
Source organism: Terriglobia bacterium (assembly GCA_035946625.1). Taxonomy (GTDB): domain Bacteria; phylum Acidobacteriota; class Terriglobia; order UBA7540; family UBA7540; genus DASYXZ01. Next base: position 35,272 of record DASYZE010000081.1, on the reverse strand, counting down.
TTTACCCGCAAATCAGGAATGCCCTCAAACCAAGCGGACTGCTGCTTTACCAAACGTTTTCCCACGAGCAGCTTCGGTTTGGGAGCGGTCCCGGCAATCCCCACCACCTCCTGGAACCCGCTGAATTGTTTACGGCCTTTGAGGACTGGAAGATTATTTTCTATCGGGAGAGATGGATCGCGCACGGGATCGCCACCCTGATCGCTCGAAAACCCGGAGTGCTGAACCAGAGGTCGGCTATAATCAACTCGGCGGCCATGAAATGAAAATCGCGCTGGCGCAGATCAACACGACCGTGGGTGATTTCGCCGGAAACATCGAGCGGATGGTAAGGTTCGCCACGCGCGCGGCCGGGCGCAAAGCCGACCTGGTGGTTTTCCACGAGCTCGCGCTCTGTGGCTATCCGCCCCGCGATTTGGTCGAAAAACCCGAATTTATTCAACGGTCGGAAGCCGAGCTGGATCGGCTGGCCGTGTTACTGCCGGATATTCCCGTGCTCGTCGGATACGTGCGCCGGTCCCACGCTCAACAGGGCAAAGCGGTTTCGGACGCGGCAGCGCTTCTCTACGGCAAAAAGGTTGCGCTCGATTACACAAAAATCCTCCTGCCGTTCTACGATGTGTTCGACGAGTCGCGATACTTCGAGCCCGGGAATAAGGTCGGGATCTACAGGCTGCGGGGCCAAAATATCGGGGTGACCATTTGTGAGGATATTTGGAACGACAAGAACTTCTGGAAGAAGCAGCTATACACCCGCGATCCGGCGGAGGAATCTGTGGCGGCGGGCGCACAGATTTTGATCAACATCGCCTCCTCGCCCTTCAGCACGGATAAAATACAGTTTCGCCATAACATGCTCCAAACCCTCGCCGCCCATCACAAACTCCCCGTGGTTTATGTCAATCAGGTAGGCGGCAACGATCAACTTGTCTTTGACGGTACGAGCATGGCCTTCAACGCGAACGGTGAACTTTGCGCGCGGGCCAAGTCGTTTGCAGAAGATCTGGTGCTCTTCGACACGGAGAGTGGACCGGAGGATCTCCACCCGGGCTTCTCGTCCGATATCGAGGCGGTCTGCCAGGCGCTGGTTCTCGGCACGCGCGATTACGTTTGCAAATGCGGTTTCGGAAAGGTGATCGTGGGTCTGAGCGGAGGAATCGATTCATCGCTGGTCGCCACCCTGGCCGCCGACGCCCTGGGGCCGGAAAACGTGCTGGGCGTGAGCATGCCCGGCCCTTACTCCTCGCCGGGCAGCATTCGTGACGCGGAAGCTCTGGCACGCAACCTCAGGATCGATTTTCGCGTTATTCCCATGTCCGCGGTCTTTGAGAATTATCTCACCGCGCTCGATCCCGCTTTTGAAGGCCGGCCCCGCGATGTGACCGAAGAAAATATCCAAGCCCGGGTGCGCGGGAACATCCTGATGGCGCTTTCGAACAAACTGGGCGCGTTGGTATTGAGCACGGGCAATAAATCGGAACTGGCTGTCGGCTACTGCACTCTCTACGGTGACATGGCGGGCGGCCTTGCCGCCATCGCTGACGTTCCCAAGACGATGGTTTACGACCTGGCCCGCCACTTGAACCGCGCGGGCGAACGAATCCCTCGCGCCAGTCTGGAGAAACCACCTTCGGCGGAATTGCGGCCCAACCAGACCGATCAGGACACGCTCCCTCCCTACGATGTGCTGGATGTGATCTTGAAAGCCTACATCGAAGAGAACCTGGGCGCGGATGAGATCGCCCAAAAACTTAAATTGGACCGCGAACTGGTCTGCCAAACCATTCGCCGCGTGAACAACGCGGAATACAAGAGGCAGCAGGCCGCGCCTGCGCTTAAAGTAACGGCCAAGGCGTTTGGGATTGGCCGGCGCTATCCCATCGCGCAAAAATTTCGGGAGTAGTCCGGGCTGCAGCCGCGCACTCTGGTGAGGAAATCCCGTTTAGTATTTGAGAGCTTTCTGAATGCCCACACCTATCCCCAACAGCTTCGACGGATTTCTACAAAGGTTGGAAGCGTGGATCCGTCGAACGGTCCGGGAGACCAACTCCTTTTGGCAACGTGTGACAGAGGGCCTGCAGTTGCAGGACCTTTGGGGACAATTCAAGGCGGAAGCCCTCGCCAGTTACTCAATGTACTCCCGCGAGGTGGATTGGGAGGCGCTCAAAGGTGAGAGTGAGAGCGCACGGTTCCTGAAAGTGGTGCGAGCCTTTTTCTGGGCGATGATCCTAAAACTTTCTCCTGCCCGGAGAGTCTTTCTCTTGCTCGCCCTCGTACTCAGTGTCCTGGCATTGCTCGACGTCCAAATTCAATATGGAGCCGGATTTAAATTCGAGTGGAGTGGCCAGTTATTTTTCCTTCTGGCCGCGTCGTCCTTCATTATCCTTCTCGCACTCGAACTTGCGGACCGCGTCACCATGAAGCGCGACTTGGAAATCGCACGCGAAATTCAGCGCCACTTGGTTCCCGCCCAGCCCATCCAAGTCCCCGGTTTTGACATCGCCTTTGCCACAAGGCCCGCCAATACCGTGGCGGGCGATTACTACGACGCGTTCCTGCGAACGTTCAGTTCCGCGGAGGCTGGGAGCCCTCCCATGGTGTTGGCGGTGGCGGATGTGGCCGGTAAAGGGGTCCCGGCAGCTCTGGTGATGGCCACGTTCCAAGCCAGCCTGCGAACGCTGGCGCTGGAGCCCACTTCGTTGCCCAACCTGGTCGCAGGGTTAAATCGCTATGCGTGCCATCATGGCGTGGGCGGACAGCGATTCATCACCGCGTTTATCGCGGAAATTGACACCACGTCGCGAGCACTAACCTATATCAACGCAGGGCATAACTTGCCGATACTGCGCCGTGCGTCCGGGCAAATCGAACGTCTCCGTGCCGGGGGCTTGCCGTTTGGCATCATGCCGGATGCGCATTACGACTTCGGCAGCGTCATGCTCAATCATGGCGATCTGCTGGTGATTTTCACGGACGGCGTGGTGGAGGCGGCGAATGCTCTCGAAGAAGAGTTCGATGACCAGCGGGTTCTTGATTTGTTCAAAGCCCCTCCCCGGGGCACGGCCTCAGACATGTTGCTCTACCTGATGAGATCAGTGGATCAGTTTGTCGGCCCCACGCGCCAGCACGACGACATCACCTGCCTGTTTCTTCAGGTGAATAAACCCTAACTGACCAAGCCGGCCCGATTAGAGTTAATCCATTCCCGGCCGCACATTGTGATGATCTTCCCGCCCGGCTCGGTGTGTTACAATTTTAATTCTTGGCCCCCTGCAGTCACAAAACGGCCCCAGGACTCAGCAGTTTGGCAAACCCTCAAAAAACCGTCTGGCGTGTGGTCGCGCTCGCCGCCGTAATTCTCACTTTATTCGTCGGAGCAGCGAACGCCGCGGTTAAAATCCCCCACTGTGCCATTCACAATGTGGTTCTTTCCAACGGGCTGCGAGTTTTAATGCTTGAGGAGCATGACTCTCCCGTGATCGGGGTTCAAGTTTGGTACCACGTGGGAGCCAAGGATGAGCCACCGGGGAAAACAGGATTCGCCCATCTTTTTGAGCACTTGATGTTCGACGGCACGAAGAACCTGGGCCCCGAACAGTTCTCCGATTACATCGTCCGCTCCGGGGGCGTGGATAACGCCTACACGACGGAAGACACCACGGTTTATTGGGAAACGGTTCCGAGCACCAATCTTCCTGTCGTGTTGTGGCTCGAGGCCGACCGGATGAGAAATCTCCAGATTAACGAGCAGATTTTCAAAACCGAAAGGGAAGTGGTGAAAGAGGAAAGGCGACTTCGGTTTGACAATCAGCCCTACGGTTCCGTGGTGGAAACTCTTTATCGTGCGGCCTTCACCGTGCATCCATACCGGCACCAGACGATTGGCAGCATGGATGACCTCGAACGTGCCAGCGTGGAGGACATCCAGCATTTCTATGACACCTATTACGTTCCTTCCAATGCCACCCTCGTGATCGTCGGGGATTTTAAAACGAGCGAGGCGGAATCGCTGGCGGAAAAATATTTCGGACCCCTTCCGTCCGGCGATGCACCGATCAACCGCGCCATTCCCCGGGAGCCGCCCCAGACCGCCCGCCGGGTGGTTAAGCTTGATCTGGATGTCGCTCTTCCGGCCTTTGTGGAGGCCTATCACATGCCCGCGGACGGCACCGCGGACGCTTATCCGCTTCGACTCGCCGCCAAAATCCTTTCTGAGGGCGAAAGCTCGCGCATTTACCACCGGCTGGTCTACGAAAAACAGATCGCACTGGATGCCCAGAGCACCGGAAACTTTACGGAAGATCCCAACCTGTTTTTTGTGCTCGCCATCCTCAGCCCGGGACACACTCCGGCGGAAGGTGAAAGAGAAATGGACGCGGAACTTGAGCACCTAAAGAACGAGCCCGTTCCCCCGGAAGAATTGGACAAAGCAAAAAATCAAATCCTCCGGGACTTTATCGTAAGCCGCGAAACTGTGAAGACCCGCGGCGAGGAACTGGGGTACGATTCAGTGATCCTGAAAAACGCTGAGCTGGTCAACACCGAATGGGCGCGCTTTCTTGCCGTGACCCCCGGGGACATTCAGCGCGTGGCCAAGAAATACTTTGCGCCCGAGAATGCGACCATTGTGGAAGTTTTTCCCCGGACGAATCAGGCATCAAAATCAGGAGACTGAAGCAGGGAACTCAGGGAAGGGAAAACAGCATGGCGGCCAGGATCAGAATGACGGTGAGTTGGTTTTGCGCGGGATTGTTGTGGGGAGCGGCATTTCTTTTCGCCGCGGACTTTCCACCATCAGTCCCTCCGCCCACGCCGGTCCATCTGGCTTCCCCGGCCGTTCATGTGCTCCCGAACGGCATGCGAGTGGCGGTGATTGAACGTCACGGACTCCCCATCATTGATCTCCGCGTAGTGGTACGATCCGGCGCCGAAGCCGACCCGCCTGAATTGCCGGGCACTGCCCAAATGGTTGCCTCGCTGCTCAACCAGGGAACCACGCGGCGGACAGCACAGGAGATCGCAAGGGCCATTGATCAAGTGGGCGGCACCATCGACAACGGCGCCGACTGGGATAATTCTTATATCGCCCTGAGTTTCCTCAGCGACCAGACCGAGCTGGCCTATGAGTTACTCGCCGAGATGACGATGCACCCCGGATTCTTGCCCGCTGAAATTGAGCGTCAGCGCAAACAGGAGCTTTCCGCTCTCTCGGTGGCAAAGGATGATCCGGCCTACGTCGCCGACGCGGTCTTTGACCGCCTTGCTTTCGCGGGCACACCCTACGGACATCCACCGGACGGAGTGCAGGAGAGCGTCAGCGCCATCACGGCGGCCGACATTCGCGAGTTTTATCACCGCTATTACCGGCCGGATAATTCCATCCTGATTGTGATTGGGGACATTCGCGCTGAAGACGGATTTCGTCTGGCCTCGAAATATTTCTCCAACTGGAAGGATGAGGGTACGCCATCGACGGCAGGGCGCGCCGTGGGCGGAATTCCAAATGGCGGCTCACCTGCGACTGAGAACACACGGCAAATTGTGGTGATTGACAAACCGGATGCCGTGCAGACTGAAATCCGCCTGGGCAACCGTGGCATTCCGCGGAGCAGCTCGGATTACCTGGCGCTCACCGTGGCCAATCAAATTCTCGGCGGCCCGGCCACCAATCGCCTTTACAAAGCTCTGCGCACGGAGCATGGCCTGACCTACAGCGCATCGAGCGAGCTCGATTGCTACCAGACTTTGGGGAGTTGGGAGAGCAAAACGTTCACCCGAACTGCCGAGACGATTCCAAGCCTACGGCTGGCCTTGGAACAAATGAAGCGCTTGCGCGATCATCCCATCACCGAAGGGGAACTTGAAACCGCGCAGAGCTACTTGACCGGCCATCTCGCGCTGGAGGTGGAATCGCCCGATGGAATCGCCACCCAGACTTTGAATCTTATGGTCTACCATCTGCCCCTCGACTATTGGAACCAGTTTCCTGACGAGCTTCGTACTCTCCAGACCAAAGAGGTGTTGAACGCTACCCGGCGCTATATGGATCCGGATCACGACATCATCGTCCTGGTGGGAAACGCGTCGGCATTTACCAAGGATTTGAAAAAACTGGGGGACGCTCGCGTCATCCCGATCCACAGCCTGGACCTCGCGTCTCCCGATCTCGAAAGGCCCAACCCTCCTCCCGCAAACCGGTAGGGAATCCGCCCTCACATTCGCGGCGAACATTTTGCTGGAAGTCTGCCCTGCAACTTTGTACAATCGGCCACCAATGACTCCAAGGAATAGTGTTCAAGATACCCTTCAGGGGTCGATCTCACAAATCTCAAAGGAGCAAATCAATGAAGCGTATCTTGATTTCCATCTCCGCCTGTGCTTTGGTCCTCGGCATGGCCGTCTCTCTCTACGCACGAAATAAGAACTCCAAGCCCGGACCTCTTACGGGAACATGGGAATGCACATCGCACGGCGGGTCTGGCGGCGACATGCAATTTACTCTCACCCTCGAGCAGGACAAGGAGACGGTCACCGGATCCGTAACTTCGCCGATTGGGTCGGCGGAACTTTCTAATGCCACCTATAGCAAAAAAAGTCTGGAAATTCACATTGATAGCGATCCAGATGAGTACGTTCTTACCGGTAGGCTGAAAGGCGGCAAGCTTTCCGGCCAATGGACTCATGGCGATGAGAAGGGCGCATGGGAAGGCGCGAAACGGGCTCCTGCCAGTAATTAGGCCGTTCGCACCCGCGTCAATCTTAACCCAGACTTTAGTTAACATAACATGACTTATCAGACGTTGTAGATGGACGCAAACCACCAGATCCGCGACCGCCTTTAAATGGTTGGTTATGCTGCCGGCTGCCTTTCCCTGCCGGGCGCCCCTGACCCTGGGATGAGCAAGGCCGAAGAAAATACTTGGGTGTGAACGGAATTGTTATGGAGCGGAAATTCCGAAAGGCCCGGCGGAATTTTTTCCTCCAGGCACCGTGACTTAACCGGGCTTGGCTCAGCATCAAGCTCATGCCGGCACGTGTGATGTTTCTTTATGCCTTCCATACCGAAGTTTAGTTTTTATTCCACCGGCGCAGCCAGAGAGAATATCAGGCGTTCACCGCCGCGATTCTGTTAATCAAATCCTCCTGTTCGGCACGGCTTTCGGCGCCGATGGTGAAGGCGTGCAGCACGTCAAGGGAAAGGGAATATTTCAGAGCCTCGTCCTGGCGGGACCGCATATCGCCCTGGCCCAGGATTTTCATTCCAATCACAGCTTTGCCCGCCGCCCGCATTGCCCGCAGCACGGAGACCACCGTATCCGGATCGGCGTTCATGTGCGACTGGATGGGGTTTACCCGCGCCAAGTCCACCTGAACCCAGGGGTCCCGGGCGGCCGCACGCAAGGCCCCAATCGTATGGCAGGAGCAGCCGTGCGCGCGGATAATTCCCTTCACGCGCGCTTCCTCCAAAACGTCCATGACCGGGCGGAAGCGCGTGGTCCAATCGGCTTCAGTCATGCAATGCATCAAAACGATGTCGAGGTAGTCGGTGTTCAATTCTTTGCGAAACCGCTCAATGTCCGCGCGCATTCCGGCCGCGTTTCGCGTGTCCGATTTGGTGAGCAACGTTACTTTATCGCGCGGAATATATTTTAACGCTTCCGCCGCGAAGGGATGGCTGCCGTAAGAGTCGGCCAAATCGAAAAAGCGCAAGCCGTGGTCGTAGCCGTGGCGGAGGAGATCGGGCAGGCCCCGAGTGCCCAGGGCCGTTTGGTTGGAATGATGGTTGTAGCCTACCGTGCCCGTCCCCATGGCCAACCGGCTGGTTTTGATCCCGGTTTGCCCCAAAGTCACCGTATCGGCGGCGCCGAATCGAAGGCCGGCGGGAATGGGCAGCGGCAGGGCGGTGGCCGGAGGGACGAATGGCTTCGAACCCAACCAGGCTGCGCCCAAGCCACAGGCGGACCGGACAAGGAAATCTCTGCGCTGCATAGCATCACCCCTGGACGGAACGGTTTGAGCGGGGCACCACCGCACGCGGTGAGTTGCCCCCGTCGTTCAACGCCTACCCTAACACGCCCCCGGCGGGAGTGCAACGGGCAGGCAGGAGTGGCAAAAAATATCGCCCGCTTCCCTTCCCAAGCCGCGTTCGGTATCGCCGTGACCCGGCCCTATTCGGAAATTTTGGCGGCAGGTACATTTTGATTTTCGACAGATGTTTGTGCATAATGCCGTCCTGCAACTTCCCCTGGCTGCCTGTCCGGCAGTCTCGCGGAAGGACGCCCGGATGAATTTTCAAATCCATCGTACTCGGGGCCCAATGCACCGGCTGCCGCGCCGCCGGAAGTGAAGAGAGGACACCACGATGAAACGATTTTATCGAACACTCGCACCGCTCATGATGATGGGCCTGACGGCGCACTCCCCGCTGCGGGCGCAGTCTGAGGATGCGCTGACGAAATTTTTTGAGGGCCGGACCATCGCGGTGAAGATGGATATGCCGGCCAACAAAGCCGGCGTGGACGTTTATCCCGACCGGCAGCCCGACGTGAATTACAACGATTACTCGCAACGGGTCAAACGCTTTGGCATCTCGTTGCACTCCGGAGACAGCGCGCCGGTTACCAAGATCAAAGTAAAGGACAAGCTGGTGGAGTTCCAACTGGGGGGCGGCGGGTACGGCACGTCCGGCGATGAATCGGACATTGTGCCCGCTCCCGCGCTCACACCAAAATCGGACAAGGAGAAGGATCTCGAACGTAAAATCAAAGTCGAGAAAGATCGCGATAAGAAACGCGACATGCAGAAGGATCTGGACGATCTGCGCGAACATCGCGAGCATGAAGACGCTCGCCTCCAGGCTGCATTCTCCCTGGCGCAAGAGGAGCGCCGGCAGAGGATCTATCAACTTGCGCAGCAGTCGGGTTCGCGCTTCAACATCCGCTATCCGAAGGGCGTTCAGCTGGAAACGCTCACGCCCGACGCCGTGATGGCCGTGCTGGCCAAGTACGTGGACTTTAACCCGCCCAGCACGGCTGCCACGGCCGCACCGCCCGCGCCGGCGTCGACCCCCGGCCAGGGTGGCTTGCACAAGGGCATGTTGCAGGATGATGTGGACGCTCTGCTTGGCCGACCGGTGGAAGTACACCGTGGCAAAGAGGGATCGCTCGAAACCAGCAGCTCCAGTTACGAGCAGGGAGACAACACCATTGACGCCTTGTTTGTGGAAGGCGTTCTGGTGCGCTATACCATCCGCTCCAAGTAGCCGAACTGCAATTGCGCGGGGGACCAGTGGAAGGGCGTAGTAACGGGCAGGAATTATCAGCCAATTCCCTGCTGGCTTTCCTGGTGTCTAGAGGGCCAAAAACCCATGAAAGCCAATTTTACCCCATTTTTTACCTCCTAATTTAGCCTTATCTCCTTGGCTATCAGGACGATGCGGGGCAAAGCCAAAAAGCTACCGTTTGTAAGTTGTTTTGATTGTTTAATTTATAAGCATTTTGAGGATAATCGGCGGGCGCGTAGATCGCAAAACGTTCCGGCGCTGGGCCTGGAGTTCGAGAAAGGAGGGAGGTTGCCTCGCATGCTGGAGCGGCGTAACCTTGCTCTGGGCCATGCCTTCCTCATAGGTCATGGCGAACGACCTACGCGAGCGCAAATATGGGATCAAAACCTGAGCGTCAAAACGGCTCATGGCCACGGTTAAACCCTGATCCAACTTGTGATTACGGGCACCGCTCAATTTAGTCCAAAGAAAACCAGCGTGTATATTTATTAGAACATATATTAACTTATAAGTCAAAAAAATAATCCAACCGGGTGGTGGCGTCATTTGAGGCCCACCGGCGCGTCCATGCAGTGTCATTCCCGCGCCAGCGGGAATGACAGGTGCCGAGAGAGCGGTCTGATTCCAAATGACATCACTGCCATCAAACCGGCTGATGAAAAAGTGCTTTTGCGCCTGTCATCCTGATCCCGCAGTCGTGGGAGAAGGATCCCCGCATTTATTTTCAATGAAATACGGGGATGCCTCGCTTCGCCCAGCACGACCAATTGCTATTCTTCATCAGCCTGCCAAAGGGGACAAAGTAGTGCCGCCCGGAACCTTTCCCGCCTCGGCGGGAGGGCGGCGCGTTGGATTGCACCTGGCTGATGGCAAGATGCCGGGCTAAAGCCAGGCGCTACAGCCAATTCCGCCAAGACTTATGGCGTACTGTTATTGATGGCCGCGTGAGCACCAGGAGCGCGCGTTTCAACGACAGAGTCTGCGGGAGTAATTTTGGACATGAGGTATTACAGAATTTTTCAATACATCTTTTTGATTTCGAAGGGTGTATGCTCTGGAGCACAGGTTAGCGTCGTGTTTTGCCGTGTCGATAGGCGGGCCGAAACTCTGCCCCCCGCGTGGCCACGCGCTGGCACCTCCGTACCATTGCGCATCGAGGGCGTCGGGGATACGCTTTTCGATGGGGGAATCACGATGAGACGGCCAAAAAATTCGAACTTGTGGATGTGGGTTGCGGGCTTGAGCTTGTTCCTCGGCGGGGCTAGGGCCTTGGCCCAAGGGGGGCTGTGGACGACAAAAGCTCCTCTGCCAAGCCCAGTCGCAGCGGCGGCTTCGGGGGTCATAAACGGCAAGCTGTATCTCGCAGGGGGGTTTAATCTGGCCTCAGGCTGCCTCGCCAGCACTCTAGTCTACGACCCCGCGACGAACACGTGGGAAGCACGCGCGCCGATGCCGGCGGCCCGGGATGAGGCAGTCGGAGCGGTGGTTGACGGGGTGCTCTACGTCATCGGCGGGTCTAACGATCAGGGTTCCACGCTGCGCACGGTAGAGGCTTACGACCCGAACACAAACACTTGGAGCGAGAAAGCTCCGATGCCCACACCCCGTTCGGCTGCGGCTGAGGGTGTCGTAGGCGGAGTGATTTACGTTGCAGGAGGATGGGGCTACCTCGGTCCTAACCTCAAAACGTTGGAAGCCTACGATCCGAAGACCAACACTTGGACCACCGAGGCGCCCGTGCCGACGGGGCGCTTCGGCGCGGCTTCCGCAGTCATCGGCGGCATCCTCTACTTGGCGGGTGGCATGCAAGCGGGCACAGGGGGAACCAGTCTCCGTACTGTCGAGGCCTACAACCCCCGCACAAATAGCTGGTCGACCAGAACCCAGGCTCCTTACCAGTTCGGGTGGTCGGCCGTGACCGGAGTCATCGCCGGAAAGTTCTACGTCGCGGGCGGATACGATCTCACCCAAAACGGCTCCTTCACGATTAGGAATAACTTGTCGGCCTATGACCCCGGGTCTGATTCATGGCTCCTCGAACCTTCCATGCCAACAGGGCGCCTTAGCGCGGGCGGCGGCGGAGTTGGTGACGTCCTTTATGTGGTCGGAGGCGAGGCCTGCGTCGGCTTCGGCTTTTGTTCCTCTCCAATCGTGGCGGCCAATGAAGCCTTCAGCCCTTATCTGCCTGTGGGGATTCGCGTCAACCCGGCCACGATCAACCTGCGTTCGAATGCGAAGATCAAAGTTGCGATTCTTTCCACCAGCATGTTTGACGCGACCTCGGTGATTCCCGACAGCGTCAAACTCTCGGGCGCGCTGGCAGAAACCGAGCGCAATGGAACGCCGATTTTCTCCTTCGACGATGTGAACGATGACGGCATTCTCGACATGGTCCTCACTTTCCGGGCGCGGGATTTGCAATTGACCAAGGCCGACAAACAAGTGGTCCTGAAGGGCCAAACCTTCGCCGGGCAACTGATCAAAGGCGTGGCCACCGTTCGCATTGTGCCCTGAGAATTTGTTGATGCACACTCTGAGTCTTGTCATTCCGATCCGTCAGACGACGGATAGAGCCTGGCCTGAGCTTGCCGAAGGGAATCCCGCTCTGAAAACACAAGCAGTGCGAGATTCCTCGTCGGTCGCCACGGCGACCTCCTCGGAATGACAATTGGGCGGGTTTTTCTGGAAATTGCTAAAGACAGCTGTTTTAGCAGGCTGATGAAAAACCCACCAGGTTGTCATCCTGAGGAGGCGAAGCCGACGAAGGATCTCGGTATTGGCATGATTCTTTTAATGCTGGGATTCTTCTCCCGCGTCTCCGGGATCGGAGTGACCAGCCGGTTGAGTTTTTCATTATTTTGCTACCGCCTGCCGTTATTTCCCATCGAATGGCCACCAGGCTTGGAGGGCGCCCAACCCTGAAGGTGTGAAAAGACCACCCATCTCTAACCAATTCGTTGTGCCACAAAGCAAAGAGCACACGAACTCCTTTAATCTCTTTACGAACCTTGGTGGCGTTGCGGTTTTGCGGGAGGTTCTTCTTTGCCGTTCATTTTTTCACAACGTAATATTTTCCCCAAGTATTGGAAATTTTACCCCCTCAGTCGCTTTTACTCCCTCTCATAAATCTTAAGGCCAAGAGCCAGTGCATTTAAGGGTCGCCTCGGTGGACCCGAACGTGCTCTTGATTCGGGCCATCAGAAGAGAAACCTGGAACGTGGCTCGAATTCGGGCTGACGATAATAATTTGAAAGGAGGAGTGTCTCTATGCATACAACCAAGCACGCAATCATTCTCTCCTGCTCTCTTCTTGTCCTGTTCCTGGCTGGCGGCGGGCCGGGCTACTCCCGTTCCGCGGTGGTCGGCATAATCGTGTCCGGCACGGGCATAAAGGTATCCGGCTACGCAGTCCCCTCCAACACGGCGCTGTTTAGCGGCGACGAAGTTCAGGTGAGTGATCGCGGCACGGCGGTAATCAAACTGGCGCATGGCGGCGTCCTGGTGTTGTCCAAACAAACCACCGCTTCATTCCACCAGCAGGGCGACAGCATCACGGTAGGGTTAAGCCAGGGCCGCATCTCGGTGGCCCAACCTCGGGCAGGAACTCCGATGGAAGTGAGCGCGGAAGGCATTAGGGTCGAGCCGGAGCGCGGAGCGGAAGCAACGGGCCACATCATTTTCTCCCACGGTAAATTGTCCGTAACGTCCACAGAAGGGAATCTGCGGATTGAAGGTCAGGACGTCGCGGCGGAGGCTGCCAGCGGTATGCGCGTCACGTTGAACAGGGTGCCCTCCAATGAAGCAAGCGCGGCATCTGGCGTGCGCTGGGTGGTTTACCAACGCCATGCCAATAATAAGACGGCCGACGACAGCGACGACAATGGGAAGAACCCGACGGCCATCAGCCATGTGGCCGCCCACGTTCCTCCCGCAGCCTGTGAGCACGCCGCCAGTCCGTCGGTGCCTGCCGTCGCTTGCCACGAGAATGGCGAGGGAGAATAGCGGGATCGCCACGCCAAGCGGGGGATGAACCACGGCCGCGACGGGTCGCCTGATTCGATGGGGTGAAGTGTGCCCAGTTATCGTAACCCGGCATAGCCGGAACCAAACAGGAAAGTTGGACGGATTTCAAATTGCTCTCGCAGCCCGATAAACACAGAGCGAAACCGAGGTGGACAAAAATATTCTGCCACATAATGGCAGAATCCAACTCTAAAGGTACTAATTAGAGCTTCTTCTTGAATTCCTCGATGGTTAGGCCCGCGTCTCCAACTAATCCAGCCATGGTGAAGGCATTGACAGGATTGTGGTGGGGGATGGTTAAAAAGTGGATGCCGTCGGACATTACGATGTGCTTGCCCTGGCGGACGATACGGAACCCGGCCTTCTCAAGTGCCCTGACCGCATTCAGATGATTGATGCCGGGAAGCTTGGGCAGGACTAGACGGTGACTTCGATCTCCCGGACTTCTGCCTCCCGGATGCTCTCACTGACCGCTGCCAAATACTCCCGAACGGCAATCCGAATGTTCTCCAGTGCCTCCTCCTCCGTCTTGCCTTGTGACCAGCATCCAGGCAACCCTGGGCACGAAACACTGTATCCTTCTTCGGAAGCTCGCAGAACCACTCTGTATTTCATGTTTAATCCTCAAGTCTGATTATACTCGCGAAAAGTTTTTTTGCTGTCCTCCAAGAACTCACCCGCGCTGGGTATCGCGCCCGGGGATCACGTCGGTCTGGAGGACGGGATCGGCGGCGGGGATGTAGGTAGCGGGCAGGCCCAGCTCGCGGCGGACAATGTTACAGCCCTGGGCGATGGCGCTGGCTTTGTAAAACGCGATTTCGCGGTTGGCGCCCTGGCGGCCGAAACCGCAGTCGCTGGAGATAATCAACTTTTCGGGTGGAATAAACTTGAGCGCCTTGCGAATTTCCCCGGCCACGTCTTGCGGCGTATCGGCTTGCAGTTGGCGGTGGCTTACGGCGCCAATGCAAATCTTTTTCTTCAAGTTGTTTTTGTACGGCGCGAAGAGTTCAATATCTTTCTGGTTGCGGTCCTTCATTTCCAGCGTCCAAACGTCGCCGCGGCATCGTTCGAGATAAATTTCCATGGAGTTGGCGTAGCTGGTATCCTCAATCACGCGCTGCATGTTGGGATTGCCCCAGCAGGTGTGGATCCAGAGCTCGACGTCGTCCAGGCCCTCCACCTCGCGGTTGTAAGCGTCCACCATAAATTTCACTTCGCTGTGGTCCTTGCCGAAGGCGTTGGCGTTGAAGTGGAAGGTAGGCTCTTCAATCTGAATGCAACGGCAGCCGGCCGCGCGCAAGGCCAGCAACTCTTTATTCATGGCCACGGCCATGTCCCAGATGACCTCGCGCTTGTCTTTGTATTTGGGCGTGTGAATATCGAGGAAGAGCGCCATCACTTGCGAGCAGCAGGTGCCGAACTTGATGGGCTTGCGCGTTTTGCCCTGGGCGATGCGCCACACCTTGGGATAATCGAGCGGGCGGTGCTCGATTTTGTCCACCACGTGCGGCCAACGCCAGCCGGTGTATATCTCATTCAGCAGCGTGCCGGGGGGATAATGGAGCCAGGGGGCGGTGGTCTCCTCGGGCTGAAGGTAGTCGCCTTCAAAGCCGGCCCAGCGCTGGAGCGGGTAATGATGCCAGGCGCGGCCGGCCAGGTCTTCGTCCACGTGCAGGTCGCCGTGAGTTAGAATATCGAGGCCGGCGCGCTCCTGGTCGCTGATCATTACGGCCATGGCGTCTTGAAACTTCTCGCGAAAGCGGACGTCCAACATGCAGGTATCGAGCGGGCGGCCCCACATGCTGGCGTCATACCAGCGCGGGCGCGGGAACGATCCCGTGGTGGTGCTGGGGAGAATCAGGTTGGCCGTGGCGGTGAACATGGATTCCTCCGCAGGGCATTCTACTACCAAGGCAGTGGCGAGTGGCGAGCGAAGAGTAAGATTTAAACACGAAGGGCACAGAGGTGCTCAGTGAACTCTGTGGTTAATCTTTTCGGGCACTGAGACCAAAAAGGAGCTGCCGAAATCGAACAGCGCCGTCCCATAAGCGCGCAAAATTATCAAAAAATCTCGCTTGACGATTTTTAATCTACTGATTCGACAAAGGTTTCTTACGTTGAGTGTGGCAGTGTATTTGCTTGCGAATTACCGACGGCTGACCCACATGCACAATCTTCTTCAGGACGTTCGATATGGCTTGCGGATGCTCGCGCGCAATCCGGGGTTCTCCATCGTGGCCGTGCTCACCCTGGCGCTCGGAATTGGCGCGAACACGGCGCTGTTCTCCGTGGTGAATGGCGTGCTCCTGAACCCGCTTCCCTTCCCCCAGCCCGACCAACTGGTGACACTGCACGAGAAGAAGCCAAATTTTGAAACCGGGGCCATCCCCTATTTGAATTTTGTGGACTGGCAGAATCAGAACCACACATTCTCTTCCATCGCCATCAGCCGCACCGCAATATTCATCCTTACGGGCATGGGCGAGACGGAACGATTGCGGGGCGACTTTGTGTCGGCAAGTTTTTTCCAGACGCTGGGTGTGAAACCGATTGCGGGGCGCGACTTAACTCCGGAAGATGACCAATTTGGCGCCGCCCCGGTGGCGCTGATCAGCGCGAGCCTGTGGAAGCGTAAATTCGGCGGCTCACAAGACGTGCTGGGAAAAATGATCACGCTCGGCGGCCAAGGATACACCATTGTGGGTGTGATGCCCGCGAGCATCAGTCTGCGAACAGGGAGCTTTCAATACGGCGACATCTATGCGCCCATACGAGTGTGGCGAAATCCCGCCCTGCGCAACCGGATGGCGGCATTAGGACTGCACGGAATCGGGCGCATGAAGCCCGAAATTACGCTCGCCCAGGCGACAGCAGACTTGAAGACCATTGCGGCGAATTTGGCCGCGGCTTATCCGGACGCAAATAGAGACACCACCGCCAACGTGCTGCCCATGAAGCAAAGCATGGTGGGACGGGTGCAGCCCTATTTGCTTCTGCTGATGAGCGCGGTTGGCTTTGTGCTTTTGATTGCGTGCGTGAATGTGGCCAATCTTCTGCTGGCGCGATCCACGGGCCGGGCGCGCGAATTTGCCATTCGCGCCGCGCTGGGCGCAGGCCGTGGCCGGGTGATTCGGCAGCTTCTGACAGAGAGCACGCTGCTGGCGGTGGCGGGCGGCGCCCTCGGAATACTTTTGGCAGCCTGGGGCACGCAAGGTGCGATTGGATTGCTTCCCGCCGCGCTGCCGCGCGCTGAAGAAATCGGCCTTGATGGGCGCGTGTTGATTTTTGCCGGCGTTATCTCGCTCGTGGTGGGAATACTTTTCGGCCTGGCGCCGGCGCTTAAGTCCGCGACCCCAGACCTGCACGCGACGCTCAAGGAAAGCGGCCGCGGAACCACACGCGCGCGCCATCGAGTGCATGCTTCCTTTGTCGTGATGGAGATGGCGCTGGCCCTGGTGTTGTTGGTTGGCGCGGGGTTGATGATCCGCACCCTGGCGCGCCTATGGAGCGTCGATCCGGGCTTTGAAAGCAAAAACGTGCTGACCTTTGCCGTCGGCTTTCCTCCCGGGTTAAGGTCCGCCAGCCCCGCGGCGGTGCGCTCTCATCTTCGCCAGCTTGATCACCGGCTCGAATCGACTCCGGGCGTGGAGACGGCCTCAATCTCGTGGGGTGCGTTTCCGATGTCGAGCGAGGACGATCAAACGTTCTGGGTGGAGGGGCAGCCCAAGCCGAAAGCCCAAACCGAGATGCCTTTGGGGCTAGATTACATTGTAGAACCGGATTATTTGAAGGTCATGGGCATCCCGCTCCGGCGCGGCCGCTTTTTCACGGAGCGGGATGACGAACGCTCTCCCATGGTCGTGGTGGTGGACGACGTATTGGCCGGAAAGTTTTTCCCCCATCAGAATCCCATTGGCCAACGCTTGAACATCGATGACATGAAAGCGGAGATAGTCGGAGTGGTTGGGCACGTGAAGCAATGGGGGCTTGACACGGACGACGCGAATACCCTTCGCGCCCAGTTCTATCTTTGCTTCAGGCAGTTCCCCGATGAAACGATGCCACGGGCTGCCGGAGGCGTGGTAGTTGTGGTGCGCACGGCTGGCACTCCGCTGGGCGCGGTTGAGTCCATCCGCCGCTATCTTCATGAAATGAACGGCGAGCAATTGGTTTATCAAGTCGAGACCATGGACGAGATTATTTCGGACTCGCTCGCGGCGCGCCGATTTTCCATGTTACTACTGGGCGTGTTTGCAGCCATGGCCGTGCTGCTGGCGAGCGTGGGCATCTACGGCGTGAATGCCTATCTGGTGGGCCAGCGTACGCACGAAATCGGCGTGCGCATGGCGCTTGGGGCCCAAAGAAGGGACGTTCTGCGCCTGGTGATCGGCCAAGGCGCACGCATGGCGCTGGCTGGCGTAGGGCTTGGACTTGTCGCCGCGCTCGGGTTGACGCGCCTGATGGCCAGCAATTCCCTGCTCTACGGAGTGAGCGCCTCCGACCCGCTCACCTTTGCCGCCGTCGCAGTTGGACTCACTGCCGTGGCCTTGGCCGCCAGCTATATTCCGGCCCGGCGGGCCACCAAAGTGGAACCGGTTATTGCTCTGCGCGAGGAGTGAGATTATTGAGCGATTGGGCAAATCGAGCAGGTTCAGTCAAAACGGCAGTAGCAGTAAAGGAACTGTTGTGTGGCCCCCAATGGTGTGCAATGCAGTTCCTTGCAAGTCTCCACCAGACGGAAGCGCGAGCCAAACTCGCCGTGTAGCGATTCGGCGTCGTAGCGGATGGCTTCGAGCCCGCTGCATTTCGTAGGACCTTCCGGGCCAAACACACTGACTATAATGTGACCGCCCGGCTTGACGCTGCGGGCGACCTGCCGGACATAAGCCTTCCGCTGCTCCCGAGTGGTTAGAAAGTGGAATACCGCGCGATCGTGCCAGACGTCGTATGCGCGTGGCTCCAGTTCCATTTCGGTGATGTCACCGGCAAGCCAGCGCACTTGGTTCGCGGCCGAGCCTAACCGGCGCTTGGTGAGGTGAATTGCGGTTTGAGAGACATCGAGGACGGTGATGTTCTCGTATCCGCGCAGGAGCAGATCGTCAACGAGCGTTGATTGGCCACCGCCCACGTCAATGATGGAGGCTGAGCGCGCGTCTCCAGCCCGCTCGATTAACGCCAGGGAGGTTTCAAGATGCTGGCGATACCAACTGACGGCGTCGGGCGCTTTCGTCGTGTAGATCTTGTCCCAATGAGTCTTTGCATCCACGGAAGTCTCTCCTTGCCCGATATTATATAACTAAAATTCTATCCTGCCACAGGCCGAGGCGAAGAACGATTTATGGGTGGTGCAAGAGCTTGGAAGAGCGGCGATGGATGAAGGGCTTGAGCCGCGAGTGTGCCTGCACTCCTTCGATAGCCCCTTCGGATGGGATAGGCAACGCGATAGACGGCCAGCTGGAGCAGTTGAAAAATCAAATGGTCTTCACCGTCAAGCCTTAAACCTCGCCTTTCCGTACAACGCCAACCCTTCATTTCCTCATCAACCGCTAGTAGAACCCCGCGGGTGGGATCGCCCATTGCCATCCTGCGCGGTTCGATCGTTCAGCGGCTAAGGAGCGGGGATGTCTTACGCTCGCGCTTTGGGAAAACGAAGGTTTGAACCTGCCCTGCACGTGCATGGATTATTGGAACTATTTTGGGTGCAGTGGAGAAAGTGTCATGGGGGAAGTATGTCTCCAGAACAGCGGATGGGACGCCATCATGAAAAAAAAAGGAGTGATCACGCATGAAAAGCACTTTTAAGATTTTCCTTGTCTTGATGCTGGGAAACATTCAGGCTTGGGCCAAACTGGGTCAGTATGAATCGTCCGTGAGCCTGGACCAAAAGCAAACGCGGAGTCAGGATCACGTTCAGGTTTTGCAAGCCTATAAAGTCCATCAGCTGACGACTGCAAACGGCGCCATCGTGCGGGAATTTGTTTCGCCGCAAGGTCTGGTATTTGGGGTGGGTTGGCAGGGGCCCTTCATGCCCGACTTGCAGCAGTTGTTAGGTTCCTATGCCTCGAATCTTCAGACCACTTCACCGGCAGAGTCACAGGTTCGGCGCCGAAGAGGGCTGATCGTAAAATCGAAAGATTTTGTGTTCGTGAGCGGCGGCCACATGCGGTTTTGGAAGGGACACGCCTACGTGCCCAGCCTATTGCCCACCAACGTTTCACCCGAGGTGGTGCAATGACTCCAAGAAAAGATTTATCTGCAATTTTAGGACGATTTCTCGTCGTGGTTATGGCTTTGATCTTTATATGCAGTTGTGGCGGCGGGAACACTCCTGTTCCAACCCCGACTACTCCGGCGGCTTCGCTGTCCGCAACAAGCCTTACCTTCATCAGCCCAACGGTGGGCACCCCGAGCGCGGCTCAGACGGTCACCTTGAATAGCACGGGAAGTGGAACCCTCACCTTATCCGCCATCGCGACCAGCGGAGATTTTGCCCAGACGAATAACTGTGCGACCAGTCTGGCCTCGGGGGCGAGTTGCGCCATCAGCGTGATTTTTACGCCCACCGCATCGGGCACGCGCACCGGCGCCCTGACCGTTACGGACAATGCCGGCAACAGCCCGCAGACGGTAAGCTTAAGCGGGTCGGCAGCGGCCTCAACGGTTTCACTCTCGACCTCGACCCTAGCTTTTGCCCAGCAAGTCATGGTGGGCACCCCCAGCCCCTCGCAGAGCGTTACTCTTACCGACATTGGGATTCAAGCGTTGACGATTACGAATATTTCGGTCACGGGAGACTTTTCCCAGACCAACACCTGCGGCAGCGGCGTGAGCGCGGGCGGAAGCTGCACTATCACTGTAACCTTGACGCCCACCGCGGTGGGTGCGGCCACGGGCACGCTCACCATCACGGATGACAGCAACGGGGTGGCCGGCACTACCCAGACCGTCGCCCTGACCGGCTCGGGATTCAGCGACAATGCGGTGGATGTGAATGTCAACTTCGGGCCCAACGGAAACTCGGGACCTCCCACCGCTACCACCAGCTCGTACTACAACGGGATATTTACCACCGTCACCATTTGTGCGCCCGGGACCACCACTTGCGCCACCATCTCCAACGTCCTGGTGGATACGGGATCGATTGGGCTGCGCGTCCTGTCGGACCAGATGGGAAGTGTTACATTGCCAGCGATCACGGATTCGAACAACAACCCGCTTTATGAGTGCGTCGAATACGGGGATACGTCTTATAATTGGGGGCCGGTGCAGTTGGCAACGGTGCAAATTGGCGGGGAAACGGCATCGGAAACCCCGGGCCAAACTGCGAATTCGGGAGTTCCCATTCAAGTTATCACTGCCAATGCGACCGCGCCGTCGGTAGCCCCGTGCACCTCTGGACTCGGACCGAGCGATAGCACGGTAGCCCTGCTGGGGGCGAACGGCATTCTGGGTGTTGCCAATTATGCCCAAGACTGCGGCGGCAATTGCACTTCCTCAACCACTTCCATTTCACCTTATCCTTACCTTGTCTGCACCAGCACACTCAGTTCGTGCCAGCTAACTGCCGTACCCCTGGAGAATCAGGTGTGGAATCCCGTTTCAGCGTTCGCTTCAGCAGACACAAACGGGGTGATCCTCCAGCTACCATCCATACCTCCGGCCGGACAAGCCACTGTGGCCGGCACGCTGGTTTTTGGAATCGAAACTGAAACCTGCCCGGGGTCTCCGCAAGGGTGTTTTCCCAATACACTGGGCACGGCGCAACTCTACGCCCTGGACCAAAATGGAAGCTTCCCAACAATTGACTTTAATGGGGTGACCTATAATTCCTCCACCAACCCGAGCTATCTCGACAGCGGTTCAGAGGCTTTCTACATTTCTGATCACACCACCCTTGGCATCAGCGACTGTATGATCGGCACCACGGACATTGGCTACTACTGTCCAGCCTCGACCCTGAATATCCCGAATATCGGGCTCACGGGATTGAATGGGGTTGGTTCGGGAACGGTCTTTATTGCCATCGCCAATGCTCTGGGGCTATTTAACAGTAATCCGAGCTTTGCCGCTTTCAACGATTTGGGCGGAGACAGCGGGACCGGCGCGGCAAATGATTCCTTTGATTTCGGGCTGCCGTTCTTTTTCGGCCGCAACGTCTACGTGGGGATTATGGGGACGACGACTCCCAACGGAGCCAGCGCTCCCAACGGGTATTACGCGTTCTAAAAAGAACGCGAAAATGAGTGTCTTAAAATAAATTGGCGGCTTACTTGGTGGCGGCAGAAGCGGGCATCTTATCCAAGAGCTGTTCCTTGCGCCAGACGAGCTCGTTGGTGTTATAGGCGGCGATTTCAAACCCCTGCCCGTGAGTAATGGCATCGCACGGGCAGGCTTCCACGCAATAGCCGCAAAAAATGCACCGATTGTAATCAATATTGTAAACCTTGGCGTAGCGCTCGGCGGCGCTGATGCGTTTGTCGGCTGTATTTTCTGCGGCTTCGATATAAATGCAATTTGAGGGGCAGGCCGCGGCACAAAGGAAACACGCCACGCATTTCTCCAAGCCGTTCTCGTCCCGACGCAGGACATGGATGCCGCGATAGCGGTCCTCAAAATGGACGGGCTCGTCGGGATAATTTTCCGTGACCGTGCGCTGGAACATGGTCCGAAGGGTGATGGTGAAGCCCTTGGCGAGCGCGGCCGCGGAATCGGCAATTTCCACCAGGAGGTTGGGCATCGTTGGTACCAAGGTCAATATAGTGGAATCGCGGCGGCCGGTCAACCCTCGTTTCCGCTACCCCTGCGGGTCTTGTAAGATTCGAGAAGCGTGCAACAGGCGCGCGGCTGATTGAATCTAACTCCATGCAGGATGTACGGACCGGCTGGGTAGAGGTAGACTGAATGAGGAGGAGTCAGCATTCGTTCGGCGACCGAAGATCAAAGGCGGTAGCTGGCGCTCCCGCACTCCAAGGCGGGCTTCGCCCGCATTTTGAGGAACAAAGCAAATGAGAAACTCAGCTCTTGCCGTGATGGCCGCATTGCTTATGGCCACGTTCCCTTTCGGCGCGGCGCGCGCGCAGGTCAGCACGCCACCACCGCCTGCCAGCACCCCAGCGGCAGATGTGGTTAGCATCCCTGCCGGCACGGAAATACGCGCCGAGCTGACCACCATGCTGAGCACGAAGACCAGCCGGGACGGGGATCTCTTCACCGCCCGCGTGGTGGAGCCGGTATTCGCCAAGGGAGAAGAGATCGTCCAGGAAGGAAGCACTTTGGAAGGACATGTTACCTTCATTAAAGAACCCGGGCGCGCCAAAGGCGTGGGCGAAATGCGCCTGGTGGCCGACAGTATCACCACCACCACGGACATCAAGTACACCGTGGGAGCAGGACTCCGCAACGCCAAGGGAGCGGGCGGGGCGCACGTGAAAGGCGATGAAGGAACGGTGGTGGGCGAAGGGAAAAGCAAAAAGGATGCGGCCAAGGAGGCGGGCATCGGCGCTGGAGTGGGAGCCGGGGTGGGTGCGATCGCGGATGGTGGAACCGGAAGTTTATATGGCCTGGGGATAGGCGCCGCGACGAGCCTGATTCATAGCCTCATCAAAAAGCATAAGGACCTGGTGCTGGCCCAGGGTACGGAATTGAGCTTCCTGATTTCTCGAGACGTTCCGGGGAGCAAAATGACAGGAGCGACAGACCAGAGTTCCCAGTAGTCCACGGCCTGCCCACCGCGTGTGGGAATTCGCACGGGCTTGAAACGTTCCAAAGATTCAGCAACCCACCTACCGACAAATCTTCCGCTTGATGTCGGCGATGATCAGTTTGCCGTGGAAACGGCCATTTTCAATAAAAATTTCATTGGTCTGAAGGCCGGAAACGACCACGCCCGCGACATAAAGACCCGGAACATTGCTCTCCAGGGTTTCGGGGTTCAATGCCGGGCGGTAGCTCTCCGGATGGACCTGGATGCCGGCCCCCCGCAACAAATCCACGTCGGGATGGTAGCCGGTGAGGGCAAAGACGAAATCGTTTTCAAGTCGTACCGTTTGGCCCGCCTCAGTTTGAATCGAAATCGAATCGTGCGTGATTTCAGTGACCCGGCTCTCCCAGTAGGCGCGAATGGCGTTCGCCTTGATCCGGTTTTCCAGGTCGGGGCGAATCCAATACTTGATGTGCCGGCTCAACTCGCGTCCGCGATTGACCAGAGTGACCTCAGCCCCGTGCCGGTAAAGATCAAGCGAAGTGACAGCGGCGGAATTGGCGCCGCCAATCACGGCCACCTTGCGTCCGAAATATTCATGGCCTTCGCGGGCGTAGTGAGAAACCTTGGGCAGGTCCTCACCGGGAATCCCAAGATAATTGGGCAGGTCGTAGTATCCGGTGGCGATGATCGCCGTGCGAGCCAGATGGGTGTGTTTGGCTCCGTCGCTGGTTTCGGTTTCAATTTCAAATTCAGGCGCGGCACCGGGGTTCCTCCCCAGGGGACTACGACGAATTCGATTGACACGCTCCTGATAATGGATGGGCAAATGAAAATAATCCGCGACCCGGCGGTAATACTCCAGGGCTTCCGCGCGCGTGGGTTTCACGTTGGTGCTGGGCAGGGGCAACTCGCCGATTTCCAGCAGTTCCCGGCTGGTAAAAAATGTCATGTTGGCGGGATAGGTGAACAAGGAATTGACCAGACAGCCCTTTTCCACGATCAAAGTCTTCAGGCCGGCGCGCACCGCTTCAATGCCGCACGCCAGGCCGGTGGGTCCGGCGCCTACGATAATGACGTCCATTAATTCAGTCATAAGGAAAGTTTAAAGGGTGAAGTTTAAAGGTTAAAGGATAAAGGTTAAAGGGTAAAATTAAGGCGGTCAGGTTGAAACATGCCCATTCCGGGAAGTAGAAATTTCCGTCGCTTGCAAGCCGCCCACGTTCAACCTTCACAACTCAGACTTCTTAATTCGTACTTCACAATTCAAACCTCGTTTTTTGTATTCAGCATCTCCGTTAATTCCGCCCTCACGCGCTGGTAGGCCGCAAAAAGCTCAGGAGTAGCCTCCACTTCCTGTTTCTTCCATACAAAGGCGGGCGCGCCGCCGCGCTCGATCAACATTCCAATTCCTTCGCCTATCCGATAGCCGACTTGACCGAACAATTTCAGTTTTCCGTCCGCCGTATCGAGTAGGGCGATGAAGCCGCCCTTCTGAACTCCCAGGTGCCGGGTGACGTGCTCGATTGCAGTAAATTGAAACCCGGCATTCAGCAGCTTTTGAAGCGTGGCCATCTGCCCTGGCGTCAATTCGAGCGATTGCGACTCGGCCATGATCGAACAGCCTCTTAAATTACCTTTGCGGGTTCCCCACCTGCTGCCAAAGGTTATCCTTCACGGGCGAGTCAAGATTACTTTCCTGGTGGTCAGTAGTAAAAGCTTCAGCTTTCGGATTCAAGTTTGGCAAGAATATCGCGCAGGGCTTGAATGATTTCCGAACGCTCGACGGTGCCCTTCCTGAACTGCATGACCAGCTTGAATTCCCGGGCGGGCGGGACAAAACGGAAGACGGCGTTACGAGGCTTCTTCTCCGGGTGGCGCTCCTCACGCGCCTGTTCGCGATTGACTAATCCCAGGGAGAAACGCCGAACCAGGTCGCGCATTTTGGCTTCGCTGGGCTGGCGCGCCACCTGAAGCAACTGGGATTTCGAGAGCACGCCGCTTTCCACCGCCAGCGCCTTGATTTCGTCGGGAATGGAGCGCAGGGTAAGGGATTCGGTAATCGACGAGCGCGACTTCCCAATCTTCCTGGCGATGTCTTCATGGGTCAACGCGAACCGTTCGCCCAGCGCCTGCACGCCGTCGGCTTCTTCAAACGGGGTCAGGTCTTTGCGGTGCAGGTTTTCAATCAGCGCCAGCTCCAGGGTTTCAACGTCATCGGCGTCCTTGACGATGCAGGGAACCTCAGCCAGTCCGGCGGCGCGCGAGGCGTGGAAGCGGCGCTCGCCGGAGATGATCATGTACTTCTCCGATTCGGGAAGGTAGCGGACCAAAAGAGGTTCCAGTACGCCCTTCTCGCGCACGGACTCGGTGAGGCCGCGGATATCGCCGCGATCCTTACGCGGCTGGTCGGCGTTGGGCTGGATTTGCTCGATGGCGATCATGCGCCCGATGGCGGCGCCGCTGCGTGAAATAATCTCTTCCACGTAGTGAGCGTTGTGCCTCATTTTTAAGGCGATGGGTAATCCCGTGCGTCTATTTGACACGCTGTAATACCTCCCGCGCCAGCCGCTCGTACTCCTCCGCGGCGGAGGAGTCAGGGGCAAAGGTAAAAATGGTTTCCTTGTACGCCGGGCTTTCTTCCAGGCGCACATTCTTGCCAATCACCGTTTTGAAAATCTTATTGCCAAAAGTTTTCTGCAGATGCTTCAAGGTATCACGAGCCAGGTTGGTGCGCTTGTCGAATAAAGTCACCAGCACGCCCAGCAGTTGAAGATCGGGATTGGGCCGGGCGCGAATGCGTTCCAGCGTTTCCATGAGATCGTCCGTCCCTTCCAGGGCGTAATAGGCGGCCTGGATGGGCACCAGCAGGTGGGTGGCGGCCACAAAGGCGTTCACGGTCATGATGCCGAGGGTGGGCGGCGTGTCAATCAGGATGAAGTCAAAATCTTTTCGGACGGGCGTGATGGCATCCTTTAAGCGAAAAGGCCCGTCAAACTGGCCCACCAGGGTGGATTCCAGCTTGGCCAGGGAAATTCTTGAGGGCGCGATGGCCAGGTTGGCGCATTTCGTCGGCTTCACAATTTCAGCCAGCGTCAATTGATGGTCCGCCAGCACGTCATAAATTGAACTTGTGATTTCTTCCGGGGAGAAAAAGGTGAGCGTGCTGTTGGCCTGGGGGTCCAGGTCGATCAAAAGGGTCCGCTTCTTTTTCTGCGCAAAGGCGGCGGCAAGGTTAATGGCCGTCGTCGTCTTGCCAACGCCGCCCTTCTGGTTTGCGATCACAATGACCGTGGCCAACGGGAACTCCGGCCTACCCCGCCCGGGCGGGTGCGTTTTCGCCTACGAGTCGGGCATCGCCCGTTACATCTTGTATCGACCCATGTCTTCGTCGTTCAAGTTCTCCAGCCATTTGCGCAGTTCTTCGTTCGAGACTTTATCCGCGGCCGCGCTCGATACCTTCGAGCTTTTCAATACGTCATCCTCGACAAAAATGGGACAATCCACGCGCAAGGCCAGGGCCAGCGCGTCACTGGGGCGCGAGTCGAGCGAAATCACTTCGCCATCTTTTTCGAGCCAGATGACGGCGTAAAATGTGTCGTCGCGCAAATCATTCACCACCACACGGTGAACGTGCGTCTCCAGGCCCAGCAAGAGGTTCTTCAGAAGGTCGTGAGTCATGGGGCGCGGGGTCGTGACTTTCTCGATTTCCAGCGCAATGGCGTTGGCCTCATAAATACCCACCCAGATGGGAAGCACCGCCGTTCCGTTCACATCCTTCAGGATGACGATGGGCATGTTGGTGACGGGGTCCATCATGAGCCCCCGGATTTTCATCTCAACTTCCATCAGCCCCTCCTCGTTCCGAAAAGGCGCCCCGGAACAGTTGGCGGAAGTTCACTTCTGCGCGTTGCGGCAGAAATTTCATCCCATCCTGGTCCCCACCAGGCTATGGGGGCCCGCCGCGGTTATCCGTACATTGACGTACTGGCCCACCGAGTCGGCGCTCCCGGGAAAATTCACCGTCTGGTTTCGCGTGGTGCGACCCACCACTTGCTGGAGGCGCGGCTGGAAACCTTCCACCAGAACTTCAAACTCGGACCCAATCAACGTGTTATTGCGCCGCAACTGAATTTCACGCTGGCGGTCCTGAACCGCTGCCAGCCGTCTTCCCTTCTCTTCATCCGGAACGTCATCCGCCCAACCGCCCGCGGCTGTGATGGGCCGGGGTGAATATTTGAAAGAATACACCAGATCGTACTCAACCACCTCGAGAAGCGAAAGCGTCTGCTCAAAATCTTCTTCGGTTTCTCCGCAGAACCCCACGATGATATCCGTAGAGATGCTAATAGCACGCATGGCGTGGTGGATGCAATCAATTTTTGACAAATACTCTTCCCGCGTGTAAGTCCGGCGCATGCGGGCCAGCACGGTGTCGGATCCCGACTGCACCGGAAGATGAATCTGGTTGCATAAAGCGGGGGTCGAATCGATGGCGGCGACGATCTCAGGCGTGAAGTCGCTGGGATGCGAGGTGGTAAAGCGCACGCGGCGAATGCCCTGCACCTCGGCCACCCGCACCAGCAATTGCGCGAAACTGAGCCGCGCGGGAGACGGGTCACTGTAGGAATTCACCGTCTGCCCCAGCAGTTGAATTTCCGTATACCCCTCGTCGGCAAGCCGCTGGCAGTCCGCCAGTAGGCCGTCGCTCCGCCGGCTGCGCTCCGGCCCGCGCGTCATGGGCACCACACAATATGAACACGCTTTGTCGCAGCCTTCGATAATAGTGAGATAAGCGCGGAAAGGATTGTCGCGGCGAGTGAGCTCGGTTTCAAAGCACTCGTCAATGTCGAGCGAAAGACCGGTCACTCGGCGTTGGCCCGATTCAAGGCGGGCCAGGAGGTCCGGAAGTTTCGCATAGCTCGCCGAACCGCAGACCAGGCTCACTTGAGGGGCGCGCTCAAAAATCCGGTCGCCCTCCTGCTGAGCCACGCATCCGAGCACGCCTATGATGGGCGGACGGTCGGGCCGAGCCTTCTTGAGAGCGCCCAAGTGGGAGAAAACTTTCTGCGCCGCCTTCTCGCGAATGCTGCAAGTGTTGTAGAGAACCAAGTCGGCCTCGGATGACTTTTCCACCGGCCGATAACCGCGCGCCATCAGGACGCCCGCGACTTTTTCCGAGTCGTGGTCGTTCATCTGGCAGCCGAAGGTTTCGATAAAGAAGGTTTTTGCCCCACTTTCACCTGCATTGCAGTTTCCTTCAGGTTGTCGCAGGAAACAATTGTCGACTAACGGCAGGATTGAAGAATCCTCGGGTTGGAGATTGGAATGAGACGAAATATTGATGAGATCAGTTCCCATGGAAGGCGCGCCCCGAAAGTTCCAGTATAGCCTGAAAGGCCAAAGATGCCCACCTATCACGTGGTCCAAGGCTTGACTATTCTCTATCGCAATTTCCCTGGCGACGCCGAATCAGCAAGGAGATTCCCAACGAATTCACGAACCCCACGATATACCCTGTAACAGCCAAGCTACCCAAGTCGCAAGCTCGTTCCCCTGGTGCATATTGCCCGTGATAGTCACTCCCAAACCTGGCCCGCCTAGATTCCCGCTTGTTTGATCATTGCAGCGGCGTGTTTCAATACGGCGTCAGTGATCTTACTTCCCGAAAGCATGCGCGCCAATTCGGCAGCGCGTTCCTTTTCATTCGCAAGATATCGTACCTCGGTGACGGTGCGGCCGGCGCGCTCGAATTTCTCCACGTAGTAATGGTGGTCGGCGAAGCAGGCTATCTGAGCAAGGTGGGTGACGCACAACACCTGGGCGTGGCGCGCCAGGCGCTTTAACCGTTGGCCCACCGATTCCGCCACCCGGCCGCCAATGCCGGAATCCACTTCGTCGAAAATAAAGGTTCCGGCTGCTCGCCGGCTGGCCCCGTCGCCGTTTGCAATTTTGGCGCTGCCTACCACCGTTTTGAGCGCCAGCATTAAACGCGAGAGCTCTCCCCCTGAAGCGATTTTTTCGAGCGCCCGCATCTCCTCGCCGGGATTGGGCGAAATAAGAAACTCGATTTTGTCGACACCTTTAGCCCCACCCGGTGAATTCGGCTTGCCATCGGGCGCCGGTTCTTCCAAGCTAATTTCAAAGCGGGTTTTTTCCATGCCCAATTGCGCGAGCTCCTGGCGCACCAGCTTTTCAAATTTACGCGCCGCCTCGTGCCGCTTCGCCGAGAGGGTTTGGGCTTTCTTACGATATTCAGCCTCCGCTATTTTAAGGTCGCCTTGCAATTCGCCGCGGCGCTCGTCCGCGTGTTCGAGGCTTAAGAGGCGCTGCTGAGTTTCATGCTGGTAAGCCAGCATTTCTTCAATCGTTTTCCCGTATTTCCGTTTCAGCCGGTCGATCAGCGCCAGCCGGTCTTCCACTTCTTCCAAACGATGGGGATGCGCTTCCAACTTACCGAGATAGTCGCGGAGAAAATAGGCGAGGTCTTCGAGGGTGGCTCGAGCCGCGCCCAGCGGCTCGCGGTGGGGCTCAAATGCCGCGTCATAGCGCTGCAATTCTTCCAGGGCGCGGGCAGCGGCGGCCACGCGCGAAATTGCCGACGTTTCCTCTTCGTAGAGCACACTGTAGGCGGTGGCGACGGCGGCGCGGATCTTTTCCAGGTTCCCGAGGATGCGCCTTTCATCGCCCAGGGCCACGTCTTCGCCTGGCTGGAGCTTTGCCCGCTGCAATTCCTGCGACTGAAAAGCGAGCAGATCAATGCTGCGAAGGCGGTCCTGCTCGTTCTGGCTCAACGCGTCCAATTCGCGCTCCAGGTCGCGGCGTTTCAAATACGCCTCTTGCACCTCTTCGAGCGAGGCATCGACTCCCGCGAACTCATCCAAAAGGTCAAGCTGGGCTTCGCGCGCGAATAGATTCACATGCTCACCCTGGCCGTGCACCTCCGCCAGCGAGCGCGCCAGGGCCTTCACGGCGGCCACGGTCATCGGCTGGTCATTCACCAGCAGGCGGCTTTTACCGCTGCTTTGAATTTCCCGGCGAAGAATGATTTCTTCTTCGTCCGCGCCCGCCAACCCAAATTCCTCAAACCACGCCTTCCAAACCCTGCCGCGTTGCGAGCGGGCTTCGGTTCGAAAAATTGCGATCACGGTGGCACAGTCCTGGCCGGTGCGCACCATGTCCGGCGACGCGCGTCCGCCCAATGCCATCCCCAGCGCGTCTACCAGGATGGACTTGCCGGAGCCGGTTTCACCCGAGAGCAAATTTAGCCCGGGATGGAATTCGAGGGCCAGTTTTTCCACCACCGCATAATTCTGGATGTGGATTTCCCGCAGCATAGGTTCGGGCGAAGAGTTTATCACATCATGGGCCGCCGCTCGGGGCCGGGCGCGGAGAATGACGTTTCCGGGGTGTATGGAAGAAATCGCGCTCTGTTCCTTGCCTGCAAAGCCCGGTCGCACGGGTCTTACATTGACTGGCTTAATGCCGTGTGATAATTTTAGTTCAGGTCGGATTTTGGGGAGGTTGGTTGGTCGCCGCCATCATGGTTATCGGTCAGGGCGCACCTTGGCAATTGATCGCCAACACTCAGATTGTCGCCCGTATTGTCCTCTTGATCTTGATATTTTTCTCCGTCTATTCCTGGGCCATTATCTTCAAGAAATATCGAAGGTTCAAAACTGCGCGGCGGGATTCCAGGGAATTCCTGAAGATTTTCCGCCAAGGCAAGAAACTCTCTGAAATTCGAAACTCCTGCAGGGCTTTGAAAGCAAGCCCGCTGGCGGAAGTATTTCTGTCTGGATTCCGGGAGATTGAAAACCAGGCGGTGGCCACGCAAAATCCCGGGACGCCACACGTCCGGAGCCTGGACTCCGTGCAGCGCGCGCTTCAGATCGCCTCTTCTTCCGAGCTCTCCAGCATGGAGAGCCGGCTAACTTGGCTTGCCACCATCGGGGCCATCACACCGTTCATCGGACTGTTCGGAACGGTGTGGGGCATCATTGATGCCTTTACGGGTCTCGGCGCCGCCGGAACCGCAAGCTTGAGCAGCGTGGCGCCGGGCATTTCCGAAGCGCTGGTAACCACGGCCGCCGGATTGTTTGCCGCCATCCCGGCCGTGATCGCTTACAACTTGTTTGTTCAAAGGCTCAAAGAATTCGGCTCGATGATGGACGATTTCGGGCTTGAATTCCTGAATATGACCGAACGCTATTTCACCTAGCCGATGCGAGGTGTCCTATGGCAATGACAACCCCAAAAGGTCGAACCCGCACTTCCCTTTCCGAAATCAATATCACCCCTTTTGTTGACGTGGTCCTGGTCTTGCTGGTCATTTTTATGCTCACTGCTCCCATCCTGCAATCGGGCATCGAGGTCGAGCTTCCCAAGACCAAAAGCGTCAAGGTGGTGTCGAATGAAAAAGTGGTGGTGACTATCACGAAACAACAAGACATTTATCTCGGCAACGATGCGGTGAACATTCACCGATTGGGAACGGCGGTCCTGGACCATCTGCGCGGCGTCGGCGACTCGCCCGTCTATATTCGGTGCGACCAGGCCGTCCCTTTTGGCGCCTTTGCCAAGGTG
Source organism: Terriglobia bacterium (assembly GCA_035946625.1). GTDB lineage: Bacteria > Acidobacteriota > Terriglobia > UBA7540 > UBA7540 > DASYXZ01. The sequence goes on along the minus strand of DASYZE010000081.1, from coordinate 3,680 downwards.
ATGGACGCGCTGAAGCAGGCCCACGTAACCAACATCAACATCGTTACCGAACCCATATCGACGAAGGGCAATGGCTGAAGCGGACTGGATTTGAACCGCTCGAACGTGCGGCTAAAGAACTTCCATGGGCACTGCGCCTTTTTCCCCGATGTCCGACCGGCGGGATGCGTTGAGCGGGACTTTGCTATTTTCCATCCTTCTGCACGCGGCGTTGTTTTTGCTTGCTCTGGCCTACACGAATTTTGGATTTAATTTCGGGCGTGGTTGGGGCAGGAACTGGGACACCAGCGGCGCTATTCATGCCACCGCCGTTTCTTCATTGCCTGGAGTTCCCTTGCCCACCCCCATGCTGGCCACCCTGAATAACGTCGCCACTGAGAATCCCGGACTCTACAAGACCGAGCCGCAACCTCCACCGCCCCCCGAGCCGCAGGCGGAGGAAATCCCGAAGTTCAAGGAAGAGCTGAAGCCGGAGAAGATGGTGCGCGTGAACAAGCGCATCCCCAAACAGGAAACCGCGCCACCCATTAACGCCGTCCCTTTCGGCACGGGCGGCCAGCCCGTGATGACGACCGGACAATTTTCCAACGCGGCGGGCCATGGCGACTTGGAGGCGGAGGGAGATTTTGGCGCACGCTATGGATGGTACGTCAGCGCGGTGCGCACCCGCATCAGCACCAATTGGCTCCTCTCCACCATCAGCCCAAGTATCTTGACGGCGCCAAGGGTGTATCTCACCTTCGATATCCTGCGCGATGGAAGCGTGGAAAACGTGCAAATTACCCAGTCGAGCGGCGTCCCGGAGGTTGACCGTTCCGCCCTGCGGGCCGTGCTCGCTTCCAATCCGTTGGGTGCGCTTCCTTCCGATTTTTCAGGGAATAAAGTTTCAGTGAATTTTTTCTTCGATTTCCACCGGCAATAACCGGGTGGAAACCAAGGCTTCACTCTCCGCAAACCGGAAAGGCAGTATGAGACATCTTATGATTCAAACTCGGGCATCTATATAATGGGAACATTCGATATCTTATGCGACTCTTAAAATACAAATCTTCCGCCAGCATATTCATTTTTGTTTTGGCAGGGCTGTATATTTTTGCGGCCCACGCCGGACGCAGCCAGGATTGGTTCTCCACCGGCATTAATTTGGGCGCCCCGCGCATCCGGCTTGCCGTCACCGAACTTCCATCCGCATCAGGTGACGCGCAGGCCATCAATTTGACCCACGAGTTCAACCAAGTGCTCTGGAACGATTTGGACAACTCCGGCATCTTCGATATGGTCAGCAAAAGCCTCTTTCCGCTCAAAATTCCCAGCGAACCGCAGGACGTCGTCATGAATGATTGGTCGTCGGCGCCGGCCTCGGCGCGGATGCTGATTTTTGGAAAGACGGAGGTCATTAATTCGAATCTTGTCCTGACTTGCCGCCTGGACGACCTGACCAATGCCGGTAATCCTTCGGTGGTTGCCCGCCGCTACGTGGCGACCATGAATGAAGTCTCCACGCGCGAAGCCGCCCACCGGTTTGCCAATGAAGTCATCAAGACGCTGGGGGCCGGCGTGCCGGGAATTGCGCTCACCCGAATCGCTTTTGTCAGCAACCGCACCAGGCATGACGAAATTTGGGTGATGGATTATGACGGCTTCAACCAACGACCCATCACCAGCTTTGGTTCTATTTCCCTGACGCCCCGCTGGTCGCCCGACAATACCAAAATCGCTTTTACCACTTACGTGCTGCACAATCCGGATATTTTTGTTTACTCGCTGGAAACCAACAAGCGGATTCCCTTCCCCAAGTATCGGGGGCTGAATACCACGCCCGCCTGGTCTCCCGACGGAAAAAAAATCGCCTTTTGTTCCAGCATGGGCGGGGATCCGGAGATATACGTCTCCGATGCCAACGGCTACAACCTTCAACGTCTCACTTTTTCTCCGGGAGTGGATATCTCGCCGGTCTGGAATCCCAAGACGGGAAATGAAATAGCCTTCGTGTCAGACCGCAGCGGGTCCGGCTCTCCGCAGATTTACACCATGTCTTCCGATGGCACCAATCTCCGCCGCCTGATTACGGGCGGGGGTGACGCCGGTTCGCCCTCGTGGTCTCCCAACGGCCTGTTCATTGCTTTTTCCTGGCGAGTCACCGATACGGGAACATTTGACATATACGTGATTGAAATTGCTACAGGGCGAATCATCCAGTTGACTCACGACGCGGGAAGAAACGAACACCCGTATTGGTCGCCCGACGGCCGGCACCTGGTGTTTGAATCCAACCGGTCCGGCTCTAAACAGGTCTGGACGATGCTGGCTGACGGCTCCAATGCCAACCAATTGACCAGCCAAGGCAGCAATTGGAACCCCAGCTGGTCGAACTGATTTCCGCACCCTCAGGCACTATTGATTCAATGACCTTAAGAAAATTTGCGTTTCGATTTCCGCTGATGTTAGGATGTGCATCTGCCCCGCTCCGAATTCTGCCCATCGCAGAGCGGGTAATTTTTAAGTCATGATTTCGTTCAGGCAAGCCGGACTTATTTGAGCAATCGATATCATCTCGGGGAGCAGAAATTTGATCTACCCCTAATCCAAGGAGGATTGAGCATGGCACGACGAACGAAAACCGGGATCATTCTACTCGGTGTAATGGGGACGCTAATTGTAATGGGCGGATGTCACAAGAAAGTTGCGCCGGCAGCGCCACCACCACCGCCGGAAGCGGCGCCACCACCGCCGGCGGCGCCCGTGGTATCGCTAACCGCGGAGCCAGCCACGGTGGAGAAGGGACAATCTGTAACTCTGAGTTGGACCTCATCGAACGCCACTCAATTGGACATTGAACCCAATGTCGGGACCGTTCAGGCAACCGGGTCCAGCAACGTGACCCCGGATGAATCAACCACCTACGTTCTGACCGCGAAAGGCCCGGGAGGGACGGAGACAGCTAGCGCACGGGTAACCGTCACCGCACCAGCGCCACCCCCCGAAACCAACAAGGGCCCGGAGGTCAGTGAGGAAGAGATATTGCAAAGGGAACTGAAGGACGCATACTTTGACCTGGATAAATCGGACATCCGTCCCGATGCGCAACAGACTTTGACGTCGGACGCGGACGCCCTGAAGGCCAATTCCAATGTCAAAATCAACATCGAAGGGCATTGCGACGAACGGGGCAGCGAAGAATACAATCTGGGTTTGGGCGACCGTCGCGCCACGGCTGCCAAATCTTTTCTTGTGAACCTCGGTGTTTCTGCCGACCGTCTGAATACGATTTCTTATGGAAAGGACCGTCCGCAGTGTACCGAGCACTCGGAAGATTGCTGGCAAAAGAACCGGCGCGCTCACCTGACGCTGAAATAGGACGCTTTTTGGCATGAAACCGCCTGCCGGAGATCCACCGGATTCCCGGCCGGCGGCATTTTTGCAACCAACTCGACGAGCGGGTGGCTGACACCGCCATCGCCAGCCATAGACGCAGCCGGTGCGCTGCGCCTTTCTTTGTATCTTTTTAATCGCATCATCCCCGCGCAAAGAGAACCCATGGGGGTGTGCGACAAATTTGTGAGAATCAGGCGGGGCGGGCACGGCGGGTCTCCCAGTAGTTTTCAAATTCACCGCTCAAGCGTTGGCAGCGGAGAGCGATGATGGCGTTGGCTCCGCGCACCGTCCAAAACATGCCCGAG
>DASYZE010000080.1:0-3085 GCA_035946625.1 Terriglobia bacterium | reverse complement strand
CACGGAAGCCTTGATGGAGGGTTTCTACGCACATCTCGCAAACGGAGAAGAGAGAGCATCTGCACTCTGGCCCGCGAAACTCGAGTACCTGCAGCAGATAGGTGATCGTCCTCCGATCTACTGGGCGGGCTTTACTTTGGTCGGAGATGGTTCCGCGCCGATCACTTTTTGACCGAGGTCCCATCTGATTTTCAAAGTGAGCCCGTTTTGATCTATTCGCGCTGGCTCAACGTGGGCAAGCAGAATAAAAGACCACCAATCACGGTCACTTCCAACTCGCTTCCGATGCGTCAGAAGAGCCTATTGTTATTTCCGATCGTTGCTCATTCCACCTCAAACCAAAACGTGCATATTACTCATATTTCAGCGCTATGATCGGATCGACGCGCGAAGCTCGCCGCGCCGGGAGGTAACCTGCAAACACAGCCACGGCGATCATCACAGATACGGATGCCATAATAGTGAGAGGATCCGTCGCCTTGAGGCCATACAACATACTGGAAATGACGCGGGTGGCCGCGAGCGCGGCTGGAATCCCTAATGCCACGCCCATCGCCACCATAACGAGCGTTTCGCGCATTATCATTGCGAGGATACTGTGCCGCCCGGCTCCGAGCGCCATGCGAATGCCGATTTCGTTCGTCCTACGCGCGACCGCATAAGACATGATCCCGTAAAGTCCCACGCAGGCAAGTGTGAGCGCCAGCAAGCCAAAGAAACTCGAAAGCCTGGCAAACAACCTTTCCTGGAATGTAGCTTGGTTGATTTGCTCGATTTGCGTCTTGGCGTCAAACATTGGTAAATTTCGGTCGAGCCCCTGTAACGTCTGGCGGACGGCGCCGATCCAGTTCTTGGGATCGCCCGCTGTCCGCACTTCGAAGTTCATTGCGTCCAACGTGTCGAGATGCTGATTGTATGGGACGTACACGGTTGGCGGCGCTTCGTGGCGCAACTCGCCATAGCGAACATCACCGACCACGCCGACGATGACGATATCCGATCTTCCCTTTCGGCCCCCGAAGCCCAATCGCCGGCCGATCGGGTTCGCGCCTCCCAGGTACTTGTTAGCGAAAGCGCGGTTAACGACGGCGACCTTGGGAGCCGCCTCCGTATCTCTGTCTCCAATCGTACGGCCCAGGGGCAGCGGAATACCGAAGGTTTCAAAGAATTCCTGCCCCACATAATTCACGTAAAGGCTCAAAGAGCCGTTACCATTTGATTCTCCGGGTTTTGGAGTATATCCCTGGATGGAGACGTCGGAAATGCTGATGCCGCCGCCAATGAAAGTATGCTTGGAGAGGCTCGTAGACTGAACGCCGGGGATGGCATTGATTCGCTGCCGAAGTTCCTCATAGAACCTCACCAGGCGCTCGCCCTGGTAGCCGGCCTGGGTGGGAGCAAGGCCGAAGAGCAAGAGATTGTTGCGGTCGAATCCGATGTCCTCGTTTTCCAGATTGGTCAGGCTGCGGACGAACAGTCCGGCAGCAAGCAGCAGAAGAACCGATATCGCGACCTGCGCAACCACCAGCAGCTTGCCAAGGTGCTGGCGCCGCCCTCCCGAGTGCCCCGCGCTTCCCAATATTTTCGTCCCACCCTCTTTCAGGGCGGGCGTTAAGTCCGGTCGCGTGCCGCGCAGCGCCGGAGCCAACCCAAAGAGAATTCCCGTGAGCACAGAAATGGTTGCCGTAAACGCGAGCACGCGCAGGTCGGGCGTCACATGAAGGATGACGGGCTCGCGGCCACTGGACATGAATGCCAGTAAAATTCCACCGGCCCAGTAGGCGAGTATGACTCCGAGAGCGCCGCCTGCGATCGCGAGCAGAACGCTTTCCAATAGCAATTGCCGGATCAGCCTCCCACGGCTCGCCCCGAGTGCCAACCGCACCGCAATTTCCTTCTGGCGCGACGTGGCCCGAGCCAACAATAAGTTCGCGACATTGGCGCAGGCGATTATAAGTACAAGCCCGACCACAGACATCAAGACAAAGAGTGGTTGGGAAAACTCGCGCCGCAGCGCGTCCAGACCACCACCGGCAGGCGCCAGGTCAACTTTTGGGGGCACAAGTGAAACATCCGGCGAGCGCTTCTCCGGCGGTGGCAGTTCAATCCCCGCCACGTTCTGTTGAACCAATACGTCAAGGGCAGAGCGCGCCTGTTGTTCGTTTGCTCCCCGCTTCAGACGCCCCATAATTACAACCCACCAATCGTCGCGGGCCGTGAATCTTGAGGTCTCGCCAGGGGTCGCGTTCGCGGCCCAGCCGGAGTCAACCTTGGGTTGGATCTGGAGAGGGATCCACATATCGACCGAAGCTCCGGGCTGGACTCCGAAGAACTCGCGGGCGGCCACGCCCACCAGAGTAAGCGGGACGCCGTTCACCGTGACGGCCTTGCCCACGGCGAGTGGGTCACGTCCAAATCGCCTTATCCAATAGCTGTAGCTAATCATGCCTGCCGGGGCCGCACCCTCTGTGTCGTCTGACGGAGTGAGCGTTCGTCCGATGGCGGCAGGAACGCCCAGCGTGGAAAAATAGTCGCCTGAGACCAACTGCACATGAGCGAATTCCGCCCGCCCGCCTATACTCACATTCAGCGGGTCAGGGTCGGAAAAAGCCAGCACACCGGAGAACACTTGTTTGCGAGCCCGAATGGCGACGAAAATAGGGTAGGAAAATGATGTGCTGGTGGAGCGTCCGCTCTTATCGCGATCCCCGTCGCCGCTCAGGGAGTGGATCATGTAGGGCCAGCCCTGCGCCCGCCAGCTCAGTAGCACGAGCTGTTCCGGCTGTTTAACGGGCAGCATCTTCAGCATCACGGCGTCAATCAGGCTGAAGATCGCGGTGTTCGCCCCAATACCCAACGCGAGCGACAGCACGACCACCGCCGTGAAACCTGGACTTTTTGCCAACTTACGCAGGCCGTAGCGCAAATCCTGAACTGTTGTCGTGATGAAGTGCACACCGCGGGCATCGCGACACTCTTCCTTCACCTGGTCAAGCCCGCCGAATTCCAGCCTTGCTCGCTTTCTCGCCTCATCCGGTGGCAGACCTGATTGGACGTACTTCTCCACCCGGTGGTCGAAGTGCGC
>DASYZE010000079.1:0-48020 GCA_035946625.1 Terriglobia bacterium | reverse complement strand
GAAACTATCTTGAATTACAAAAGAATCAATTAAGGGCGGCAACGCTTTCCTGCTTCCGGGAGTCAAAATGATATGGGCCTTCATCACACTAATGTAAACATTTTCGGCGGACGGGGACATGGTGCGGCGGATTTTCTGCGCACACTTTGTCTGGCGCTGATGACGGTGTCCATGCTGGCCCAACCGCTGATTGCCTTGGGCCCGCCCACCACGAATGCCAATATTCCTTCGCCATCAGACCAAAAGAAGTGGCGGGAACGTTTGCCCGACGACGAAGCCATCAATCATCTGCTTAGCCGCATCACTTTCGGGGCGCGTCCCGGCGATGTTGCGCGCGTTCGTCAAATGGGGGTCAAGGCATTTTTGGACGAGCAGTTGCACCCGCAGCGAATTGACGATTCGGCCGTGGAAGCCCGCGTGGCCGCCTTGCCCACGCTGGCCATGACTCCGGAAGAATTGGTGGAAAACTATCCTCAGCCCAAACCCGCCGCCCAACCCCCGGCCGGGAAAGCGGGGGGGCGGCCGCCGCAAGGCCCGGCGATGATGCAGCCGGAGGGCCCGCGCCGCGTGATCATGGAGCTGGCGCAGGAAGAAGTGTTGCGCGCGGTTTACAGCCAGCGCCAGTTGCAGGAAGTGATGGTCCAATTTTGGATGAACCACTTCAACATCTTTGCCCCCAAAGGTGCGGACCGCTGGCTGACCACTTCGTTTGAGCGCGACACCATTCGCCCCCGCGCCCTGGGCAAATTTGAGGATCTGCTGGTGGCCACGGCCAAGAGTCCGGCCATGCTCTTCTATCTGGACAACTGGATGAGCGCGACGCCCCACCCAACCTATTTCGGAAATCGGGGCCGGCGCATGGGCCAGCCCGCCCCGGTCTTCGGGCGGCGTCCCTTCGGGTTCCCGGGTGGATTGGGCCGCGGCCCCTTTGGAAATCCCGGCATGGCGCGGCCCCGAAGGCCGGCCCGGCCCCAGCCCGCGCAAAATAAAATCCGGCGCGGGTTGAATGAGAACTACGCCCGCGAGGTGATGGAGCTCCACACCCTGGGTGTGGACGGAGGTTATACCCAGAAAGATGTTATTGAAGTTGCGCGCTGCCTCACCGGGTGGACCATCGACCGGCCGCAGAAGGGCGGGGGATTTATTTTCCGCCCCGCCATGCACGACTTCGGGGAAAAGACCGTGCTGGGCCACAAGATTCGCTCCGGGCGCGGCATGGAGGACGGGCTTCAGGTTCTCCACCTTCTTGCCCACCAGCCGGCCACCGCGCATTTTATCGCCCTCAAGCTTTGCCGCCGCTTCGTGGCTGACGACCCGCCCCCGGCGGTGGTGGACGCCGCCGCCCGAACGTTTCTGAAAAGCGATGGCAATATCCGCAGCGTGCTGAAGACTATTCTCACCTCGCGGGAGTTTGATTCGCAGGCCGCCTACCGCGCCAAAGTGAAATCGCCCTTGGAGTTGGTGGCCAGCGCCCTGCGTGGTCTGGACGGGCAGACCGACGCCAGCGTTCCCTTGCTGCAGATGATTGCCCGCATGGGCCAGCCCATGTTCCAGTATCAGGCCCCCACCGGATTCCCTGACCGCGCGGCCACCTGGATCAACTCGGGCACCCTGCTGGTGCGAATCAATTTTGCCACCGCCCTCGCCGCCAATCGAATACCCGGCACCCAGATTGTATGGAGCCAGGGAGCCGCCGGGCAGGAGGCCGGTAACCCGGCTGAGTACGTGCAGCGGTTAGCCGACCGGCTGACGGGTGGAGTGCTGTCACCCCAGACGAGTGACGTGGTGCGGGCTGAATTGCCGCCGGAGTCTGCCGCCCAAGCGCACCCGGCCCTGGCTCAACGCGAGGTGGCCGCCGCCACCGGATTGCTGCTGGCCTCGCCGGAATTTCAAAGAAGGTAGGAGGAAACGATGCCTTTAACCCGCCGATATTTTATAAAGTCCGCCGGACTAAGTCTTTTTGGGGTGGGCTTTGTGCCCAGTTTCATGCGTCGCACCGCGTTTGCCCTTCCTCAGGCAAGGGCGGGCGCGGGCAAGAAAATTTTGGTGGCCATCTTTCAGCGCGGCGCCGCCGACGGCTTGAACATTGTTGTCCCTTATGGCGAACGCGATTATTACGCCATGCGGCCCACCATCGCCATTCCCATTCCGCGCGGGACTGCGAACGCGCCCGAGGCGGCGATTGACCTGGATGGCTTCTTTGGCTTTCACCCCGGCCTGGCATCTTTAAAGCCCCTCTTTGATCAGCGGTCCCTGGCCGTGATTCACGCCGCTGGATCGCCGGATAATACCCGATCGCATTTTGACGCTCAGGATTATATGGAATCAGGCGCTCCGGGCAATAAATCGGCCGCCGAGGGTTGGCTGAATCGCTTTCTACAGGCGCAACCTGAAGGGGACGCGACTCCCTTCCGCGCCGTGTCCATTACCCCGCGAATGCCGCGCACCCTGCAAGGCGCCGCGCCGGCGCTGGCCATCCAGGACGTGCGCGGCTTCAAATTGTGGGGAACTCCCGCGCCTGCGGCCCTCAACGCGCACGCTCCTGCTTCCGGCCTGGACCAGGCCGTCGAGTCGATGTACGCTTCGGCCTCCGATCCCTTGATGACCGGCACCGCGCGCGAGATGCTCGGCGCGGTTTCAACCCTGCGGCAAATTGGCGTGGAAAATTACCTACCGGAAAATGGGGTGGTGTATCCGAAGGGGCCCCTGGGCCACGGCCTGCAGCAGATTGCGCAACTGATTAAAGCCGGCGTGGGCCTGGAAGTGGCTTTTGCGGAAGTGGGCGGTTGGGACAATCATGTGAACGAAGGAGGGGTGCAGGGCCAGTTGGCCGCGCGCCTCAAAGAGTTTGGCGATTCGCTCGCCGCCTTCCACCGCGACATGGGCGGGCGCATGGCGGATATCTGCGTCCTGACCATGACCGAGTTTGGGCGCACGGCGCGCGAGAACGGAAATCGGGGCACCGACCACGGCCACGCCAACGCCATGTTCGCCCTGGGCGGCCCGGTGAAGGGCGGAAAAGTTTACGGTCAATGGCCCGGGCTGCGGCCCGAGCAGCTGAATGAAGGCCGCGATCTGGCCCTCACCACCGATTTTCGCGACGTCTTTGCCGAGGCGTTGGTCCGCCACATGGGCGCCGCTCATGTCTCCGGAATTTTCCCGGGCTTTTCGGTTTCGAAGCAGCGATTTCCGGGATATCTGACTTAGAAGGTCCCGAGCGCCAGCGCGCTGGTTGGCGGGGCTGGAATTTATAGGGCTGGAATTTATTGTGCTGTGAGGAGAAACCCGGTAGAATGCGCAGACGAGGGGACTCCGGGTGGCCGGGCAGGACTCGCGGGGATTGAGCGCGCCCAATCGAAACAGGTACGCGGTTCACGGAACCGCTGGGAGGTGGCATGCGAAGATTTCTTTTCATGGTGGTGGCTGTTTCAGTCCTGGTGTCCCCGGCGTGGATGTTGAAGGCGTCGCCGCGCGGAAACCCTGAGGTCCAGGCGCTCAAGGCGCAGCAAAAGCGCGAGAGCAATGCTTTTAAGATCAACGAGCGCAACGTCAAGCAATCATTCAAGGGACGGCAGGTGCCTCGGGCAGTTCGGGATCAGCAATTGCATCAACTCCAAAGGGATAAGCGCGCCATGAAAGAACGGCACAGGAATCAGCTTCAGGAATTGAAAGACCGGCAAAGAATGATGCGGGACAACGTACGGCAATGAACGGGATCATTTCCGGACTCGCCCGCCGGATTTCAATTATTTTTTGAACACTTCCGGATTCCTCCAATTTTCCGGGCAAACCGTTTCTCATGGGTGAAATCCGTCGACTGTGCAAGCAGACTGATTTCCACCAGAATATCGCGGAGGGCGCGATGAAAATCTTCAGATTGGGCTTGCTGTTGTGGATTGCTTTGTCATCCACCGCATGGGCCCAAAAGGAAGCCCCTCCCACAAAACCACCCGAGGGCGAGACCCAAAAACGTCCCACCCTGGGACCTCCTACGGCTTCGTCACTCAACGGCCCGCGCTCTTCCACCACCACGGACCCGCAAAAATTGACTCACATGAGAAAACTTTTTGTGGAAAGAATTGACAACCAGCTTAGCGACAAACTAATGGAGGGTCTTTCCAAAACCGGGCGGTACCAGATAGTTCTGGACGAAAAAGATGCGGATTCGGTGGTGCGCGGCAGTTGCTTGGATTCCCGCCGTCTGAAGACTATTCACTCCGAAGTTTTCATCAGCGACAGGGCCTCAGGCTCCTCCATTTGGCAGGACAGTGTTCGGAGTTCTTTCAATCCTCCTTCCCTGGATATAGCCGTGGCGAAGAGCGCGGGACTCATTCTCGAACACTTGAACGATAGCGTGCATGACGCACAGAGGAAGTAGCAGCCAGCCGTTCATCATTCCCGCGTTGGGCGCCCCGCAGGAACTAAGGGGATCGAGACTCAAGGCGCTTTTTTTATCTATCCCTGATTTTTCCCAAGAGTTTTTTGAGTTGACCCCGACGGGATATTTTAAACGACAAAAAATACCAAAGAGTTCCTTCCATAAACCCCGGCGTGATTTCTGAAATGTGAAGAAATTACACGCAAGAGGAGTCGTTCTGAATCGCGCCTCAAAATTCGCAGGTCCACTGGAAATTCTTCCTTTCCATGCCTCGGACCTTGAGACCCTTTATGCCATTGATCAGGAGTGTTTCCCTTCCGGGATTTCTTATTCACGTAACGAACTTGCTCGATTCATCCGCCACCGGCAGGCCAAAACCTGGGTGGCGCGACGGGAGAATAAAATTATCGGGTTTTTAATTTTGGAGTGCGAGCCGCAGAAAGTCGGCCACATTGTCACCATCGACGTGATTGAGAGCTGGCGGGGCGCAGGTGTTGGGACAGCTCTGATGACGACAATTGAGGCTTGGGCCGAGCGCCAGAGCTTGCGCCTGATCTACCTGGAAACCGCGGATGATAACCGCACCGCCCAAATTTTTTACACTGCGCGCGGGTATGTTAAAGTGGAGGAGATTGACCATTATTATCCGAACGGCCAGGCGGCATGGGTGATGGTCAAGTGGCTGTGAAAACGGCGGTCGCGGATTCGGCGCCGGGTCTGGACGTGATGGGCGGTGCTGTTCCCAAGAAGCTTTTCACGCATTAATTCTCAACATTCTTTTCACGAGCGGAGCAACAGGGTTCGCATGCCGATTAAGCTGACTGGACGGGAATACAGGATTATTGCAACCGTGGTTGTTGTGGCGGGCATTTCACTTACCATCGGGGTGAAGTATTTCTGGCGAGCGTTTCCGGAAGCAGCCATCGAATTCCGTGTCACGCGAAATGATTCGGAGCCGATCGCCGAACAATTTTTGGCGGCGCGGGGCATTCATCTTCAGAGTTACCGGCACGCGGCTGCCTTCGAATATGACGACGAGGCCAAGGTATTCCTGGAGCGAACCCAGGGCCTGGAACGGATGAACGGCCTGACCCAGGGTCCGGTGCGGCTCTGGCGTTGGACCCATCGATGGTTTAAATCACAACAGAAGGAAGAATATCGGGTGGAGGTGACGCCCGCGGGTGAAGTGGCGGGATACGATCACGAAATCGAGGAGAAGGCTCCCGGCGCCAATCTTGACGCCGGGCAGGCGCGGAGCGTGGCGGAAACTTTTCTGCAGGAAGTCATGCAGCGCGATTTGAATGACCTTGAGTTTGTGGAGTCTGACTCCACCAAACGGCCCGCGCGCACCGACCATTCGTTTACCTGGAAGGTGAAGAAAGTCGATCTGGGCGAAGGAAGTTTGCGCGTCGCCGTCGAAGTGGACGGCGACCAGGTGGGCGGTTACCGCGAGTTCGTCAAGGTGCCCGATCAGTGGAGCCGCGACTACCAAACATTGCGGTCCCGCAATGACTCGGCGCAAGAAGTGGACCAATTGTTCATGCTTTTCCTGTGCGCCGCCATGCTCATCATTCTGGTGATGAGGATTCGCGACCGGGATGTGCCCTGGCGTTTGGCGGTCATCGTGGGTCTAGTGGGGACGGGCCTGTATTTTCTCGGGAGCGCGAATGATTTTTCGCTTCAGGAATTTGCCTACCGCACCACCGACCCGTATTCCAGTTTCCTGGTGGGCTACCTGCTGCAGTCGGCGCTCTCTTCCATCGGGGTGGGCGTGTTTATTTTTCTTCTCATCGCCAGCGCGGAGCCCCTCTACCGGGAATCGTTTCCGGGGCTTCAATCGTTGCGGCGGACTCTGACCTGGAATGGACTCCGCTCCCGGTCATTCTTTATCGCCAATGTGGTGGGAATTGGATTGACATTTTTCTTCTTTGCCTACCAGACGGTTTTCTATCTGGTGGCCAACAAGCTGGGGGCCTGGGCGCCGGCGGAGGTCAACTATTCCGACCTGTTGAACACGCGGATTCCGTGGGTGTGGGTTTTGTTTATTGGTTTCTTGCCCGCCATATTTGAAGAAATGATGTTTCGCGCTTTTGCCATTCCTTTCCTCAGGAAACTTTTGCGCTCGTTGCCCCTGGCCCTGGTCCTGGCGGCGTTTATTTGGGGTTTCGGGCATTCCGCCTATCCCAACCAGCCATTTTTCATCCGCGGGCTGGAAGTGGGACTGGGCGGAATTGTTATCGGCATCATGATGCTGCGCTTTGGAATCGTCACCACCATGATCTGGCACTACTCGGTGGATGCGCTCTACACCGCATTTCTTCTGTTGCGCTCGCACAATTCCTATCTGATGGCGAGCGGAGCCATCACGGCCGGGATCATGCTGGTCCCTCTGGGGCTGGCCCTGGTTGCTTATTGGCGCACCGGGACATTCGTGGAGGAAGCATCGCTCACCAATGCCAGCGCGGGAATTTTCCGCGTGCCCAGGGTCACCGCCGCCCTGGTCACCACTCCTTTGGTTTATCATCCGATAAGCAGAAGCAGGCTGCTGCTGGCGGGGGCTTTCGTGGCGGTGTTTGGGGCGGCCGCCTTCCTGAACGTTTACAAATTTGGCGACGGGATCAGCCTCAGGACCACCCGGCAGGACGCCCTTCAAACGGCGGATAATTTCCTTAGAGGGCGAAAGATTGATCCCGGGCGCTATCACCGCCTGGCGGTGCTGGACGAAAATGTAGATGCCACCGCCCTCCGCTATTTGCTGCAGCGGCGGACGGTGAAGGAGAGTGACGAAATCTATCGCCACGCCACCCGGCTGCTCTTGTGGGAGGTCCGCTATTTTCGCCCGCTGGAAAAAGAAGAGTATCACGTTTATGTGGATGCCGACGGCGGGCGTGTGTTCGGCCTTCAGCAGGAATTGGATGAGGACGCTCCCGGCGCCTCGCTTTCCATGGACCAGGCGCGCGCCATCGCAGAGAAGGCGGCGGAACAGGAAGGCTACCGTCTCTCCGGTTTCGACTTGCAAGACTCTCAGGGGGAAAAGAAAAAGGCGCGGGAGGACTATACCTTTGTTTGGCAGGCTAAGACGGGGGATCCAAGGAATGTTGGCGATGCTCACTTTCGCATTCGGGTGGAAATGGCGGGCGACCAGGTGGTTGGATTTTCACGTTTTTTCAAACTTCCCGACGATTGGCTAAGGGAGCGCCAAGGCCGCAAATTGTTGGCCCGCCTTCTGGGTATCGCGCGGCTAATGCCCATCGTGCTGTTGGCGGGCGGGGCCATCTTCATCCTGGTGAGGCAAATCAAGAACGGGCTGATCGCCTGGCGAGCCTCGGCCTGGGCCGGCGGCGCGCTGGCCATCATCTCCCTGCTGCAAGAGTTGAACGCTCTGCCCACGGTTGAGAATTATTACGTGACCTCGATGCCGATGAATCTTTTCAAGCTGCTGGTGGGCGTGCAATTCCTCATCGTTCCCCTGGTGGTCGGGTTGTTGGGTTGGCTGGTGGTGGGTCTGGCCGCCAGTCTCTTCCCCGATGCCTGGCGAATCTTCAACGGGCCAGCGCGGCGCGTTTGGCGCCGGGACGCGGCGCTGGCGCTGCTGGTGACGGTGGCGGTGAGCGCAGGATTGGGCCAGATCGGAAGTTACATTTCGGACCGCTTTCATGCCGAAGTTCCGGTGGACATCGGGTTGGTGCCCAGTTCATTCGATACTTCCTGGCCGGCAGCCGGCATATTTCTGAGCGGTTTCTCCGCCGTTATTTTTGGCGTTTCGGCCCTGGCGCTGCTCCTTTACCTTGTTCGGCTGGGGCTGCGCGAGCGGAGAGGGTGGTTGGCTGGGGTCGGGTTGTTTTTTCTGATCGCCCTGGGACCTTCCAGCGCCCATACGGTGCGCGAATATGTTTTGGGTTGGGGCCTGAGTTTCATCACCGCCGCCGTGGCCCTCAGTGTTCTGGTTTTGTTTTTCCGGGACAATGTGCTGGCCTACGTCGCCGCCGCCTTCGCGCTGCCCATGGCCGCGCCCATGGTTGATCTGCTTTCACAGCCGCCCCGATTTTTCGTTGGGAATGGACTGGCCCTCCTCTTGCTCACGTCAGGCGTCATGGCATGGATGTTTACTGGCAAGGCCGGGCCGGCGGCTGAAGGCAACTCTCCGTGAGCATGGCATCCAAGCCCGGCGGCCGGGGGCAAAGCGATCGGGGCCGGGCCTTGGGACCTTAATAAAGGGCAGCGGCCTGGAGCAACTGACTCTCGCCATTTTTCAAAACAGCATATTTAAAGCCGGTGCGGGCGCGCATGGAGGCTGCGCCCACTTCGCCGCGGCTGTTCATGGCAATCACGGCCGCATCGGCTGTTTGGTTGTGCGGATCGGTCACGGCCATGTGTTTTAGAAGTTCCTCACAAGCCTGCTGCGGAGACATACCTTGGGCCATATAATGCACAATGGAAACACTGGTGCAGTAATTGGTCATCAGATCGCCATCGCCGGTGGCGCTGGCCGCCCCGACGTGGTCGTCGGCATAGATGCCGCAGCCCACCAGCGGAGAATCACCCACCCGCCCGCTGATCTTCCAGGCCGCGCCGGAGGTCGAACAACCGCAAACGACGTGCCCCCGGCCATCGGTGGCGACCATTCCGATCGTGTCATGATTCTCGGCGGAGATCTTCCAGTAGCTCTGGCGATGAGGATCGGCTTTCCAATCCATCCATCGCTTGAGGCTTTCCGGTGTGAGCAATTGTTCGGCGTGAAAGCCCATTTTCAGCGCGAATTGAAAGGCGCCTTCTCCGGCGAGAGTGGTGTGGCGGGTTTGCTCGAGAACTTGACGAGCCACCGAAATTGGATTTCTGATATTCCGAAGGCTGGCCACGGCGCCGGCGTGATGGCGGGTTCCATCCATCAGCGCGGCGTCCAGCTCCACGATGCCATCCTCATTGGGCAGGCCACCGTAGCCCACGCTGGTGATGGCGGGATCGTTTTCCGTAAGGTTGATGCCGCGTTCCACGGCGTCCAGCAAATTTCCTCCGCCCTCAAAAACCAGAGCCGCGTGCTCGTTGGCAGGCTTTCCGTGGGGCCAGGTTGACAGGAAAACCGCCCCGGGTTTTACCGGCCCCGCACCGCTCAATTCCGACTTGGACATGGCCGCCGCCAGTGCAACGGATTTCATAAATTTCCTCCGGTTCACCATCTCCATCTTCCTCTCTGGGATAAGAAGCAGCCCGAGTTTTATATCAGCCCGCAACCGCCCGCCGCCCGCTTTGATGGTCTGCGGGTTGGGCGCCCCCATCCCCCTCCTCCGGGTGATTCGATCCTGAGTATACTTCCTTCGGGCGCGTCAAAGACCGCTTTCGAAGGTAGGGTTGGAGACCGGCCACGCTGCCCCGGCATTCTCAACTCATTTCTCCCCGGCAATCCCGGCTTCCCGCCGGCCAAACCGTAGGGCCCGAAGCGGCGGCGATCGGAAAGAATGCTGCCGCGGACATGGGTAAGAAATTCGATCTCGCGAATTATTCCGTCGCCACCATTAAATCGCCCCTTTCCACCCGAGCCCCTACGAATGGAATAGGACCTCACGCGAACCGGATAAGCCGACTCCAGCGCCTCGATGGGCGTGTTCAACGAATTGGTCATGTGGGTGTGGATGGCGCTCAGGCCGTCGGCGCCTGGCCGCGCGCCCATCCCGCCGGCAATTGTTTCATAATATGCAAAAGGCCCACCGGCGGAGGCGCTGTGTTGCGGATGAATTCCGCCAAAAGAAATGTTGTTCATCGTTCCCGAACTGGCGGCAGGGATGCGCCCGGGCAACGCGCCGGCCAGGGCGCGCAGAATCACATCCACAATTCGTTGCGAGGTTTCCACATTGCCCGCGGCCACTGCGGCGGGCGGTCGCGCATTCACCACGCTTCCTTCCGGCGCCCGCAATTCAATCGGGCTCATCAAGCCGGCACAGGCCGGAACGTCCTCACCCAGCAGGCAGCGAAAAACATAAAACACGGCAGAGTAGGTGATGGCCCACACAGCATTCACGCTCCCGCGCTGCGAGGGTGAAGTCCCGTCAAAATCTATTATGGCACGGCCACGATGAACGCGAATGGATACACGAATGCGAACGGGTTGGGGCGAGTATCCATCATCGTCGAGATAATCCTCCGCCGCATAGACCCCGTCTGGAATTCGAGCCAGGGCGTCATGCATGAGTCGTGAAGAATACTTTTGGAGCGCTTCAAGATAGGATTCACTTTTTCGGGCGCCGTATTTTCCAACCAGCTCAAGCAACCGGCGCTCCCCCAGCCGGCAAGCCGCAACCTGCGCGGCCAGGTCGCCCTCTCGCTCGCGGGGTGTTCGAACGTTGGCCAGGACCATGGCAAGAACATCGCACTGGAGAATTCCATGACGGGCCAGGGTTACGGGAGGAATACGCAGGCCTTCCTGATAAATCTCTTCACTTAAGCCCATGGACGCCGGTTGAGCGCCACCAATGTCAGAATGGTGCGCACGGCTGGCAACATAAAAAAAGGGGCGCGTTGGATTGGATCGGGTTGACTTCTTTTCGCCAGAAGTCGAATGGGCGAAAACGGGCAGCACCAGGGTGATGTCCGGCAGATGAGTTCCTCCCGCATACGGGTCATTCAACATCGCAATATCACCGGGGCCGAGGGTGAGGTGGCGAATGGCAGCGGCCACGGACATCGGCATCGATCCCAGGTGAACGGGCATGTGATCGCCCATGGCCACAACGCGCGCGGCGCCGTCAAAGATCGCACAGGAATAGTCCCGCCGCTCTTTTATATTGGGGGAAAAGGCGGAACGACGCAGAGCTGCACCCATCTCTTCGGCGATGGAGTGAAAAAGGTTTTTGAATATTTCGAGTTCTGCCGCGTCAATGGGCATATCGAGTCAGTCTCAGGTTTAAATGTTCATCCACTGTGCAGGCGAAATCAGGCGGAATCACAGTGGTCGAACTATATTCAACCACAATGGCCGGGCCGGTTATTTTCATGCCAGGCCCCAACTTCTCTCGATCATAAAGTATGGTTTGATAGATGTGATGATCGAACCAAACAGGTTTTATTTTAACCCTCGCCTGGCGAATTCCGTGAAGGGATCTGTTTCCCCTCGCGCCGCTTCCCGGCTTGGGAGTAGGGAGTGTCAACCGAACTTGCAGACTGACGATCTCCATGGACTGAGTGGGCTGGGCGTGGCCGTAAGCCCTTTCATGCCGGGAATGGAATCGTCGGCGAAAGTCGCGCGAAAAGGGAACTGAAAGCTCGTAGGCTTGGCCAACGTAGCGGCACGCCAGGCGGCACTCCGCCCTGGCCCTTTTGGTGTTGAACCTTTCATGGTTAAGCTCGGCGAGCCCTTTTCTTTTGATAGATTCAAATCTGCGCGCAAGTGAATTGTAGAAGGCGTGGAACTGCCGCCGCGAAGACCTTGCACCAAGCCCGGCTTCCGGAACGGGGAGCAGCACCGATTGGGAAGCTTCCTTTACAATATCCGAGAGTAGGATGCCCAGGGCCGAAAAGGTCCCGGGGTGCATGGGCACAATTACGGCGCGGAGTTCCAATGATCGCGCAAGATCGGCGGCGTGCAAGCCTCCCGCCCCTCCAAAACAAATGAGGGTGAAATCTCTGGGGTCGTATCCTCGCTCCACGGAAATCAGCCGCAGGGCGCGTTCCATGGTGGCGTTTGAAACTGCAATCATCCCGCTGGCCAGCGCAAGCGGAGACTTGGGGCTTATGGCGCGAAGATTTCGCGGTAAGGTGCGCAGAAAATCGGTGAAGCGTTTCTGCACCGCGCCCAGGTCCAGCCGAAACGATCTTCCCAGAAAATGGTCCAGGTCCAGGCGGCCCAGAAGCAAGTGGGCATCGGTCACCGTAGGCTGGGTCCCCCCCCGACCATAGCAAATGGGGCCGGGGACGGCGCCGGCGCTTTCGGGCCCCACCCGGAGCGCGCCTCCGGCGTCCACGCGAGCCAGTGACCCTCCCCCCGCTCCGACGGAGTGCACGTCAAGCACGGGAACGGCAACCGGCAGGCCAGCCAAGGTGGTTTCGTGGGTGGTGCGCGGAGGCCCGTCCAAAAGGCAAACGTCGGTGGACGTCCCGCCCATGTCAAAACTCATGGCCCGCGCAATCCCAAGTGTTTGAGCCAGCCTCGCCGACGCCACCACTCCGCCGGCCGGCCCGGAAAGAATCGTGCGCACGGGCTCACGGGATGCGCGGTCCGCAGTGGTGATTCCTCCGTTCGATTGCATCACGTATATTCGCACCTTTGAAGCCGGAGGGTTCGGAGAGCGAGGTTTCGTTCTTAGGCCGGTGTCCGTTAAAGCGCCGGCGCCGGAGAATTCCTGTTCAACTTTCAAACCCAGCCGGGCAAGGTAAGATCCCAAACGGGGCGCGAGGTAGGCGTTGATCACAACCGTGGACAGCCTTTCGTATTCGCGAAATTCGGGTAGGATTTCTTGAGACATCGAGACAGGCAATCCAAGTTTCCTGAGTGCGGCCGACACTTTTTTTTCGTTCTCGGCATTCCTGAAAGAAAAAAGAAAACAAATCGCAATCGACTCCGCACCAGCGCGCCGGATCAAACCAGTCAGCCGTTGCAAATCACCGAGGCGAGGCCGCAAGAGAATCTCGCCGCTTGCCGTGGTCCGCTCCAGTACGCCCCAGCGCATTGGGCGTGGAACCAGCGGAGGCTCACGCCCCACATTCAGGTCATAAAGGCGGGGGCGGTTTTGTCGTCCAATTTCGATGAGGTCCTCAAATCCCGCCGTGGTGACAAGCGCCACGCGGGCGCCGCGACGTTCAAGCAGGCTGTTGGTCCCCACCGTTGTCCCATGAATGACATCGAGTGTTGAATCGCGGGGCATTGCGCACGCGATGCGGTGCACGCCTTCAAGAATTCCGAGGGCGGAATCGTCCGGGGTTGAAAACACTTTGAGGATTTTAATGCGGGAACCTTCCAGTACCACACAATCGGTGAAAGTTCCGCCCGTGTCGACAGCAACGCGCATAAGGAGGATTCAGGCATGGCCGCGGCCCAATTCCCGGCCGTTGCCGCCCGCGTTTGTCCCGCTCCGGAGTTCGAATGAGCTGCCTTCGCTTGATCGAACGGCCATTGTAACGGAATTGAGCCGCCCCGGAGGAGAATCTTTGAGCGCCGGGATTTGCCGCCGCCTGGGAACTACGGTTCCTGCGCCATCAGCGGAAACGAAGCGTGAGCAGTCAGCGTGGCATCAGCACGCACACCGGCGGCCAGCCGATAAAATGCCGCGGCCGCGATCATGGCGGCATTATCCGTACACAGTGATGGGGAAGGGAAGAATACTCCCAGTCCGCGGGATTTTCCCGCCAGGTGAAAACGCTCGCGCAGCAAGGAATTGCAGGCTACTCCTCCTGAAACCAGGATCGATGCGGCGCGACAAAGGTCGGCCCCCGCCAGTGTGCGGTCCACCAAATCGGAGACCACGGCGTGCTGGAAGCCGGCCACCAGGTCGAGTGTAGCGGTGGAGCAATGGGCGCGAATATCTTCGAGGGTTGGCCGCCCCGCATTCACCCGCCAGGCCCGCCGTTCTTCGGCTTCTTTTTCGAGCGCGGTGCCTCGCATCCGGTAAAGGACGGCCGTCTTTAATCCGGAGAAGCTGAAATCCAGCGGATTCCTTTTCATTCGAACCCGGCCAAAGTCCACGGCACTGGGATTGCCGGACCGACTCAAACGATCGATGATGGGTCCACCCGGGTAACCCAGCGCCAGAAGTTTGGCGACTTTGTCAAACGCTTCACCGGCCGCGTCGTCGCGCGTGGCGCCCAGGGGCGAATAAGAGAAGCGGGGAACGGCCATTTGCATGTGCCGCCGGACCAGGAACAGACTGGTGTGGCCACCCGAGACCACCAGCGCAACGGCGGGCAGGGAAGGTTCTTCGGTAGATTGCCCCTGTTGCACGTCGACTTTATTTTGCAGGAAAACAGATTGAATGTGCCCTTCCAGGTGGTTCACTCCGATGAAAGGCTTGCCCAACGCGAGCGCCAGGGCTTTGCCATAAACCAGACCCACCAGCAGGGATCCCACCAGGCCAGGACCTTCCGTGACCGCAATGGCCTCCAGTTGGCCAAGTCCCACGCCGGCCTGGCGGCAGGCTTCCTTGACCACGGGCACGATTCTCTTCAGGTGTTCGCGCGAGGCCAGCTCCGGGACAACGCCGCCATATCTTTCGTGAGTCAAATTCTGCGAAGCTACGACGCTGGACAAAATCCGAGTGCCGCCGGCCACAATCGCGGCCGCTGTTTCATCACAACTGGACTCAATTCCCAGAACCAGCATTTCCAGTTCTCCTCAGGAAATATGTTAGCATACGTAACTTCGGGAACCCGGCATGGGTAGGGGATCTGAAGGAAATGATTTCAGCTCGCGAGGTAAGAATGAGCATTCGAAAAGCGGTTTTACCGGTGGCCGGTTTGGGGACACGATTTCTTCCCGCCACCAAGGCGCAGCCCAAAGAGATGATGCCGATCGTGGACAAGCCCCTGGTCCAATATGCCGTCGAGGAGGTTTCGGCCTCTGGCATTCCCATGGTGATTTTCGTTACCGGGCGCGGCAAGAATGCCATTGAGAATCATTTTGATGTTTCCTTCGAGCTCGAGCAGGAACTTATGGGGAGGGGGAAAGAAGTATTACGCAAACAAATGGAACAAATTTCGGACCTCCTCCAAATGGCCTATGTCCGGCAAAAATATCCCCGCGGGCTGGGGCATGCAATACTTGTTTCGCGTGAATTGGTGGGCGATGAGCCATTTGCTGTACTGCTCTCTGACGACGTGATCGATAGTCAGATACCGTGTCTGAAACAAATGGTGGCCGTCCACGAACGCTACCGAACCAGCGTCGTGGCCATTCAGCGGGTGGACCACAAATCGGTTTCAAACTACGGCATCATCAAGGGCAGCCTGGTGCCAGACAAGGATATGGACGGGCGTATTTACCGCATCGAGGACATGGTGGAGAAACCCGAACCCAAAGACGCACCTTCCAACCTTGCCATCATTGGACGTTACATACTGACTCCGGCGATCTTCGAAGAGCTTGTCGAGACTCACCCTGGAGCAGGCCATGAAATTCAGTTGACCGACGGCCTCAAACGACTACTAAAGAAAGAAACGGTTTATGGATATTTGTTCGAAGGCAAGCGCTACGATGCCGGCGATAAGCTCGGTTTTCTTGAGGCGACAGTTGAATTGGCTCTGAAACGGCCGGATCTGGGCAAGCGTTTTCGCAAGTATCTTAAGGCGCTTAAGCTCTGAATAAATTCAGGGAGTTCGTTCCCGGGGGACCAAAGAAGATGCATGATGAGAACAAGGCTTTGCGCGACCACCTCCTCTACCTGTTGCGAGGCGGGGGCGCCCACATGAACTTTGTGAAAACCATTTCTGATTTTCCGGCGAAACTGCGTGGGGTGCGCCCGGCGAAATTACCTTACACGGCGTGGCGGCTGCTGGAGCACATGCGAATCGCGCAATGGGACATCCTCGATTTTTGCCGCAATCCGAAATATGCTCCGCTCGATTTTCCCTCAGGATACTGGCCACATGGAAATTCTCCGCCTGACTCAAAAGCTTGGGCTAAATCCGTGAAAACTTTTCGAGGCGACCTCGTTGCCATTCAGGAGATGGTGGCTGACCCTCGAATTGATCTATTCGCTGCCATTCCGCATGGCGAAGGGCAGACGATTCTCCGCGAGGCCCTTCTGGTTGCGGACCACAATGCCTATCACCTTGGACAATTGGTGGTACTTCGACGTCTGCTCGGGGCATGGAAGGGTTAATGAGAGAACGGGGCATGCCAGGAATCCGGCAATGCTTTTCTGCATTCACGCGCTGTTATTTGTGAATCCGGAGTTTGGAATCTTTGCCCTTTGTTCCTGCGGATGGTCCTTTGGTTTCTGGAGTCCCGGAGGTCGATGGCTTGTCACCTTTGTCGGCCGGCGTGCTTTCCTTCTTTTCGGAGCCCGCGCGATCACTTTTGTCGCCGGCGCCGGAGGAATCCTTTTTGCCATAGTCAGTGACGTACCATCCGGTGCCCTTGAATTTAAAAGCCGGCGATGCAATCAAATGTTCGAGCTTGCCGCCGCATTTTTCGCATTTAGTCAGGGGTGGGTCTGAAAACTTTCTAATTTTCTCAAATTGCTCCCCACATTTCGCGCAACGATATTCATAAAGCGGCAAGCAGCCCTCCTGGATGCGTCACTGATTATCGCATTATATCAGCCCTTGCAGCAGCGGTCAAAAGTGTAGCATAGGGCTGTCGCATTGGGCATGCCTACGGATGGCGTTTGCCTCGCCCGCGAGCGCCTGATAAGATTTCCATGTAATTGGAAAAGTATGTAGGAGGAAAGGCACTCTTGCCACAAGAAAAGCACGCCGAACGCAATCAGCCACCCTCGAAAGGTACTGTTGGAACGCTTTACGTTGTGGGGACTCCCATCGGAAATTTTGACGACATCACACTTCGCGCCCTCCGGACTCTAAAAGAGGTTGATTTAGTCGCCTGTGAGGACACTCGCCACACCCAACAACTACTAAACCATTATTCCATTTCGACGAGGACCATCAGCTACCACCAGCACAACGAAATGACCCGAGCGCCGGAATTGATTGTAAAGATGGAAGGCGGCAGCCAAGTTGCGCTGGTGTCAGATGCGGGGATGCCTGGAATCTCAGACCCGGGATATCGCCTGGTCCAACTGGCCATCCGCCATGAGGTGCGGGTTGTCCCCATACCCGGCGCATCAGCGTTTGTTGCCGCATTGTCGGCCGCCGGCTTGCCTGTGGACAAGTTTCGTTTTCTTGGCTTCCTGCCTTCAAAGAAGCTGGCACGGCGCGGAAGTCTGCAAACGCTGGAAGGTGCGGAGGGAAGCCTGGTTTTTTATGAGTCGCCGCACCGGATTATTGAAATGCTGCAAGACACAATGGAAACTCTGGGTGACCGGCCTTGCGTCGTTGCCCGGGAGGTTACAAAGTTCCATGAGGAATTCGTGCGTGGCCCTGTCTCTGATGTGCTCGTTCAGCTAATGAAAAAACCCGCAAAAGGGGAAATCACTGTGATCGTGGGCCCCTTGCCGAGTCCCAAAAAGAAATTCTTATCTGATCAACTGATATGTCCTGAAATCGAGCACGCCATGTCCCATGACGCCATGGACGAGCGCGGCGCCCTAAAGGCGGTGGCGCGCCGGCGCGGAATCTCAAAGAGCGAAGCTTACCGCCAATGGCAAGCCGAAAAGAGCCGCCTCCCCAAATCCTGATATTGATGATGGGTAAATTTCCAAAAGGAAAAATGCAACTCGAAACACGGTCTGCCCAGGTTGACGAACTTTGCCGCGGCGAATGCACGGCCACACGTCGTCTATCCGCTTTCGGCCGTATATGTGGTGAGGGTGGCTCCAATAAAGCGGATGCCCACACGGTACACGTCGCCTTCCCTGATCACTCGAACGACCGTGGCACTGGAAAAAAAATCGGTCGCACCCTCGCCCGGGCGCCTGGGGCCCCGGCCGGGGAGAACAACGGTGAGGGCGGTAAAAAGCGGCAGGTTTCGCTTGGTCAGAAGGGACAGTCCCCGCCGGCTTACTTCGATGGCTTCGGTTGAATCCTCGAACTCCGCGCCGTCACCGTCAATTCCACGAATCTGGACAGGGACGGCCGACTCAGTTCTCCTCTGACTCCGCTGGCCGCCTTTTTTTCCTTCTGGCAAATCATCCATGGATAACTCCTCTAGACCACCGGGGCCCCTACCTCGAATGCCAGCAATTTCAAACCAAGCGCAGCGGCGAAAAAATCATCCACCAGATCCAGCACTTGTCGTGCGTCGTCAGCTCCCTGAACGCGCCGCCGCAGCTCGGCGCCGTTTCGGACTCCGTGCGTGAACCAGCTGGCGAACTGTTTCATCTTCCCGATGGCGCCGGGAGTTTCCTCCTCCACCAGCATGCGGTAGTAGGTTCTGATCATCTCATAACGGTCCGCGTCGGTGGGCTCACGATATTCGCCGGAGCGAAAGTATTCGGCCATCTGGCGGAATATCCACGGATTCGATGACGCCGCCCGCCCTATCATCACCGCATTGCAACTCGTCTGCGTTTGGAGCGCCCGGGCATCAATTGGAGTCATCACGTCTCCGTTGCCAATCACAGGAATGCGGACACTGGCCTTGACTTGTTGAATCACGTCCCAGCGGGCGCGGCCACTGAAACCCTGGAGCCGCGTGCGACCATGAACGGCAATGGCTTCAACTCCGCAGGCCTCGGCGAGGCGCGCCACGGGGACGGCGACAATTTCTTCGTCGCTCCAGCCGATTCGGATTTTGGTGGTAAACGGTATCGTCACCGACCTGCGAATCTCCTTGAAAATATTTTCCAACAAGGGCAGATCGCGAAGAAGCCCGGACCCCCCGCACTTGACCACTTTCTTGGCGGGGCACCCCAGGTTCAAATCGACCAGGTCAAAGCCCAGGCCTTCAATGATGCGCGCAGCCTCGCCCAAGCGGGCGGGATCGGAGCCGAATATCTGCGCGGTGATGGGCCTCTCCTCTTCGATATATTGGAGAAAGCGCTGCGACTTAAGGTTTTGGCGGAGCATGCCTTCGCTCGAGACAAACTCCGTCATAATGAGACCGCACCCGCCCAGCCTCTTGATGAAGCGCCGAAAAACTGTGTCGGTGATGCCGGCCATCGGCGCCAGGATGTGGGCGGGTCGGACTGTCACGTTTCGAATTTGCAATTCTTCAAAAGTCATCGCAGGCTTTATTGTGGCAGGAAATCGCCGAGGTTGGCAATTGCGAACCGCAATTGGCCCTCCGCCACTCGAATGCCCTCCCGGTAGCCAGCGCCGCGCAACTCGCCAAAGCTCTGCCGAATCTTCAAGACCTCAGCTTCCACTCGCAACGTATCGCCGATGGCCACAGGCTCAATCATTTTCGCCTCCGGAATTTGCAGGATCACCGCTATTTTCCCCTGCATGTGCGGCCGTTCAAGCACCAGGATCGCTCCCAACTGTGTCACCATTTCGATCAGAATTCCCGCAGGCACCGTGGGCCATTCGGGAAAATGTCCCTGCGTTTGTGGTTCATTGCAGGTAAATGTCTTGATTCCCACGATGCGTTGAGCCGGCACAAACTCGGTGACGCGATCGACCAGTAGAAACGGAAAGCGATGGGGAATGATGCGCTGAATGGCGGACTGAAACAAAGGTGCCCTGGCCTCAGCGGCATCTGCATGCATTGTGTTGATGTCCTCGGGCATCACAATTTTCGCTCACCACCAGGGGCGTCTGTCCGGAACCTCCCGAAACGCCCGGAAAAATCACAAAAGGGAAGCGTCCATCCGCATGTCAATTTCCTCTTCCTTCGGGGGATGAACGCGGGCGCGCCGGGCTTTATTGGTACTGGGGCGGTCTGAAACCGCCGTCTTGGGACTTCCTGCCACGGCTCTGTCAAGATACTGGCGAAGTTGCTGGGGAGCCCCCTGAAAGAAATCATCAATAAGGCGATTGAGAGCACGCTCGCGGATTACATCTTCGCTCACCAGCGGAGAATAGAGATGCGCCCGCCCAATCTTCTCTCGCGTCACCGCACCTTTGCGAGCCAGACGGTCCATTACGGTCATCACGGTTGTATACGCGAGCGGGCGATCGGGCAAAAGGCCGTCACGGATACCCTGAACCGTGGCCTGTCCTTCGAGCCACAGCGCCTTCATGCACCGAAGCTCCAAGGGCGGGAGATCGTAATGATGGTTACGGCTTTTTCTGGCCATTACGAAAGTCAAGCTGGGGCCGTTCGCTTATTGTTGCCGCTGATGTTTTCACCGCTTCAGGTTTGGCCACATACGCTGCCCGCGGCGCCGGCTTCAAAAGTTCGCGGCCCAGGGCGCGGTTGCGGGCCGTGAAGTCGCCGGCACGATCTTTATCACTGACGAATTGCGCACGCATGCTCTCCAACTTCGAATCCATATCGTCAAGATGGTGAACCAAAAGAGCTTCGGGAAACATCGGTTCTTTGGGCGAGCCAAATTCCATTTTGCCGTGATGAGAAAGGATCAGGTGTTCGATTTTGTCTCTTAATGCGCCCGGGAAATCCTGGATTTGCCGCATCTTCCCACCCACAATTTCCAGACCGATGGTGATGTGTCCCAAAAGTTGCCCACGGGTGGTGTAAGCGAATCCGCGAGTGAAGCTCAATTCCTCAATTTTGCCCAAGTCGTGCAAAACCAGACCGGCAAGAGCCAGATCACGATCGAGCCATTGGTAGTGGTCGCAGATTTTGTCTCCCAGTTCCACGAGCGAGGAGACGTGCTCCAAAAGTCCGCCAAGGTAAGCGTGATGAAAACTGGTGGCGGCCGGGGCATACTTGTATTTTTCCGCAATCTCGGGGTCTTCCATCACCGCCAGAAGTAACGATCGTAGCGGACCCTCGGGCACGCGGCGCAAACGTTCCAAGAGTGCCGCATACATTTCCGCCGGGTCGCGAAGTGAGCGAGGCAGATAATCCCGCAAGTCAAATTCTTCCGGAGCGCACCGGACGATTTTTCGAACACGAATCTGCGAAGCACCCCGGTATTCCTCGACGCTGCCATCCACCAGGACAACGTCGCCCGCTTCAAAATCCAGTTTGAACCGGTCGCAGTCCCAGAGTTTGGCGCTGATCACACCACTCGAATCCCGGAAGGCAAGGTCCATGTAAGCGCTGCCGTTGTTGGCGGTTTTCCGTTCTTTGATGTGAACAAGAAAAGTGGTGTGGACGGCGGATTCGGGTTTGAGTTCTGCGACGAAATCCTGCTTCATTGAGATTCTTTGGAAAGAGACACTTGGGTGGGCCGCTCCGCCCCGGTATCGATATAACCCGAGGCCAGGTAGATATAACTTTCTTTTCGAAGGGTACGAAGATACTCGCGCAATGCGGGTTCCAGTTGTTGGTTATAAAGCAATTCGCTGATTTTCTGATCAACGTCGTCATACTTGGCCAGGCCCTGTTTGCGCCGTTCGTAAACCTTCAGAATCATGTAGCCGAACTTGGTCTGGATCAAATCGGTGAACTCGTTGTCATCCAATTTGGCGATGGCTTGTGCCAGGGCCGGCGCCAGCGTTCCTTCCTTGAAAAATCCAATATCCCCTCCATCGCCGGCACTGGCATGATCGGAGTATTTTTTGGCCACGTCCTCCCATCGCGCCCCGGACTTGAGTTCGGCAAGCGCATCTTTTCCCCGCTTCTCAGCATCCTCGGGCTTGCGATTATCCGTAGAAATAAGGATTTCGCCGAGATGGACGCCCTCAGGAAACGCAAAATCCTGCTTGTGGGCTTCGTAGTATTTTCGCTTTTCCTGGTCGGTGATGGTAATATGGCGTCCCACCTCACCCCCAATCACCTCCCGCATCAACAGGTCACGCCGGATGTGATCTTCGAAATCCTCCCAGACCATTCCCTGCTTTACCACTTCGGCCTGAAGATCCTCCAGGGTGGCAAAATGGTTTTGTCTGCGAACTTCATCCTCGCGCTTGATGACATCGGCATCCACTTTAATATCGAGATCTTTTGCTTTTTGCACCATCAAATCCTGGTCGATTAGGTCGCGAAGCAGATTCTTGCTTTGTTCCCTGTACTGAGCTTCAAGATCGGCGCCCGAATATTCCCGGGCCAGTTGTGCTCTGAGATCCGCCTCTTTCTGCTCGAACTGCTTTTGCGTGACGATCTCATTGTTGACGCGCGCAATAATCCGTTCCACTATCCTTCCGGCGGATAAAACGCTGGGCATAAACAGCGCGAAAATCATGGCCCCGGCAAACGAGATTGGAAATCTCTTCATCATCCTGTCAGACCTTCCTTCGGATTGCGGTGTGGGAGCCAGGACCTCTGATTTAGAAGTCGGGGAAAAGAGCAGATCCCCCCAGGCTCAAAACCCGCCCCAATTATCTTAATGCTACTGGTGTAGTTGCCGCAAGGTGTTTGCGAGTTGCCCGGGAAGGTCTGCGTCCTGAACTTTTACCCGAAAACGCAAAGCGCCGTCGGGACGAAACGTGGCTCCACGGTTCTGGCGCATGAACAGGGTCAGCTTATCGGAACTGACGGGCGCCTGGGCATGAAATCGAATCCAAATTTCTTCGGACTTCCTCTCAATCGACTGGACCAAAAGGTTTTCCGCAACGGATTTCAAAACCGAGTAATTCAACAGGTTGATCACCGAAGGAGGAATGGGTCCGTAGCGGTCGACCAATTCCGCCTCGAGTTCCGCGCGAGCTTCGGGCTGGTTGAGGCTGGAAATACGCTTGTACATTCTCAACCGCTGGCTTTCATCAACAATGTAAGCATCGGGAATCTTGATGTCGAGGCCCAGGTTGATGGTGGTACGCACCTCAAGCCTGGGCGGAGCGCCCTGTAGTTCCTCCACCGTTTGCTCGAGCATTTGCAGGTAGAGATCGAGGCCGACAGAATTCAAGTGGCCCGACTGCTCAGCACCTAGCAAATTTCCCGCGCCGCGCAATTCCAGGTCCAGAGCGGCGAGGCGAAATCCCGCTCCAAGGTCAGAAAATTCCTTAAGCGCGGCCAGACGCCGCTTGGCGGTGGGCGTGAGGGCATCCTCGGCGGGGATCAGAAAGTAGGCGTAGGCGCGGCGATTGGAACGGCCCACGCGTCCGCGAAGTTGGTAGAGATCGGCCAGCCCGAAACGGTCAGCATGATTGACGATCATGGTATTGGCGCGAGGAATGTCCAATCCGTTCTCGATCAATGCGGTCGCCACAAGGACCTCGTATTCTCCCCGAATAAACTTGAGCATCACATTTTCCAGCTCTTTTTCGCCCATTTGGCCGTGCACCACCCCAATCCGGGCGGTGGGCACCAGTCGCTGCAGAAGCGCTGCCATGGTAAAAATGGATTCCACCCGATTGTGCACAAAGAAGACCTGCCCGGAACGTTCCATCTCGTGCAGGATGGCCGCCTGAATTACCCCGTCGCTGAAAGACGCGACCACGGTTTGAATGGCGAGGCGTCCGCGCGGGGGCGTTTCAATCACAGAGAGATCCCGCAACCCGCCCACAGACATGTGGAGAGTGCGGGGAATAGGTGTGGCGGACATGGTCAGCACATCCACGCCCGCTTTCAACTTTTTGAGTTTTTCTTTGGCCGCCACTCCAAACCTTTGCTCTTCATCCACAATCAGCAGGCCCAGGTCGCGGAAGGAAACGTCTTTTGAAAGCATCCGGTGGGTGCCAATCAGAATGTCCACGCGCCCGTTTTCCGTTTCCGCCGCGATTCGTTTTTGCTCGATAGGCGTGCGAAAGCGGCTGAGCATTTCCACGCGCACGGGAAAGGAAGCCATGCGCTGCCGGAAAGTGGTGTAATGTTGAAAGGCCAGGACGGTGGTGGGGGCGAGCACGGCAACCTGCTTGCCGTCTTGCGCCACCTTGAAAGCCGCCCGCATGGCAAGCTCCGTCTTGCCGTAACCCACGTCGCCACACAGAAGGCGGTCCATGGGCTGGGGGCTTTCAAGATCCTTCTTGAGCTCGGCAAGGGCAGTGAGTTGGTCCGCGGTTTCTTCGAACTCAAAAGCCTCTTCAAATTCGCGCTGCCAGGCGGAATCGGGACTGTAAGCAATCCCGCCCCGCATTTTCCGCTCGGCATAAAGGCGCAGAAGTTCCTCGGCCATGTCGCGCAGCGAGCGTTTTACCCGGGTCTTGGTCCGTGCCCAGGTTGTGCCCCCCAGGCGGTCGAGCGTTGGTCTGGTCGCATCACCGCTGCGCCGGTACTTTTCCACCAGATCCAAACGCTCAAGCGGAACATAAAGCCGCGCGTCATCCTGGTAGGTGAGCAGCATGAAATCGCGCGGAGCGCCCGCCACTCCAAGCTGGCGCAGGCCGTGATAGAGGCCAATCCCGTGGTCCACATGCACCACGTAATCCCCGACCTTCAAATCGCTCAGATCGGAGAGGAAACTGGCAATCGAAGATCGCTCTTTCCTCCTCTGTCCGCCCCAATCGAAGCCTCCAAACAAGTCGTTATCCGAAAGAAATAGAATTCCAAGATCAGGGAATGCGACACCCTCGCCCATTTCACCGCGGACGATGAGCATGGGCGCGATCGGACGATTCGTAGCCGTCAGGCGCGGGGGCTGAATTTCGCCGCTGGGGGTTGGAAGGTGATCTGATCGTTTTTCGTTCTGATCTGTCTTGCTTTCGAAGGGTATTTCGTATTCGGTCAGGAGATCGCGAAGGCGTTCAGTTTTTCCGGCTGTCGGGACTACGAAGGCGACCGTCTCACCGCGGTTGAGGCGCTGATGCAGGTCTGCCATCATCGGCTTTACTTCACCGTGATATTTGGGCGCCGGTAGAGTGGCAAAACTTCCTGTGGGTTCTGGCGGGCCAGGCATTCCGGCGTCGGTGGGTGAGTTCTGCACAGACAGCTCTTTGAACGAGACCGATATTTTCCCATCCAAGGCATTTTTGAATTCTGCTTCCGACAGAAATATTTCTTCGGGGCGTGGAGGCGATGGCTCAACGTCCCGCACCTCTTCGTACGCGGCGCTCAGCTTTTCGAGGGTTTGCAATAATTGTCCATTGCGTTCATCGGGTTCGTCCCAAACCACAATGGGATGGTCAAAAAGTTCAAGCAAAGTGTGAGAGTGCGATTCAGCCAGCGGCGCTAAAAATTCCCAGCCCGGAAACGGATTCAGGTATGTCGCCGCCCACTCAATTTCTTTTTCAGGCCGCGCCGGCTTCGATTCCGGGTGGGTGCTGGCCTGGCGTTTGGCGAGAGTTCGGACGAGGCGCGCAAAGTATTGCGAGGAATGTTTAGTCTCCACCAGCGGCAAGAGTCGCGCCAAATCCGCCCCCGCCCGCGAACGCTGGGAAGAGGGATCGAATTCCCGCACCGACTCGATGAGGTCACCAAAAAACTCGATGCGAAATGGCCACTCCGATTCGGGAGAGAAAACATCGATAATCCCCCCTCGGACGGAAAACTGCCCGGCATTTTCCACTGGCTCTCCAACTTCGTAGCCCACGCCCTTTAAGTGCGCCACCAAATCACCCAAATCCACCTCCTCACCGGGTTTTAGTTCCAGTGCCAGCGAACGATAATACGACCGGTCGCGAAACCGTCCCAGGGCGGCGGGAAGGGGTGCGAAAAGAATTCGGGTCTGAACCCTCGCGAGATTCCACAGTGCTACAGCGCGTCGCTCTGATATTTCGGCATGTGGCGAGCGTCCCTCGTAGGGCGAGCAGTCAAAGGCGGGCAGGGAACTCACGTCTGCTTGAGCGGCCGTGCCTTCGAGCCACGCCATAATTGTGGATGCCGTAACACGCAGACGGTCGGCAGAATCGTTATCCGACGTTAGTACAATCACCGGGCGTGATAGATTGTGGGCAAGCCCGGCGGCGACAAAAGCCTTGGCGGTGGACGTTAACCCCGAGAGGACTACGGAGCGACGCCCGGCGGAAATTGCCGAGATCGCTACACGATAGGCGGGCTGTTGGAACACAGTTTGGAGGAGAGAACGAATATGCGGCATCAGGCGAATCGTCGTTATTTGGAATCCTTCAGCACAGATTTGATTAGCGATGAAGTGGAAAATCCGGGAACCATCTGAACCGAAACCACCCGGCCTCCCGCCGCTTCAACTTCGGCACGGCCAACAATTTCATCAAGTCCCCAGTCGCCCCCTTTCACCAAGACCTGGGGCAACATACGCGCGATGATGGCCCGCGGCGTGAGATCATCGAAAATTGTTACGTAATCCACCATCTCCAAACCCGCCAGAATCTCCGCACGCTCACGCTCTGGAAATATCGGCCGCCCCGGACCTTTGAGCGCGGCTACGCTTCGGTCACTGTTCACCGCCACAATCAAGACGTCACCCAAGGCACGGGCTTCGGCGAGGTAACGCGTATGCCCGGGATGCAATAAATCAAAGCAGCCATTAGTAAAAACCACGCGCCTACCCTGGTCCTTTAATTGATCCATGAGTTGGAATGCGTTTTCAAGCGGCACGATTTTTTCGATATCCATGCTCATCCTTGAGGGCGCATTCCTTGTTTGTGA
Source organism: Terriglobia bacterium (assembly GCA_035946625.1). Taxonomy (GTDB): domain Bacteria; phylum Acidobacteriota; class Terriglobia; order UBA7540; family UBA7540; genus DASYXZ01. The sequence goes on along the minus strand of DASYZE010000079.1, from coordinate 21,585 downwards.
ATCATAATTCTAACACGCCGTATGGAATGCAGATGGCAAGCTATGCTGGGGCAGGTTTGGGCGGGCGAATCAAAACCAACACGCACACGGTGGCCAAAATAGGAATCGTCCCCGCCAGAATGAACGCAGGAGTATAAGAGTATTTATCCACCAGCCATCCGACCCCGAGGGTGGATACGGCGCTGAGGCCCGCCGCGCCCAGCCCGCTCAATCCGGTCACGGAGGCCACCACGTCCTGGGGAAACAGATCCGAGGGAAAGGTGAGGCCCATGGTGGACCAGCTTGCATAGCCCCACGTCGCCACGCTGATCAAGGCGAGGGCCCAGTAGGGCGAATGGGTCAGGGCGGCGGGAATCCCAGCCAAGATGGGCAGGCAACTGGCCACGCAGACCCACTTCCGGGAGCGAACCACGGGCAATCCACGCCGGATCAAAAATCCGGAGGCCAACCCTCCGGTAAAATTTCCCAGATCCGAGGCCACAAAGGGCAGCCAGGTGAATGCCGCGATTTGCTTGAGGCTGAAACCGCGCGTATCACTCAAATATTTGGGCAGCCAGAAAATATAAAACCACCAGATGGGATCGGTCAAAGAGCGCCCCAGGACAATTCCCCAAACGTTTGCCTGAGTCAACAAATTGAAGTAGCGCGCCGCGCCTTTCAGCCTGGAACTTGGCAAGGTGTCGCGCCCCGCTTCAATCACCTTACGTTCCTCCTCGCCCAATCGTGGGTGGCTCTCCATCGGCCGGTAAATGTAGAGCCACAGCCCCAGCCAAACGAAGCCCAAGCTTCCGGCCACGAAGAAAGCAAAGCGCCAGCCAAGAAATATCGCCAACCAAGGAATCAGGATGGCCGCCAGCGCGCCGCCGACGCTCGATCCGCTGTCAAATATTCCGACGGCCAAGCCGCGCTCCTTGGCGGGGAACCATTCCGCCACGGTCTTGGCGGCGCCGGGCCAATTAAAGCCCTCGCCAATCCCCAACAGAAACCTTGAAATGGCAAAAGTCTTGACGGAGTTGGCGAAGGCCGGGAGCACACTGGCGACGGACCACCAAATCATGGCGATGGTTAATCCAACCCGGGTGCCCACCATATCCAAAATGACTCCCCCCACCAGCCACATGATGGCGTAGGCGGCCTGAAACGATGAGACGATGTACGAATAGTCTTCGTTGGTCATGTGAAATTCTCTGGTGATGACGGGAGCGAGGTTGGAGAGAGTTTGTCGGTCGATGTAATTGATGACGGTTGAACAAAAGAGTGTCCAGACGATCCACCAGCGCAGGTGTTTGATCGGCTTCATGAAGGGATTTCCCTTTTTGCGATCACTTCATTGAGGCAGGTTGAATGATGCTTCCCGGCTTGCACCCGGCATCGTTCGAGTGAAGATTGACGGCGGCAAAATCGCCGGTTTCATCGAATGAACCCATACCGACCAGGCCGCATGAAAATGTGTGGTCCACCACGGAAAACAGGGGTTTGCTCTGCTGATCCATGAAGACTTCAATCGAACCAGTGTGTACATTTCGCGCCACCCGGACCTGATGCCAATCCGTGTCAGGCAGGGCAGGATCAGCCGAAATTCCAGCGATGCGCTTTCGCGGCCCGCCATTAACAATGAAAATCCCATTATGGACGGGTTGTTTTTCGCCCCGATCCACTGACAGGTGGGCGTAATAGAAGTGCATCGTGTCCACGTAATTAAAGACCACGATCATCGATTTGCCCTCGCGCCGCAATCGCGTTTGAAATATAAAGCTACCCACCGGCTCATTCTTAAGCAGCGCGTATTGCAGCGGGCGGCGCGGCACACCCGGCTCGCCCTTTCGGACCATATGAAGATAATGTCCGTGGGTGCCCTCCAGAATTTCCCAGTCCGCCGCAGAGGGCAACAGCCAGCGGTCCAGGTTGCCGCTATCAAAGGAATCGTGGAAGGATATGGACCGCATTACAGCCAGGCCGCCGCTTGTGCTCCATACACATGCCGCTCCAAATGCAACTGCCAGAAAAACTTTCGTGATTATTTTCATGGGATGGCACTCCATTCATCTTCAACCAAGTTCCGGCGCAAAGCCGGGTTATTATAGGCTAATTACTTTCACGAAGGCATTGAATATCGGTCGGTTGGGTTTCCTTCAAAACGCCAAATGTTGCCGCCCTCCGTGCAGCGACCGTATTTTCCCGTGCCAGGCAAACCATCCCGTCAAATGCTGAGGTAAGGTGACGTCCGCCACCAGGCTGCCCTGGTTATGTAGGTATGCCACTTTAATTTCTCCGGAAGGAAGTGGGAGCGTCGCTTGCAAATGATGGAGATCCCCAAGGTGCGGTTCAATCCGAACTTTGGCGAAACCCGGGGCGGCGGATTCGATTCCGGCCACGGTAGCCAGCAAATCGAAATTGGGATGGGCGCTCCAGGCGTGGCAATCCGACCGAGTGGGCTCCGGTGTTTCCGCCCAGGTGGTCAGACCCAGGTCAAGCATATGCCGCCACGGCCCCAATTGATTCAAATACTCATCCCCCAATCCCGCCCGCTTCATGGCGCGAAAAAGGTAAAAACGGAAATAATAGGAGCACTGGGTCAGGGACTTGTCCCCCAAAACCGTTCTCATCAATTTTTTGCTCTCCGCCATTGGCACCGCTCCGGCCAGCACGGCAAGGACATTGGCGTGCTGACTGAAATGTTGGTGGGCCGGCGTGTCGGCGATCAGTTGGCGGGTGGGATCCCAGCAGGTTTTGCGCACGCCTTCCACGATTTTATCGGCCAGGGCGCGATGGTGGGCGGCACTCACGGAATTGCCAAAAGCATCCTCCATGTCTGCGGCGTCCTTTAAAGCCAGGGCAAATTGCAAACTGAGAATAGCGGATTGCCCACCCGCGTCCTGGTGCGGAACACCGTCTTCAAAATCCTTCGTCCAATCGGCAAAATCCCACCACTGCAATCGCCCCAGCAACCCCGAAGGGGTAAGGCGCGATTCAAACCATCCCAGAACGTCACTCATGCCGGGCTGGAATTGGCGCAGGAACTTCGCATCGCCGTGATACCACCAGAGGTCGTGCATCATTCCAATCCATAGCAAGGAGAAGGGCGGAATATATTGCGGCAGAGCCGACGGGTACCGGCTCTGAGTCAAGCCGTCGGGGGTGCGCGATTCATCCAGTAATTCGATGGCGTTCTTCACCAGCCGGTCGTCTCCGGTCATATAGAGAGAAATCAGGGCTTGGATGCGCGTGTCGCCCGCATACTGGAGCTGCTCGTAATATGGACAATCCATGTAGGTCTCGTGCGCGCAGAGCCGTGCAGTGCGCCAACCCACATCCCATATTTTCGAGAGGGTGGGGTCGTCACTTTCAAACTGCGCCCGCACGGTAAAGGGATAGGCGGTGAAGGAGGACCGAAAGTCCGCGAGCACCAGCGGTTCAGAATGGGTTTGAATATCGAGTTGAATATACCTGAACGTCCGCCACCACAGTGGACGAAATATCCTGTGCTCTCCGCCATCGGGGAGAAATCGATCCTGGTAGCCTTTTATCTCTTTTCCCTCAGTTTCGTTCCGATTCCCCTTGTCGCGGCCTTTCCAGAGTGATTCAGCATAGGTGAGTGAGATCTCAGCCCCGCGACCGCCACTTGCTTGGAGTTCAGGATATCCGGTGGTAAGGAAGGCCTGATCAAGCAGAATGGTTGCGTGGGTTTCAGCACCAACGGTTATAGGCGCGTGGCCATGTAAGAATTCGGGTGTGGCCTCAACACCGCCAGTGCGAACGATTCGGTTGAATCGTTGGAGCGTTTCCTCCATCAGCGGAATGCTGCGAGGCACCAGCATCCATCGTGATGGGCTGTCTTGAATTGCGCGCGGCGCGCCGGGAGAGATTTCCGCTGCCGCGCTCCATGCTGAGTCATCAAAGTCCCGCGTCTCCCATCCCCACGGATAACGGGCTCCATCCACGCTTTCGCCCGGCCCCACGACGGTGTAGGCGTAGTTGGTTTTCGATCCCACCGGCATCATGTCCACCGACCGGTCGCGAAAACTCTTCCAGCTTTTGTCCGTGTCGATGACTGCTTCGGCATCGTTGTCACCCTGAAGGATGAATCCCGACTCGTTGCTCATCTGGGCCATGGGCGCCAGTTCGGCGAAATTCCAGGCCACCGCCGCCAAAACGTTTGTGCCCGCCCGCAAATGAGGGGCCAGGTCGGTCGTTTCGAAACGCCAGTGGTCCAGGTCGCCCCGCGCAGGACCTTCGAGTACGCGGTGGCCGTTCACAAAGAGTTGGTAGCGATTGTCGCCGGAGGCGTGGATAATAAAGTGGCGGGGGATCGTGGCCAGGGAGAAAGTCTTGCGGAAACGGAAAACCGCGAATTCGCGCTGGGGGCCGCCAGGGTATGAGATCCAGTGCGCCCTCCAACGATGTTCTAATAAGGCTGGACTTATTTGTTGCGGAATCAAATGGGACGAGGACGCCAGGAGAAGAAGACAACTGAGCAGAATAATTTGGAGCCTCACGCGGATTCGATTCATCGGTCTCTCCTTTGGCCAGACCGGCTCATTTGTTTCGTTAAGTCTTGAAACGACCCTGAGTGTTTATCACGCGCCGACAAATGCTTCAAGGTTAAGATGGGGACGAATATAAATTGGGGGGAATTGATGAACTATAATCAATTCCACAGCGCGAAGGAACCTGGGGCAGAAGTCCTAAACTACGAAGCGTCGTCCGGCGAGTCGATCGAAAAACATTTTGCGCATCCGCCCGACGGAACTTTTTCCCGGAGATTCACCTGCAGAAGAGAGCCTGATCCGCTGCATTTTGTCATATACTGACGCCAACATGAAACGACGATCATTCCTCAGGCGCGCGGTCTCGGTTCCGGCTTTGGGCGCAGCCGCTTCCCTCTTCACCCCATCAACGTCACAGACCTCCACCCGTCATGACAAGCCAGTGATACCTGAGAGGAATTACACCCCCGGCCGAATTCCCAACGAATTTAATCTCTTGTTGCCGGGCGAGAAAGAGGCCCTGCGAAATTCCCCCCGCGTCATGTCCATCCAAGATGTAGCGGTGGCCGCTCGAGTGGATGGTGAATCGAAAACACTCAAAGCCGGCGAGGAGATAGCCGGCTGGCAATTGGTGGCGGTCCTGCCCTGGCTCAACGGCGTGGCCACGGCTGTGTTTGAAAAACACGTAACGCACCAGGGCGCCATCGCCTATGTCACGGAAGCGGGCGAAATCGCCAGCGTCCCCAAACGCGTGGGTGACCTCTCGAAAATCCGCCCTCGTCCGACCGACACACTGCACGGAATTAAATTTGAGCGCGTCGCCCGTTACGTTCCCGGGCCCGATGTCTTCGGGAATTACATCTTGAATTCAGACGAAGACCCGATGTATGAGAATGTGGCGGCGCTGGGCGAAGAACTGATCGGCTGGACGCTGGTGGCCAATGAAGAAGCGGCGCCTGAAAAATCCTTGTGGCTGGAGGCCGATGGAAAGTCCCGACAGTTCGGGACTAACCCGGAATCGTTGTGGGCGCCGGACCTCACCGGACGCCTCTTCGACCCGCGAAGATTCCTGCCCTCAGAGTACTTGTACGAATACGTTCCAGGCTACAGCAAACGCACCCTCCTGGGCGGGTACTTGCCGGCCGCGGATATCGGAGTGTGGAATCCCAAGTTTCAAGTGGGCTACGAAGTGATGGTGATTCTCCCGCCGGGCGCAGACTCGCGCCCCCTGGGCCGCATTCGCGCCATGGTTCCTCCCGCGGGACAGGGAACTTTGATTCCCGCAGGCGATTCAGGCGCCTCCGGATCCGCCCTTAAGACCTCATTCACGGAGCAGTTCTGGAATTGTAACGCCGAAGAATTCTTTGGCGCGGTGGTGGGCTTATGGAACAAATGGCGCCACTTTTTCGAGGATCGGATGAAGGTTGAGATTCCCGACGCATGGCTTCTGGACGCCGCGCGCGCGGGCATTGTCCTATCCCGGTGCAGCTATCACGGGCTCGAGCCCACCTACCAGATCGGCGAAGGCGCCTACACTAAAATTCCCGCGAGAAGCCATGCCCTGTTCCCAGTGGCCCATTACGAATTTGTTTGGGCTCACCAAATCTGGAACCTGACGGAAGAGGCGGAACCCTATTTCGAACATTACTTGAATCACTACATTCTTAACGATGGAAATTTCACCTATAACACCCAAGACCAGGTGGAGGCTCCGCTGAATGCCGGCGTGTTCCTGGAGAACTCTGCGCGCTCTTACGACTATACTCAGGATGTTGACACGCTGCGCCGGCGATTGCCCGTTTTGCGCAAGATGATTGATTTCGTCCGCCATCGCCATCGCTATTCAAAAAATAATTTTCCGCCGGATGATCCTCGGCATGGCCTCATTTGGGGCTCTCCGGAAGCGGACAATGGTGAACCCGACAACGATTTTCCCGAATCGCATCCTTACTATTACCAGAATGCGGCGTGGATTTGGCGCGGCCTGCACGAGCACGCGCGCTGCCTGAAGCGCGCCGGGGACGAACACAATGATGATGATATGCGCCGTGACTCCGCCGATTTATTACAATGGGCGGGCGAACTGCGCGCGGATATCGAGCGCTCGCTCGCGAAGACGCTTGCGGAACGCAATCCGGAAATGAAAAAGGTAGGGATCACTCCTTTCTGCCCCTTCGATACAAATCGCAGGCCCACCGAACTCTCAAGTTATGAAAATCACCGCTACATGATGGACTGGTGGACCTGCGATTGGGGCGATGCTGCTTTGGACGCCGGCCATTTCAAACATCGCGAACTGGCCGGACAACAAATTCTGGGCATGAATACCGACGGCGATTATCCACGCACTTCCAATTTTATGGAACACGGAACCCTGGCCGGGAGGATCCGTCAGGAAGACTATCGCCCCTTCCTGCTTGCCCTCTACGGGAACTTGTGTTTTGCCATGGACTCCGGCAGCCGTTATGCGCCCGAGGATGCGTTGTTGCCGGGAAACTTTCCCGGCGAGGGAAGCTCCTATGCATGGTCAGCCGTGATTAACAGTGAATTGCAACCCACCCTGGCATTGCGCTGGTTGTTGTGTTTCGAGGAGCACGACGGCGCCATTCATTTGCAGAAAGCTGCTCCCAAACATTGGTTTAACGCGGGCGAGAAAATTCGAGTGGAGAATTGCCCGACCAGGTTTGGACCCATCAGTTGGACCACAGTAGCATCGGGAGGGAAAGGGGGTGGGAGCAAGTGGAATGTTGAAATTAAGTTTTCAGTTCCCTTCAGGGAATCACTGAGGATTCACATCCACCCGACGAATCGCAAGCCGCTCCAGTCCACCAACCTTGGAGTCCTTCACCCCGACAATGTGGAGCTTTCACCGTCGCTGCTTGCGGGAAAACTGCAGGTCACACTGGATATTTCCTAGCGCCGGTAATGATGGGTGGGAGCACGACACTCCCTTACTGAACCACGAGCGTAACCGTACTCGTCTGCGTCAAGGAGCCTGCAGTGCCCGTTACCGTCACTTGGTAACTCCCAGCGGGTGTTGAAACGGGCGAAGGGGGGGGCGAACTTTGGCTGCCGCACGCCGGCTGAATCAAGAGAAAAGCCAGGACTAATGAAAGAGCGCCCGCTGTAGCCAGGCCCCGCGCTTTGAAGGACTTTGCCCTCCGGGTTCCCACTACAAGAATGGACGTGAAGGCGGCCAGCGCGAGCAAGATTGCAAACAACGGTACACCGCGCAAACCAAAACCACTGGGAGGTGCGCCTAAGGCCGGCGGAGTAAGAGCACTTCCGGTAGTAGAAATAGCCATCGAGAATGCGGCCGACTGCGAGCCCGGGGTGACCGTCGGCGGATTGAAAGTGCAGGCAGCGCCCGTGGGCAGTTTGGAACAACTCAAAGTTACGGCATTGTTAAATGAGCCTCCCTGCGCCGAAGCGTATAGTGTGTAAGTAGCGGACAATCCAGCTCTGACCGTCGTGCTGCCCGGGGGGGCGGGAGCCAAGGAGAAATTGGTCACCACAAGTTGAAGATTTACCAAAGGTGAAAAAGAGAGACCACTGTTGTTGCTGGCTTTTACGGTCACATTTTGCGTACCAAACCCGCAGTTGATACTGGAGGATTGTCCGGACCCACAATCTCCCGTCCAGCTCAATGTCGCCATGGGACAAGTCGCAGGCTCGGGAAATCCCAATTGCGAGGGGTCCAAATTGGCGAGGCTGGCGCCGTTGGGAGAGTTGCCGCTTACGTAGATAGGGCTGGCACCGCTAAAAACGGGAACCGTCGCGTTGGTCGAGGCGAAAGCATCAGCCCGCCCTGCGCCAAAAGTATTGTTCGGCGACGTCCCTCCCGAAGGCAATGGGACAGCGTTACCAAGGATCAGGCTACGCAAGTCAGTCCTTGCCGTCGCAACATCCAAAGCTCCTGGGACGCCATTGAGCAAACATTGCTTGGATTGCAAAAGGAGCGCCGCAATGCCGGCGATGTGCGGTGCGGCCGCCGAGGTGCCGAAAAATGGGTTTTCAAAATTCCCCGCTCCGGTAACCGATACTCCGTCAATCCCTGAAATGTCGGGCTTGTTCCTGCCATCGAGGGTTGGCCCCTGACTGCTGAAATATTCAATGGTGGAATTGGTGGTGTCCAGACAGGACTCGTCCGGCGACGGCGCGCCGTTGAATACGTTCTGAGCGGCGGCGGAGGCGGAGCAGATTGCCCCCACAGAAATCACGCTGGCGGGCGTCCCACCGGCGTCACTTTGCGCGGGCACGCTGCGCGTGGCGGTGTTGTAATTTACCCTTTCATGCAGGGGCGGCGCCAAGAGTTTAGGCCCGGCCGACGCGCACTCCGGCTCAAAGGAATACAGGTTCAGATGCTTGGCCGCCGCCAGGTTCCCCACATTCTGAACCACAATGTGGAATTTATCTTCAGCTCCGGGGTTGGTATAGTCGATGAACTCCACCGGATCCTGCGACCCGGTTTGGGGGTCCGTGCTTTGATCGACCACCTTGCCGGTGCTCTCCTGGACCAGATAAAGGTCGTAGTTGTTGTTTGAGGCGCCAAACGGATCATCCCATACAAGGAAGATGATAACCTCGCCGCTGGTGGGAAGATCGATGACGTTGTAAGGCTTGGGACCAAGCCCGAGCACATCCGTAGTATCCGCGGATTGCTGGAACAAATGTAAGTCGCCGTTGGGCAAACCTACCGTGGTGCCGTTGACGCCTGAATCGGTGTAGGTTCCATAGTAATGCCCATCCGCAGTGTTGCCCACTGAAGTGACATAGGCACGGATGGGGTTGACCGCGCTGTTAAGCGCATTGGCTGTGTTGGTTGAAACATCGCTGGTGCCATCGGCAGCCAGGCCGATGAATGCCAGATCGTCCATCACCACATCATTGGACGCGGCCAGTTTGTTCACAGCCTGATTGAAAGCGATGTCCGTATCAGCGTTGGCAAAGGACAATTGGGCTCCGGGAGCGATATCGTGAATTATCTCGAGCAGCGCCGTGCCTTCTGCGCCCGCTCCGGCGAATCCGCAACTGGGGATAATTCCTTCGAGGTCGTTGTTTCCTGTAAAAGTCGAAGCAGTGATCCCTCCAGTAGACGAGGTCAAAACGCCCGATGAATTTCGCGTCCCCGTCGCTAAAGGAAGGTCCCCCTTGGCCGGGTCCATCGGTCCTCCGGGCAGAAAGCTGCATGAAGTACAATTGGTGTCAAAAACGCCTTTGAGGCCGTCGGAGATTGCCCCCACTTTCACGCCCGTCCCATCCACAAGGAACTGTTGCCGGGCCTGTTCGGCACGTAGGATCACATCACCTTCCGTATCCACCGAACCCGTCATATGCACGGCGTAGGTAGGCAGCCGGACAAAATTAACGAAAGGCAGCGCCCCTACAATCTGAAGTCGAGTGACAGGAACGCGCGCCTGCACGCGGTGTTGCGCCGGGGCGGAAATTTCAATGGTCACGCCATTGGCCTTGAGTACGCGCAGGTTTTCGTCCGTGACCGCGCTCATCAAAATGTAAACCTGCACCTCGGCATTCGAGTTGAGGCGGAGCAAGTGTCCGCGCACGGCGTCCAGAGCGGACTTGGGCATTGCCCGGGGATTGAATTCCGCTGCCCGCTGGTCGCTGGTGAGGGACACCGGTCCCAATTCCTGCGGAATCGATCGGCTGAGATCCGCCAGAACCGTAGTCAGCTTTGAAGGCCCCATCGGCGTGCGGGTATCGCTTCGCTGAAGAACAGGGACGGAGAGGAGAACTGTGAGGGCAACCGCCCAAAGAAGACTCCGCCGGCCATGACTTTGTTTACGATCAACAGCCATGATCGCTCCTTTGAAGAAACGAGGTATTATCAAAAGGATGCTTCGCTTTGCGTGTTGCTGGCATCCTGCTTATCCCCCATCCTCAATTCAAAAATGGTCCCTGGCCTTAATTCGTCCAAAAAAGACATTGTAACGCGCGGCGTTAAATTTTGGAACTGTTGGATTATTTTGCTGGCGGTGTCATTTGGAATTTGAACTGTTTGGAAAGCCCGGTCATTCCCGCGAAGGCGGGGATGACTGCACCCTGAACCGCCCACGTCTCGCCAATGACACCATTACCCTGTTTTTCCTGGAATCATGACGATTCGAGCGCTGCACCCACCAAGGTCACAAAAAAGAGCCACCTGAGTGGAGCCCTCAAACCGGAAAAGCCCGGGAAGACTGGCTGGGAGGCAGGGATTCGAACCCCGATACGCAGATCCAGAGTCTGCAGTCCTACCGTTAGACGACCTCCCAAAAAGTCGCAGCTATTTAGAAGTAACTGCCTCCACCCTCTCTTGTCAAGATGTCATTCGGGTTGGCGCGGGCAAGGCATTGAAAGGAAAAAGCCGCATGCGAGGGATTCGGAGGTCCTATTAGAAAAGGCGGAAGGTTACATCGAGCAAAACGCGAACGGGAACAGGAACACCGTTCCGTTTCCCAGGAATGAATTTCCACGTCCGAACTTTTTCCACGGCCTTCTCATCCAGTCCCATGCCCAGGGGTTTCACCACGTGAATGTCCGTAGGATTGCCCTGCGCGTCGACCACAAGCGAGAGCACCACCTCGCCCTGGAACTTTGCCTTGCGGGCGGCTTCAGAATAGTCGGGACTGGGAGCATAAATTTCCTTGGGCGCGCTCACGCCGCCACCCACGCTGTAGGCTCCGCCACCCGTTCCACCGCCGTTACCGGGGCCCAGGCCGCCGCCATTTCCAGAACCAATGCCACCGCCAGAGCCGGAGCCGATCCCGCCTCCAAAGCCGGGCCCGTTTGACGGCGGCCCTAATATTCCCTTGGGGTCGCCCCACTGCATATTGGCCTGCATTTCAGGCAGTTTCAATTCGGGTGGACCCAGCAGAGTAGGCGTTACAGGAAGTTTTGGAGCAATGATCAAAGGCTTGGCCTCGGGCGGCGCAAATTGCACTCGAGCGAATCTCGGGATTGCACCTTTTGAGGCAGGTGTAGGTGAGCGGTCCCCGCCTCCGCCGCCTCCGCCCATTTTTTTCGCTCCCTTTGGAATTTCCCCGAGGTAAGGTGAAATATCAATGGCCGTCACTTGATTCTTGGCCTTCACCGGTTGAATCCATCCTGTAATCACAAACGGAAGTATCAACGCCAAAATCACGAGACCATGAACCAGCAGGGAATTCAGCCAGGATACCGGCTGCTGCTGGTAATCCTTCCAGATGTTGGGCACCTCCACGGGGTGCGACGTGAGTGGAATCAAAGGAGGCTTGGGTTTCTCGAACAGCGCCCCGAACTGGTTGGGGATGTCCAAATACCAGGGCTTCATCTCCACTACCGGGAGCGCGGACTCACCCCTGTAGTATTTTTTGGGGACGGTTATCTTCGGCTCGCGCATCCTTTCGCCAATTTGTCGAATCAAGGAGAAGAGAAAGAAGGACTCTTCTACGAATGTAACCCTGTACCTTGGCGGAGGCACGGCGGATGTAACGCCAGGTGAAACAGCCGTTCCAACCCCGACTTGTGTATCGTTAGGTGCCATCAAATTCACCGGCCTCGCCGGGAACAGTCACGCCGTTGGTCTTGGTTCCCACCTGCAACCGCTCTTTTGACAAGATGTTTGTAAAGCCGTAGAAGTTGCCTCACCAATCGAAATCCTTTTGCGCATTTTGCCCAAGTACCCTAATGAAAGTTTACCATAAGTTGAGCACTAGAGTGACACGAAATTGCCTTCGAAAGGAGTAGGCCACGTCATACCTATAGGTCATTGCCCTACATCGCATGAGTGCGTAGCATTTATATAATTGAATATGAAAAGCGGCCAATTTACCGCGCTTGCCCGCCAGGGAGAATATGATATGGTGGGAATCTCATCTCGCACACGTCGAATTTCGCCGAATTCGAAGGAGCTTATCAACTGGATTGAAGAGGGCCTTTTCTTTGCGCATCACAAACGTTAAGACACATGCAGTAGCGATGAACGCCTCGTGGTTAAGCGAGGGGCTGATTGCCAACCCAATGTCCATCTACCCTCGTTACCGTGAGAAGCGCTCAAGTTGGTTCGGTCCTATGACCGCCGCCATCATCGAGATTGAAACCGACGCTGGCGTGCGCGGTCTCGGAACCGTGGGCGGCGGAAAAGGAAAATTAGCCGCACCCATTATTGACGACCAGTTCCGGAATCTTCTGGTGGGCCAGGACCCGTTTTGCATCGAGTTGCTTTGGGATCAGATGTATCGCGCATCCCAATTCTACGGCCGTCGGGGCGCAGTAATTGAAGTCATCAGCGGCATCGATCTCGCGTTGTGGGACGTCGTGGGCAAAGCTGTCGGCCAGCCCGTATACAACCTGGTGGGCGGCAAAACCAAGGATAAAATTCCCGCCTACGTTACGGGCAATCTCACCGAGAAGCACATGGCCGAGGGTTTCCGCGACGTCAAACTTGCCCTGCCGTACAGTCCCTCCGATGGCAAGGACGGTATGCGCAAGAACATCGAACTGATCGAGCGCACCCGCCAGCTGATCGGCCCGCAGGGTGACATTATGCTCGATTGCTATATGGCGCTTGACGTACCCTATGCCATCAGACTGGCCAAAGCGGCGCGTGAATTCAATGTTCTCTGGATGGAGGAGCCCCTTCCGCCCGACCAGATTGACGGCTACCGGCGCATCAAGGATGCGGTTCCCGACATCCTCATCACCGGTGGTGAACATGAGTTCACTCGCTACGGCTTCCGCGAGTTGATTGAAAAGAAAGCCGTGGACATCCTGCAACCGGACGTCTACCGTGCCGGCGGGCTTTCCGAGTTAAAGAAAATTGCCGCTATGGCAAGCGCCTATGGGCTGCCGATTATTCCTCACGGAGTCGGGGCGCCAACCTACCATTTTGTGATTTCAACCCCCAATGCGCCCAAGGCGGAGTTTGTGGATATTTTTGCCCAAGGCGGCAGCCCTCTTCTCCGCAATGAGCCGCAACCTCAAAAGGGATTTATCGAATTATCGGATGCGCCCGGATTTGGGTATGAGCTTGACCCGGATGTTCTTTCTGGGAAGATTCTTCCGGCTCTGATTTGGTGAAATAAGCTACGCTGCGCCAGAGACGACAGGTCCCACGCTGAAAATTGCCCGAGGGTAGACACGCCCCTCGGGCCTGGAATCGTGGGAAGAGGTCAGTGGCGGACATTCATATCATTCGTCCCCCTCAACGCCCGCCCCCATGTCCATGCGGAATTCGTTGCTGAGCGGTGCGCGGTTGTGGTGCGCTCCGTGGCTGTGCCACCGGCCTCGGTGCGCTTGCCCGAGGTTGCATCCTGGCTTGCTGGGCCTGGGCACGTGGGGCAGGTTGCGGCCTTGGCGCATAGCGTTGCTGGGCGACGGCCCGTGGTGCGCCCTGCGGCCTCGGTCGGCTGATTTGTTGCGCAACTACCCGTGGGGCGCTTCGCTGATGGGGCACGCTGCGTTGCTGCGCAATTACCCTCGGAGCGCTCCGCTGCCGCGGAGCGCTTCGTTGCTGTGCCATAGCCCGGGGAACGGACTGTGCCCGGGCCATAGTCCGATGTTGTGCTACGGTGCGAGTTCGAGCCTGGGTGCGAGCAGTGGTTCGATGTTGTGCGATAGTCCGGGTTCGGGCTTGAGCGCGAGCGGTGGTCCGACGTTGTGCGATAGTCCGGGTTCGGGCCTGAGCGCGAGCAGCGGTTCGATGCTGCGCCACGGCGCGCGCCCTGGTCTGCGTGTGAGGCGTGTTACGGCGCGGCGCGGCGGCATGTGGCACACCCTTGGGATGCGGATTGCTTCGTTGTGGGGATGCGGAACGAGGGATGTTTTGGTGATTAGGCGCTCTTGGTTGCGGTGCGGCGTGCCCCGCGTTCGCTCGCGGGCGCACGGCGCGCGCCCTGATTTGTGGCGCAGCTTTTCGGCCAGAAGGACGTGAAGACTGAGCGGCACTCGGATGAGTGCTCATGACTGCCCCAGTTGCCTGATGTCCAGGTCTGGACCTTTGAGCAGAGGCGCGATTCTCGGTCGCTCGGTTGCCGGCAACATTCACCGGACCTCCGGCTCGACTGGCCCTGACCACCCCAGGACCGGCGAACGCGCCTGGCCTCGAGGTAGCCGCGACAGCAGGTCGGCCTCCGTTTACTGACGCCAATTGCGCTCGATTGGCCCGCGCGGCCTGCCATTGCTGCCGTTGCGCGGGCGCAGGCGGATCATGCCGTTGACGGGCCGCTGCCAACTGTGTAGCAGTCGGGCGAGCGGCAGTTCCGCCCGGACCGCCGTTAAAGCTGACGTTGGCCATAGTCGTATTGTTGATGACGGTCCTGTTGTAGACGTTGGTGATATTGGTGGTGCTCACGTTATTCACGGCCTGATTGTAATAGAACTGGTTGTTCCGCCAATATCCGCCCTCATAGCCGAATCCGACGTATCCAAACCCATACACCACTCCACCGTAGAAGCCTACCTCCGGCCCCCAATACCCTTCATTCCAAATATAGTCGTCGTTGTCCCAGGCCCAATAGCCTGGAGTCCATAACTCACCTGGGTAAGGGGCGAGTACCCAAGTGCCGGGCACCCAGAAATAACCGTCGGGGCCCCATGCCCAATAACCGGGTGTCCAGATAAAACCCGGACCGGGGCAAAGAGGCTGATCATAGACAAGCAGTGGCGGTGGAGCAACAACAACCGCCACGCCGATGTCGAAACGCGCCTGGGTGGCTGCGGGCGCTCCCAACAGCATGATCGCTATCATGAGTGCAGGAATAAAATGCCTGGCAACCCTTGCCGCCAAGTGGATAAAGCTTCCCTGGCCGGAGACCAGGGATGTAAGCTTGATAAATTTTGACTTCATCTCAATGTCGCCACTTCGGACGACATCAAG
This sequence comes from Terriglobia bacterium, assembly GCA_035946625.1. Lineage (GTDB taxonomy): Bacteria > Acidobacteriota > Terriglobia > UBA7540 > UBA7540 > DASYXZ01. The sequence goes on along the minus strand of DASYZE010000079.1, from coordinate 6,243 downwards.
CGAGGTTTCTTTGTGTTGATCGCAGGAGAAATCATGCGTCGTTAATTTTTGTCGCATCATAAAATTCACCTCACCTGAGTGGTAGGCAATGGCAATGCCAAAGACCACTATTTCCGCCCTCGCAGGCATGTAACCCCTGTATTCGCAATACGATTCCAAAGGTTGGTAAAAAATTTACAGCGGCGCAGCCTGGGGATAAGGTATGAAAAAACTACCTGTTAGTGGCACTCATTGCCGACCTGCCCTAAAAGGGTTTTTCGGCCGGAAAAGTTGTACTTAGCTTGCTGAAAAATATGGATTCAAACAGTCGGCGAAATCGCTGCGTCAAAAATTAGCCCCGAAATTCGAGCGGCGCTAGACACTTTCTCGGCTTTCTCACTATAATGCGGAGTTTGTCCATTGCCGGAGGTTTCATGCAGAAAGCGCTCGACTTGAAGAGCACCATCAATTTACCCCGCACTGATTTTTCCATGAAGGCCAACCTGCCGCAGAACGAGCCCAAATTCCTCGCCCGGTGGGCTGGGGAAAACCTCTACGGCCGCATCCGCGAAGCGCGCCGGGATGCGCCCCTTTTTACCCTGCACGACGGGCCGCCCTACGCCAATGGCCGTCTGCACCTGGGCACGGCCCTGAACAAAATTCTGAAGGATTTCATTGTTAAGTCGAAAACGCAGGCGGGCTTTAACGCGCCTTACCTTCCCGGGTGGGATTGCCACGGCCTGCCGATTGAAATCAACGTGGACAAGGAACTGGGCGCGCGCAAAGCGAAGATGACGCAAGCGGAAATCCGCCAGGCCTGCCGCCGCTACGCGGAGAAATTTGTGGACCTCCAGCGCGAAGATTTCAAGCGCCTGGGCGTGTTCGGTGAATGGGACAATCCTTATTTGACCATGAGCCCGTCCTACGAGGCGGTGACAGCGGAAGCCTTTCTCACCTTTCTGGAAAAAGGGTACGTTTATCGCGGACGCAAATCGATTTACTGGTGCATCGCGGACAAAACCGCGCTGGCGGAAGCGGAAGTGGAATACGAGGAACATCGCAGCCGGTCGATTTACGTGAAGTATGCGGTTGCCTCGGACACGGCTAGGCTCGATCCGGCTTTGGCGGGGCGCAAGGTTTCTGTCCTCATCTGGACGACCACGCCCTGGACCCTTCCGGCGAGTATGGCGGTGGCCTTTCATCCCGAATTTGAATACGTCGCGGCCGCGGGCGCGGACGGTGAAGCTTATATTTTGGAGAGCCGCCGGTTGGAACCGACCCTGCACGAAACCGGTCTGCGTGCCACTGGGGTTTTGGCCCGGTTCGCCGGAAAAAAGCTGGAGGGGGTTGAATTGCAACATCCCTTTCTGGACCGCAAAGTCCCGGGTGTGCTGGCAAGTTATGTAACCGCCGAGGACGGCACGGGCTGCGTTCACACCGCGCCCGGACATGGCCGCGAGGACTTCATCACCGGCCAAAAGTATGGGCTGGAAGTTTATTGCCCGGTCGGAGAAGCGGGCGAGTTCACTGAAGGACTGCCCGAATATGTGGGCAAGAAAGTTTTTGACGCCAATGAGCCTGTTATTGGCTTGCTGAAGGCGCGCGGAACGTTGGCGGGACAGCCGGGCTGGCTTACCCACTCTTATCCCCACTGCTGGCGCTGCCACAATCCCATCATTTTCCGCGCCAGCGATCAGTGGTTCATTGATATCGACCACGCCCATATGCGCGCGCGGGCGCTGGACGAAATCAAAAAAGCCCGCTGGCTGCCGGAGTCGGGTGAAGAGCGCATTTCCAACATGATTGCGACCCGGCCGGACTGGTGCGTATCCCGCCAGCGCGTTTGGGGCGTGCCCATCCCCGTTTTCCATTGCGAAGCCTGCCAAAAACCATTGCTGGACGCCAAGCTCGCCACACCCGCCATCGAACTCTTCCGCAAAGAAGGCGCCGACGCGTGGTACACGCACCCCATTGAAGATCTCTTGCCACCCGACACCAAGTGTCCCGATTGCGGCGGAACGAAACTGCGCAAGGAGATGGACATTCTGGACGTTTGGTTTGATTCCGGCTCCAGCAACGTCGCCGTGCTTGGCCACCGTCCTGACGTGCCCTGGCCCGCCGACGTATATACCGAAGGCGGCGATCAGTATCGCGGGTGGTTCCACAGTTCGCTGCTGGTGGCGATCGGCACCCACGATGCCGCGCCTTACCGAATCGTGCTCACCAGCGGATGGGTGCTGGATGCGCAGGGCCGCGCCATGTCCAAGTCGATTGGGAATGTCATTGACCCCAATGAAGTCATCAAATCACACGGAGCGGAAATTCTCAGGCTCTGGGTGGCTTCGGTGGACGTTCGCGAGGACGTGGTGATCTCGCCCGACATCCTGGCCCGCCTTTCGGAAGCGTATCGGAAAATGCGCAACACCTTCCGATATTGCCTGGGGAATCTGTACGATTTCGACCCGCAGAAGGACGCGCTGACCGGCCACCAGCTTGAAGAGATTGATGCCTGGGCGCTGGCACAAACAGCGGATTTGATGGATCGCGTCCAGGCGGCTTACCTTGAATTTGCTTTCCACAAAGTCTATCGCGCTGTTTATGACTTTGCTACCGTCGATCTGAGCGCTTTTTATTTCGATATTCTCAAAGACCGCTTGTACACCGCCCCGGCCAGGTCGGTGCGGCGCCGAGCCGCGCAAACCGTGCTCTACCGGATTGCCGACGCACTGGTGCGCGTGGTCGCACCGTTCATGTGTTTCACGGCGGAAGAAGTTTGGTACGCGCTGCACCGCGAAAACGCGGGGTCCGGTAACCCGGATAAAGGCTTGCTTGACAGCGTACACGCCTCCGAGTTTATTCCCGCCCAGCGGCTGCGCGAAGGCCTGGCGCCGGCTCAGGCGCAGCGGCTCGCCAACTGGCCGCGTCTGATGGCCGTTCGCAATGAAGTCTTGAAGGCGCTCGAGGGCGTACGTCGGGAAAAATTTATCGGAACACCTCTGGAGGCGAAAGTGGTGCTGGCGGCGGAGGGAGACGTCGCGGGGCTGCTGCATGAATATCGAGCCTTCCTGCCTACTCTCTTTATCGTATCGCAGGTGGAGATCAGCCCCAGTCCGCTGGCCGGCGCCCGCGAAACCGAAGTGGCGGGGTTGCAGGTTCAAATCCTGCGGGCGGCGGGCAGGAAATGTGCGCGCTGCTGGAATTATTCCGAGCGTGTCGGTGAAGACTCGCGCTACCCGGAAGTGTGCGAGCGTTGCGCCGAGGCGTTGAAGGAAATAGAGGGGAACATCTTGTAATCGGCCGCGGCCAGCAAGAAAAAATTCAACCCCGGCGTGACCCGGATTGTGTGAAACTCAGAGGGAGGGAATAATGCCCACGGCAAAAGAAGAAGTCCTTAAAATGCTTGAGCGCTTGCCTGTCGAGTCCTCCTTCGAGGATATTCGATACCATATCCACGTTCGGAAAAAGTTGAGCGCGGTCTAAAGGACGGGCGGGAAGGACTTGTGCTGAGTCAGGAAGAAATCGAACACAGGATGGCACGAGGAAGGGATCCCCGCCCCTAACTTCCGGCGTCTAACAACCAACAATGTCCGAGGCCCTGGCAGTCCGGGTTAAAAACCTTTCACGAATCATGTGCGGCGCCATTGCGCTGCTCGTGTTCATCGGCGACCAGGCGACCAAGGTCATGGTGGTGGGCAGCATTCCGGAACACGCCGTCATTCCCATCATCCCCCATTTTTTCAACCTGACCGACGTGAGCAATGCCGGCGCTGCTTTCGGCATGTTTTCCGATACGCCCTCGCCGCTTAAGACCGCGATCCTCATTCTTATTTCCGCCGCGCTCCTGAGTATTGTCCTGACTTTTGCCTGGCGCAGCCCACGCCTGCATTGGGAGGCGGGCGTCGGCCTGGCTCTGATTCTGGGCGGCGCGCTCTCCAATCTGGTGGATCGCATCCGCCTGGGCCGGGTGGTCGATTTTCTCGATTTCTACTTTCGAGGGTATCACTGGTACACGTTCAATCTTGCCGATAGCGCCATTGTGGTGGGCGCTTTTTTCCTGATTCTCCAAGTGGTGTTTGCCGATTGAGCGATTTTATGATGCGTGATTTGCGGTTATTGATTGGGTGATTGAGCGATTTGGATTGTACGGTCATGCCCGCGAAAGCGGGAATCCATCATCAATGCAATGGAAATGCCAAATAAAAAAACTGGATTCCCGCCTTCGCGGGCATGACGGTGGATCCGAGGCGAAATCTCATTGGCAGACAATCGCGAAATCACACAATCACAAATCACCCGATCACCCGATTTTTCAAAATGACCGAAACGCGCGAATTTATTGTGGCGCCCGGGGACGCGGGCCGGCGGCTGGACATCTTTCTGGCGCGACAGATGCCGGATTGGAGCCGCAGCCAGCTTCAGCGGCAGATTGTGTCCGGACAGGTCACCATCGGCGCAGAAACTATTTACAAAGCGGGCGAGGCGGTCAAGCCCGGCGACAGAATTACCGTTCGTGCGCCACTGCGGGAGATTCGCGCATTGGCGGAAGATCTGCCTGTCAACATCGTGTACGAAGACGACGACCTGGTGGTGGTGAACAAGCCCGCCGGGATGGTGGTGCACGTGGGCGCGGGAGTGAAGTCGGGTACGCTGGTCAACGCGCTGCTCCATCACATCCGCCAGCTTTCAGCCGCCGGGGGCGAACACCGACCCGGCATTATTCACCGGCTGGACAAAATGACTTCCGGCCTTCTGATCATTGCCAAGAATGATGTGGCGCATCGCATGCTCGCCGACCAATTCAAGGGCAGGGAAGTCCACAAGACTTATCAGACGCTGGTGCACGGGAGAGTCGCGGGCGAAACGGGGAGGTTGGCCCAGCCCGTGGGACGTGATCCTGTGCGGCGCGTGCGCATGAAGGCCGGAGGCATTGGCGCGAGGGACGCTCTGACGAATTATCGGGTCGTGCAGCGGTTCGACCACTTCACCCTGGTTGACGCTGAGCCGCGCACCGGGCGCACTCATCAAATTCGAGTGCATTTTGCCGCGCTCGGGCATCCCGTGGTGGGAGATACGCTCTACGGCGCTCCCACCAAGTTTGCAGTGGGCGGGAAAATTCGAAAAACTCTGGAAAGAAATTTCCTCCACGCCGCCGCCATTGAGTTTCGTCATCCGAAAAGCGGGAAGACTGTTCGATTGGAGGCGCCATTGCCGGAGGAATTGCGCGAATTCCTGGGTGCTCTCGACCGCGAAGCCATATCGCCTGGCCCTCATCACCCTTGAGATTGTAGCTGGCAGCGCGGGCGTCCCGCCCGCTCTTACTTTTCTGTCCTTCTGCAGGCCCGACGTCCGCGCCCCAGGGGACGCAAATCCGGGCACCACCCTTGAGGGTTGACTTTTGCCTGAACTGACCTATGCTAGTGTCATGCTTGCGGTGGATGAATTCGCGCGGCTACTCACGACCATTCCCGAAGAAAAATTCCATCGCCAGGGCGTGCTCGATTTCATGCGTGGGCACAAGGTGGACGCGGCCAGCCTGGCCCCCTACCTTTACTATTGCAATGAGCATTACACCCGCAACCTAATTCACAAAACCGCCCTCTTCGAGCTCATCGCCATTTGCTGGGAAGTGGGGCAGAAGAGTCCCATTCACAATCATTGCAACCAGGAATGTTGGATGGCCGCGCCCATCGGAAAAGTTCAGGTGCATAATTTCAAGCTCATCCGCAAAGACGATTCCACCGGCTTTTGCGAACTCGAGCCCAGCAAACATTTTGAGATCGAGCCAGACAGTCCGCAGGAAGTGGACCCCAGCGAGCCCATCCACCTGGTGGCGAATCCTACTTCATTCGGGGCGCGCGCCGTGACTCTGCACGTTTACTCCAAACCCTACGATACGTGTGAAGTGTACGACATCAAGGCGAAGCACTATGAAGTGGTCAAGCTGGTGAATACCACGGAATACGGCGTGCTGAAGAGGGCCGACATGAAAGTGGAAAAAGTCGCCGTTTGAACGTCTGAATCTTCACACTCGATGGGCATATAATCCCCAACAGTCATCAAATGTCCCTGACATCAGGCACCAAACTCGGACCATACGAAATCCTCGCGCCGCTCGGGGCGGGCGGGATGGGCGAGGTATATCGCGCGCGCGACACGAAGCTCGGCCGCGATGTGGCGCTGAAGGTTTTGCCTGCGACCTTTGCCAGCGATGCCCAGCGCATGGCGCGATTCCAGCGCGAGGCGCAGGTGCTCGCCTCGCTCAAT
>DASYZE010000078.1:0-46077 GCA_035946625.1 Terriglobia bacterium | reverse complement strand
ATTGCCATCTGGTCCAACGTGACGGATGAAGTGGCCAACGAAATGTTCCAAGCCATGGAAGCGCAGGATAAGGCCGGGCAGGAATTCAATCCCATTTACATCATGGCGGATTCCGGCGCGCGCGGCTCCAAGCAGCAGATTCGCCAGCTTTCGGGCATGCGCGGATTGATGGCCAAACCCTCCGGCGAAATCATTGAAACTCCCATTACGGCCAACTTTCGCGAAGGTTTGAACGTTTTGCAGTATTTCATTTCCACCCACGGCGCGCGTAAAGGGTTGGCGGATACCGCCCTGAAGACGGCGGACTCCGGCTACCTTACCCGCCGCCTGGTGGACGTGGCCCAGGACGTGATTATTTCCGAGTTCGACTGTGGCACCGTCGATGGCATTTTTGTGGAGCCGATTGTCGAGGCCGGAGAAGTAGTGGAGCCTCTGCGCGATCGCATTGTGGGCCGTGTCTCGCTGGAGCAGATTAAAGATTACGAAGGCACCGTGATTGTGGATGTGGACCAGGAAATCAACGAAGACCTGGCCAGCGCCATTCAGGCCGCGGGCATCGAGCGGGTGCGAATCCGGTCGGTGCTCACCTGTGAGTCGCGGCGCGGAGTGTGCGTGCGCTGCTATGGGCGCAACCTGGCCACCGGGCGGATGGTGGAAATGGGCGAGGCGGTGGGCGTGATCGGGGCGCAGTCGATCGGCGAACCCGGCACCCAGCTCACCATGCGAACGTTCCACATCGGCGGAACCGCCAGCCGCATCAGCGAGCAATCGGGACTCGAAATCAAGAACCCCGGCTTTGTGAAATTTCATAACCTCCAGACCGTCACCAACCGCGAGGGTCATTTTGTTGTGATGAACCGCAATGGGTCGGTGGTGGTGGTGGATGAGAAGGGCCGCGAGCGCGAGCGGCACGCCGTGGTCTACGGCGCGAAAATCAAAGTTGCCGACGGTGCGGCGGTTAAAGCCGGCGACGTGATCGTGGAATGGGATCCTTATACGTTCTCGATCCTCACCGAGGTTGCGGGCACGGTGAAATTCAAAGACCTCGAGGAGGGCGTGACCCTTCACGAAGAGGTGGACGAAGTCACCGGACTTTCGCGATGGGTTGTGACCGAGGCGCCGGATGAGAAACACCAGCCCCAGCTCATCATCCAAAATGAGAAGGTCGGGGCTCGCGCTACCAAGAAATACCTGATGCCTTCACGCGCCCACTTGATGGTGCAGGAAGGGGATGAAGTGAACGCGGGCGACATTCTGGCCAAGATCCCGCGCGAAACCACCAAGACCAAGGACATCACCGGCGGTCTGCCGCGCGTGGTGGAGCTCTTTGAAGCGCGCAAACCGCACGAGACCGCCGTCATCACGGAAATCGACGGCGTGGTGAAGTACGGCGACGTTTCCAAGGGCCAGCGCAAGATCCTGGTGATGCCGGACGTGGGGGAAGCGAAAGAATACGCGCTGCCTCGCGGCGTGCACGTTTCCGTTCAGGAAGGCGAACGGGTGAAAGCGGGCGAGCCCTTGATGGACGGGCCGCGCAATCCGCACGACATCCTGGCCGTGCTGGGCGAAAAGGAGTTGCAGAAGTACCTGGTGGATGAAATTCAGGAAGTGTATCGTCTGCAGGGTGTGAACATTAATGACAAACACATTGAGGTGATCGTCCGGCAGATGATGCGCTGGGTGAAAGTGGAAGAAGTGGGCGACACGGAATTCCTTCTGGACGAGCAGATGGACAAGTTCCGCTTCCGCGAAGAAAACGAGCGATCCATCGCTCGCGGCGGAAAGCCCTCCACGGGGCGGCCGCTGCTCCTTGGAATTACCAAGGCGTCACTCTCCACTGATTCCTTCATCTCCGCGGCCTCCTTCCAGGAGACCACTCGCGTTCTCACCGAAGCCTCCATACGCGGCGCCGTGGATCACCTGCGTGGTCTGAAGGAAAACGTGATCATGGGCCGATTGATTCCGGCCGGTACGGGACTTGAGTACTACCGGAATTTCAAGCTGCTTACCGAAGTTGAACCCCGCCCCGCGGAACCTCCGATGGTTCTTGAAGGCGAGCAGGGCGAAGCGGCTTTGCCTGGTGCTCCGGGCGCAGCCCCCGACCTTTTGGACGAAGACGAAGCCAGAACATAGGAAGTCGTCAGTTGTCAGTTGGATGTGCGGCCCGCCGGGCTTTATCAAAAGTTTCGGTGGGCCCGCTTTGATTCACAACTGAAGACTGAGAACTGATTACTGATGACTTTTTCTTGCTGGAAATGCGGTGAAGCTATCGAATTGCCGCCTGCCGGGCGGGTGCTGACCCGCGACACTTGTCCAACATGCGACTACGATCTTCACGTTTGCCGCAACTGCCGCTTCTTTGACACCGCCAAACACAACCAATGCACTGAAACCCAGGCCGAATGGGTGCGCGACAAAGAAGCCTCGAATTATTGCGATTATTTCTCGCCCCATCCTGTACAGAGCGCGGGCCCGCGCGCTTCCTCTCCAGCCCAGGACGCCAAGAAGAAGTTCGATTCCTTATTTAAGAGCTAGCCCGGCGGGATTGAATGGAAATTAATGGCATCGTTGCGGCGATCCACTCCAATCGCGTCCGAGTCACGGACCACGCAGATGAAGAAGCCCAAGCTGATCGTCTGACTCTTGATGACATCTTCCTTTCTATTTTGCATGGAAAGATCATCGAACTATACGAGTCTGACAAACCTTATCAGAGCTGCAAGATATTGGGAAAGACAGATGGCGGCTTGGTTGTTCACAGCGTTCGGGAGTGTAACCTAGCGCGGCCAGTGGCCGCAACCAATTGGGCAGAGTGGGGTGTGCGACATAAATGTGAGCATCTGTGGGCTGCCTTTTTTTGTGGCTTGTGTCTGGACGTATATGATACGCGCTGAGAATAGGAGGAACTATGCCCGAGACCCTTTCGAGTTTAGCAGGTTGATGAAAAATGCGCTTTAACGAAAGAAATCCAATCCATTTCGAACTTCGGTATGACGAAATTTAATTCGGAAACGTTGGCCGGGGCCCTTGGGCGGGCCTTGAGGGGCCTCCTACAGCGCCCGATCTTGATTCCGGACGCACCGCGCCCTTCGCTTCATGCAGTCACTCCCAACAGATTTCTCATTCGCACCAGATTGCAGGCCGCTGCCATCCAGGTGAACATCCACCCCACTCGATCCAAGCCTCGATGCCGCGTCTTGCGCATCATCGCTACCGTTTTGACCCGGCCGAAGATTTCTTCCACTCGCTTGCGTTTCATCGGACTCGTTGCGTAGCCCGCATGACGAGTGGTGCGCTCGTCGATGGCGCTGCCTTCCGGTCGTTGCGCGTTCTGCGCCCCATGCGGGGTGACGTTCAACTGGCGCAGCGACGCCACGTGCTCGCGGGTGTCGTAATTTTTGTCACCCCAAAAGTAATTCGCTCGCGCTTTTCCTTTTGCAGAGCGCCCGCCATTTCCAGCGACGCCTCGTGCCCGGCGGTTCCCGTCGCCCGGGTCAATCGAGGTTTCACCACCAACCCGTTGCGGTTTTCCATCATCGCGTGTCCGAGAAAGGCCCATCTCAATTCCTGCCCTTTGGCCTTTTTGTACCGCCGCTCGTCCGCATCCGTGGTCGAGCCGTGCGCGTCGTTGGTGCGCGTTTGGCCGCGAAAATCCACGCTGGGATTCCCGGCGTCGGTGTCGGTCGGGGGCGGTGTGCCCGTCCGCGGCATGAAACTCTTCTGGCTCGCCCAAGCTTCGTTCAACGTTCCGTCCACCATGAAGTGCTCGTCCGAAAGCAGCCCGCGCTCCCGCGCCAACCCTCCCACTTCGGTGAAGAAGGCACGAGCCACATCGGCCGCCAGCAACCGCTCCCAATTTTTCGAGAATACCGTGAAATCCCAGATCGGGTCGTCCATATTCAGCCCCACAAGCCAGCGGAACAACAGGTTGTAATCCAACTGTTCCATCAACAAGCGCCCGCTGCGCACCGAGTAGAGACACTGCAACACCAGGGCGCGCAGAAGCTTTTCCGGAGCAAGCCAGGGCCGTCCGCCGTCCGCATACATCTCGGCGAAGCGCGGCAAGAGGCGCGCGAGCACCGTGTCCACCAAGCGGCGAATGGGTCGCAAAGAGTGATCCACCGGAACCCGTTGCTCGGGCGAGAGATAACTGAACACCGCTCCTTGTTGAAGGTCGTCCTCACGCATGAGGTACCATACTTGGTAAGCCGTAAACTATATCATACCCCATAGCATATGACTAAATAAGAGAAATGTGAAAGTTTTTCATCAGCCTGTTAAAAATCTGCCCAGCAATCACGCGGGCAGCGCGGTTATGCAATGCATTCAGCCTATTTAGCACTTCGCTGGATTCAATCTCGGCAAGCGCCTCTCCCCATTCCTCGACCGCGTTCTTTGTGCTGTTCGGGTATACGGCACTCGGCGAGTAAGAAACGATGAATCTGGAAAAAGTTAAAGCATGTACATACCTTATAACGTCGTTCATATACTTTCTTAAAAGACGATACGCCGAACTGTCGAATGGCAACGCACCGCTCGCAGCATACTCGAACAGCTCGCCGCTTATGGGAAATACTTCTACTCTGAACAGGTCGGGTCTGTAGTCCCGATAGCAGGAGTATACAAAAGCCCGAGAGAAGAATAGGGCAATCGAAGACTTCATGATTTCGACTGCCATATTTTCATTCCAATGATCTATCGTCGGGACGGGTGGTGCCTTTGGGAGTTATCTCACTCGATGATCTTCGAGGGTCTGGAGTCTGTTCCAATTTTCGCTGGTGCTCGGACATCATCTCAATCACGGTTCCACGCAGGCGCCTCTGTCTGTAGCCGTACAAAGCCCCACCGAACCCAAGGACGAATGAGATTTTTTCGCTGAGCTTCAAGTTCGCCACGAGTAGCAGCGTCATGCTTAAAAGCGCCTGTCTCCCGGACAACGCCTTGAGAGCGCTCGCGAAAATCGCGCAAATTGCTACCACGCCGCCAACTTTGAGGTTCATTTGAATTGCAGTGTTGATCACTTCAAGTTTCTTATACTTAATTAGGTGCTCGTATTGGTTCACGAAGTAAACCGTGTTTCACTCTGCCTGTCAAGAGGTCACCCCCTTTAAACTTTTATGCTCGGCGATGAAAAAGGGCTGGGTGGGGACGACCACTTGGCACGAATATGGGTGGCCAATACTATCCGTCGCGCGGCGGTCAGGCACGGGAGGCGGGGAGAGGCTGGGGCGGCAGCCGGCGCTGGCTGGCGTGGATACGCTGGACGCCGTAGACAAACAGCACCATGCCCACGAGCAAAGGGATGCCTCCCACCAAGGTGCCTCCCCCAAAGTCGAAAGCGGGGTCGCGGTAAAGGCTGGATTCGGCAAATAAAATGACCACAAAAATTGAAATAAAGCCGCCGGCGGTGGCCAGCAGTCCTCCAACCAAAGTCATCAGCCAGCCCGGCCAGGCGGAGGGAGGAGGGTCAGGGGCGCGCACCAGGGCCACAAGATCCATCGCCCCCTCGGCGGCGGCAGCGGCGGCAACCGTGTCGCGAACAAACTGGATTTGTTCCCGGCGCAACCGGTTGACAAGGCGCACCCCCCAGATGGTTTCGAGCACCAGGATGGCGACGGAGAGAACCATAAAGGGCGCGATCCCGTTGACCGCCGCCTGCCTGGCCGGACCGGCGAGCCGGTTGGCCGCGCCATAGGCCAGCAGGGGGAAATCGTAAACCCAGTGCAGGCTCATGGGCGCCAGGCAGGCCTTGATCAACGCCGTGGTTCGCCCGGCGGGGAGGCCAAAGCGCCACTGGCCCACGAAGTAGCCCATCACTGCTCCCATAAAGGCGTGGCCGGGAACGGAAGTGAAAGCGCGGGACACAGCGACGCCCAAGCCGTTTCCGGTGACGTACCCGACGTTTTCCAAAGTGGCGAAACCGAGCGACGCCACCGCGCCATACACAATCCCATCCATGGGTTCGTTGAAGGCTTTGAGGCGGGCGCAGAAAAGAACCACCACCGCGAATTTCAAAAGCTCCTCCGGAAGCGCGGCATTGAAAAACGCTTCCGCCAACCCGTGGGCGAGGGCGCCTTGAAACAACTTCACGATCCAGGCCAGCGGCCAATCCAGCAGCAGCACCGGGAAGATGGCCAACCCGCCCAGAATGAAAGTGGCCCACAGCGCCCGGGCCGGCTCGGGATAAAGGTCGCGCGCCCGGAAATATCCGAGCAGCAGAAACGAGGGAACCAGGGCGGCGGAAATGGCGAAGGCACGCACCAGGGCAGGAGACCAATTGCCGGGAAGAACACTGAGGTTGCTTTGCAGGCGGTCGTCATGAAGTGCTTTGGCCGGATCATGGGGAGCGAGTTGGGCCGCCCGGCGGTACTCCACCCGTGCGGCATTCCAATCGCCTTCCCGGCTTAAGGCGAGGTCGACATCAAAGTGCGCGCGCGGGGAGCCGGAATTGAGCCTGACGTCATCTCGATATTCGCGGAAGGCGCGGTGTCCATCATGCTGGTCCATGAGCCGGTCGCGATGGCTCAAAAGGCCGCTCAACTGATTCGTGGTGGCAGGGATGGTGCTTCCAGGCAGCGAAACTGCCCCGGGCAGCAACGTCAAAACTCCAAGCAGTATCGCGCGGCGCAGATTTATGGGAGTTATTGAGATGGGGGCGGACCCTTGCGCCATCAAATCGATATCAAGCCTGGTCGACATTCATTCTTCGCTGACCCGATGGCGAAAACGTCGAAGCTGAGGGTCCCTCGCGGCGCTGGTTCCGCCCGGGCGAGGCCGGCATTATGCATTCCGCAGGCCCGCGCGCGCGCCGCCCTCAAGGTTGGCGTTGCTTCGTTATTCCACGTCCCGCAATGTGTCCTTCATTCTTCTCCGAGCCACGCGCCGTAGGGCCGAAGGGATGCCACGTTGTCACAAACGGCCTTGATGGCCGCAGTGATAGGCACCGCCAGCACCAGGCCGATGCCACCCCACATCCAGCCCCAGAACATCATGGAAATGGTTACGGTGAGCGGGTTCAGGTTCACGCGCCGTCCCACCAGCTTCGGGGTGAGGATATTGATGGCGATGAAGTGCATCATCACCACAGTAACAATGATGATGACAAAAGGGGTGGTGGAATTGTAATCCGGGTGAACCAGCGCCACCAGCAGGGGAGGTATAACGCCGAAGGCAACTCCCAGGTAGGGCACCAGGCTCAACAACGCCGCCAGCGTGGCCATGATCATCGCATAAGGGAGCTTGATGGCGGCAAAAATCGGCCAGATGACCAGGGCGGAGATCAGCGCCACCAGAAGGTTGCCCAGTACGTACTCCCGGACCATCTGGGTGATTCCATTGATCACGTCTTCCGCGGCGTGGCGGCGCTCGCGCGGAAAGAGGTTCATGGTGGCAACCCACATCTGGTTCTTGGAGGTGAGCATGAAGAATACCAGGATGGGAATAAACAACACCGCGGTGACGAAACCGTAGGCGGAGCCCAAGCCGCGCAATAGAAACTGCAACCAGGGTTCCTGCTGCTGCACTTGAAGCGTGTTGGTGGGGCCGATTTCCGGGGTGGTGGGCAACAGGCTGGCCGCGCTCAGACGGATGTTCCTGAACGTTACCTGCACGTGAGCGATAATCTGCTTCAGCCGTTCGGTGTATTTGGGAAGGTCGGAGGCGAAGGCAAGGGTCCGATCGTAAATGATATACACGAGCAGGTACATCACGGCCAGGGTTGCCATGACCATCACCAGCGAGCCCATCCAGCGGGGCAGCCGGAAGCGCTCCATCCAGCGGACACCGGGTTCCAGAATGCTGGCAATAAAAATGGAGAAAATCAGGCTGATCACCAGGCTGCTGGCAAAATAGAGGCAGGTGAAAACGATGGCGATGGCGATAATCCGCTGGCTGTGGGTGGAGGCCGGCGACGCCGTGGATTCAAGTTTGGTTTCGGGCATGGAGTCAACTCGCGGGTTGGATTCTAACTTGTCGCGCGGGAAAATTCCAGAGGGTTCGATGAAGATGTTTGTGGCAGGGCCCTCTCGCCCTCCCCACCCTCTTGCGCTTATCCCGGCAGAAACACCGATGAGTACACCGGCGCCCGTCGGAGTCGACATGGGGCGGTCAAACTTTTATCTTGACACGCGCACAACCTTTCCGCTATAAAAGGAATATTTATACAACGAATGTATAAATATTCGTTGAGGGGAAAACGGGGGCATTGAAGGAAACGAACTCCATTCTGGAAACGGAACTGCCACAAGAAAACCAGGGTCCGATTCGTTCAGAGCGGGTGGTGCGTGTGGCCATTGCCGGGGCCACCGGTTATGCGGGCCGTGAGTTGATCGCCCTGCTGGCGCGCCACCCTTTCGCGCGCGTCGTCCGCCTGATGTCCTCGGGCCGGACGGAGAAGCAGCCCTTTCCCATCGAGCAATCCCACCCGGCGCTGCGCGCGCTGGCCCAACTCAGTTGCCATCCGCTGCGGGTGGAGGACCTGTCGAAAGAGGAAGTGGATCTGGTCTTTCTCGCCACCCCGCACGAAGTTTCGCACGACCTGGCGCCGGAATTGGTGGAGCGCGGGCTGCGCGTGGTGGACTTGAGCGGAGCCTTCCGGCTGAAGAATTCTCACGCCTATCCGCGCTGGTATGGTTTTGAGCACCGCGCCATTTCGCTGCTGAAAGAAGCGGTTTATGGTGTCACGGAATTAAACGCCGAGGCCATCTCCACGGCACGCCTGGTGTCGAATCCCGGCTGCTACGCCACTTCGGTGATTCTGGCGCTGGCTCCCTTGGTGCAGTCGGGCTGGCTCGATAAAGCCGCCGGCGTGATCGCCGACTCGAAGTCGGGCGCCAGCGGCGCGGGGCGCGTGCCGAGCGACAAGTTACATTTTGCGGAAGTGAATGAAAACTGCCGCGCCTACAATTTGTTTAATCACCGCCAAGTTCCGGAGATGATTCACGCGCTGGGGCTCGAGGAACCGAATTTCACTTTCACGCCGCACCTGCTGCCGATTATACGGGGCATCCTGAGCACGGTTTATGTACACCTGCCTCCAACCGTCCGGCCCAGGAGCGCGGCGAAAATAGTGTCCGTCTACCGGAATTTCTACGCGCGCTCGCCGCTGGTGCGCGTGTATGACGAGGGGGCGCTGCCGGAAATCCAAGCGGTGGCGCACACGAATTACACCGACCTCGGTTTTGCGCTGGACGCGGTCACGGGCAGGTTGATTGTGGTTTCGGCGCTCGACAATTTGGGCAAGGGCGCGGCCGGGCAGGCGATTCAAAACATGAATGTGATGTTCGGCTTCCCTCAGGAGACAGCGCTGGGATGAAGCTGGTAATCAAAATCGGGGGCAAGGCGCAGGAAGTTGCGACCACGCGCCGCAACCTGGCGCGCCAAATTGCCCAAATCCGCCGGGCCGGGCATCGCGTGGTGGTGGTACACGGCGGCGGCCAACTGCTCACCCAGACGTTGGCGCGCCTGGGGATCGAGACGGAATTTCACCAGGGCTTGCGGGTGACGGACGCCGCCACGCGAGACGTGGCCGTGATGGTGCTGGCGGGCATGGTGAACAAACAATGGGTGGCCGAACTCACACAGGCGGGCCAGCCGGCGCTCGGAATTTGCGGAGGTGACGCGGGGTTGGTGGAGGCGCAGAAACATTTTGCCGGCTCAAACGGCAGCAAGCGCGATCTGGGCTATGTGGGGCGTCCGCGCAAAGTGAATGCCGCCGTTTTGGAAATGGCGTTCAAGAACGGGATCGTTCCCGTGGTGGCCAGCGTGGCGCTGGGCGCACGGGGCGAATACTTCAACGTGAACGCGGACGATCTGGCGGCCGCGCTGGCCGTGGCGCTCGAAGCGGATCGTCTTTTTTACCTGACGGAATCGGGCGGGGTTTGGGATGCCGCGCACAACGTTCTGCCCCTGGTGAAGCTCGGTGAAATCCGCGGATTGATTGGCCGGGGCTTGGTTCGCGACGGCATGATTCCGAAACTTCGCTCCTGCGCAAGGACGCTGGGGCGTGGGGTGAGGGAGATTGACATCCTATCGCCGGCGGTGCCCGGAGGATTATTGAAGGCGCTGGAGGCAAAAGAATCCATTGGAACCAGGATTGTGAAAAAGTGATGAACCTCGACGAAATCGCCCAACTCGAAAAACGTGTTCTGATTCCCACTTACGATCGCCTGCCCATCCTGGCGGTGGGCGGCGAGGGCTGCCATCTGATCGACGAGCGCGGCAGGAAATATCTGGATTTCCTGGGCGGGCTGGCGGTGAATTCACTGGGCTACGCCCACCCGGAGATTCTGGCCGTGCTGCGCGATGAAACGGAAACGCTGCTGCACGTTTCCAATTTGATTTACCACCGCTACCAGGGCACGCTGGCGGAAAAGCTGACCAGGCTGGCAGGGCTCGACCGCGCGTTTTTTGCCAACACGGGCACTGAAGCCGTCGAGGGCGCCCTCAAGCTGGCGCGGGCGTATTCGCGCAAAAATCATCCCGCTGAACCCTTCAAGCGCTACGAAATTCTGGCCGTGGAAAATTCGTTCCACGGGCGCACGCTGGGCGCGCTTTCCGCCACCTGGCCGCCGAAATACCGCCAGCCGTTTGAGCCGCTGGTGCCGGGAGTGAAATTCGTTCGCGTGAACGACGTGGCCCACCTGCGCGAGAGCTTTGACGCCCGCACCGCCGGCGTGCTGCTGGAAGTGATTCAGGGCGAGGGTGGCGTGGTGGAACTCCAGGAAGATTTCCTGGGCGCAGCCGCGGAACTTTGCCGCGCCCATGATGCCCTGCTGATTTGCGACGAGATTCAATGCGGCTTGGGGCGCACCGGGCGATTTTTTGCCTTCCAGAAATTCGGGCTGAAGCCGGACGTGGTGCTGGTGGCCAAGCCGCTGGCGGCGGGACTTCCGCTGGCCGCGATGCTGGCGCGCGAGCCGGTGGCGCAGGCATTTGCGCCCGGAATGCACGGGACAACCTTTGGCGGCGGGCCGCTGCAGTGCCGCCTGGCCTTAAAGGTGATTGAAATACTGGAGCGGCCGGGGACACTCGAACACGTCCGCGAGGTGGGGGAATATTTCCGCGCCCAACTTGAGAATCTGAAAAAAGAATTGACGGTGATCCGGGAAGTTCGCGGCGAGGGACTGATGGTGGCGGCCGAGCTGGAAGTGCCGGGTAAGGATGTGGTGAAGCAAGCATTGGAAGCTGGTTTTCTCATGAATTGTACCCAGGAAAAGGTGCTGCGATTCCTGCCGCCGCTGGTGATTGAGCGGCAGCACGTGGACGAGCTGGTGGCTTGTCTGCGCACGATTCTGGCGGCGCTGCCCTGGGCTGAAAAAAAGGAGGTTCACGCATGAGCACGGTCATGGCCGCAGTTGAACATATCGAGAAGCTGGGGGTGCAGGATCTGATTTCGGACCGCGATCTGGCGCGCGCCGATCTGAACCTGATCTTTGAGGTTGCACAGCAGGTGAAATCCTCGCCGCGATCTTTTGCGCGGGCACTCGAGGGCAAACAGTTGGCAATGATCTTTGAAAAGCCGTCGTTGCGCACCCGCGTTGCGTTTGAAGTGGGCATGACGAGCATGGGCGGGTTCGCAGTGTATCTCGACCATTCGAAGTCGCGCCTGGGCGAGCGCGAATCGATCCTGGACATCGCCAAGAACCTCGAACGCTGGGTGGATGGCATCGTAGCGCGCACCTTCGCCCACTCTGCCGTGGCAGAGCTGGCGGAACACGCCTCCATCCCGGTGGTGAACGGGCTGACCGACCTCTGGCATCCCTGCCAGGCGATGGCCGACTACTTTACCCTGGGCGAAAAATTCGGGAAGCTGAAAGGCCTGAAAATGGCCTTTATCGGCGATGGTTATAATATGTGTAATTCGCTGATGGTGACGGGCGGCAAGCTGGGGGTGACGGTGAGCGTAGCCACGCCTCCCGGGTTCGAGCCCAAGCCGGAGATGGTGGATGAAGCGAAGGCGTGCGCGAAAAAAGGCGGGGCCAAACTTCATCTCTCCCACGACGCCCTGGAGGCGGCGGCGGGCGCGCACGTGGTCTATACCGACGTATGGACCAGCATGGGACAGGAATTTGCCGCCCACATGCGCTCGCAAATCTTCGCGCCTTATCAGGTTTCGGAAGCGGTGATGGCCGTGGCCGATCCCGGCGCCGTTTTTATGCACTGCCTGCCGGCGGTGCGCGGACAGGAAGTGGCGGCCAGCGTGATCGATTCGCCGCGGTCGATTGTCTACGAGCAGGCGGAAAACCGCCTGCACGTGCAGAAAGCGCTTTTGCTGTTGCTCTTGCAGGGCGGGAAGGAATAAAGCGATTTTGGATTCGGAAATTTACATTCGATGATCCAGTGAGGATGTTGAAAAGCTCTGTGACGGTCGTCTTTTGTAGCGCCGGACTTTAGCCTGGCATCTTGTTTTCAGCTATTAACCTGTGGCCGTGCCGCCCTAAAGGGGGGCTCTACACTTAAGAGATGCAGATCATTCGCAAAGGTGAGTTGCGGGACGTGCCCGCGCTGCAGAGCATGATCAATAAGTATGCCGATCTGCGCCTGCTGCTGCCTCGCACCTTCGCCGATTTGTGCGCAAACATCGGTGATTTTATGGTGGCGGAGGAGAATGGAAACATTCTGGCCTGCGGCGCCCTCAAGCCCTATGACAAGGACATCGCCGAAATCCGCTCCCTGTGCGTTGAGCCGGGCCACAAGAGTTCCGGCCTGGGCCGTGCGCTTACCGATCGATTGCTGAGCCAGGCTCGGCGGCGCAAACTGAAGACCGTTTTCGCCCTTACCGTTGCTCCGGAATTTTTTCAGAAGTGTGGGTTCCACGAGGCGCCCCGCGAAAAATTCCCCATGAAGATCTGGCGCGATTGCCTGACCTGCCCTAAGCTGTTTTGCTGCGACGAAAAAACCATGGCCTTCGAGCTTGCTCCGCGCACCGCTCACCTGCAAGAACGTCAATTGGAAAGCGAAAGGGTTTCAGTCTAGATTTACACCCGGATTGTTATTCCCCGCATCCCTCGCCGCAATGAACCCCACGGTGTATCATGAATACCGGGTTCTGAGAGCGCTTTCCAGGAGTGCAGAAAAGTTTGAAGCCGCGCATACTCGCCATCGATTTCGGGATGAAGCGCATGGGGCTGGCCATTTCCGACGCGCTGGGCATCACCGCGCAAGGATTGAAGACCCTTCAGCGCACCAATATGGAAAATGACTTGCGCGAAATCCAGAAGTTGGCGGAAGAGTATTCGGCGGGGCGGGTGATTTTGGGGAATCCACTGAGCCACAGCGGAGGGGAAACGGCCATGTCGCGGCATGTGGCAGCGTTCGCGGAAAAATTGCGCCGGAGATTAAGCTGTCCGGTGGAACTCTCGGACGAACGCCTGACCAGCGTGCAGGCCAACCGCTTCTTGCGCGAAACGGGCTTGGGGCTGGAAAAACGCCGGGCCGCGGTGGATCGGGTGGCGGTGACGCTGCTCCTGCAAGGGTATTTGGACCTGCGCGCCAACGAGCACGAGCGCGGCATGACGCCAGAGGCGGGCGAATGAAAAAGGTCCTGCTGGTTCTCTTGCTGGTGGTGCCGGTGGCCGCCGTAGTGGTGATGGTGCGGGTCAGGCGCGAATTGTATCGTCCCTATCGCGCCTATTCCGGAAACTTAATTCTGGTGGTCGATGCGGGGACATCGGCGCCCACCCTGGCGAAAACCCTGGTGCAGCGCGGGGTGCTGGAAAGCCGGCTGCCGTTTCTTCTCCGCTACATCGTGGGGCGTCCTCACAACAGAATCAAAGCGGGCGAATATTTTTTTGACCGGCCCCTGCGCCCCATTGAGGTCTACCAGGAGTTCGTCCGGGGCGAGGTTTATCTTCACCCGGTTCTAATCCCGGAGGGTTCGGACCGATTCGATATTGCCACCATCCTGAATCGCGCCCTCAACATCGACCCTGCGGACTTTCTTCGCATCACCCGGGAGACGGCTTTGATTCGCGACCTCGATGCGCGGGCGGTGACGCTCGAAGGTTATCTTTTTCCGGATACGTATCGCTTCCCGCGCGGCGTTTCGCCCTCGACGGTGGTTGAAACCATGCTGTTGCGTTTCCGGCATATCTACGAGTCGAAACTCAAAAGCGATTTAGAGTCCTCCGGCGCGTCGCTGCATGACGTGATGACCCTGGCTTCGCTGGTGGAGAAGGAAACGCCCGACCGCATGGAACGGCCGATTGTGGCGGGAGTCTTTGCGCGGCGGTTGGAGCGCGGCATGCACCTTGCGTGCGACCCCACGGTGGTTTATGCCGCCCGGCTCGACCACCGCATGCTGGAGCGCCCGCTCCCGGCCATTACCAAAACTGATTTGAATTTTGATTCGCCCTACAACACCTACCTCCACGCCGGATTGCCGCCCGGCCCCATTGCCAATCCCGGCCAGGCTTCCATACTCGCCGCTCTTGAACCCGCTCCGGGGGATGCGCTCTATTTCGTGAGCAACAACCACGGCGGACACGTTTTTGCCAAGACGCTTGCGGAACATGAGCGCAACGTGGCACGATACCGAAGGGAAGTGGCGGAACTTCGCTCTGAGGCTCACGATGAGGCGAGCGCGCCGGGGCACCCGCCCTCTGAGAAACACCCCACTGGAAGTCACGCCACAGCCGGCTCAACTAAACGTGGCACACGCGAAAAGCAAAAAACAAATCATCCTCGATCTCAAACTAGCCCGGGGGCTCGAACACGCAGGAGTGGATGAGATTCACGCCCTCCAGGCCGATCTTCGAGAGCGCCTGGGCCCCCATGGCAAAACCTCGGCCTCCTATATTGCCAAGGTCCTGCGCGCGGACGGGGTTCGCGTCTCTTACAACGATCGCTACGTAGACCTCGTATTGCCCGAACCTTACGCGCGCCGGCTGGAAGGACTCCTGAAATTCCGCGACCTCACCGCTGCCGAGTCCTCTTTGCGCAAGCTGGACGACGCTTACCGGGAATATCGATCGGCGTCCGATCGCCAGGGAACCAGCTTCGTTCGCACCCTGGTGATGAAAGGACGGGAGCGCGCGGAAAGCATAACCGGGAATCCGCGCGTGGGCGCGGAAAAGCGGCGGGAAAAAGAAGAGATTGCTCACTGGTTCAAATTGTGGCTGGAGCTTCCGGACCTTTTCTTCGACTGGCTCGAAATGCGAAAACGGTCGGAGGGATTTCAACACGTTTTTTCAAACAACCAAAGCAGATCTGGTTCGGAAAATTAAGGGCCTTGGCCTGCCTATTATGGTCACCTCAGGTGGAGATCTATAGCGAATCCGGGCCGGGCTTTGAACGCTGGCGTGTTTTGAGCAGATGTGGCGGTTGATTGCCGGCCAGGTTCTTTCGGGGATGGCAGTGCATGACGCGATTGCTTTCGTGCGCCCTCACCGCGGCTCTGTTGAGAGGGTCTCCTGATAAACGCGAACGTAGTCCACCGTCATGAACTGGGGCAGCTTGGAATTGTCCGGGGCGGGCTCGTCAGGCCCGCCGCACGCAATATTCATGATCAAGTACATGGGGTGGTCGAAGGCCCAGCCCGTGGCGGGGTCTTTGGTGTAAGTGAGAATCTTCCGGCCGTCCAGGAAGAAATCCATGTGGTCGGGGTACCATTCCAGGGCGTAGACGTGAAACTTGCCATAAAGATCGTCCACCGGGACCGTGGCGGACGGAGTCGGCCCCTTGGTTCCATGAATGTGTACCGCGACCTCGTTGGGATGGCTGCCCCAACTCTCCATCAAATCGATTTCGCCCTGGGCCGATTCGCCAGTGTTTGGCCCTCGATGTGCGCCCTGAACCTCGCTGCCGTCCGGCCTTCGAGGCTGGGGAGGTCCGGGGACGCCCGGGGTGCGGAGCGGGCTCAGAAACCAGATGGCCGGCCAGGTACCCTTGCCCTCGGGCATCCTGGCCCTGATTTCAAAGCGGCCGTAAGTCCACCATGCGGTGTTGCGCGTGTTGAGACTGGCCGAAGTGTAGCGATGCCATTCATCGTTGATGGACGTGGGTAGAAAGCTTCCTGGTGTTTCCTTGCGCAGCTCGATGAGGAGATTCTGTCCGTCCACGCGCGCGTTCTCCAACCGGTTCACGGTGTAGTACTGCAGTTCGTTGTGGCGCACATATCCTTCCTCGTAGCCCCACTTTTCGGGAGCGGGGTGCCCCGAGTAATTGAATTCATCCGACCACACCAGCTTCCAGCCGGGCAAACCCGGCGCCTGGGCCTGGGCCAAGCTTGTCGCGAGAAACAGAAACAATGCCGCACTCAGTGGGCTACGCATGGAAAAATGTTTTCCACCACTTGAGGAATTGGTTGGACGCTGCATCGTCCGCCAGGGATGGTGGAGCCGTGGAGGCTGCGGCCGCAGCCTGCAGGAACGAGGGGCGCGACATGCAGGCGAGACACCGGAATGATACGAGAATCGTGGTCACCAAGGGAGCGTCCTCGCACCAAGAACGACAGTACCTCCCGATGCTTGCAAAAATTACCACACTATCTTTCTTAATGTAAAATTGCTTTGTCACCTTGCCGGAGGGCGATGGTTAGCGCCCATGGTGGGCACGGCCCAGACCACCTTCATACGCCCCACGTGCGTGTGAGGCAGGGCCGCCCTTACTTGGCTTTATCCCGTTCCCGAGTTGGCATCATGGAAAAAGTGCTCATTGAGAGAGATAAATATCCCTTCAACTTTTCGCCACCTTCCTCTAATATAGTTCCTATTAACGTCATGGAAAAAGTGCGGGTGCGCAGTAAAATCATTGTGGCTCTGGATTTCCCTCATGCCCAAAACGCTCTGAACGCGGCGGAGAAATTGCGCGGCCACGTGGGTGTGTTCAAGGTGGGGTCGGAATTGTTCAACGCCGCGGGACCAGCTCTCATCCGGGACCTGGTGGCGGGCGGAGACAAAGTTTTCCTCGATCTGAAATTCAACGATATTCCCAACACGGTGAAAGCGGCGGCGCGCGAAGCGGCAAAACTTGGCGTGAGCATGTTCACCGTGCACGCAAACGGCGGGCGGAATATGATGGAAGCCGCCCTAGAAGGCGCGCGGGTGGGCGCAGAAAGCGGCGGAAAACAAAGGCCCCTGATTGTGGCCGTCACCGTCCTCACGAGCCTGGGTGCGCGGGACCTGGCAGAAATCGGCTATAGTGGAAATCCTGAAGAAATCGTAGTGCGCCTTGCCCAGCTTGCACGGGCGGCAGGGGTTGATGGGGTGGTAGCGTCGTCGGCGGAAATTTCGGCCATCCGCAAGAACTGCGGCGCACAATTCGTCATCGTCACGCCGGGCATCCGGCCCGCGCTGGCACCGGATAGCATGAACTTCGCCCAGGCCAGGCCGGATGACCAGGTGCGAATCGCCACGCCGGGTTCGGCCATCGGGGCAGGCGCGGATTATCTGGTGGTCGGCCGGCCCATCACTCAGGCGCCGGACCCTACAGCCGCGGCTGACGCCATCGTGGGCGAAATGGAAAAGGCTCTGGAGTCCGCCCAGAGTTGAGATCCAAGTTTCCCGGGGGTGTGTTCCCTCATATTTATGACTGAAGAAGAGATTCTCCAAGTCTTTCGCGCCCACTCGGCGCTGCTCGAAGGCCACTTTGTTCTCTCTTCGGGCCTGCATAGTGACCGGTACATTCAGTGCGCGCTGGTGTTGCAGCACCCTCGGATCGCGGAACAATTGTGCTCTGAGCTGGCGGCCAAACTTCGCCAGATGGGAGCGACCGTGGTGGCGGCGCCGGCGTTGGGCGGAGTGATTGTGGCCCACGAAGTGGCGCGCGCCCTCGGAGTCCGAGCTCTGTTTACCGAACGCCAGGAAGGCGCGATGACTTTGCGCCGGGGATTCAGCCTGTCGGTGAATGAACCTACTCTTGTAGTAGAAGATGTCATCACCACCGGCGGTTCAACCCGAGAAACGATGGAATGCGTGAAACAAGCCGGAGGAAAAGTAGTGGGAGCGGGCGCGTTAGTTGATCGAAGTGGGGGCAAGGCTGACTTAGTCGTTCCCAAAGCTACCCTTGTAGCGTTGAAGGTCCAGAACTTCAACCCTGCTGAGTGCCCCCTGTGCAAGTCCGGCATTCCCGCCACCAAACCAGGAAGCCGGCCCAAACCCAAATCCTGACTCAAGACCCGGTTGTTTTTCGAAGCAAAGATCCGCCCGCGTTTTTTGCCCATCTCCACCCGCAGACAATCATCGCGGCACGCTCAGCCTGCACCGGCAAACGCCAGCCGTTTACTCAAGGCCTTCCGAATGGGGTGCCTGGGAACCCCCGACCGCGGTTTAATTTTCCCTTCGGGAAAGCCGATTGGTCTGTCCGGAAGCGCGCATTTGGCCATAGAGAAGTCTAAGATTGCAGTTTAGAATTCTCAAAAGTGCGAAGTCACTAAAATACCTGAGGATGTTCGTTGGCGAGCCGGCGAAAAAGCCTTGCTCCCCGTCATTCTGTCGGGAGTGAAAATTCTCGGTGATCGACTTTAAGACAGTGCCAGATCTCTCGCTTCGCTCGGGATGACACCCTACCGCCCTCCTCATGATCCGTGCCTGAAGCAAGCGCAAAATTACCCCGCCATACCCCAAGTCGGTCCGTGGCAAAAATAGGATTGTATAGGCGATGGCCCAGGGTCCCAGCCATTCGATCAATCCTAGCCGTAAACCACTTTCCCTGCGACTATAGTTGTAGTTACAAGTCCCTTGAAAGTCCAACCTTCAAAGGGGGAGTTGCGGCTTTTGGAGCGGCCGCCGGCGGCGCGATAGGTCCAATCACATTCGGGATCAAAGAGGGTGATGTCCGCAATTCCACCTAGTTTCAGGCGTCCGAGGTTGGGGTTAACCCTCTGGCGGATAATCCGGGCGGGGTTGGTGCTCATGAGGACAATGAGGTGAGGCAGGGAAATCTTTCGGGCAGGGACGGCGTTGCCCAAGGAGGGTGAGCCTACATGGGTCAAGTAAGGCAGGGGGACCTTTCTGCCGTGAACCAACTGGGTGAGCGCCAGGGCCAGGGCGGTCTCAAACCCGATGACGCCGAAGGGGGCCTCGGCGATGGGTTTTGCTTTTAGCTCCGGGGCGTGCGGAGCGTGGTCGGTGGCCAGCGCGTCCACAGTACCGTCAGCGATAGCGGCCAAAATCGCGCTCAGGTCCGCCGAGCCGCGAAGGGGCGGATTCATCTTGGCATGGGTTCCGTATTTCTCAATGGCATCGTCGGTGAGGGTGAAGTGGTGGGGGGTAACCTCGCAGGTGGCGCGGACGCCGCGGCCTTTGGCCTCGCGAACCATCTTGCAGGCTTGTGCGGTGGAGAGGTGGGCCACGTGCAAGTGCGCCCCGGTAACCTCCGCCACGCCCAGGTCTCGCGCCACACAAACATCCTCGGAAGCGTTGGATATTCCCTTCAGCCCCAGGCGCTCTGAAACCGTGCCCTGGTTGATGGCTCCGCCGGCGCTCAGCTTGGGGTCCTCGCAATGATCGATGATGGGGACTTCGAGGAAAAGGGCTTTTTCCATGGCCTGGCGCATCAAATCCGCCGTTTTCACGGGCCGCCCATCGTCGGAAAACGCGACGGCTCCGGCCTCAACAAGTTGTTCGAAGTCCGTCAACTCCACGCCCTCGCTCCCCTTGGAGACGGCGGCGATAGGGAAGACGCGCGCCAGCCCGATCGCCTGTGCGGCCTCAATCAAGCCACGGGTGGATTCGATATTGTCGTTGACGGGGCGGGTGTTGGGCATGGCACACACGGAGGTGAATCCCCCGGCCACTGCGGCGGCGAGCCCAGTCTCCAGCGTCTCAGAAATCTCGCCCCCCGGCACGCGCAAGTGAGCGTGAAGGTCCACAAATCCAGGGCAGACCACGAGCCCTTGGGCGTCCAGGATATCGGTGGCATCCAATTTTAGGTCGGGAGCGATTTGGTGGATCACGCCGTTTTGCACCAAGACGTCAAACGTGCCGTCCAGCTTGTCTTCGGGTGAAAGGACGTGTCCGCCTTTGATCAGCAGCGAGGCCATGAGGTGTCCGGCTCAGGGGCAAATTAAGGAGTTTTCGCGCCTGAGTATAACACCAGGTGGCAACGCCGGAGAAGATATTTAAAGCAGAATTTCGATGCACTAACTGCCGCCGAATGGAAAAAGCGGAAGCACGTAATCCTTCACGGGTTGGAAAGTTTGGCGGTGCTCGGGGCAGGGACCGTAACGGGCGAGCGAAGCGAAATGATCGGGCGTGCCATAACCTTTATTTTTGGCGAGCAGGTATTGGGGATAAAGCCTATCGAGCTCTTCCAGGCGGGCGTCGCGCGCAACCTTGGCCAGAATGGAGGCGGCGGCGATGGAAACGGAGCGCGCGTCACCGTGGATGATGGACCGATAGGGTATTGGAAATCCCGCCGAATCGTCATGGGGCGCGAGGGGCATGGCATCGGTGAGGATAAAGTCAGGCGCGGGGTTCAGGGCCTGGAGGGCGCGGATCATCGCCACGCGCGAGGCCTCGTAAACATTGAGGGCATCCACTTCCGCCGCCTCCACCGCCACCACCTGGAAGGCAATCGCTTTGGCGCGAATTTTCACGGCGAATTCGGAGCGCTCAACTGCAGAAAGTTTCTTGGAATCGTCCACACCGGAGATGGGTTGATTCGAATCGAGGATGACGGCGGCGGCATAAAGCGGCCCAAGCAACGCGCCCCGGCCAGCTTCGTCACAGCCGGCTACCAGGCGGCAGCCGCGGCGCGCGGCTTGTGCCTCATAAATCCGCGTGCAGGTATACTCGCTGGCATCGAGAGTGCGCGGCATCGTTTAACCGGGTGAAGTTTACCACAGGAATTCGGTTAGAAAGAATGTCTTGACAAGTTCGCATTTTGCGAATTAAATAGAAGTGAGGCCGGGATTGCACATCATCAGCCGCAAAAAACTGCGCGAGGCCGCGGAGGAACACGGAGATCTCAATGAGCCTTTGGACGTATGGTATCGGATCGCGAAGAAAGCGGCGTGGAAGAATCTTATGGATGTAAGGCGCAGCTTCCCTACCGCTGATGCGGTGGGAAAATTTACCGTCTTTAACATCAAAGGGAATGCGTACCGACTGATTACGGAGATTAATTATAGGACGGGAAGAATCTTCCTGCGGCATGTGCTGACTCACGCCGGGTACAGCAAAGGAGGTTGGAAACAATGAGTTCGCTCAACGTCAGTCCGGAATACAGCGCGATCCTCTCAAGATATCCGCCCAAGGTCATCCGCTCCGAAATCGAAAACGAGATGTACACAGAGATTCTCTACGGTCTCGACCGCCGCAGCAAAAAACTGACACGCGCCGAAAAGGAGCTTGCCGATCTGTTGACTTTGTTGATTGAGGATTTTGAGGAAAAGCAGTACCAGTTGCCGCGCGCGAAACCTTTGGGTGTAGTGCGCATCCTGATGGATCAGCACAGCCTCAAGCAGAAGGATTTGGTGGACATCTTTGGAACGCCCAGCATCGTCTCCGAAGTTCTCAGCGGCAAGCGCGAGTTGAACAAAGAGCACATCAGGCGCCTGAGCGAACGCTTTCACGTTTCGCCGGAGCTGTTTTTCTAGCAGGATAATGAAAAATTGAAACGGCTCGTCATTCCCAGCGAAGCGAGGAATCTATGTTGTCGATTCTGAACCAGAGCGAGATTCCTCGCTGCGCTCTGTGGAAAGTCGATGCGTAACTCTTTTGGATTCAACAAAGCGTCTCTGGGCAGGAGCGACGACTTTCTGCTCATCATGGGCAGCCCTGCGGCTGTCAATGCTCGGAATGACATTTGGACGCATTTCCCATCAACCTGTCAGGGCTTGCCCACATTGGCGACGAGAAACTTCTCAGGTCGAGACTTCCTGATTATCGACTTCACTTCGCAGCAGGCGAAGCCTTCGTTTCCTGCTCCTGGCGCTCTTCCCTGATGCGGGCGGCCTTGCCCCGGAGCTTGCGCAGGTAATAGAGCTTGGCGCGACGGACGTGGCCGGAACGGACCACTTCAATCTTTTCGATCACGGGGGAGTGGAGGGGGAAAATGCGCTCCACGCCGTGGCCGAAGGAAATCTTGCGGACGGTGAAGGTGGAGTGGCTGGCGGCGCGCCGACGGCCGATCACCGCTCCTTCAAACACCTGCACGCGTTCCTTGTCGCCTTCCTTGATTTTGACGTGGACGCGCACGTTGTCTCCGGCGCGGAAATCCGGGAGGTCTTTCTTCATTTGTCCTTGTTCGATCTTATCGAGTATGGTCATGGTGATTAAACTCCTGAACTGAAATTATCGGGGTGCGAAGGAGGGAGTGATATCACCCCCTCGCCCTCGGCCCCTCTCCCCCAAGGGGGCGAGGGCAGAAAGTCGGTATTTACCGCCTGCTACGTGTCTCGGACGGCGGGCTCAAGCTCCGCGCGTTGAATTTCCTCGATCAACGTCTGGTCTTCGCGGCTGAGCCGGGCATGGGCCAGCAAGTCAGGCCGCCTGCGCCAGGTTTTGGCGAGCGCCTGGCGATGCCGCCACATCCGAATTTCCTCATGGTTCCCGGAGAGCAGGACTTCCGGAACTTTCAGACCGCCCAATTCCGGCGGACGCGTGTACTGCGGGAAGTCGAGCAGCCCGTGGCGGCCGCCACCCGCTTCGAAATCGAAAGAGGCAAAAGATTCCTGATCGCGCGAGGCCTCATTCCCGAGCGCGCCGGGCAGAAGGCGCGTGACCGATTCCATCACCACGGCGGCCGCCAGCTCGCCCCCGCTCAAAACATAATCGCCAATGGAAATTTCGTCGGTGGCCAGATGCGTGGCCACGCGTTCGTCCACGCCCTCATAGCGCCCGCAGATCAGAATCAGGCGCGGCAGCCGCGACAATTCCTGAGCTACCGAATGATTCAAGAGCCGTCCCTGGGGCGAGAGCAGAACAACGGGAATGTCCGAGCCCGGCGCCTCTGCCTTGAGCGCCTCCACGGCGCGGAACACCGGCTCGGGTTTGAACACCATGCCCGGGCCGCCGCCAAAGGGGCGGTCGTCCACGGTGCGGTGACGGTCGTCGGTGGAATCGCGCAGATCGTGCAGCCGGACGTCGGCATGGCCGCTCGAACGTGCGCGCTTGAGCAGGCCGTGCTCCAGAATGCCGCTAAAGAAACCGGGAAAAATTGTGATGACGTCGAAGATCATGGGGCGAAAAAGTATTTCAGGTTGTCAGTTCGTCAGTATTTCAGTAAGTCAGTCCGTCAGGTTTGCCTTTTCCTGGAATTCTGACGCACTGAAATCCTGAGGGACTTCCTTCAATCATTCAATTCGAGCAAATCATCCGGCGGTTCGATCACAATGGTTTTCTCCGCCGTATCGATGCGCGTGCAAATATCCAGTGTCAGCGGGATCAGCAATTCGCCGGAGCCGCGGCCGGCCCGCCCGACACGGAGGAGATCAACCCCTCCCGTGCGCTCGATTCCAGTGACCACGCCCACTTCCCGCGCGCTCCCTGCCAGCTCACGCATCACTCGGCAGCCTTCGAGCTCCCAAACGTAAAAATGATGTTCGGGGAGGGCCACGCGGTCTTCGCGCCGGATGAAAACGTGAAGCCCCCGCAACGAGTCAGCCTGGTCGATGGAGTCGACGCCGGAAAACTTTAAAACTATCCGGCCCTTGTGGGGCCAGGTATTTTCAATTTCGACGGCGCGGGGCCCGCCGTTCTTGTTTTCCAGGAATGCCCGGGTTAAATTCTCAAAGCGCTCCGGGAAATCCGTCAGGATATCAGCCACCACTTCACCACGGCGGCCTTGCGGCTTCAACACACGGGCGACGGCCAGGAATTGCTCAGACGTATTTTCCGGCGCCACTTCCCGCACCTTTCCGCTTACTCATGACATCAAGGCCCCAAGCGGTGTGCCAAAAGGGCGAGCGCTGCTCGCCCCTACAATCCCAGGGCCACGGCCTGATTCGTCGTGCCGCCCCTCACTCCAGAATTTCCAGGGTGTAGCGTTTTCTCAACTTCATGCCCGCAGCTCCCAGAATGGTGCGAATGGAACGCGCGGTCCTGCCTTGCTTGCCAATCACTTTGCCGAGATCGGAAGGATCCACGCGAAGTTCCAGGATCGTGACTTGTTCGCCTTCCACCGACTGGACTGCCACTTGATCAGGTTTATCCACGAGTGCTTTTGCAATGGCTTCGATCAGCTCTCTCATCTGCGCCTCCCTTGCCGCTCAGTCGTCCGGAAACTTTGGCGGGGCCAATGCGGCCCCCAAGGAAAGACTTCGTCGGAGAAAGATTCATTGAAGCCGGCTCGCCTGGACCGAATCCCCGTGAGCGCGGCCGCAGCGCGCTAAGCCTTCGCGTCCGCGCCGGGCGCGGGCTTTTGCTTCAGGAAACTGCGAACCGTTTCCGAAGGTTGCGCTCCCTGGCCAAGCCAATAGGTCATCCGGTCCTGCTTGAAAACCAACTCCGGAGGAGTGCGGCGCGCGTTGAAATGCCCCAGAATCTCGACAAAACGTCCGTCGCGGGCATTCTCGCGGTCGATGACCACTATCCGGTAACTGCTCTTCTTATTGGCTCCGGTGCGAGCCAGGCGTATCTTTAACAATGGACCTCCTCTTGAAATTCAAAAATCGAAACTGGAAACTCGAAATTGGAAGATCGAAATTGCCCGCATCAAATTTCCAATTCCAGATTTCTTACAGCCCTTTGCCAGCCTCCGAATCCTCATTCCTAAATCCTGTCCTTTCACCCCGCCGGGGTCATGGGCATCTTCAGTTTGCTGAATTGCTTGCCCAGCAAACTGTGGCTCATCGTCTTCATCATCTTCTTGGTTTGGATGTATTGCCGCAGCAGTTGGTTGACTTGCTGCACGCTGGTGCCGCTGCCCCTGGCGATGCGCTTGCGCCGCTTGCCATTGATGATTTCGTGATTTTCGCGCTCGCGCGAGGTCATGGAATTGATGATGGCCTCGATGTGTACCAATTCTTTTTCATCCACATTCATTTTGCCGGCGTCCTTGAGGATGCCGATCTTGGGCAGCATGCCCAGCATCTGCTCCATGGACCCCAGGGAGCGCATCTGGCGAAGCTGATCGCGAAAATCGCCGAGTGAAAAGGTGTCGGTCTGGAGCTTGCGATGCACCTCCAGCGCCTTGGCTTTGTCGATTTTTTCTTCGGCCTTCTCGATCAGCGACATCATGTCGCCCATGCCCATGATCCGCCCCACGATGCGGTCGGGATGAAAGACTTCCAGGGCGTCGTATTTTTCGCCCACCCCCACAAACTTGATGGGCTGTCCGGTAACGTGATGGATAGAGAGAGCGGCCCCGCCGCGGGCATCACCGTCCAGCTTGGTGAGAATCACGCCCGAGGTCCCCAGGCGCTCGTGGAATTCCTGGGCGCTGCGCACGGCGTCCTGGCCGATCATGGCGTCCGCCACCAGCAGCACTTCGCTGGGGCGCAGGCGCGTGCGCAACTCGCTCACTTCGTTCATCAACTCCTCATCAATGTGCAAGCGCCCGGCCGTATCCACAATCAGAACGTCGTGTCCGCGGTCGGCCGCGTCTCTGCGCGCGGCGGTGGCCAGCTCGATAGGCGAGTTGACGCCTTCGCCGGGAAAAATCGGAATACCAATGGCCTTGGCGATGATGGCCAGTTGTTCGCGCGCCGCGGGGCGGTAAACGTCGGTGGAAACCAGCATGGGGCGCTTGCGTTTGCCCGACAGCCACAGCGCCAGCTTGCCCGCCGTGGTCGTTTTGCCCGAGCCTTGCAGACCGACAATCAGAAAAACGTTGGGATATTCCTTGGTGTAAGTAAGAAACGAAACCTCGCCCCCCAGGATTTCTATCAATTCATCGCGTACGATGCGAACTACTTCCTGGGCGGGAGCAAAGCCGGAGCGGACTTCCTCGCCCATCGCCTTCACGCGCACCCGGTCCAGAAGGTCCTTCACCACCTTCAGGTTTACGTCCGCTTCCAGCAAGGCCAGGCGAACGTCGCGCAGGGTTTCGTCAATGGCGGCCTCGTTTAACGAGCCCTGAACGCGCAACGTCTTAAAAACGCCTTCGAATTTTTGCTGTAAAGAGTCAAACATAAAAACCACTGACCCGCGGGCAGATTCCTCCCTGGGCTCGCGTCCAGCCCCTCTAAACCCCTATTAGCTGAACGATTTATTGTATGGGCAGCGCGCGTGGAAGTCAAGGAAAGCTCGGCTCGGAGACGGGTAGCGGTGCAGATTGATTTCTTGTGGCGGCGGTCTCCGGCCGCCGCTCAAACAAGGTGCAACCCTGCCCGAAGGCGCAATGGCTTGAGCCCTCCCGCTTCCTCCATAGACCAGCGCGGTTCTCAAGCTGGAATCCAAATGCACTTCCCGCTCCGGCGCTGCGGCCAGGGCGGAATGGGGGGCCTTCGTCACCGGAAATCCCCGCCCCGCCTGCCGGGCGAAATCTCTGCCTTGGCTCACGGCGAGCCTGGACCTGGCGCAGCTCTTCAATCCTCGCCGCCCGCCAAGGCACCAGCTTCGAACCCAGTTGATTCGGCCCACCTACTGGGGAGTAGGGTGCGCGTTCGGGGTTCCACTGTCAGCGTTGTAATTGTTCCCGAATGATGCGATGGTTCCGTGCGTCAAAATCACCAGCCCGGCTCCGTTGCCGAAAATGGAAACGCCGGTGATGCGAATGGTGGAGTTGGCGGACAGGCCGCCGGCGGCAATCCCTCCCGACGTGTTGTTGGATGCCATCGAATTGGCAATGTTCATCGTCATCGCGGCGCCACTGCCCTGGGCCATGAACCCATAGATGTTGATACCTGCTGCGCTGTCTCGCACCGCAACCGAGCTGCCACTTCCGGCGAACACCCCCGCGGTATTGTCTTCGAAAATGGATCGCTCCACAGTCACCGCTACGACGCCGCCGGTACTGGTGGCATAAAGCCCGCTCCCGCCGTTGTTATAGCTGGTGGTGTCTGCGACAATCACGTCTGCCGCAGAGCTGACCTCAACATCGATTCCGTTCAGGGAAAAATTGAAAATCTTACAGTGTTGGATGTCAAGCACTGCACCGCTATTGAAGCGGACGCCGCTGAGGCCGCTTCCGATTCCGTTGATTTGGAGGTTGCGTAGAGTTACCACATCGCTGGACCCCGCAACGACGGTTATCCCATTGGTGCCGCTGACCAAGACGGAGCCCACCTGGCCTCCTCCGCCGTCCAAGGTGATGGATTTGGTGATGGTCACGCCGCCGAACCCGCCCGGATCCAATGCGTCAATCTCCCCGCCGGCGGCCGTCTTGGAGATCGCGCCCGCGAAAGTCTTGCAAGGCGCCGTGCGGCTGCACGGGTTGGCATCGTCTCCTACTCCGGATACCCAGGTTCGGGTGGCCTGCGCATACGTGGAAATGGCACCCAACAAAAGGACGCTCGCAAACATTACGGCCAATCGGATTCCCTTGATTTTGGTCATGGCTAGACTTCTCCTTGGTTTTAGGTTCCTTGCGTTGGTGGATTTATTCGCAGCCCGAAATTTGGTTTCGGCCCTTGAATATAGCTGGCGATTCTATCACGGCTGGGGCCGGTAACGGGGACCTCCACTTCAAAGCTCGCGGCGGGGGCCAGCATTTTCACTGCATGGCGCGTGGGTTAGCTTGGCCCACGCCCAAAGAGCAGGAACGGAATATTCATGGCGCGGCGAGAGATCCGTAGCGGTGTGGCCACAATTCTTACGGTTGTCCCTACGAATAAAAAAAGCTGCCGTCCTGATCAACCCGAATTCCGAAATTGAGGGGTACGGTTCAATTGCCATCCGTTAAATTGTAGTTTGGTTAAAAAAGATCTGCGGAGGAACCGAGCCGTGCAACGAGAAATTATCCCGCTTTTAGGGAACAAAGAAAGTGGTTTTGCGCCAGACGCCGCGGGCGGTGGAAGAAAGATGGATGATGGTGGAAAGGTATCCCCTCACCCGCATTGCCCCCGCGGCGAAGTTAGTGCGCTGGCTTGAAATTGGCTTGGAGCCAAGCCACTTGCGCTGCGGCCTCCTGCTTTTTGCCTTGGACGAAATATAACCGCGCCAAAAGCAGCCGGGCCGGACGGGAGTTGGAGTCCAGGCGAACCGCCTGCTCGGCCGATTGGGTGGCCTCGGGCAAGCGCTTCAACGACATCAAGATGGTGGATTGGACGCAAAGCGTTCGCCGACAGTTGGGGTGGCGAGTATTGGCCTGCTCAACCGCGTCGAGCGTCTCCGCCAAGCGCCCTTCCTGGCGGAGTAAGTCCGCATAGGCCGTGAGCACGGCGGGCGTGCGCGTCCGGTCGTCCTGGAGGAGTTGCGCGAAAAGTCCGCCCGCCTCATCCACGCGACCATCCTGAGTCAGCGAGTCGGCGTAGGCGGCGCGCGCCACATTATTTTCCGGGTCAAGAGCCAGACATCTTTCCAGCGCCGTAATGGCGGCTTTATAGTCGCCCTGCCCATACTGAAGCTTGGCAAGGAGCAGCCAACTTTCTGAAGCCCGCGGGTAGATTCCAACTGCGCTGGAGAGCAGCTTGATCGCCTGCTGCTGCTCCCCGTGCCGGTCATAAACTTGGGCGAGGGCGTTGATGACCCAGAGGTCGTCGGGATTGGATCGAAGGTTTTCCTCGAGCGTATGAATGGTTTTGGTAATTGACGCAGGGTCGGAAGCGAGTCCGACCACTGGAAAAACATAGCTGTGCACCGGAATCATACTGGTGGCGGGCTCGTTCTCTGATGCGAATGTTTCCGCCGTCGCCACACAGGCATCCCTTTGGTGCATGGCGGCCACGGGCGTCACCGAGTCGGTGAGTGAGAAATCATCATCGCCAGAACGCCAACTCAAATACTCAGCGTGATCGGGCAAAAGGGTGACATATTTGGAAACCGCACTGGCTCTTCCATTGGAAAGCCGGAACCCCATTTGCGCGCGGCAGACCTTGCCCTTTGCGGCCGCAACATACAGGCGCAACGTTGAGGAGCCCAGGGCGGATACGGTTATGCCGGAACATGCCCGTCCCTTGCAGTCCGGGCCGGCGGTGAGTTTGCGCACAACCTTCCCCGCCGGGTCAGAGATTTGGGCGGCCAGCGTGCAGTCGCCATCTGCATCGCCAGCTCCTTCAATCCAGGCCACAGGCCGAACCGCCATCCGGCCCGACAACACACCCGCCACAACGTAGTGCGTCGAAGAGGAAAGGCCCGGCGCCAGGTTCACATTCAGCGAGCGCGTAACCAGCCGGCCATCCGCGTTTTCGAATCCTACTTGAGCATGGCACCCCCGGTCGTGCGCCTCCGCTGTGGCGCGTAAAGTAATCGTTTCTCCGGCACCAAGCCCTACCATGCCCCGAGGACTGATGTCTCGGCGCCCCGGTTCAAGCCCCCGCAACCGAGCCGAGAAAATGAGAAGCACGGCACATCCTGCGAGCCGGTAATGGGTCCGATTGAACATTGAATGCCTCATAGTATCTCCCTCGATTCGGGCGAATCTTGAGGAAGCCTTCGGGGAGCCCGCGTCATGGACGCGCGCTCCCCGAGAGGGCCTCGCCTAATTGCGTAACTGGATAGGGAAGGCCCCGTTGGTCTGGCCACTCTGGTTGCTTGTAATCGTGATGCCATAGCACCCCGACGCAACCGTACTCGGGCTGGTCTTCCAGTTGAATTGCCAGGTGTTGGTGGTGGAATCGTATTGATAGCCGCTCGAGCCGGCGTCATCCACCAGGATGGCCGTGTCGCTCGTCGAACTGCAGCCCGGCATGGCAAAGATTTGGATCACCGGATTGGCATTCGAGCTGGCGACTACGTTCCCATTGACGTCGGTATATTGCCACTTCAACGGAATCGCACTCTTGATCTTGTAAGCAGTTGGCGGAGCGGCGTAGGGCGAGAGCAGGCCCACGAAGCCGTACTGCACCACCTGGTTGCCGGCCAGATTCCCGCTGCTGCCCGCGATGTTGCCGTCGATGTTGGTGTAACTTACCGAGACCGTATGCGAGCCCGCGGCGAGCGTGGTGGAGGAGTAGGTCGCACTCAGCGCGTTCCACGATCCGGAAATGGTGGCTGCCACCGCCGAGCCGTCAATCGAAAGCACCACAGTCCCAGTCGGTTGCGCGCTGGCGTGCAGGCAGTCATTTCGCATCCGAGGCTCGTGCAGACTGGTCTCGACTTGTTGGAGTTTCCCACGATTCTCTTCTACGAATCTGGGTATTCGACATATACGCTTCGGCAAGCCAGCCGGCGCTCATGGAGGATCGGTCAGCACCGTAACGTGACGGTCAAGTTTCTGCAATACGCAGGCACTATGCAAGAAACCTGCCTCCGTCTCATGGGCAGAAAGCTGCTGGTGTCGTTGGCGATGGAAGGAAAGTTCTCCGCCGAAGGACTTCAGGGCATGGATGAGGGTGAAGATATCCTGATGGCCATGGCGCGGGAATTGGTCACAGAAAAAGGGATCGGTGAAAGTGCATCGGCCGTGTGGAAACGATTGCAGCAAGAACAGCAGGAAGTATTCGGGGTGCGGGCTGAGATTGAACAGAAACCCGAGTCGGAGTCTTTGGTCGACGCAGTGTCCGACGTCGCGGTTTCGCCGCAAACCAGTCTTGCAGTAGTGGATCAGTTGCTGATGTTCGGCGCGTCGTTGGAGGACGCGAAGCGAAGGAAAGTCTCACGTCGTTCGAACGCCGCGGCGATGTCCGACCAGTTGACGTTGTTCTGAGAAAAAATAAAAACAGAGATGTCGCGTGACCGGCAGAGTTTTTTCGTTGAAGCGTTCCTGAGGGAAGGCTTTACGCATCTCTGGCGGACCGCGCTAATAAGCGGCGGGCGGTGCCTCAAAGTGCGGCAGAAAACGCCCTGAATGAAGAGTCACCACCCTCACTTCATCAGTCGGCGAAGCGGTTGGACAAGGAGCGATGTAATCTTCAAGAGTCTTTCGTGGAGGCAAGTTGCCCGCTCCAGGTCAGGCACCTTGACTGGAAGAGGCAAGCCGCCCGTCAAGTCCGAGTCGCCCTAGCGCCCGAGGTTGCGCGCATTGTCCTGGACTTGAACAATCGGGGTATTTACCCGTCCTATGGTCGAGTTGGCTCGTTGCTGCCTGCCACCATGCAAGGTGCCCATATTGTGGAGCTCGTCCGTCAGAATAGGGAGCGCTTGGGGATTCCAACGCATCACGTTACCATGCAACCATAAGAGAAAAGGGAAGTATGAATCTCAGGAAGCATAACCTTGCCGCGTTAAATTGGAAGCATAAAGACCGTCGGGCGGCAAAGATATGGGTTACGTAACATCCTGAAGGCAAATCCGCAGGAAATCAATCTCGGGAAGGTTGACCAGGTGTGGCTCCTTGATTTGTTGTTAATGAAGGGGGCCGGTGCAAGCGGCCTGGACGGATAACTAGATTATCGGCCAACGTCCTCAGCTACTCATATCTCAAGGCAACTATCGGGTCCACCTTCGCGGCGCGACGGGCTGGAATGTAACTTGCCAACAGCGCGACGCTCGTTAGAATCAGGGAGACCGCAATAAATGTCGGCGGGTCGGTGGAGGTGACGCCGAAAAGCTGGCCGCGCAGGAAGCGCGTCAGGGCAACGGACGCCACAAGGCCCACGCCCAGGCCGGCAAGTGTCAACCGGAGACCCTGGGCCACAACCAACCCGAGGACATCGCCGCGCTTCGCCCCCAAAGCCATGCGGATAGCAATCTCGCGCGTGCGCTGGCGGGTCGCGTAGGCAACCACTCCATAGATGCCCACGGTGGCCAGAGCGAGGGCCAGAAATCCGAACGAACCCGCAAAGGTTGCGGCGAACCTTTCAAAAATGTCGCCGAGCTGCATGCTGTCCTCCAGGGTCGTCACATCAAAGACGGGCGAAGAGGTTGATCCAAATGCAGAGCTGCGCGGTGAGCCGGCGTCAACCGCGCGGATCGCTTCCGCGACCTGCAGTTGGAACGATCGCGGGTCGCCGGAGACCCGCACGTGAACGATCACCGGGGTCCGATCGTCCTGGAAGAGGGGCAAATAAAAGACCGGCTCCGGGCCATAGATCAGCCGCCGGTACTTGGCATTTCGCGCCACGCCGACGACTGTGAACCATCGGCCCGACCTGCAAATCCTTTTGCCGAGTGCGTCCTGGCCCGGCCAAAAGCGGTCCACAAACGCCTGATTCACAATCGCGACGAGCTGGGCGCCGGGGCCGTCGTGATCGGTGAAATCGCGTCCCGAAATCAGCCCCGTTTTCATCATGCTGAAGTACTTGGGCCCGACGACGCCGAGCGAGATTTCCATCGACTCATGAGGCTGTGGTACGTAGCCGCCAACTTCAATAAAATCGGTGTGGACGGTGAAGTTGAGTGGAGAAAAGTCCGCCAACGTCGCGGACTCGACCCCGGGCGTGCTCTCGAGCTTGGCCAGCAAATCCCGGCCAAATTTCAGGTGGTCGGGCAAGGGCACGTAGGACGCCAGCACAACCCGGTTGGGGTCAAAGCCGATGTCGGAGCGTCGCTCCATGTCGAGGCTGCGGATGAAAAGGCCGGCGCAGATCAGCAGGAGCAGCGAAAGCGAGATTTGCCCGACTACAAGTCCCCCGGCAAGGCGCGACTTGTGGAGCCCGCCGGAAATACTGCCGGCCTCTTCCTTGATCACCGCGACCGGGTTAATTGATGAGGTGCGCCAGGCCGGCAGCGTGCCAAACAACAAGGCGGTCAAGAGTGAAAAGCCCAGCGTGATGAGAAGCACGCGAAGGTCCGCGCGTCCATTCAGCGAAAGCGGGAGGGGGGTGGCCGGGTCAAAATGCGCGAGAGTCCCCGCAGTCCAGGTCATCATCAGCATGGCGATTCCGCCCCCCGCCAGAGCCAGCAAGAGACTTTCTACCAGAAGTTGCCGGACCACCTGTCCCCGGCCCGCGCCCACCGCCAGTCGAATCGCGATTTCACGCCGCCTCCCCATCGAACGCACCAGCAGCAAATTCGCCACGTTCGCGCAGGCCAGTAGCATCAACACCAACGCGAGCCCCTGCAGCAGCGGCAGAGTTTTGTATAAATAAACGTTGGTCCCAAAGGGCGACCGCCAGAGCGGATCCAGGCTGATCTGGTTGGGACTTCCTTGGTGCGCCTCGGGATAGGCCTCCGCAATTCTCTCCATGAGTTGATTCAGATCTCCCTCGGCCTGCTGTGGGGAGACACCCGGCTTGAGGCGCCCATAAACATTGAGCCAGAACGCACCGCGATCAGCGGGCCGGTTCGACCCCCATACCTCCCGGTCCAGCATCAAAGGTATCCACAGGTCCGTGCGCAGCCCGGTAAAGCATCCCTGGAAGCCCGGCGGAGTGACTCCGATGATGGTGTAGGGGTGCAGATCGATTGCGATCGTCTTACCGACCACGGAGCGGTCTGCCCCGAAATGGCTTTGCCACAAACCATAACTGATGACCACGACACTTCCAGGCTTTTGTTCCTCTTCCGGCGAAAACCCGCGCCCCAGGATCGGGCGCACGCCCAATACGTCGAAGTAATTCGCGGATGTCAGCGCTCCCCAAAGGCGCGCCGGCTCACCGTTTCCTGTGAGATACATGAAATCGTGATGAAAGCCCAGGAGACCGGATAAGCTGCGGTTATTGTCGCGCAGGTCGCGGTAGTCCAAGTAAGAGAACGGTGGAGTCGGGTGCTCGCTGCGTTCTCCCCGCATGACGGTGACCAGGTCGCTGGTATGCGAGATGCCAGGAATGGGATTGAGAATGGTGGAATTGATCCAACTGAATATGGTGCTGTTCGCGGCGATGCCGAGTGCGAGCGTGAGAATAGCCACAGCCGCGAAGCCGGGCGATTTGGCCAGAGCGCGAAATCCGAAACGAATGTCCCTGGCGAAGTCCTCCAGAATGCGCCCGGCGCGGGCGGCGCGCACCTCCTCCTTGACTTGCTCAACTCCGCCGAGTTCGATGAGCGCTTCCCGCCGGGCTGCCGATTGCGAGAACCCTTCCTTCATTTTTTCCTGAGTGAGGACTTCCACAGAAGACTGGAGTTCATCCTCCAGCGCCTGCTCGAACGCACGCTTGCGCAAGAGGTTTCGGAACAGGCTCACAATTCGCTTTGACACGGTGCCTCCCGTCCTGATTCACGAAGATTCAACGGCCGCCGCCATGATCTTTACCACTTGGTTCCATTGCCGCTCTTCTGTTTTGAGTTGGGCGCGCCCGGTGGAGGTGAGACGGTAATACTTGGCTCGGCGATTGTTGTCGGAGGAGCGCCACTCGGCTTCTACCCATCCCCTTTCCTCCATGCGGTGCAGTGAGGGGAAGAGCGAACCGAAGCTGACCTGAAAGGCTCCCCTGGTGATCTGCGTGATGCGCCGGGAAATGGCGACTCCATGCAAGGGTTCCAGGGAAATTGCTTTCAAAACCAGCAAATCGAGTGTTCCGCGTAAAAGATCAGTGCGTTTTTCGCCCATAGCCTCCTCTTATCGGAATACGATATGAAGTTACCAAAAGTTCCCACCGATGTCAATCGCTTCGTCCTGGCGCTACGGGTTACTTTCGTCTACCCCCGCCCGGCTCCCACATCTTTCTCCGCCTGTCAGCCTTGATTTCGCCGGTCACTCTCCATTTCTAGCGCCCCTTGTTCTCGCGGGCATGGCGAGATGTGGACGAACCCTGCGCGCTGGCGGCGCGGCGGGCTTCTGCTTTGTCCGTCAGTTGACGGCCACCCTCCCGGTTCCGGTTCCTCCGAAAAATCAATCACCGAGCGAGATTTTTCGGCCCCTCCAAAAAAGCAGCCTTTGGCCCGGCGAGCAGGCCCCACTTACTTTGGGACGCGCGGCCTGAAGCAGAAGAGAAAAGAAGAGAAGAGAGAAAAAAGCCATGATCGAAGAAATCAATACGAGGCAAACAGTGCAGGACGAGGCGAGCACGGTCCCTTCTGGCCAAACGCGGCGCACTGTCGGCACGCACAGCGTCGCTGAGAGAACCACGAGATTCAATCGGTATCTGTACGAGAACTTGGTCACCAACGTTGAAGTGCAAATTGAATCCTGGAATCGGCAAGCGGGCCGTGAGTCAGATCCCCAAGTTGCCCAAGCATTCCGGCTGAAAGCCGAAGGCTTGGGCTACACGCTCCGTTTACTCGACGCATTCCAGCCCGAGTTTCGAGAACTCATTGATACTGCCACTCAATGCGCCGCGAACGGGGGCACGTGACCATGGTGTGCGAGCAACGAGGCGCAACAATTGAAGAAGCACTGGAAGGAAGCGCGCCATGGCTCCCGAAGCGTTACCTGACATGCCCGTCTGTGCGACGCCGGCGCGGCCTCAAGTATATTTGGCTGGGTCAACACGACGCTTTTATGCGCGCTCACTATTACGGAGGTTTGCAACAACGGGGCCGCGTGATCAGCGCCCTGATGCGGCGGACCGGGTTTCCTCGCTGGTACATCAAGCGACAGGCGCAGCGCCTCGGATTGACCATGCACCAGGATCGCCGACGGTGGACGCAGCAGGAATTGGACACTCTCGACAATTTGCTAGGAAAGGTTTCGACGGGCGCAATCGCCAAGCGCCTGAAGCGGACGGAATCGTCTGTCGTAATGAAGATCAAAGCCCTGGGCCACTCGCGGCGTGTCAGGGAAGGCTACACGATGCGCGATCTTGAGGAATGCTTGGGCGAGGACCATCGCAAAATTCAGAAGTGGATTGCGAATGGTTGGCTCCACAGCCGGCCACAAGGCACGCAGCGGCACAACAGCAATGGCCACGACATTCACCGCTTCCATGAAAAGGATATCCTCGCCTTCATTAAACAGCACCCTCAAGAACTCAATCTCGGAAAAGTAGAACAGCTATGGTTTCTTGACCTTGTCCTCCTAAAAGGCAAAGAGCTATAAGAGCTACCCCTCCTCTTTAACAAAGGAAAGACTTTGACATGTGTGAAGTCGATGAAAGATTCCCGCCGGTCACCTGCGGCGCATTCTGCGACTCTTGTTCATTCCAGGATGTCTTTCGGATCTACACGGCCGAGAATATCACCGCCGCCCAACTCAAGACGCCCGACGGGCTTCCGGTGTACCTCAATTCGACAGGTGGCTGGGCCGCGTGCCGCGGGTGCGTCAAGTTAGTAGAGGCCGCGCAATGGGACGAGTTACTTGAACGGTGCTTCGATACTTTTAAGGCAAGCCAGCCACCCTTTGTTCATCTGTCGGCGCAGGAAGAAGAAGAGCTTAAAGGAATCCTCCGCGGCGCGCACGAGGAGTTTCGACAAATGCAGCAAAGTGCTGTTTGAAATGCCGCAGTCATAAGGATTCTCGACCATGATTCGCACTATGCAGGATTTTGTCGAAACACTGAAGGCGGCTCTGCGAGTATCAACGCCGCTCGTTGCAATGCGCACGCCGGACCCCGCCGGCACCGTCGAGACGGTGCTCGGAGTCCTCAACGGCAAAGGGGATGAAACTCCCGTGCTCCACTGGGACGTCATGCGCGGACTAGCCGGACTTAACGAGGCTGGCAAGGCCGAAGCCCGACGCGTGCTTGACGGCGGCGATCCGGCAATGGCCTCAGTTCGGCCCTCGGATGCCCTGACTCTTGCCGAAAAGCTCGGTCAGGACGCGATTCTGTTCTTCGCCAATGGGCAGCGCTTCTTCACCGACGCTGTGGTTGCACAGGGCATCTGGAACCTCCGGGACTCGTATAAGGCCAAGGGGTGCATGCTGGCGCTCTTGATGACCTCAGGTTCAACACTTCCTCCCGAATTGGCGGAGGATGTGTTTTTGATGGACGAGCCACTGCCATCATCGGAGGACCTGGGTCGTATCGTCGCATCGACCTTCGCCTCGGCGGGATTACCGGAGCCGGACACAGAGGTGAGTGGAAAGGCAATCGACGCTGTGATCGGCTTGGCGGCTTTTCCTGCGGAGCAAGCCCTAGCAATGTCGGTAACCAAAAACGGCCTGGATATGGCTGGACTGTGGGAACGGAAACGGCAGGTCATCGAGCAGACGCCGGGCCTCAGTGTGTGGCGCGGCGGAAACAACACAGCTGTGGTTAGGGTTCGGGCCGACGTTTGTCTCCATTGCGGAGAGCGTCTTTATTTCCAGGAGACCTTGCGGCAATTTGAACGCATCCGAAAAAGACTCGAGCGCCGGTAAACCGAAGAATTTCAGCCTCTGGGCAAATCTTATGAGGTCAAGGTGAGTTAGACGCAGACGTCACGAGTGAAAATGCCGAAGGACTCTATCGTGATAGGCGTCGATGGGTGTTCTGGAGGGTGGCTTTGTTTCAAGCTAAACCTTCAGTCTCGCCAAACCGAAGTTAAAGTCCATTGCAGCTTCGCCGATGTAATCAGTGAGATCCAGAGCGCCAAGCTCAGCGCCGTTGACATACCCATAGGGCTGCCAGACTCAAGTTCAAGGGATTGCGACTTAAACGCCCGCCGGCAGCTCGGGAAACCGAGGAGCACCAGCGTATTCCCTCCTCCCGTTCGTTCAGCCCTGAATGCAATGAACTACCAACAAGCTTGCGCGTTGAATCGTAAAGCCTGTGGGAAGGCCCTGACGAAACAGACTTACGCTATATGCAAAAAGATTCTGGAGGTAGACATGCTCATGTCGCAGAAGGAGCAGTCGCGGATTTATGAAGTCCATCCGGAGGTTTGCTCTTGGGCGCTTAATGGATTTGTATCCATGCGATATTCCAAGCGAAAAGCGGAAGGACACCGTGACCGTCAAAAACTCTTGTCGTTTCAATATCCAGAAATCAAACAACATGTTTCCCAACTGGTCCGGCGCGAAGCGCGCGCGGACGACTTGCTTGACGCTGCCGCTGCGGCGTGGACTGCCGAAAGAATTGCCAAGGGCAAGGCCACCCACATTCCGACCAACCCCCAACTTAACCGCAAGCGTTTAAGAATGTAGATGTGGTACTAAGGTGCGCTCAGGCGATTTCAAACCCGCCGGCTTTTTCGAAGGCGTGGGCCACCTGCAGGAGGCGCTCCTCGTCAAAGTGTTTGCCGAGGAGTTGCACACCAATGGGAAGGCGAGGGGAATCTTTTGTTTTTCCGCAAGGAAGCGAAATACCGGGAACGCCGGCGAGATCAGCGGTGACGGTGTAAATATCCGCCAGGTACATCTGCAATGGATCGTCCACCAATTCGCCCAGCTTGAAGGCGGGACTGGGTGAAGTGGGGGTTAAAATCACATCGACTTCGTCAAAAGCCTCCACAAAATCCCTGGCGATCAGCGTCCGGACTTTCTGCGCTTTCAGATAATAGGCGTCATAATATCCGGAACTTAAAGCGTGGGTGCCGAGCATGATGCGG
The DNA here is from genome assembly GCA_035946625.1 of Terriglobia bacterium. GTDB lineage: Bacteria > Acidobacteriota > Terriglobia > UBA7540 > UBA7540 > DASYXZ01. Next base: position 7,867 of record DASYZE010000078.1, on the reverse strand, counting down.
CGCTTCACTTCGGCTCCAAACCCGCCCTCGCGCGTTTTCTTGTACATGTCGCGCAGGCCCTGGTAATTGGGCGACCGGAAACCATAGCGCACACCATCGTAGCGCGCAAGATTGGAGCTTGCCTCGGCGGTAGCAATAAGGTAGTAGCAGGCGATGGCGTAATCGGTGTGCGGGAGGCTGATGGATTCAGTGGTGCAGCCGAGACGCCTCAGCAATTGGATTCCCTTTTCAATGTTGTCTCCAACGGTCGCGCTCAACCCGGTAAAGTATTCCTGAGGGATGCCGATTTTGAGGCCGCGAATATCCTTGTCCAGAGAGGACGCGTAAGCAGGTACGGGAATGTCGGCGGAGGTCGAGTCTTTCGCGTCGCGCCCGGCTATGACCTCGAGAACGACCGCCACATCGCGCACGGTGCGCCCGAAAGGTCCAATGTGGTCGAGTGACGAAGCAAAAGCGACCAGGCCAAAACGTGAGACGCGGCCATAAGTTCCCATCATGCCCACCGTGCCGCAAAACGCCGCGGGCTGGCGAATGGAACCGCCCGTATCGGAGCCCAGGGCCACGGTGGCCAGATGGGCGGCCACCGCCGCGGCTGAACCGCCGCTCGAACCGCCGGGCACGCGCGTGAGGTCGTGAGGATTTCGAGTGGTAAAATAGCCTGAGTTCTCCGTGGAAGAGCCCATGGCAAACTCGTCGCAGTTGGTTTTCCCCAGAATGCACGCGCCGGCGCGCTCCAGGCGCTCGGTGGCCGTCGCATCATAAGGGGGAATATAATTTTCCAGAATCTTCGACCCGCAAGTGGTCCGTACATTTTGGGTAAGGATCACGTCTTTAATCGCGGCCGGCACACCGGCCAAAGGTGGGAGCGGCTCGCCCACCCGGATCATTTTGTCAATTTTGCCGGCCTGCTCCAGGGCGCGCTCGGGGGAAAGCGTAAGATAGGAGCGTACCTCGCCGTCTTTCCGCTCAATATTATCAAGGTGTGCGCGCACCAGTTCCTGAGCGGTGAATTCCTTTTTCACCAGCAGCTCACGAATTTGAGTCGATGTCAACGCAGTCAAATCCATATATGTCACAGAGGAAATTTAGAGTTTAGCGCAGCCACTTGCTTGAAGGTTCGCAATTATTCTCTTTCGATAACGCGAGGGACCTTGAAGCAGCCTGCCGCCTGCTCGGGAGCGCTGGCAAGCGCGATGGCCTGGTCAAAAGTTGGGTGAACCTCATCGGGACGCAATGAAATATTCTCCGAAGCCGAAACGGTGACCTGGGCCATAGGATCAATCTGAGTCGTATCCAATTGGTTTAGTTTCTCGACATAGAGCAAAATGGAGTCCAATTGGGGCAGGAACTTACGCACCTCGTCTGCGCTCAATTCCAGGTGGGCAAGTTCGGCCACGTAGCGCGCGTCTTTTTCAGTCAATGGCATGAGTCGAGCCTGCCTTCTCTGCGCATGGTAACTTTTGCTTTCAGTTTGTTCAACACGCGATCTCTACCCGCTGCCCCACTGATGGGCTCCTTTCCGGCCGCCATTCGGAGTGTTCCGGGCTCGCGAGGCTTTTCCTGAATTATCTCGGGTTCTCTCTGCCCAAGCTTGGGCGCAAGCTGCACCCGGATTTTTTTTACGATGGGAGCCCCCATAAAATTGTTTATCCCGGCCCGGATTTCCTCCGTCATATTTCTCAATTGTATGGCCCACGTCGGGCACGTAGTTTCCAGGGTCAGGGTTCCCGCCCCAAAGTGGACGGGCGTTGAGTTCTCCGCAATGCCCCGTCCGGCGGCCCTCTGCCAGAAGGGGACCAGAAGTTCGACCAGACGAGTGTCGTCGCGCCGCATCTGTCTTTTGAAAATTGCGGGCAAAAGTTTTCCCACGGCTTCCATTTTCGCCCTCACTTTAATTACCGCTGGGGATGTGAACAGGAAGTCTAGCACATCCCGTTGGGCGGTGGGAACACGGTCTGAGAAATCCGGTGGCGAGGGCCGACGGGCTTGGCGCCCGATTTCTCCTGACCCGGCGCCAGCCCTGGGTGGGAAGATTGTTTATTGCGCCTTCTTCTGGCTGGCTTCTCCGCGCGCAACCTTCATATCAAAATCCTTCGATTTTCCGCGAGGAATGCTCAGCGATTTCCACCGGGCCGACCGAAAATGTTTGGCGAGGAAAACGATTTGGCCCACGTGATAGGCGTAATGCGCCAGTTGGCGCTGGATGGCCTCGTGGACGGAGTAAGGTTCGGTGCGGATGTGGACCGTGCGCGCCAAGTCCGCATCGGTAAGCGGTTCGAGGGCGCTAAAAACAAAACTCCACCCCCATTCCCATAGCCGCAACAGCTCAGCGCGGGGGGCGGGGGGCGACTCAAATTCGGAGTCGCGGTTGCGGTCGGGTTTCTCGCCGTCGGTGGTCAGAAAATCCATCCAACGCGAGCGCATGTTACCCGCCAGGTGTTTTACAATGACGGCAATTGAATTCGATTCGGGATCTAACGTCACCAAAAGCTGCTCGTCCTGGATTTGCGCCATCGCCCGCTCGGCTAGTGTTTTGTATCGCCTGAATTCATTGAGGGAGGCCGCCATCTGGGTTACAGAATTGAGTTTTGCCATATCGGGATTATAAACCGAGTGAACCGGCCCCGAGTGTTTTTGTCAATCCAGCGAGAACCAATCCAGCTTGATTCTCGTATAGAATGTTGTAAGCAAAGAAACGGTTGTTGCTCCGGAACGAGAATCCAGGTTGCTTTTGAACCAGCCAGAGGAAGAGGCTGAGAGGGTCAACGGAGCTACGCAAGGTTGGAATATGTTAAAGGGATTGCGGAAGATGTGTGGAGGTTGCGGGCTGCCCTTGAACATGTTTCTGCTGGCTCTGGCTGTTATTTGTTGCGGACCCTCGACGACTCTTTTGCGTGCCGACGAATTCAGCCAGGTTTCGCATCAATCCGCCCGTCTTTTTTCTTTCGGGACCTTGGTGATTAATTCCCGGGTCGGAGACCTCCACATTGACGGTTGGGATGAACCACGGGTGGAGGTTGAGGTGGAAAAAGTTGTGCGCGCTCGTTCGGAGGCCAAGGCCAAGCCGCTTTACGGCCAAATTAAGGTGCGCCTGGAAGGCCGCGATCAGGAAGTGAGGCTCACCACCATCTATCCTTCGCGAAAGCTTTGGCGGCCTTTTCGCAACGAATCCAATCTGACCGTCAACTTTAGAATTCGTATGCCTTTCGATTCGAATCTCAAGCTGAAGTGCGTGGATGGCGACGTGACGATTGCCGGCATTGTGGGCCACGAAGAGTTGCGGGTGAATTATGGCGACGTGGAAATAGACGTTCCCCACCTTTACGACCTGCGCTCCCTAACAGCCCATGCCTGGCTGGGGTATGTTCAAAGCGACCTTCAGGGTTTGAGTTCAGACAGCGCCGGTCTGGGCCAAAGGATTTCATTCTGGAATGCCCAGGGCAGGCAGAACATCGACGTCAAGGTTCGAATGGGAGGCGTGTTTATTTACCGCGAGGCGGATTAGAAGTATTGCTTACCTCAGACTGGTGTGCGCGTCTAATTGCACAGACGGTGGAAAAGGAACCGCCAGAGCGAGCACATCGTCAATAAAACGAACGCCCGCATAGCAGGAGGAAAAAATGAGAAGAAATCGCGTCTTATTGGTAGCAGCAGGAATAACAGCACTGCTCGCGGGCGTATCCATTCCCGCATGGGCCGACCACGAGATCGAAAAGACATTGAAGCTCGACCCGGGCGGCCGCTTCGTGCTCGACGCAGACGCGGGCAGCGCGACCATTACCGGAACCCAGGAGTCCGGCGCCAAGGTGACCATCACTTCGAACCGGGACGACCTGGAAAGCCTCTTTAATTTCAGCTTTGAGGATGGTCCGGGCACCGCCCGGGTTACGGCCCGAAAAACCTTTCACGACCACTGGATGAGAAACCTCTCTGTGCATTTTGAGATTAGCGTGCCTACTTCGACTCAGTTGGAAGTCAAAACGGGCGGCGGAAGCGTCAAAGTCTTTTCGATCAAGGGTGACTCGCAACTGAAAACCTCAGGCGGTTCCGTAGAGGTTTCAGATTTGGCGGGGCAACTTAGGGCGGAAACTTCCGGCGGCCATATTTTATTACGCGAGGTCACGGGCAATGTGCGGGCTGAGACTTCCGGAGGCAGCATTGAAGTGGAATCATTGAGCGGCTCGTTCATTGGGAATACCAGCGGCGGTCCCATCCATATTGCGCGCGTCGAGGGAGACGTGGATTCCTCCACTTCGGGTGGCTCGATCCATATTGAGGACGCGGGTGGACGCGTGGTGGCCAAGACCTCGGGCGGGTCCGTGGAAGTCAGGTTTGATCGTGGAAATGACAAAGGCGGAGAGCTTGAAACCTCGGGCGGGTCGGTCCGCGCGGCGCTCGATCCGAAGGTAAACCTGAATATAGACGCTTCTGCCTCGGGAGGCGGCGTCCGCAGTGATTTGCCGATCACAGTAGTAGGTCGCATCTCCACTTCCAGCATGCGTGGGACCCTGGGATCAGGTGGCGCTGAGCTGCGAATGCACACCAGTGGCGGGTCCGTCCAAATTGAAGCCCGCTGACACGGAACCGCATATTTCAATTCACAATCCTGATTGCTGACTCCTGCAATTTGTTATGATGAATTGTCCCCGAGGTTTTCGAGCGGGGTGGCTACGGCCATGGAGGAATTGAGTCTTGGGACGAACCCAAAGGGCAAAACGGATGCCCCGCAAGGGAGGGGCATTGCCTATGCAACCCGCGCTCGCTCAAAATCCCCGCCTGGTGGTTGTTTCCGTAGACGGATTGCGCTCCGACTTGCTCTTGCGGCCTGATGATTTCCACTTAAAAATTCCCGCATTGCGGAAATTGGTTATCGCCGGCGCAAGCGCCGAAGCGGTGGAAAGCGTTTTCCCCTCCACCACCTATCCTGCCCACGCAACCTTGGTGACGGGCGTTCCGCCGCGGGTCCATGGAATATACAGTCACCTCGATTCACGCGACCCGAGCGCTTCAGCAAGGCCGTGGCATTGGTTCGCGCGGGCGCTCAAAGTGCCCACGCTTTGGGATGCGGCGCGAACGTCGGGGCTCAAAACAGCGGCTATAGGTTGGCCCGTTAGCGCGGGCGGCGCCATTGATTACAACATTCCCGAGATTTGGGATCCTTCGGCGCCGGATCCCTACCAGGATTTTGAACCGGCCGTGCTGAATTCGACTCCGGGATTATTTGAAGAAGTGAAAAACAACTTGCAGTCGATTCCACCCAACCCCACGCACGACACCTTGCGGACCGAGGCCGCTCTTTATCTTTGGCAACATCGCCGCCCGGACTTGCTTTTGATTCACCTCGTGGTGTACGACGATATGGCCCACCATTTCGGCCCGTTGTCCCCCGAAGCGGTCGCAGCGCTTGAGCGTACCGATGCCGAGATTGCCCGCGTGAGGAGAGCAGTGGGGAGACAAGCCACTCTCGCGGTCCTGTCAGATCACGGTTTTGTCCCCGTCGAAAAGGAAGCGGCGCCGCAGGTGGCACTCGAGCAGGAAGGATTATTGGGAAGGAACGCTGCCGGCGCGCTGGAGCTCAAGAAGCTGGGAGCGATTCACGCCGGCGGTTCCTTCGCAGTTTACTGGTTGAAGAAATCGACTGTTCAGGACCGCCAGGCGCTGAGGCGCGCCATCAACCGCATCCGGGCCACGGGCGCCGTGGCTGATATCGTGAACCGCAAGAAACTGCGCTTGCTGGGCTCGGATCCCGATGCCGCCTTAATCCTCGATGCCGCCTGCGGCTATTACTTTACCGACCGAACTGAAGGTCCCATTATTCGTGACAGCGTCAGTGACCGCGGAGCCCATGGCCACCTTCCGTCGCAACCGGGGCTCGAAGCATGTTTTGTGGCAGTTGGGTCTGGCATCAAGCGTGGCAAGAACTTGCGAAGAATCCATTTGACTCAAGTCGCGCCCACGCTCGCGAAAATCCTGAATCTTCCTCATAGCGCACTGGCTTCAAAAACTCCCGCGCTCAGCCTTTCTTGAGCGGTTGAAGTGGCGGAACCGGTACCGATTCCAGCGGGATGCCGCCGCCGTTGCCCTCAAGCAATGATAATGTGGCGGTCCGGCGGCCGTGGGGCTGCCGCTGCAAAGCCCGGCTAATGGCCGGCTTGCGGATCCCCTACCACTTCCTGAACGCGGCCAAGAATTATGGAAGCCATCAACGGATGGTCCTCCAGTGACTGCCCAACTTCAATGGCCAAGGGGGGATATTTCTGTTTCAAGGGTGCAATCAAATTGGGCAAATCACGCCGGAGATGTGTGCCTTCGGTCAGAAAGTACGGAATAACAATCACACGCTGCAGGCCGGCGGCCACCGCCTCAGCAACCGCGGCGTTCAGGTCAGGCTGGGCCAATTCAAGAAAAGCAGCGCGCACGTGTCGGTAGGGCCCGGCCTCCTGAACCTGCCTGGCCAGTTTGCGGACGCCCTGATTGGCGTCCTGCACCCTGCTGCCGTGGGCAAAAAGTACGATGCCGGTTGAGGCGCTCTCCGTGGTCATAAGAGTCTACCTTGAGCCCTGACTTATTTCTGTTATTCGCCTTCCGCTTCTTCGCCCCCCGGGAGAAACAGGCTTGCCGCTCCGAAAACTCCAACCTGCCTTTGGAGTTTGGCGGGAATCAACGGTGTCTTGGAGGCGAAGCTGCGATTGATGGTGTAATGAGGTATGGTCTCCTTGATCTTTCGGAAGAGAGGCCGGCCGATCTGCGCCACGCCTCCGCCAATCACCACTGCTTCCGGGTCGAGCAGGGTCAACATTCCGGCCAGCCAGACGCCCAGATAAAATCCCGTATCGTCAATGACCGATTGCGCGATGCGGTCCTTGGCACGCGCGGCTTCCTGAATCATTTTGGGTGTGATACGGCTCACCTGGCCGTGACACATCTCGCGCAGTAAACTTTTGGCTTTATAATCCTGCTCCAAGGTGACGCGCGCGCGGCGCGCCATCGCCGGGCCTGCGGCCAGAGCCTCGATACAGCCGAAAGTTCCGCAGCCACAATGGTAGGGGCTGTGGAAGTCAATCGAGATATGCCCCCCCTCGCCGGCAACCCCGTTTTTTCCGTGATAAATTTTCCCGTCGATGATGATCCCGGTTCCGATTCCGGTTGAAATGGTCACATAGAAAACATCACGAAGCCCCATGGCGGCTCCAAACAGGACCTCAGCCAGTCCGGCGGCATTGGCGTCATTCTCCACTTTGGCGGGCAGCCCAAAATGGTCTCCGATTTTCTGCCCCAGTTTGATATCCCGCCAGCCACGCAGGTTGGGCGCATTGATCACCAGCCCGGTTTTCTGATTCAAAGGGCCCGGGGCGCAGATTCCTATGCCGCGGATATTGTGCTTGCCGTGCGCTTCCTGAATCAGGTTCTCGATCAGGCTTACGATTTGGCCGTAACTGACCTTAAAGCCCTCCTCCGCCCGCGTGGGCACAACGGCGGACGCTACCAGCCGGCCTTTCAGGGTCACCAGTCCGCCCGCCACTTTCGTTCCCCCCACATCAATTCCGATGATCAGCTTTCGCACAATTTTCCATCTCCTTCATCTCATGGACGGGCCAATCCACATCGACTTCAGCACGGCAACAGACCTGGAACTTTAGCCGGAGCGGAGCGATGCCCATGCTGGTCCAGGAGGAGTTTTAGTATAACCCACGGCCCCATCCTTAAAAAACTCTAATGAGCCTCGGCTTGCCCTCCCCCACTTTTTGTTGTGCTAGATCGGAAAATACTCTTGACATCCGACAAGCGGTGTCGTTTCATTAGTATTGATGAAGCGACTGGAAGTTCTAAAAGCGCGAGAACAAATGACTCGGCAATTACCTGAGGC
>DASYZE010000077.1:0-39470 GCA_035946625.1 Terriglobia bacterium | reverse complement strand
GGCAAGGCCAGCGAAAGAACAGAAACAAAACCAAGAGCAAAAACAAAAACAGAAACCAAGAACAAAACCAAAAGACAAAATCAAAAAAGGGGACATTTTAAACGAGGTAAAAGAGGGGACATTTTAAAAGAGCTTTGACAGTCTTGTTTCAGCCGATTGACGCTTTTTCACTCGCGTGATAAGTTGCGTGCAGGGGTTCAATCAGGCAACTCGCGATTTGGCGGCCGGGGCCGGGGGGGAAAATCGGGATGGCACAATCAACTGGAAGTGATTTTGACGTCATTGTGGTGGGCTCGGGAGCTTCGGGAGGCTGGGCGGCGAAGAGGCTGTCCGAAGCAGGGCTGAAGGTGGCGATGGTGGATTGCGGCCGACCGCAATCGGACAAGAACTTCACCGAGCACGAGCCGGCTTTTAAATTAAAGTACCGCGATCGCGCGCCCGAAATCATCCGTAAGACCCGCCCCATCCAAAAAGACTGCTATGCCTGCATGGAATACAACTACGACTGGTTCGCCAACGATCTGGACGAGCCCTACACGACCGCCGACAAAATGCCTTTCAGTTGGCAGGGCCGTTTGCGCGTGACCGGCGGGCGCACCAACGTTTGGGGGCGGCAAAGTTACCGGTTGAGCGACCTGGATTTCAAAGGCGCGTCGCACGACGGCTACGGCACGGACTGGCCCTTAAGCTACAAAGACCTGGCTCCTTATTACGACATCGTTGAAGAATATGTGGGCATCACCGGCATTTCCGAAGGCGTTTACGAATTGCCGGACGGGAAATTCCATCCGCCCATGGGCCTCACCTGCGCGGAGACCCTGCTGCGCAACAAAGTGAAAGAGAAGCTGGGCCGCACCGTCACGCTGGGGCGCAGCGCCAACATCACCAAGCCCATCAACGGGCGCGCCCCGTGCCATTACTGCGGCCCGTGCGAGCGTGGTTGCGTCACCCATTCGTATTTCAATTCCGCTTTTACCACCGTGACCGACGCTGTCGCCTCGGGCAAGTGTACTCATATTCCGAACGCCATGGTGTACAAGGTGCTGACAGATGCGGGCAACAACCGTGCCACCGGAATTCTCTACATCGATCGAAACACCCACCAGCCGAAGGAAGTCCATGCCCGGGCGGTGGTTTTGTGCGCCCAAGCGCTGGAATCCGTCCGCATCCTGTTCAATTCCGCCAATACGCAATATCCCGCCGGGCTTGCCAATTCCAGCGGCGTTCTGGGACATTACCTGATGGACCACATCACCGGGGGCGGCGCCGGCGGCCAACTGGAAGGCCTGCCCGGCAAGCCCTCCGCCAACGGGCCCAATCGCCCCGACGGCATTTATGTGATTCGTTTTCGCAACCCGCATAAAGGGCCGCAATCCAATAAATTCCTGCGCGGCTACGGGTTTCAAGGCGGGGGCGGTGTGGACTTCAACTGGGGCGCGCCGGGCTTTGGCGCCGCCTATAAGAAAGCCATGCAGGACCCGGTTACTTTTATCGGCATGGGCGGATTCGGGGAATGTTTGGCACGCTGGGATAATTACGTGGAGATCAATCCCAACCAGGTCGACGCGTTCGGCATCCCTGTCCTGAATATTCACATGACCTATGGCGACAACGAAATGGCCATGGTGAAAGACATGGCGCAGTCCGCCGGAGAGATGCTGGAAGCGGCGGGGGCCAAAAACGTTCAGACGGAGGCGCACCCCGGCGGGCCCGGTTGGGCCATTCACGAAGTGGGCATTGCCCGCATGGGGGACGATCCCAAAAAGTCCGTGCTCAACCAGTTTCAGCAGACGCACGACGTGAAGAATTTGTTCGTGATGGACGGCTCCGGATTCACTTCCACCGCCTGCCAGAACCCCACCCTCACCATCATGGCGCTGTGCGTGCGCTCGTGCGATTACCTGATGAGTGAAATGAAAAAAGGAAATGTTTGAACCAAAGTGAATAATTATGAATTATGAATTATCAATCGATGGAATACTCGATATCAGGTCAAGTGATCTATTTAATTTATAATTCATAATTTCCCGATGGTAGCCCCGCGCCAGATCGCAGGAGGTATTTCGGTGCCTGACCGGACCAAAACCAATTTTGATGTGGTCGTCGTCGGCTCCGGCGCATCCGGCGGCTGGGCGTGCAAGCGACTTGCCGAGGCGGGGCTCAAGGTCGCGTTAGTGGATGCCGGGCGCCCTCAAAAAGACAGCAACTTTACCGAGCACGAGCCTGACTTCAAATACAAATACCGCAATAAGGCTTGGAAACTCTACACTAAAACCCGGCCCATCCAGGCCGGGAGCGTGCACGAATCCACCGAGAGTTGGGTCGCCAACGATCTGGAGGAGCCTTACACGACGGCTCCCGGCATGCCCTTCCAGTGGGTTGGACGGGTGCGAATTACCGGCGGCCGCACCAACCTTTGGGGACGCCACAGCTACCGCTTCAGCGATTTGGATTTTAAAGCCGCCTCGTATGACGGCTACGGCGAAGACTGGCCGCTCAGCTACAAACATATCGAGCCTTACTATGACTTGGTGGAGGAATACGTCGGGATCGAGGGCCTCGCCGAGGGCCTGCCCCAGCTTCCCGACGGCAAATTCCAGCCCCCCATGAACTTCACCTGCGTGGAGCAACTGGTCCGCAACCGGATGAAGGAGAAGCTGGGCTGGACGCTCACTCAGGGCCGCCTCGCCAATCTCACCAAGCCGCTGAATGGCCGCGCGCCCTGCCACTACTGCGGGCCGTGCAGCCGCGGTTGCCAGACCCATTCCTATTTCAATTCGGCTTTCACCACCGTGGCCGATGCCGTCAAGAGCGGCAACTGCATGCACATTCCCAACGCCATGGTCTACAAAGTGCTCATGGATGGCGGGCGCAATCGCGCCGGAGGCGTCCTCTACATTGACCGCAACACGCGCGAGCCGCACGAGGTCCGCGGGCGCGCCGTGATTTTGTGCGCGCAAGCGCTGGAATCGGTCCGCGTGCTCCTGAATTCAGCCAACTCCCAATACCCGAACGGACTGGCCAATTCCAGCGGCGTCCTGGGTCACTACCTGATGGATCACGTCTGGATGGGCGGTGGCGCTTATGGTGAATTCCCCGACCTTCCCGTGAAACCCAGCCTTAACGGCCCTAATCGCCCCGGCGGCATCTATATTCCGCGCTTTCAGAACCTGCCCGGCCGCCAAAAGTCGCGCGAGTACATACGCGGTTTCGGATTCCAGACCTGGGGTGACGACCCTCAGCCCAACTACAAAGCGGCGGGTTACGGCGAGGCCTACAAAAAGGCGATTATGAACGACCAGCCTTCCACCATGTTGCTGCGCGGATTTGGCGAATGTCTCCCCCGTTGGGAAAATTACGTGGAGATTGACCCCAATGTGGAAGACACGTTTGGCATTCCCGTGCTCCGCATACACATGGCCTACGGTGAAAATGAGCACCGCCTGATTGACGATATGGCGGCGACAGCCACCAAAATGATGGAAGCCTCCGGCGCCAAAACCATCAAGCCCTACACCGTCCACGATCGCGAACCCGGACTCGGCATTCATGAGGTGGGCGTGGCCCGCATGGGCAACGATCTCAAAAAATCCGTGCTCAACCAGTTTCAGCAGTCACACGACGTGAAGAATCTGTTTGTGATGGACGGCGCGGGCTTCACTTCGACTGCCTGCCAGAATCCCACCCTCACCATCATGGCGCTTTGCGTGAGGTCGTGTGATTATTTGATGGGCGAAATGAAGCGTGGCAACATTTGAAGAAATTATGAATTCTCAATTATAAAAAATATCCGGAGAACAGTGGCATGGGAGCGTTCTCATGCTGAGTTTTTCGCTGTCATCCTCCGTTTTTGGCTGTCATCCTGAGCGAAGCGGAGGATCCTTTTCATTTGCCTTTAAAGAAGCAAGAGAATAAAAATCATGAAAAAACCCTTCCTCACTCTCACTCTTCTTTTAATTGCCCTCGCAATTCCTGATTGGGTATATGAGTCTCAAGCCCCGCCCGGGCCGCAAGCCGTGCAACGGCCGCCCATAGTGGGCGTGGCCTATATCGGCCTCAAGACGGACGATTTGAATGCGGCGCGCGAGTTTTACGGGCACGAGCTGGGCTTTCAGGAGGCTTTCTCCCTGGACAAACCGGCCGGCGGTTTGATGCTCACCTACTTCAAGGTGAACGACCACCAATATATCGAAATCTTTCCCGAGCTGAAGAGTCCCTCGGAAGACCGCCTCTCCCACATCGCTTTTGAGACCGCGGACATTCAAAAACTCCGCGACTATCTGGCCAGCCGCGGAGTCAAGGTTCCACACAAACTCAAGACTCAGTTGGACGGCAACCTGAGTTTTGAAGTGAACGATCCGGACGGCCACACCGTCAAGTTTGTCCAGTACATGCCGGGCTCGCTCCAAAGCAAGAATTTCGGCAAGTTTATGCCCGACACCAGAATTTCCCAGCGCATCATCCACGTCGGTGTGACCGTGCAAGACCAGGCCGCCGCAGACCGTTTCTACCGCGACATCCTCGGATTCAAGGAATTCTGGCACGGCGGCATGAAGGACGATCGCACGGATTGGGTGGATATGCGCGTCCCCGAGGGAACCGACTGGCTGGAGTACATGCTGAACGTTCACAATCCGAGCCCTCGCACCCTCGGCGTGATGCATCACCTGGCGCTGGGCGTTCCCAGCGTAGCGGAGGGCTATAAGACGCTGGTCGCGCGAGGCTTCAAACCCGAACAACCCAAAATTGGCCGCGATGGCAAATGGCAGCTCAACCTCTATGATCCCAACCAGACTCGCGTCGAGTTGATGGAGCCCAAACCCGTCGAGAAACCGTGTTGTTCGCCTTTTCGCGATTAACCCCTTGCCTGCCACACACGAAACGAAAAAGTTTTATGTAAAGTCCGTCAGCCGGTGGATTGTCGCCGCCCGCTGCTCGGCTTCGTCGAACAGTTCCAGCGTCTTGCGCCACGCTCTCTGCTGGCGGTCATTGATCTCTCCCAAGAACAAAACCTGCTGTTGCACCACTCGCCCCGAACGCACCCGGCGATTCTCCACCACGCTGAAATAGCGGTGTGCCTTGCCGTCCTCGCATCGCCTTTTGCTGTGCAAAAACATGGTCAGCGCGAATCCTGACAAAATCGCTCAGCCCTTGCAAAGGGGATAGGTCGGCACTACAACCGATTCTCCAAAAGGCGGGATTGATTCAGAAGAGGTTCGACCAACGCCGAGATCAAATTTTACTCAAAATAGTTCCCAACTGCGAAAGTTGGGTTAGTTGCGAGAGTTGGGATAGCGAACTGCCTCCTACTTTTCTAAATTGGTGTGGTGAATGATTCCTCCGCAGCCGGGAAACGTCACTTCGATGGCGGGTGCGCTGGCACTTGAAACTCTACTTGGTTGGAGGTCGCGCTCCCCAGCCACATTGGAGTCAGAATGATCCCTACCCAAGGAATCTGACCAAGCGCGGGACTGGGCGGGGGGGGCGAGCTTGGAAGAGGGGGCACATTGCTAGAAATTCTCCAGAATGTCAGTAACTAGTGTCCGGGCCAAGTCTTGAGACAGGCGTTCCAGGGCAGGCTCGTCCTCCTCAAAAACCGAGGGCGAGGATTGGCTGATCTGATATTCTTCCCGGAAGACATAAGACGGATTCGAGAACAAGACCTTCCTGGTGTGTGAATCCACCAACTCTATTTTAGCGATCACCTGGACCAGAAGGGTTGTGGCCCGGCCCGTGGAGAGGTCGAAGGTGACGACCCCAGTGTTGACCGCCGTTACCGTTCCATTGAGGACCGCGTCGGCGTGGGCGGGGTTGGGGGTGATTTTAAATTTTGTTCGCTCGACGAATTCCCGCGTAATGGCTGCCGAAAGTGTTTGCTCGATTTTGAAGCGTGGGCTCTTGTTGACGAAGATCGGAATGGCAATAGTTTTGACTTCCGGAGGCAACCGGTCGCCCCGGCCTGCCACATGATAACCGCAGGAAGAACTGAGAAGGCATAAGGCAGAAAGCAGAAGTCGGTAGTGCAGGGAGCAGGGAGTCGGGAGTCGGGAGTCGGGAAAAACGAAATCAGAAACGAATAGCCGAGGGGAGCGGCGGCCAGCGGGTTTTGAGTTCTTATTCATTTCAGCGGCCGGCGCGGAACAGATTTGCTTGCCGTTGCATCTTCCTGGATTCAAGCTCGCATTTGCTCATTCAGGCTCTCCGCAATTTCAACTGCATTCACCGCCGTGAGACGGAGATTATCCGCAGCTGCCCAGATCCAGACGCCGCCAGGATGGATGCCATCCGGGGTCAGTACGTCCACCACAATATCGCTTGTGCCCGAAACTTCCACCTGCGTGGGAGGTCCGTCAGAGGTCTTTCTGATCGTAATCGGTTCGCGCCCTAAACCCTGGGCAAGGACTTCGAGAGTCGCGGGCGGATCGAAGTCGAGGTAGAGCAAGCAGCCCAGGGAGTGGAAAATCGGCGCGTAAAGGACTCGTAGGGCAGGCAAGGGAAGGCCCGGGCCGAGCAGGGCTGCCAACTCTGATTGCAATTGGTTCCCCGAACCCTTAAAACTGTTTCCCCGATTACGCCCCAACCGCGGCAACAAATTGAAAGCCAATTGCGCGCCGAAAACAGTTTGCGGGATTTTCTGGAAGCTCAATAAATTCAGTGTTTGTTTTTGGAGCTCATCAATGGCTTGTGCTCCTAATTCAGAAACCGGCTGAAACACCTGGACCACCGCGCTTTTCATTGGAAACCGCTCAGCGAGCCTCAAAATTATGGCACCGATCACGATGGTGGCGGAGTGGGCGGATATGAGGAAGCGCGGGCTTGCACTTCCACCCGGACGCGCATCGGGAACGTTACCCATGCCAAGGAAGGGGACGCTTAAACCTCCGCCACTTTCCCCGGCAAGGCAGCCGTTCAGGTCGATCACTTGGCAGCGAGTGGCGCCGGCAAGCCGCCGCGTGGATTGGAGGAACGAAGAATCGTCCGCTGTTTCGGGTGTCTCTCTCCTCGCCGACTGATGAACAGGTCCGGCCAGGAATACAAAATCCAAATCGGACTCGCCCACATCCACTTCGGCGACCACAGCCTCCAAGCCCCCACTGAGGTTGAGAACGGGCAGGTCGGGTTCGGAGTCATTCAGGGTGCCGGGCGTGATAAGCCTGGAGATCGCGAACTTGCGTTCTTCGAGCACCGCCAGCAATTCCTTGCCCAGCAGCGAAGAGGCGCCCACCACCGCCACCCGAAAGCCGCCCGCAGAGGTTTTCATGAGGCGTGAACCTCTTGCGGCGTGGGTGGATTGGGACGAATCTTGGAGACGAATTTGGAGACAGGGCCGGAGAAAGCGTAAACCAGGGCGAGAGCGAGCAGCACAGGTTCGGAATAAGTCCAAATGGCATAGATGACGATCCCGATCAAAATGATGGCGACATAGGGTCGCCGGCGGCGCAAGTCAATTGACTTGAAACTCGGATATCTCATCTTACTGACCATGAGGAACCCCAGGACGCCCACGATAGTTAACCAGATCGGGCTCCACACCCAATCATTCACCGGCCACTTGATGCAATGAATCAGGGCGGCGATCACACCCGCCGCGGCCGGAATGGGAAGGCCCACAAAGTGCTTGCGGTCGCTCGCCGGTTTTCCCGTGTCCACGTTGAAGCGCGCCAGCCGGGCCGCGCCACAAATCAGGAAAGCGAAGGTTACGACCCAGCCGGCATCCCGCAAATGTTGCACCAATTGGGTTCCGAAAACTTCCTCAACCGGGCGCACCCCCCAGGCAAATGCCAGAAAGGCGGGCGCGACACCAAAAGTAATAACATCCGCCAGGGAATCAAATTCCCGGCCGAAATCCGAACTGGAATTAGTAAGGCGCGCGATGCGTCCATCAAAGCCGTCAAAAAGGACCGCCCACCCTATGGCCTTGGCGGCTGTGTCGAAGGCAAACCGGCCTTGCTCCGCATCCATCCCCGTGGCTTTCAGGGTGGCGAGGATGGCAATATAGCCGCAGACCAGCGAGCCGACGGTGAACAAACTGGGCAGAATGTATATGCCGCGCTTGAATCGGCGTGTCTTTCCCGGCTTTAAGATTGGCTCCCCGGTTTCCAAAATCCTCCCCTCCAAATTTTCATCCTGCCACTGGTACCTCGGGCGCGAGCGCAGCCCCAACTTGAGGAGTCATCCCTATGACGCTGCTTCCTGCCCGAACATAATCACCCTCTCTGACGCGTAATTCAACCGTGGGGTCCATCATAACATCTGCTCGCGAGCCGAACTTGATCAATCCCACCCGCTCCCCCCGTTGTAGCAGGTCGCCTTTCCGTTTCCAGAATACGATCCGCCGGGCCAACAAACCCGCTATTTGCTTGACCACCACCACGCCCTGGTCTCCGGAAATAGTGAACACGTTTTGCTCGTTCTCCACCGACGCCGCGGCATTCGACGCCATTTGGAAGCTTCCCTTCTTGTAGGATATCTCCCGGATAATTCCGGCGATAGGCGCGCGGTTCACGTGCACGTCGAGTGGCGACATGAAAATGCTCACCCTTCGCATCGGCTGGCCTTCAAAGAGTTCTTCCCGCACCTCAACCACGCGACCATCGGCCGGCGAGACTACGGCGCGGGGATCTATGGGAATTTCGCGATCGGGATCGCGAAAAAAATTGAGGACGAAGAGGGTGAGAATCAGGAAAAATGCGGCCGCCCAGTAAAGGCCTAAGCCCAAAAGGCCCCCGGTCACCAGCACCAGCGGCAACCCGTACCAATAGCCATCCTTCACCATGAGGTCATATTTCTCAACTCAGCCCACCTTGCCGGCGGATGAGGCACTGCGCCTCTCCCGAGTGCGCGCCCACAATCCCAACTTGGGCCCGCCACGGCGACAACTTGGGCGCTTGGGGTGGGGCGCTCCCGCTTAGGTGCGCCCCCCTCCGGCAATCGCACTGCTCACCAACGATTAGTGAGTCTGAGCTTGCTGGTGAACGAGCAACTCCATCTCGTCTTTAACCCGCAGTTTAAGTTTTTTTAATCGAATTTCTTCCAGCTTTTCCTGCTCACTGAGGTGTGCTTTTATCGCCAGTTGCTCAAGCTCTGATGCGTAGCGGATATGTTCTTTGCGGAGGTTCTGATAGTGCTCGTTAGTGGCCATCAACTGCTCCCGGGTGGCCTCGGCAAGGCTGCTCACGGGTGGTTCACCTCCAGGTCGAGATGTACTTTCTGCCTGAAGCCTAGCACACCCATTCCGAGGGTACAAGCCAGAAATAAGTTAGCGTCGGGAGCCGAAACCCAATCGGTGGGGCGAGGGTGGTGGCAAGCGCTCAAAGTTGCAAGGAAAGAACGTATGCATCCTCTGTCGGGTCGCGATAATATTCCTTGCGCTCCGATAGCAGGGCAAATCCGGCCGAATAATAGAGCGCCAGCGCAGGCTTGTTCGATTTCCGAACCTCAAGGAACAGGCGCTTTGTTCCCGCCTTTAAGAGGTGCTTGCGGGCTTCGATGAGGAGGGCTTTCCCAATGCCTTGATGGAGGTGATCCGGGTCCACGGCAATATTTCGGAGCTCGGCCTCATCAATCAGGCGTTGGAAAGCCGCAAACCCCAATACTTTGGGTGGTGTCATGGTTTCGAGCTCCGCTACCACAATCATTCCGCCTGGTTCAGAAGCGAGACGCAAGTAGTCTGAGTCCTGCCAGCGGGCAGCGCCCGCTGATCTGTGCTGGATGGCTAGAATGGATGGCAAATCCTCGCGTTCAAATTGTCTGGTTTTCATGTGATTTTGGGAATCCTGTTATGGCCGCCAGTTCACTTCAGCGTCCGGCCGGCGAATATAGACAGCGTCAAGCTGGGCCGGGGATTGTAAATTGCCGCGCCGGTGAGCCTCCAAGCCCATGCGCGCCATCGTTCCGACCAGAAAGCCGGGTACGGTCTGCCATCGAGTTGAACCAGGCAGGTTTGCCTGGAGGGCATTTGCCGCAAGGTCGTGATCCCGGCTGATGCACGTGACAGCCTCGCCCTGGTTCAACTGCTGGTCAAGAAATTTCAGAACCTCGTCGCGCGTCAAGACCATTCCGTCCCCTTCAGGGTTAAAAGAATTGGCATCCCCCGAGGGGGCGTGGCGAAAGAGGCCAAGATAAAACTCGTCACGGCGGGCGTCCATGATGGAAGCCGCCAATTCGGTCTGTGGTTGAGCTTCGTGGGCCAGCGCGGCCAGGACGCTCATGCCCACCACCGGCCGCGCGAGCGCCGTGGCCCAACCTTGGACCGCGGCCAAGCCGGTGCGGATCCCCGTAAACGACCCCGGCCCGGTCGCCGCGACAAAAAGTTCAATCTCGCGAAGAGAAATGGGTTGCCCTGAGAGCTTGGCACCCGTACCGGCCAGCGCTTGGTCCACCATTTGGAAAAGTGTGACTGAAAATCCGGAGGAACCCGTGTTGTGAACGCTTGCCAGGCAATCGAGATCGCGATAAAGCGCCACGCCTCCGTGCTCGCTTGTGGTGTCAATGGCCAGAACCAGCATCAGGCGTCATTATATGCTCGAACTTGTGGGGAGGTGGTGGAAAAGGCGGTCGCTTGGCGCGATTCGCTAAATGTCCCGCAACTCATCCTCCGTCATTCCGAAATAATGGCCCACCTCGTGGAGGAGGGTGTCGCGCACCTGGCGGCGAATCTCTTCGTCGGTCCGGCATTCGGCCTCGATATTTTTCTGGTACAGGAAGATGTGGTCAGGAGGCGTGGGTGAGAAGGTGCTCTTTTCCGTCCTCGGGACCCCGTGAAACAGGCCCAGGAGCAAGGTGCCGGGCTCGGCCTCACGAGGCGGCCAATCCTCAATAATGATGGCAAGGTTGGAAAGCTTGTCGCGGAAGACTTTGGGCAGCCGCTCCAGCGCCTGTTCTACCAGACTCTCAAACTGCTTGTGGTCCATGGCATCCGCACAATTTTGGGCGCTTGGGCTCGCCCGAATACGCCGCCACCGGGGCGGTGCGGACGATATGTTACAATAGCCATTCTACACTTTGCTCCACTGCATTCGTTAGTCGGGCGACAACGCATCATGGCGAGGGTTTTTAAGCATGGATACAATCGCTCTTTCCCAAACCGAACTCGAGAATCTGGTAGAAGCCGTGGCCCTGGAAGTGTTGCGTCAAATGGGACCGGCGCCGGGCGCATGGGTCAGCGAAGAAATGGAGTGTGCGTGCGGGCACGCCTCCAACTCCGGAAAAATTCAGTGCGTGAACGATCAGCCGGCGGAAGTGCGGGCCCTGGCCCGACTGATGGACCACACCTTGCTTCGTCCCCAGGCCACACGCGCGCAAATCGAACAACTTACCGAAGATGCCCGGCAGTGGTGCTTTGGCGCCATCTGCGTGAACCCCGGTTGGGTGGCGTTGGCGGCAGAAAAGCTACGCGGCTCGGGCGTGAAGGTCGCCGCCGTGGTGGGATTCCCGCTGGGCGCCACTCTCACTTCCGTCAAACGCGCTGAAGCGCAGGCGGTGATCGTAGCCGGCGCGGAAGAAGTGGATATGGTGATGAATGTCGGCGCCATGAGGTCCGGCGACCACGAGTCGGTGGAAAATGATATTCGCGGTGTGATGGAGGTTTGCCACGCGGGCGGGGCGATCTTGAAAGTTATTCTGGAGAACGCCTTTCTTTCCAATCAAGAAAAGGTGGAAGCTTGCCGCATCGTGCAGAGGGCGGGCGCGGATTTCGTGAAGACCTCGACAGGGTTTGGCCCCACGGGCGCGACCGCTGAAGATGTCCGCCTGATGCGCGAGACCGTGGGGCCGGAAATGGGCGTGAAGGCTGCCGGCGGCATTCGGAATCTGGCCGACGCCGTGTCCATGCTGGACGCCGGTGCAACTCGCCTCGGCACCAGCGCTTCCATCGCCATTCTCGAGGAAGCCGCCGCTGCCTTGGCGGGCGGATTTTCCCAGCCGCTTCCCGCTCCGGCCCTTGCCGCACGCGCCACCCCGGGTTATTGAGACACCGGCGCGAGTTTCCCAAGGGTCCGTTGCTGGAAAACGATTGAAAAAAACATCCCTGACTGATCCCATGCCTGAAACCACCAAAATCCCGGCCCGGCCGCTGGAGTTGACCGAACTCCTCACCTTGCTCCTCGAAGTGGGCGAGCGGATCAATTCCACCCTCGACCTGGACGAATTGATGGTGCGCATCTCCGAAGTGGTGAAGCGCGCCATTGATTACGACGTCTTCGCCATCCTCCTTTTGAACGAGAAGACGCAGGAGCTGCGCGTCCGCTTCAACGTTGGGCATCCGGAGAGCGTGGTGAAAAATCTACGGATCAAGGTGGGCGAAGGCATTGTGGGTCGGGCCGTCCAGTCGCGGCACTCCGTGCTGGTAAATGACGTGAAAAAAGATCCGGCGTATATCCAGTCTCTGCCTGCGGTGCGGTCGGAGCTGGCTGTCCCCTTGTTCGCCAAGAACCGCGTAATTGGTGTGATCGATTTGGAAGCGCCCTGGCCCAATTTTTTCAACGAGCAGCACCAGAACCTGCTGGAGTTGCTGGCCGGGCGCATGGCCATGGCCATCGAGAATGCCCGGCTCTATCGCCGCAGCATCCGACAGGCGCGAACCCTGCAACTCCTGAATGAAATCAGCCGCGAGTTAAGCTCTGTCCTGGTTCTCAAGGAGCTCCTTCGCAAAATCGGAACTCTCACCAAACGCCTGATTGATTACCACCGCTTCAGCATCCTGCTGGCGGACGACCGCGCCCAGGTTTTTAACAATGTCATTTCTCTCCGCCAGGACGAGCGCATGCCGGAAAAATTTACCGTGGCTTTTGGGCAGGGCATTGTAGGCGCCGCGGCCAGTTCCCGGCAAACGGTGGTGGTTCCGGATGTGAACGCGGATGCCCGCTATATCTCGCTCAATCCCGAAACGCGCTCGGAGATGGTAGTGCCCCTGATCCACCGGGAGCGCGTGATTGGCGTGGTGGACCTGGAAAGCCCGCAACCGGCATATTTCACCGACGAGCATGTGAAGATTTTCTCCACCCTCGCGCCGCAGATCACCATTGCCATTGAAAATGCCCAGCTTTACGAGCGGGTGGTCCGAAGTGAAACGCGGCTGGAACGCGACCTGCAGCGCGCGCAAAACATCCAGATGCACTTGATGCCTGGCGTCGTCCCCTCAGTCGCCGGGATTGAAGTTGGGTTGCGTTTTAAGCCCGCGCGCGAACTGGGCGGTGACCTGTACGATTTTCTGAATTACGGCCGGGAGCGCCACGTTCTGGTGATCGGGGACGTCAGCGGTAAAGGGGCGCCGGCAGCGCTCTACGGAGCCATGGTGAGCGGCATCCTCAGGAGTCTCGCTCCCCAGCGCCTTACTCCGCCGGAAATGCTCAGAAAACTGAACGTCATGCTTCTGGAGCGAAAGATCGAGGGCCATTTTATCACCCTCACTTACGCCATCTGGGAGCCGAAGACCAGGACGCTGCGGATTGCCAACGCCGGCATGCCTTTGCCTTTGCTCGTCAACCAGGGCCACACCCGTCCGATCCGCGTGGAGGGTGTTCCCCTGGGCCTGCTGGAGAATACCGATTATGAGGAAACCGTGGTGACGCTGGAGAAAGGAGATTTATTGGCTCTGTACTCGGATGGGCTGGCGGAAGCGGCCAAACCCACCCACGAAGAGTTTGGCACCCGGCGCATCGAAAAACTGCTGCGTGATCACGCCGAGCGCCCGTTGGATGAAATTGTTGAAACCATTTTCGTTGAAATTGAGCGCTATGAGGGGGGCCACCCCCAGCGGGACGACCAGACGCTGATGTTGATCAGGGCGAAGTGA
Organism: Terriglobia bacterium; assembly: GCA_035946625.1. Taxonomy (GTDB): domain Bacteria; phylum Acidobacteriota; class Terriglobia; order UBA7540; family UBA7540; genus DASYXZ01. Next base: position 25,675 of record DASYZE010000077.1, on the reverse strand, counting down.
AGAATTGCGCGATTGGGTCATCGGGCCATTGAGCGATTGGACAGAAAGAGCCTTTAAATGGCTCAATCTTTCCGTACTCGAGGCAATTACATAATCTTAAGGATACAATTGATCATTTAATGACGGCCTCTTTCCATTACCAGGACAATACTTTTTTCTGTGAAGGCGTTTCGGCGCCATCCGTCGTCGAACGCTTCGGAACGCCCGTCTACGTTTATAGCCGTGCCGTTATTCTGGAAAACTTCCGCCGTCTCCAGGCCGGACTGAGTGATATTTCCGCTTTGATTTGTTATTCGGTCAAAGCCAATTCCAACCTGCGCATTCTGGGCATGCTTCATGAAGTGGGCGCCGGATTTGACATTGTGTCCGGCGGGGAGCTGCTGCGAGTCCAAAAAGTCGGGGCGCCGCCGGAGCACGTGGTCTTTTCCGGCGTGGGCAAGACGGAAGCGGAAGTGGACGCCGCGCTCGCCGCTGGCATTCTGATGTTCAACGTGGAATCGGCGGGCGAGCTGGAATTGATCGAGGCCCGGGCGCGCTATGCCGGGCGGCGTGCCGGCGTTTCCATGCGGGTCAATCCGGACGTCAAGGCGGATACGCACCCTTACGTCGCCACCGGGCAGGTGATTCATAAGTTCGGTGTGCCCAAGGTGGAAGCCTTGGCGCTTTACCGTCGCGCCGCGGCATCGAGCTATTTGAAAATCCTGGGAGTGACTTGCCACATCGGCTCGCAAATTCTCTTGCTCGACCCTTTTATGAAGGCGCTCGACGAGATTTTAGGCGTGGCGGAACGGTTGCGAACCGAAGGCATTGAGGTAAAGTTTCTGGACCTGGGCGGCGGGTACGGAATCCGCTACAAAGACGAGCAGCCCTTGGATGTCGCGCATCTGACCCGCGAACTCACGGCGCGCATGCGTGAAGTTCCCTACCAGCTTATCCTGGAGCCGGGCCGTTCCCTGGTGGCTGAGGCGGGCATACTTTTAACGCGCGTTCTCTACGTCAAGTCCAACGAAAAGAAAAGTTTCGTAATTGTGGATGCGGGCATGAATGACCTCCTGCGGCCCTCCCTCTATCGTTCGTATCATGGCATCGTGCCCGTCGAATTGCGGTCGGAGAAAACCATGCTCGCCGACGTGGTGGGCCCGATTTGCGAGACCGGGGATTTCCTTGCCCTCGAGCGCGAGTTGCCTGAAGTCCGTCCTGGCGACCTCGTTGCCGTAATGACGGTGGGCGCTTATGGATACGTTCTATCTTCCAATTACAACACCCGCCCTCGTCCCGCCGAAGTATTGGTAAACGGAAGTGAAGTGCAAATGATTCGGCGGCGCGAGAGTCAAGACGATTTAATGGCCGCGGAATTGGGCCTGTGAGGCCTGAGATCCTTTGTTCGCATCGCCCATTCTTAGTGTTGATTGTTCCGCGGAAGGATTGAACGTAGTTTTGACCTCCCGCAAAACCGCTCAAATGTAAAATGGTCCACTGTGTGGCGGCATGAGAATTGAAGATTTGGAATGGACGCGTGACCGGATTGAGCATATCGCAGACCACTCCATTTCTCCTGAAGAGGTTGAGGAAGTCTTTGGCTCGGCTCCGGTCATCTAGAGGGGTAGAGGCGGCGTTTATGAGGCCTGGGGTCGTACTGAATCGGGGCGCTACTTGCTCGTAATCTTTCGCTACTTGGGGCATAATCGTGCTTGGCCGATCACGGCCCGTGACATGGACGAAAATGAAAAGAGATTCTTCCGCAAAAATTAATAATCGCAAAATCAGAAGAAAGCTGGTCTATGTAAGGACGATGGGGGAAATCCCTGACTTCAAGTCCGACGACGAAATTGCCGCCTGGTACCAAACCCATAGCACCGTCTTGATTCAAGACAAACTTGAAACATTTCCGGCCAAAGTCAGTGGCAACCTCCATAAACGCTTGAAAACCCGCCGAGGGAAGGATGGCCGTGCTACCAGAGGCTCTCGTCACTCGCGGACCGCGCAGTAATCAGGATGGAGGCGAATAGACGAACAGCGAAGACGGCACAAAAAATCAAAACTCAACCTGCCACTGTCGCAAGCAAGCCCTTCGCGGCTGATAATGTCCGAAAGTGTGCTGATCCTGGTGCGCCGAATGAGGCGGAGACGTTTGTTCGACTTATTTATGCAGAACGCCACCAGAAAGGCGCGCGAATCATTTCTGAATGGAAAGACTTTTGATGGTTCAAGAGGTCGTGCCCAGCCCATTTGAAGACAAACCACAGATTTTTATTGCAGGAGCAAACTTGAAAACGCGAATCTTGAGCCTAGTGGCGGTGCTGGGGGCAAGTGTTCTGGCATCGATATTCCTCATGTCCACGGCTACACCGTTCAGCGGGCAGGGAACCGAGACCGCTTACGACCTGATCATCCGCAACGGGAGAGTGATTGACGGCACGGGCTCGCCGTGGTATTCGGCGGACCTTGGCATTCGCAACGGCCGGATTGACGCGATTGGGAATTTATCGGGCGCGCCCGCGAAGCAAGTCATTGACGCCTCCGGGCGCGTGGTGGCTCCCGGATTTATTGATATGCTGGGGCAATCCGAGTTGTCCATGCTCGTCGACCCGCACGTCCCTTCGAAAATCTTCCAGGGCATCACCACCGAAATCACCGGAGAGGGAGATACGATCGCGCCTCAAACGGATGCGACGCTGGAAGATTTCCGCTCGGAGTTCGAGCACTACGGCATCAATCCCGACTGGCGCACGTTCACCCAGTATTTTGCCCGGCTCAGGGCGCAAGGCATGGGGATTAATCTGGCGACCTACGTGGGCGCCACTCAAGTACGGCGCGCCGTGATTGGCGATGGCGATCGCGCCGCCACTCCGGAAGAGTTGGCGCGCATGAAGGATCTGGTGGCCGAGGCCATGCGCGAGGGAGCGATGGGCCTATCGACTTCGCTCGAGTACGCCCCCGCGCCCTACGCCTCCACGGAGGAGTTGATCGCTCTCGCAGCTGTGAGCGCGCAATATGGCGGCATTTATGCCACCCACATGCGCAACGAAGGTGACGGCGAAATGTCGGCGCTCGAAGAAACCGCGCGCATCGCGCGCCAAGCCCACACCTCGGTCGAGATCTGGCACTTGAAGTCGGCGGGCAAACCCAACTGGGGAAAGATGCCTCAGGTGGTCGCGTTTATTGAAAAGGCAAGGAGCGAGGGGCTCGACATCACCGCGGACACTTACGCCTACACCGCCTGGTTCAATTCGCTTTCCGCCTTCATTCCGCCCTGGGCTCACGATGGTGGCGACGCCAAGCTGGTGGAGCGGCTGAAAGATCCGGCCACGCGCGCGCGCATCCGCAAAGACATGGAACAGCCCACCACCCAGTGGGACAACGAGTGGCAGGAAATCGCCGGGCCGGATGGGATCTTGATTGGCGTGGTGCAGAATCCCGAATTGTTGCCGCTTCAGGGCAAAACCATCGCCGACGTGGCGGCGATGTGGCACACGGATGCGATTGACGCGCTTTGTGATCTGCTGGTGAAGGACAAAGCCTTTACCGAAGTAGCCGTCTTTGGGATGAGCGAGCCTGATGTCGAGTTGACGCTGCGCCAGCCTTGGGTGTCCATCGACAATGATTCCTCCGGCACGGCGCCCGCCGGCATCCTGGGCAAAGAACATCCTCACCCTCGCGCCTACGGAACTTTCCCCCGAATCCTCCGCAAGTATGTGCGCGAACAGCACCTCCTGACGCTGCCCGAGGCCATTCGGAAATTTTCCGCGTTGCCGGCGCAACGCCTGAAGCTGGCGGATCGCGGCGTTCTGAAGCAGGGCATGTGGGCGGATATCGTGGTGTTCGATCCCGCCCAGGTGCGCGACCTCGCAACTTACGCCAACCCGAACCAACTCTCGGTGGGGATGGATTATGTGCTCGTAAACGGTGTGCCGGTCATTGCCGAGGGAAAGATGACCGATGCGCTGCCCGGGAAGGTGCTCCTGGGCCCCGGCTATTCCGGCGCACGGTGAGTTAAGATCAGAGCTACTGTCCGTGCTTGAATTCGTGCTACCGCTCGCGACCAACCGCGCCCAACGTGACAAGCAGGCGTATAATGAACTTGGGTTATTCGAGAGGAAGTGTCTATGACTATTGAAGAAAAAGTCCTGGAAAAACTTCGGAAACTGCCCCCCGAGAAGAAAGAGGAAGTTCTGCACTACCTTGACGCCCTAGGCGAACAGAATCGGCCAAACCTGCCTCGCCGCAGCCTGTACGGGCTTTGGGCCGATCTAAACATTGAAATCACTGAGGTAGATCTTGCGCAAGCTCGTCGTGAGATGTGGGGAAACTTCCCGCGAGATATCTCGTAATGGTCGCCGTCCTGGATACCCACGCCGTGCTTTGGTATCTCCTGAAGGCGAAGGAATTGTCCGCGGTTGCGCTGAACTATATCGAGGGCGCGCTTCGCGTCGGCGATCTCGTGTGTGTCTCAACGAGTTCCGTGATTGAAGCGATTTATCTGGTGGAAGGCGGGCGCATTCCTCAAGTGGCTCTGCAGAGATTAAATGCGGCGCTGGAAGACCCCGCTGCCGGTCTGATCGTGGTGCCTGTGGACGGCGCTGTAGCCAACGCCATTCACAAAATCCCACGAACTGCTGTCCCTGATATGCCCGACCGCATCATTGCGGCCACGGCTGTGCATTTGAATCTTCCGCTGGTGACTCGCGATCGCCGCCTGCAAGCGTCTGGAATTCAAACAATTTGGTGGTGTTCACCGGCAGCGAGGGCGCGCGTCGAACACATCAAGGAAGCCGTCTCCGATTCAATGCAAGCGTATTCCCTATGCCTTCTGTGGGTGGTGGTTTGAAATGCGTGAGTTGAGCAATCCGCTTATCACGTGCCAGGCGAGCGGCATAACCAGATTTACCGCGCAGAATTCAGACTGCACCACTGCCGTCCAATTAGATCATTTTTCTGTTCGCTACCGCCCGCCCCACTTCAATTTTTGCCGCAGGATTTCGAAATAATTTTTCTCAGCAGGTTCAACCAGCTCGATCCAGGAGGAAGCTTTTTTCATTCTCACGATATCCTCGCTGCGCGCCGCGATGCCCACCTGGCCGTCCACCGTCACATAACTTGACTCGCGCTGGCTCTTCACCACCACTTCAATCCGGGAAGTGTCGGAAATCACCAGCGGCCGGTTGGTGAGCGTGTGGGCGCAGATGGGCGTGACGATAAATGCCTGGACGCTGGGCGCCACCACCGGCCCGCCCGCCGCCAGAGAGTAAGCCGTGGAGCCGGTGGGCGTGGAAACAATCAAGCCGTCGGATTTGTAGGTGGAGACAAACTTCCCGTCCACAAATACCTCGAAGTCGAGAATGCGGGCAATAGCGCCCTTGTTCAGCACCACATCATTCAGCGCCAGGTAGGAAGCAATGGCTTCGTCGGCGCGCACAATCTCCGCCGCGATTTGGACGCGCCGCTCGGTTTGGAAGTCACCCTTCAGCACTCCTTCGAGCGTGGGGTAAAGCTCTTCGCGGGTGATGACGGTGAGAAAGCCGAGGCCGCCCAGGTTGACGGCCAGGATGGGCACGGGTTTTCCGGCCAGCGCCCTGGCCATGGCCAGCAGCGTGCCGTCGCCGCCCAGCACCACCAACAGATCGACCACCGAAGGCATTTCGTTGCGCGTCACGCATTTTTCCGGAACGGCGAGGGTGGCGGCCGTTTCTTTGTCGATGCAAACTTCGATCTCGCGCTCCCGCAACCATTCGAGCAACGGCTTCACCAATTCCCCGATTTCCGCCTTCTTCGGTTTTGAGATAATGCCCACTTTTTTTATTTGCATATAAACCCAATGCTCTCAGGGTGCGTGGCCTTTTATGAAAAGGAATTCAGTATTTCAGGAGGTCGGTATTTCAGTATGAACAGGTTTTAATTTACCGACAAACTGACTCACTGAAATACTGACTGACGCTGATTCGAACCATTTTAGTCACGTTTTGTCCAAACCGCATGTAAGAAATATTCGCGGTTGCCTTGGGTGCCCGCCAAGGCGCTTTCGACTGAGGCCAGCCCGGCAAATCCCAATTCCTCCAGCTTACGCGAAACTTTGTTGACGGCCCACTCGTGAAGGCGCTGATCGCTCACCATGCCCCCGGGCTCCACCTGCCCGCGGCGCACCTCGAATTGCGGCTTGACCAACACCAATACTTCCGCCGGAGTTTCCAGAAGTCCGGGTAACACCGGCACAATCATGGTGGCGGAAATAAAGGAAACGTCCATCGTCGCCAGACCGAACTTGTTTCCCAGCAGCGCCGGGCTCAGGTAGCGCGCGTTCGTTTTTTCCAGCGTCACCACGCGCGCGTCCCGGCGGATTTTCCAATCCAATTGATTTGTTCCCGCGTCCACGGCATATACTTTCGCCGCGCCGTGCTGGAGCAAACAATCGGTAAAGCCTCCGGTGGAGGCGCCCACGTCGAGGCAAATTTTTCCGGACACCTCCACCCGGAAATGATTGAGCGCGTGCTCAAGCTTGATTCCGGCGCGGCTGACAAAGGGTGAAGCCCTGGCGAGCAGGCGCAACCGCGCTTCCCCGTCCACGCGCGCTCCGCACTTGTCCACTTTTTGTCCGTCCACCAAAACTTCGCCGGCCAGGATCATCGCCCGCGCCATGCCCACGGAGTCGGCCAGCCGCCGCCCCACCAGCAAATCGTCCACGCGCACCTTCGCTGTTTTAGGTCGGGCCATCGGTAGAGAAGAGTACAACCGGCAGGCTTGCCAAGGGAAGAGGGACAAATCTGCTGGCGGGCAATCGACCACTTTCCAGCTCCCATTTTCGTTTTCGTCATTTCTTGCATTTTCTTGCCTCCATTGTCGGTCTGCCAAGTTACGTCTTTCAAGTTGACGCCACAACGCTGAAGGTGGGTCTGGATGCGCTGCGCAAATAAGACGCTACCGGCCGCGGAGCGACGTGAAGCATAGGCGAGGAACTGGAGGCCACTGCGCACCTCGCGCGCCGTGTACTGAACTCCAGGCAAGCCACGAGCTTTCATTTGAGGCCAATAATGCGGGATATCATCGAGATCCTTGGTGTGGGCGGAGGTCTGTTGGAACAAAGCCCAAGTTCGTTTGAGCGCGGCCAGGTCCTGCTGGCGCTGATGTTTTCGCTGCCGAGGGTGGACCAGATCGTGCTGCCGCCAGATGCGGTGAATAGCCACAGAGCTGAGGGGCAGATTCCATTCGCAGTTCAACGCTGGGCTCCGAAGCTGGGCAACTGGCTACGCAGAGTCACCACCCGCCTTTCGAGTTCGCCCTGGATCTTGTGCGGACAGGAGTGGGAAGCGCGAGAACGCTCTTCGAGTCCCTGGACGCCTTGCCCGGCATGCCGACCCACCCATTGGCCGAGGGTACGCAGGGTGGTGTGGAACCGGCGAGAAGCGGCCTTCAAGCCGGGCGCACGGGCGTAGTCGACCAAACGAAGTCGGTGGTTTAATGGGTTCTTTATTTCGCGAATCCGGTCGTAGTAGGTGTCGGAGGGGCGTCCGAACCGCCCCTTGGGTGTCGCGTAATGTGATCTAATTCGATGGGCACACTACTCTTTCGACACAATTGGCAGGTGTAGTGCTCACGCTTAAGAAAAAAGAATTTCTTTCGTATTGATATATCCTCTCGAGGCTTTGACGCCCCCGGAGTATGGGAATTATTTGAACTGAAGTTGACTTCGCTTTCCTGTTCCTCTACTGCATCGGCGCTAACATATTCATTCGCGCGCATGAGGGCTTTTTTCCGTGAGCCGAATCGTCTTGTAAAAGTATCACCAGATACCGAATAGCCATATTTATTCGGATCCGAACGGTAGGGTCTGCGCCCTTCTTTCTCAAGAGTGCTCGTCCACAAGTTAATAAAGATTTCCCAGAGCTCCTCATCTCCCGCGTTTGTGAATCGCCGCATCTTCAGTTCCGCTATCTGAAGAGCTTTCCGCAGAGAGCCAAACCGCCTTAGCACAACAGAATAACTTAGGCGGCCCACCCTTTTGATATCTGCCTCAGTTGCCGTCGAGGCTCCAATTAAAGATGCAATCCTCCGCGATTCCGCGACAATCGCAGCCTCATCGTACGAATCGAGGAAGTTCACTTCAAATCTGGGCTTCGCTCTTCCCCACACTTGGGCGGACGCCGTCCGCCCCTACAGCCGATTCATCACGCTCGCCAGATACCCCGCCCCAAAACCGTTATCGATATTCACCACGCAGACGTTGGGCGAGCAACTGTTGAGCATGCCAAGCAAAGCGGCGAGGCCGTGGAAGCTGGCGCCATAGCCCACGCTGGAAGGCACGGCGATCACCGGCGCGGCCACCATGCCGGCCACCACGCTGGGCAGCGCCCCTTCCATGCCCGCCACGCATACGATCACCCGCGCCTCGCGCAGCACGCGGCTTTTGGAAAGCAGCCGGTGGATGCCGGCCACGCCCACGTCGTAGAGCGAGACCACGCGGTTGCCCATGGTCTCGGCCGTCACCAGAGCTTCTTCGGCCACGGAAATATCCGAAGTACCGGCGCAAACTACCGCCACCTTGCCCTTGCCGCGAATTTTCCGGTCGCGTCGGATCACAATCGCGCCCGAGAGTGGGTGAAACTTTGCGCTTTTGTCCAGCTCGCGTACGCGCTCGAAAAGCGCTTCATCCCCGCGCGTGATAAGGATGTTGTGCCGGTTGGCCAACATTCCGTGCACGATGCCTTCCACCTGTTCCGGCGCTTTGCCGCGCGCGAAAATAACTTCCGGAAAGCCCTGGCGCAGCGACCGGTGGTGGTCAATCTTGGCGTAGCCAAGGTCCTCGTAGGGCAGGGTGCGCAGACGGTCGACGGCATCCTCCACGCTCAGCCTGCCGCTTCGGACTTGCGCCAACATTTTGGAGATTTCTTCCGGAGTCAAATGAGCCTCGCTCAATGAATTGAAAAATCAGTATAGCAAGCTGGAATGGAAAGCACATCCGCGAAAGGCGGAAGACAGAAGACAGGAGATAAAAACAAACAAAACATTCTCTCGCGGAGGCGCTAAGGCGCAAAGTTTCGCCAGGGAAAATGATCTGTATCCGCAGGTCCTTCAATCGCCTTCAGGGAGCTCCACCATGGCCTTGATGCAATTCGTTTCGCGCATGAGAGTTGGGAAGCGGTCGGGAACCTCGGCAAGGCTCAAACGGTGGGTGATCCACGGGGCGGTGTCGATTTGTCCCTGCTCGATCATGCGGATGATGCGCGGGAATTCGTTTACGCTGTTGCGCGAGGAGAGCAGGGTAATCTCGCGGCGGTGGAAGAGGGGATCATCAATGGCAACGTTGCTTTGCACCAGGCCCACAAAAACCAGGCGGCCGCCGTGGGCCACGCGCGCTACGCTCTGTTCCATGGAAGTGACGTTGCCAGTGGCGTCAAAAACAATTTCGGCCAACCGGTCGTCGAATCGCTCCAGGGTTTCAACCTTAAAGCGTTCCGCAAACTTGCGCCGGGCCGAATTAATTTCGAGCACGCGGACGCGTCCACCGGCCGCCAGGGCGAACTGCGTCACTGCCAGGCCGATGGGACCCGCTCCCACCACCAGCACTTCTTCGCCTTGTCGAAGCCCGCTGCGCACCACCGCGTGGGCTCCAATGCTGAGCGGTTCTACCAGCGCCAGTTGGTCGAAAGAGAGACTCTCGGATTTGTGAATGTGGTCCAGCGGCACCGCCAGAAAAGTCTGCATTCCACCGTCAGTGTGAACGCCCAGCACGCGCAGCCGCTCGCAGCAATTGCCCTTGCCCGCGCGGCAGGCATGGCAATCGCCGCAATTCAAATAAGGTTCGACCGCCACACGATCGCCTGGCTTGATGCCGCGGTCGTTCGCCGGCGCGCTTGCAACTTCCGCGCTTAATTCGTGGCCGAGGATGCGGGGATAATTAAAATACGGCTGATTGCCTTGAAAGGCGTGGTAGTCCGTGCCACAGACCCCCACGCGGCGAATGCGAACGAGCGCCTCGCCCGCTTGAGGGATGGGCGGAGCAGCTTCTGCGGCAACGAAATGTCCGGGTTGTTCGAGAACAATCTGTTGCATCCTGTCACCGCTCTTTCGAGATTACCTTAACAACGGGCATGTTTGAATTTCCGACGCTTGCTTTCAACCGCCATCCACGCCGCTTCCTTGACTTCGCTCGCAACGGCAGACTACCATCGTACTTCATGCCACGCCAGAAATCTTCCGCTGGGAAAACAATCGTACTTGGGGTTACGGGGGCGAGCGGAGCCGTATTTGCCCGCCGCATGCTGGCCATGCTTGAAGCGGACCCGCGCGTGGGGCGCATTCACCTGGTGATTTCAGGGAGCGGGCTCAAGGTGTTACGCGCCGAACTAGACATGCACGTCACCGAGAGCGCGCGGATACCCGCCGCGCTCGCCGGTGGTCCGGCCCGCAAGACCGAATACCTGCTCGATTCCGATATTGGCGCCAGCATCGCTAGCGGCTCTTACCAAGTGGACGGCATGGTGGTGATTCCGTGCACGACCGGATGCCTGGCGCAAATTGCCAACGGCATCTCCTCCACCCTCATCGAACGCGCCGCTGACGTTTGCCTGAAGGAAAATCGCAAACTGATTCTTGCCATCCGCGATACGCCCTTCAGCCGCGTCCATTTGGAGAATATGCTGCGCGCCCATTCTGCCGGAGCGGAGATCTTCCCCATCATCCCGAGTTTCTACCATGGGCCGCAACAAATTGACGACCTCGTCACCCAGTTCTGCTGCCGCGTGCTCGCGCACCTGGACCTTAAACAGTCGGTGCAATTTCGGTGGCAAGGGGAAAAGAAGCTGGGGCATTGAAAAATGTTGTCATTCGTCCTTAGTCCTTGGCCTCCACCCGGGAGCCTAGATCGTCCGACAAATGACAAAGGACAAATGACAAAGGACAAATGACAAGTGACGTCCGAAGTCATCATCCGAATCCTCATAGTTTTCCTTTCCGTCGTGGGCCTTGCCAACGCCCTCTACTTCACCTTTGCCTATTACGGGCGCATCAAGAAGGCGCGATGGGTGCCGGAAATATTGTGCGCGCGCGAAGGGTCAAGTTGCGTCACCGTGGTTCAGACGCCTTACGCGCGCGTCTTTGGTGTACCCAATTCTTTGTTGGGGATTATCTATTATGTTCTGCTGATCGTTTGGGCTTGCTCCGGCTTCACTATCGGGCCGTCGATAACCATCAGGACTCGCGCCGTGCCTTTATCAATCCTGGGCTTTCTTGCCGCCGGCGCCGGAACGGTGGTTCTGGGTTTCTACCTAATCTATGCACTGCGGCGGAAGTTACACACTCATTGCCCCCTGTGCTATCTCGGGCACGCAATAAACGGCACCCTGTTCATCCTGCTGATGGCCCTGATCGATTGGTATCCCTCGCTTTGAGCTAAAATGGACCGACATGGGCAAGATTGATCAAACCGAATTTACGGCCCCTCCCGGGCCGGGTGGCGCACGCGGTTTCCTTGGTCGAGTACGAACCACGCTCGAAATGATCAAGTTCGAGCACTCCATCTTTGCCCTGCCGTTTGCCATGACGGGAGCGATGCTGGCCGCGCGCGGCTGGCCCACTGGGCGCCAGCTCTTCTGGCTGATTGTCGCCATGGTGGGCGCTCGGAGCGCGGCCATGGCCTTTAACCGCATCGCCGACATCAAAATCGACGGGGCCAACCCCCGCACCCGGACGCGCGCCCTTCCGGCCGGCCAATTGAGCCTCGGCTTTGTCGCCGGCTTTACCGCAGCCTCGGCGGCCTTACTCGGGCTTGCGGCTTTTGAGCTGAGTCCCCTCGCTTTCAAGCTATCACCGTTCGCCCTGGCGATTCTTCTCCTTTATTCCTATACCAAACGCTTTACCTGGCTCTCTCACCTGATCCTCGGCCTTTGCCTGGGCATGGCTCCAGTGGCGGCCTGGATTGCCCTGCGCGGGAATGTGGACGCCGGCGTTCTGGTGCTGGGCGCCGCCGTGGCCCTCTGGGTGGCCGGGTTCGACATTATTTATGCTTTGCAGGATGTTGAATTCGACCGCGCGACGGGGTTGCACTCCCTCCCCCGGCATTTCGGCATTGCGGCCTCGCTCTACGCCTCGGCCGGGCTGCACGTAATGATGATGGGATTGCTGGTTTTTGCCCTCCGATTGGAAAACCTCGGTTGGTTGGCAGGGGCGGGTCTGGTGGCGGTCTCCATTCTGCTCGCTTACGAGCACTTGCTGGTCAAGCCGGGTGATCTTTCGCGGATTAATGCCGCGTTTTTCACCATCAATGGCTATATCAGTTTCTTGTTCTTCGTTACCTGGGCGGCAGACCTATTAAGGCATTGAGCAATTGAGAGATTGAATGATCGGGCGATTGAAGGCACATTCTTTAAATCACTCAATCACCAAATCATAAAGCGCAATTCATTGAATTCTTGGCGGCGGGTCCATTTCCTTAAAAACCAGGGAATCGAAGATGGCCAGGACGTGCTTGCGGTAGCTCAACATGCGGTCAACGGTGAGCTGGTACCAGGGATCGCGCAGCGCCAAGCGTTGCCAGCGTTCCTGAACTTCGGCCGGGACATCGATGTCCTCCCTCAGCTTTTGCAGCGGGTAGCCGCGCATAAAGAGGCCGTAGAAAAAGGCCGCCTCGTGTTGCGGCTCGTTCAGGTTGATGTCGGTCGTCTGCAGCATACCAAACCTTGCCCCAAGCAAAATCAGAGTCTAGAACATTCTGTCTCCGTGCAAGAGATATTTTTTCGCCCAATTCGTTTCTTGTGACCATAGTCTGAACCCTTTGTCAAGCCCATTTAGCCCCTGCCTGAGTCCCGCCAACTTGGAACCGGATCGCTTTCGAATCACCGGGCCTTCAGGCTCTGGTCGATTTCCGCCCGCCTGCGGCCATCGCCACCTGAATCGGCTCGGCACGATACAATTGGCCCGTGTGCCGGACGGTGGAGGCAATCGCCGTCACCAGGAGCCCCGCAATGGCCACCACCCCGCCCACGTCAAACAGGCGGTATGCGGCTCCGGCAAGGTGTAAGTTCGATCCGCGATGGAGGCCCAGGCACCCGATGGCAAGAACCACCCGCAATTCCGTCGGGCCCATTTTCCAGAACGATAGGTGGAATGTCCCCAGGGTATAGGTGGCCAGGTAGATTTCAATGGCTAGGATGAAGTAGGCGATCAGCAACCCCGCCCCCACCGCCGGGCTCATGCAGCCGGAGAGCATCATGCCGCCCAGCAGGAGGAGCGCGCCAAATGTGTCCACCATGTGGTCCACGTAAAAGCCGTATTTCGGCCGCAGGTGATTTCGAGTGCGGGCCAGGGTGCCATCCAGGCTGTCTCCAAACCAGTTTACCGCGAGGCACAAGATGGCCAGCAGGTATCCCAGATGATTCCATCGCGCCAGCCAAAAGCTCGCACCGGCAAACGCCATCCCCAGAAATCCGATCGCGGTCAGATGGTCTGAATTCACCCCTTCCGGCACCCGCTGCACCAGCCAGCCGAGGACCTTCTTTTCCAGCGGAGTGAGAATGCTGAACTGCGCCCGCTTGGCGTCTTGAAAGGAATAATGTTTGGAGATTGGGCTCCCCGCCTCCTTCGCCGCCATCATTTCGCTCAACGGTAATTTCAGGTCATGCCCCTGGTTGTACGCTATCTCAAAGTCCAAACGCGGCATGGTGTCACCTCCGGATAGCCAGCGTCATATTCCCAAACTCCATGGCAACCAATCGCGCGCATTTTTTTGGGTCGCACTGGTGAACACATGCTTTCGCACGGGTGCTGCCATATTCAGGAACTTAAAATGGAATGGTTAAGTTATTGAAAATAAAAGGTCAAATGTGCACGGAATGGAGAAAATATGCTCGATTCTAGCTACGCTGGAGGCAAAATTACGCGCCAGTGAAACGAGGAAGTAGCACTTTGAAGAGTTGTCGACATCTATTGGGAAACAAAAAAAATCGAAAAATTTGCCCTTTCCGCTGCGGAGAGGGAGGACCGCCTGGCGGTGGGTCAGGGGCCTTGCAAACGCACTTTCCACTTCTTCAAATCTACCCGCCCGGTCCGTCGTTCAGGAGGAATTGATCGAGGGATTCAACTTCGCGCGAAAGCCCCTCCACCATATGTTCCAGCAGGTTTCGGATGGAGAGCATCCCCAACAGTTTCCCGTCGGCATTAACCAGCGGCAAGTGCCGCAAGTGGCGCTCCAGCATGTGGCTGAGGGCATCCTGGGCTTGGGTTTCGTCGGTGGCCGTTTCCACCGGCGCGGTCATCACTTCGCTCATTTTGGTACCGTGAGTGCTGCGGTCGCGCAGCACCACACGAAGCATCAAATCGCGCTCGGTAAAGATGCCGACCACGGCATGATTCTGCACCACCGCCACCGCGCCCACGCCTTCCTCCGCCATCACCTGCACGGCCTCCAGGACGGTGGAGCCCGGCTCCACCGTCGCCGGCGGGACGTGCGCAATCTTGAGGAGACTCATGGAACCCTCCTGAAATACCGCGAACCTTAGCAGGATGCTGAAAAAGACCGTCCGAGCATGTCATCCAGAGCGAAGCGACGGATCCCTGCATTTGCTCTCAACCGACTACAGGGATGCTCCGCTACGCTCAGCATGACAGATTGACTTTTTCAGCATCCGCTTAGCCCCCCATTCGCGGCCATCCAATTCATCCCTTGAAGTTGCCAAGCGTAAGTCGGGTTCCGCCGGAAGTCAAGAACTAGAAAAGAACTGGAAAAGCAATTGGCTGGGGTCGATCCGGATGTCATCAACTTCAAATCACCTGTCATTCCCACCAAAGTGGGAATCCATCCCCAAAGCAACTCACTAAGCGCCAGGGATTTTCAGGATTTCTTTTTTGCGAGCCCTTGCGCCGCAGCGCCTTGGCGAGAGGATGTTTCTTCACAACCTCCAAGGGAGATGACTCGAACGCACGCGCTCTCTCCCCCGCCTGCCGTCGATTGATCAGTTCACCGTTAGAGTAAGTTTGATATCGTGAGTGGTGGTTACCGTGCCCGAGGTGAATTTCCCTGCCACATCCAGTGTGTAAGTTCCCGCCGGTGTGCCCGGCGTTTGCGGGACGGGAGTGGTTGTGCCGCCCCCTCCGCAACCGGGCATTAATGCGGCAGCCAGCACCACCATCAACAGCAGCCCTACCGCAAGCGCCTGGGTAGGGGCGAGCGGCGCTCGCCCTCCCCGCCTCCGCCATGCCATCCCCGCCACGGTCGCCAGAGTGAGCAGTACGATCAGTAAGGGCAACCCCTCGTGCGTGCCCGGCGCCGGTGGAAGAACGTAAAACTGCGGCAATAGCATCCCCCGCGCCGTGGTGGTTACGCTCACCGTCGTGTTGGCCGGGGTGGTGCCGTTCAGGGCGAGTGAATTGGGCGTGACGGAGCAAGTGGCGAGAGAAGGCGCGCCGCTGCACGTGAGCGCCACCGTCCCACTAAAACCCGCCGTGCCGCTGAAGGCGAGATTGAACGTGGCGGTCTGGCCCGCCGTCACCGTGGCCGTGTTTGAAGATCCCGAAGCGAGCGCCACCAAAAAGTCCGTACCCATCCCCGAGAGCGTCACCGTCTGCGGACTACCCGGCGCGTTATCCGTAATCGTTAATGTCCCACCACGCAAACCCACTACCGTGGGTGTAAACGTCACGCTGATCGTGCAATTTGCGCCGGCCGCCACGCTTGCCCCACACGAGTTCGACTGCGCATAATCTCCGCCAGCCGCAATCCCGCTGATCGCCAGAGTGACGTTGCCTGAGTTCGTCAAAGTGACTGTCTGCGCCGCACTTGTAGAACTCAGAAGCTGGCCGGAGAAAGTGACGCTGGACGGCGCGAGGCCCACCACGGCGGCGTTTCCCGTGCCGCTCAGCGCCACGGTTTGTGTGCTGCTTGCCACACCGTTATTGTTGTCGGTAATCGTCAGAGTCCCGGCGCGGCTTCCCTCAGCGGTTGGCGTGAACGTCACGTTGATGGTGCAGCTCGCCCCCGCCGCCACACTCGCGCCGCAAGTGTTGGTCTGCGCAAAGTCGCCGCTGGTGGCAACACTGCTGATGGTGAGAGCCGCAGTCCCGGTATTGTTCAGCGTCACTGTCTGTGCCGCACTCATCGAACCCACCGGCAAGCTGGCAAAATTCAGAGTGCTAGGGCTCACTCCCGCCAGTGGCGCAATCCCTGTGCCAGTCAAAGCCACAAGCTGTGGATTCGCGAACGAGTTGTCAGTAAAGGATAAAGTGCCGGTCCGAATGCCACTGGCAGCGGGTGTAAATGTTACGTTGACCGCACAGTTCGCGGCGACAGGCAGAGTTCCGTCACAATTGTTGGTTTGCAAGAAATCGCCGGTGGTCGTGATGCTCTTCAGCGATAGCGACGCACTCCCTCCGTTGTAAAGCGTTGCAGACTGCATTGCGCCCGAGGTCCCGACGAGTTGCGATGCAAAGTTAAGGCTCGAAGGGAAAATGCTGGCTACGGGCGCGCTCAGGAGCAAAGTGACACCGGTCCCAGCCGGGGTGAAAGTCTGGGATGTAATCGCGATATCCGGAATTCCATCGCTATTAAAATCGCCTGCTGCCACTCGTCCCCCATTGAGGGCGTGATAGTATGCGAGGGGTCCGCGAAACGTACCGTCACCGTTGCCCAACATTACGTTAGTCTCCCCCTCACCGTACCCAACCAAGTCCGGGTGGCCATCGCCGTTGACGTCCGCGATGGTGAGGGATTGCAGCCCGCCGAAACGCGGCGGCGTCGAATCTAGGTGGTTCTTAAACGTCCCATCGCCGTTGCCCAGCAAAGCAGAGACCCCAAACTCAGACGCGGCCACAAGGTCCAGTATCCCATCCCCATTCACATCGGCAGTACCGAGAACGTCTGTATCGCTGGAGTTGATTGCGTAAGAAATGGGACTCTGAAACGAGCCGTTTCCGTTTCCCAGGTACACGAGCACAGCTTTGTTGAGGCGATCTAGAAGAGCCAAATCCAGTTTGCCGTCGTGATTGAAATCCGCTGCCACGAGAGAATTAATTATGCCGCCGTTAGGCGCGACATACGACGAGCCAACGACAAAAGTACCGTCACCGGAGCCTAGCAAAATCACCGCCCGAAACCCACCGAGGCCGCTGTCGTACACGTTCACTGCCAAGTCGAGCTTGCCGTCACCGCTGAAATCACCCACTACGATGCCTTCCACCGTATACGTTGCCCCGATTAGCGTGCTAATCGGGGCCTGAAAACTTCCGTCTCCGTTGCCCAGCAGGACCGAGACGGAGCCGCCGTCATCCACGACCAGATCCATCTTGCCATCCCCGTTGAAATCGCCGGCCCCCATGGCGTAGAGCCCAGCGGTGCCCGCTGAAGAAGATATGGGGCCCCCGAGCGTCCCGTCACCGTGGCCAAGCAGCGCCGTAACCGTGCCACCGTTCACGCTACTGGAAATCCGTGTCGCCACATCGAGCTTGCCGTCGCCGTTGAAGTCGGCAACCACTTCAGGTCCGGTGAATCCAGTCGACGCAGTCTGAACGGTGTATGCTTTTCCAAATGTTCCGTCGCCGTCTCCGAGCAAGATATCCACTGCGTCGGTGTCGGCGGTGACCTCGGCAATATCAATTTGCCCGTCGCCATTGAAGTCGCCCAGCCCAATGCCGGCGAATGATGTCACCGAATTCACTTGCACGGTTGAGATTGCATCCTGGAAAGTCCCGTCGCCGTTTCCCAGGGCGATGGCGGGGCCAGCGTCAAAACCGGTGCCCGCGAATGCCAGGTCGAGAATGCCATCATGATTGAAATCCGCCGTGACGATCGCCCCCGCGATGGGAGCGAGTATGGCAAATGGCGCTGGAGGAAGAAAAGTCCCGTCGCCGTTCCCCAGGAGCACAAGGGGCGAGTAGAGGCCGCCCTGGTTGGCACCTACCACCGCGTCGAGCTTGCCATCGCCATTAAAATCACCAACGGCTATGCCGACGCTGGGAGAGGGGATCAAGGTGGTGTCAACCTCGCGGAAAGTTCCATCACCTTTGCTTAGAAGCACCGAGACTTTTGTGTTCAATACAATCAGATCTTGCTTGCCGTCGCCGTTGAAGTCTCCACCCGCAATCGTCTGCGGGTAGCCCGGCAAGGGGATAGGCACGCCGGTGCGGAAGGTTCCGTCGCCGCTGCCCAGCAGAATAGAAACTGTAGAGTCCAAGTTGTTCGCCACTGCAAGGTCCTGCTTCCCGTCCCCGTTGAAGTCTGCCGATACAATTCCAATCGGTTGGGCGCCGACCTGATAGTCCACGTGGCTTTGAAAAGTGCCGTCACCGTTCCCGAGAAGGATGGAGACACTGCCCGTGCCGCTTGGATTGTTGTTCACCACGGCCAAGTCCAACTTGCCATCGCCGTTGAAATCTGCCGCAACCAGGGCCACCGGCGAAGTCCCGGTTGGGTATACAGTCTGCGCTGCAAAGGTGCCATCGGGCTTTCCGAGCAGGATCGAGACCGTGTTGTCGTCACGATTGGCCACGGCCAAATCCAGCTTGCCGTCGCCATTGAAGTCCGCCGCGACCACAGCGTAGGGACTCCTGCCCACGGCGAAATCAGCGCGGTTATAGAGGTACGTCTGCCCCCTGACCACTGAGGTGCACGGCCCCAGAGTTGCCAGGAGCACAGGTAAAACTCCTAGGGCGAATGATAAAAAGCATTTTGCCAGCTTACATCCCATGTTATCCCCCCAGGCAATAAATCCTTCCGTCGAGCTTCTATCGGCCTCAACTTGACAGGGACTGAGGCTTTGACGCGGCGACTGCGAATCGTTAGAGCGGAGGACGGCGGTCCAGAGGACATCAACTGGCCGGGGCGGAACAAAAATTAATTCAATGAAGAAGCGGTTCCCAACCCCGATGCTGGCGAATTGACGATGCAGACCTCGTCCGACTCAACGATTTAATGCGGAGGATTATCTTTATAAATATAAACATTGTCAAGTTGGAAAGAATTCAACTGGCCAGCATCCTTGGATCGGTAACATGGGGCTGTTCTTTCCTGCAATCATTGCTTTCGCCGTCAAGAGCATCCAATCAAAAAAAGTGGCAAGCGGTCAACGGCATGTGGCCAGCGGGGAGCAAACGGTAGACGGGAAAAGAATTCAGCAGGTGGCGGGTCGTAGGTGGTCGGTGGGAAAGCCGGTAGGCGGCAGTCAGCAGATAATAGTCAAGAGCAGCGATCCCGTCCTTACTCTGTGCGTCTCCGTGCCTCTGTGGTGAAATCTTTTTCTTACGCGCTTGCGGTCAGCGTCCACCGATGGCGCCGAGTCGTTTGGTTTTTCCGATTTGCGTTAATCCGCGAAATCTGCGGATCGGGTCGCAAGGGGCCATCTAGTTTAATCATTTACAATTACCGCATGGTGTAGTAAGCTTCGTATAATACAATAAACGCATGGGCTTTGCGGGGTGAGAGGCGCAGGCAGGAGGAAACATAGGTTGGTGCGCCAGTCGTCCGCCCTCCTCCCGCCGGGCAGGACGGGGCCAGTCTCGATGCGAAGGGGGATGGTCGCCACAATGATGGAGCGTGACTACGGCTTGCCCTTATCGAACACGCTTGGAGGTTCCGCTGGGATGCTATGTAACGGTTACAGGTCAGTCGGCGGCGCAGGCGTAATTGAACGCGGCGTGCTTTCAGATACCACGTTGGCACTCAGGGCGCATGGAGCAAAGCCGCATCAATACTGGGTGGAATCGAGTTCAGGGTGAAAATGAGCAGAGGGTTAGAGATGTTTTTTAAAATGAAAGCCACCAAGTGATAGAAAACAAGCCACTTAAAAAAGTGGCCTTCAAAACTAACTAGATTGACCTAAGTAGTTTAGAATCAGTTTATTAAGTGCTAAAAAGGGCTGGTTTTGGCCACTTATTGGCGCCCACCGAAACTATTTTTGACCCCCCAAGATCATTGTAACATTATAATTCCAAGGCGTTTACAAGTGGTGGCTTTTTGGCTTTCCGCGTATCGTCCTGATAACAATTGGGATACTTCAAGAATTGGGGCTCAAAATCGCATGAAAATTGGCCTTGATGGCTTTTGACCGCCAAAATGCCAATTTAAATGCGCCATCAAATTTACCAATCTAATTTTCGAGTTCACATCTTCGACCCCAAAAGCCGCACACGAACAATGCGCAGTGCAACGCGATTGGAGTATAATGACCTTTCCAAATTCCAAGGAGGAACTTCAATGGCAGTTCTAGAGACGGCACCCAGAGTTGCACCGCGAGCCCCAAGCGCTCGCAATACGCATCGCGTGCATGAGATTTTGAGTTGGTACGAAAGCGACAACCCCGGAACGAAAACCAACATCGCGCGTCTGCTGAATCACGGGCACCTGGCGGGAACCGGCAAGCTGGTGATTTTGCCCGTGGACCAGGGCTTCGAGCACGGCCCGGCGCGCAGTTTTGCCGTGAACGCGGCCGGCTACGATCCCAACTATCATTTTGAAGTGGCGATTCAGGCAGGCTGCAACGCATACGCCGCGCCCCTCGGATTTATTGAGGCTGCCGCGGCCCGCCACGCCGGCGAAATTCCGCTGATCCTGAAGATGAACAATCACGATGTGCTGCACGATGAGAAAGACCCCATCCCCGCCGTGACGGCCAGCGTGAAAGACGCGCTGCGCCTGGGCTGCGTGGCCATCGGCTTCACCATCTATCCGGGCTCGGCGCACGCCCAAACCATGTACATGCAGTTGCGCACCGCCGCCGAAGAGGCCAAGCAAAATGGATTGGCGGTGGTGGTGTGGTCGTACCCGCGCGGGTCAAGCCTGAGTAAAGAAGGCGAAACCGCCATTGACGTAGCCGCCTACGCCGCCCACATTGCGGCAGAACTGGGCGCGCACGTCGTGAAAGTGAAGCTGCCCACGGCGCACATCGAACAGGCGGAAGCACAGAAGGCCTACACCAAAGCGGCGGTGCCCATCGGCACCCTGGCCGAGCGCGTGCGCCACGTGGTGCAAAGCACTTTCGACGGACGGCGCATTGTTATTTTTTCCGGCGGGGCCAAGAAAGATAAAGATGAGGACGTGTTTGATGAGGCGCGCGCCATCCGCGACGGCGGCGGCTTTGGCTCCATCATCGGGCGCAATTCCTTCCAGCGCCCCAAGGAGCACGCCCTGAAATTTCTCGATACCATCATGAAGATTTACGGCGGAGAAATGCAGTAACTTTCTTGCCAGGGGCGGTCATTGGCATCGCCCCCCGCAGGATTCATTCTGCAGAGTTCGTGGTGCCCGAAGGTTTCGTCACGCCAGCAACTGTCGCCGCAGAACGACAGTGTCATTGCAAGGCTCCATACCTGAGAGCAAACATCCTCCCGGAAAATAGACCCAAGCCCTTGAGCGTGCTGCCCATAACGCCGGCCCAATAAATGGCCCGCCAATTGCTGTTGATGGAGCGACGGCGCGTACGAAAATATTTCTCTGCAAGGTGAGGACATCGATATGAATGAAGCAACGCTTAAAATGGTTCGACACCAACCGATGCAATTCATGCGTTCTGCCCCGCGAAGGGCCATCGCGACCACCCTGGCCGCGGTGTTCGTCATTTGCTTGTCCAATGCAGCAGCCGGTGCAACGCCTTGGCCGCAGAATGATCCCCAGCAGACCCCAACGGTAAAGGAGCGCGTGACGGCCTTGCCGCCGCACACCCTGGTTCAAGTGAGAGTACACAACCAAAGCTTGCGCGGACGGGTCAGCGTGGTGACGCGCAAAGGATTCGTGCTGCAATTTACCGCCGATGGCAAAACTAAAAACAAGAAGATTTCATTTAACGATGTAGATTCCATCCAACCCGTTGAAGGAGAGGGTAAAGGGGGCTCGTTTTCGATTCATGTGGTAATTGAAGGCGGCTCCGGCGGCGGAGTGGATGTGCAGATCGATCACTGAGGAATCAAATCTGACCCGCGGGGTGCGAAGGCGGACACGATTAGCTAGCATCCACCATCAAGTCTCAGACTCACCAGGAGGCACGCCTGACATGCGAATAATGGATTGCAGTGTCCCAATGCGGAGTTCCTTATGATCCGGGACGGGGACGGTCACGGTGCCATCAGGCACATTTTTTTGCATTATGATGTGGCTTCCGCGTCTTCGAACCTCGACGAAGCCGTGCCGCTCTAAAATTGCACAAACCTCTTTGCCTGAGAGAACGCGCAGCTTTCCCAGTGGCAACCTCCACTTGGGTGACGTACACATCGCCGCGCAGGTGTTCCTTCACTTCATTCGGGGACGCGCATTCGAAAAATAACTCCAGCGCCTCGCGAAGATTGTCCCGAGCCTGCTCAATGCTCTCCCCTTGGCTGGCAATATCCAACTCGGGGCAAAGCGACACATAGCCATCGTCTTCAGATTCGATGATCGCAGTCAGTTTCATCAAAAGTTTTCCTCTGAGAATTGATGATTTCGAGTTTGCTCGTGAGTAATCTCGCTCTTCCAAGCATATCAGAAATGCCCTCCCATGGAGATGGCGAGCCCAGCCGTGCGGCCCGACTACTCCTTTTTCTCTTTTTCTGCGGCCCGCTTCAACGTCATGTCGGAGTGGCCCCAAGGGCCTTCCACCCCCAACTGGATGGTGTCGCCGGAGATCGTGCCGCTGTGCTTCACCTCGCTGTCGCCCACGTGTGTGTTGAACGATATCTTCTCGCCATCCACTTTCCCGTCTTCGATGTCAATATTGCCGTTGGGTGACTCCACCGAACCGGTCAACTTGGTTCCGTCAACCTTAAAGTGGAACACCAGTTGAATGTCGCCATTGGGCGAGCTAAATGTGCTTTCCCAGCGCCCGTTAAAATCCGCGGCCAAAACGAAAGCCGCACTCACCGCCATCAAAATCCCAGCCATCATCGCTCGTCGAATCATGGTTGTCTCCTTGGGCGGCGTCCCGCCACCCTCGCCGGAAGATTATACCCGTCTGAATCCCGACAAGATAGTTCTTCACGTTTTCTTGGCCGGCTCGCTTTTTAGTGTTCGGTGAGCGCGCTTCCGCACAGGCGCTCAAGCACATTCACCGGCGCTTTACGAGGCAGGGTCAGCGCGCTTCGGGAAACGATATAGGTTTGTTCAAGGGCAAATTGCCCGGAGAGCACGGCGTGGCTGACCATGTCAGTCAACGCGATCCAACTTGAATTAGGCGGAAACTCCCAGCGCGCTTTGGGACAAGATTGCTGAAACTCGGCGTTGTGCTTCAGGAAATTGTGAAACCGGTGCATGAAATCATCGTAAGCCGAAGCGGGTCGAACCGGAATACCCACGGCTCGCACCACCCGGAGGAAGGATCGACGAATCGCGGACACGCCATTTGCCTGCTTGGGGAAAAGTCCTGGCGGACGGTTCGCACCCGCAAAGCGTTCCGCCAATGTGTCGAAGGTATCCGTGGTCAGCCACACCCTGGGCTCGGTGGGATTAATGTTGGTGAAAACGCGCAAAATCCGGTCGCCGTTCGTCGGGCGGGTGGGGAAAGAATCGAAATGGAGCAAATCGTTGCGCGCGTTCACCCGCAGTTGCCGGCCGTGTTCTTCCTGGGGACGGAAGCTGGCGAAATCCGGCCGCATCGCGCCGGCATAGGCAGGCAACAGCTCGGAAACAAATTCCGTCACCCGTTGGGAGTAAGATCTCATGATGGCGCGCAGCACCGCCTCATCCCGCTCGCTATTCTTTACCAAGCCGGTCAGGCGATCCTCTTGCGTGCGGTAAGCGATGTTCTTGTGATAAGCGGCGCCGCTTTGGCGCTGGCTCAGTAAAAAGGCGCGGTCACTTTCGGGGAAGGAAAAAGGAGTCTTGGCGAAAAAAAGGATATTCCCTTCTTCCAATTGCTCGCAATTCGAGCGGACGCCGTCCGCATCTTCGCCAGTGGGCGGCGCAGCCTTAAAATCCTGGATGGGAATCAGCTGGGTCATTTTGATTGAAACTCAGGCGCCGGAAATCCGTGCGAGATTCCTCGTCCGTCGGACTCGGAATGACACTTCTAGAAATTGTTTTTCAACAAATAGCCAAGGATTGAATCATCCTACTTCACCATCGAGAATTGCAACTTGTTTCCCGACCGTTCGATGCGGTCCAGCCGCACCTTAACGCGATCGCCCAGACGGTAAGCGTGTTTTGAGCGCTCGCCCACCGCGGCGCGCAGTTTTTCCCGGTAAACGTAGCGGTCGCCTTGAAGGCTATCGAGCGGAACCAAGCCTTCCACGAAAAGGTCCACCAACTCCACAAACAATCCGTGCTTGGTCACTCCGATCAGGAGGGCGTCAAACTCTTCGCCCATGCGTTCTGCCATGAACGCCACTTTTTTCCATTCCATCAATTCCCGCTCGGCTTCGGCGGCGCGCCGCTCCGCATCTGAGGTTTCAAGTCCCAGGGCGCGTAGTTGCTGTGAGTCAAGAGGCTTGGCCCTGCCTTCATTCGCCAGCACGGTTTTGAGGATGCGATGCACGATGAGGTCCGGGTAGCGGCGGATGGGCGAGGTAAAATGGGTGTAGGTGGCGGAGGCGAGCGCGAAGTGGCCGACGTTTTCTTCCGAATACTGAGCCTGCTTGAGCGAGCGCAGCATCAGGTAGGACAGGATGCGTTCCTCGGGTTTTCCCGCAATGCGCTGGGTCAGGCGCTGGTAGTGGTGCGGCGTGATTTTAAAGTTGCCTGAATCCACATCCATGCGCTCGTGAAATCGCGGATGCCGGTCGCGCTCGCCCTGGCGCTCGACGCGCAGCCGCCGCATGGCGGGAAGTTCCACGCCCAACGAATAACCAAAGGTGGCGGCGATCTCTTCAAACTCCAGCACTTTCTTGGGGTCGGGAGTCTCGTGGATGCGGTAAAGCGAGGGCACGCCCTTGCGCTCCAAATATCCCGCCACCGTTTCATTGGCCGCCAGCATAAATTCTTCGATGAGGCGGTGGGCGATGTTCCTTTCGGAACGCGTGACGCCGACCATGCGGCCGTGCTCGTCAAACTCGATTTCGGGCTCGGGCAAATCAAAGTCGATGGAGCCGCGCTGGTCGCGGGCGCGGTTCAGGACTTTGGCCAACTCTTCCATAAGCTTGAAGCTTTCGATCTGTGAACGGTAGCGCTCGGAGGCCGCCGGGTCGCCGGCCAAAACGTCGCGCACCGCCGTGTAAGTCATCCGCTCGGCGCTGCGAATAACGCCCGGAGTAATTTCGTAACCCACCACGCGGCCGGTGGAATCGATTTCCATCAGCGCCGACATGGTGAGCCGGTCCACGTGCGGGTTCAGGCTGCAGATGCCGTTGGAAAGATCGAGTGGCAGCATGGGCACGGCGCGGTCGGGAAAATAAACGGAAGTGCCGCGCAGGCGCGCCTCGGCGTCGAGCGCCGAGCCCGGACGGACGTAATGCGCCACGTCGGCAATGTGAACTTGCAGCAGGTAGCGGGCGCCGCTCGGTTTGTTCACGCGCTCCACATAAACCGCGTCATCAAAATCCTTGGCCGTCTCTCCGTCAATGGTCACGATGGGCAAGGAGCGAAAATCGCGCCGGCCTTCGTGTTCCAACTCGGAAATAAATTGAGCCTGATCGGCGGCTTCGGTCAAAACTTCGGCGGGAAACCGGTGGGGGATGTGAAATTTCCGGATCATGATTTCCACGTCCACCCCGAATTCATCGCGCCGGCCGAGGACTTCAATCACCCGTCCGCGGGGGTTACTCACGCCTCCAGGCTGGGCGAAGCTGGTGATTTCCACGT
>DASYZE010000076.1:0-34870 GCA_035946625.1 Terriglobia bacterium | reverse complement strand
TGGACTTCCAGACGCCTCCGGCCACGGCGCCAAAATAATAGGTGTTGGGATCGCCGGGCACGCCGGCAACGGCCAGCACACGCCCGCCCCGGAAAGGCCCGATCAGCCGCCACTTCATGCCCTTGAAGGTGTTGTCTTTGGAATCTTTTTCCGCTTTTGCTTCCTGCGCGCGTAGCGCGGCGCCAGCGAGGTTGAGTGCCAGCGCGCAACAAACCAGCGTGCCACAGGACCACGATTTCCGACTCAGCATATAAGCCCCCTGTTGATGTGATTGCGAGTGGATCATCCTAAGCTCGCCAGAGGAAAAGGGAAAGAAGATTTTTCAAATTCGGCCGGGAAACTTTCAGCGCCTTCATGGGCGCGGAGACCGGGAGTTTTTGGTATAGTGAACGCGGCCGATAAAGTAAAGGAGTTGAGGAGAGGAAATATGGATTTGCAATTGATTCAAGCCGCACTAAGAGAATCCCATCTGGACGGCTGGCTTTTTTACGATCATCATCACCGCGATCCGATCGCCTATCGCATCCTTAGGATCGCGCCCGCGATGTGTACCCGCCGTTGGTACTATTTTGTTCCATCAACGGGCGAGCCGGTGCGCCTGGTTCACCGCATTGAAAAAGGAAACCTGGACGGACTGCCCGGAGGGATGCGCGTTTATTCATCCTGGCGGGAACAACGCGAGGAATTAAAAAAACTCCTGGAAGGGAAGCGACGGGTGGCGATGGAGTATTCGGAATTGAACGATATCCCTTACATCGGCCTGGTGGATGCGGGAACGATTGAGCTGGTTAAAAGTTTGGGCGTGGAGGTCGCAACCTCGGCCGACCTGGTGCAAATGTTCGAAGCCCGATGGTCGCCGGAAGCTCTGGCCATGCATTTGCAGGCGGGGAAGGCCATTCATGGGATTGTGCGGCACGGCTTTCGGATGATTCGCGACGCGGTGAAATCGGGAGCGCCGATTGGCGAATACGAGGTTCAGCAGGAAATGGCGCGCCTCTTCGTCCAGAACGACCTGGAGGCAGATGAAGCACCCAACGTCTCGGTGAACGCGAACAGCTCCAATCCTCATTATTCGCCTTCAAAGGGCTCCTCGCTCCCCATCCGCGCCAACGATTTCATCCTGATTGATATTTGGGCGAAAAGCCGCAAACCCGGCGCGGTCTATTTTGATATTACGTGGACGGGCTATGTGGGCGAAAAAGTTCCTCCATGCTACACCGAGATTTTTAACGTGGTGCGGGAGGCACGGGACGCCGCGATTGCGGTGGCCAGGGATGGGCAGCGATCCGGCCAAACGGTTTTTGGCTACCAGGTGGACGATGCGGCGCGCGACGTGATCTCGTGCCACGGTTACGCCGAGTATTTCGTCCATCGAACCGGACATTCGATAGGTGAAGACGTGCATGGCAACGGCGCCAATATGGATAATTTCGAGACGCGTGACGCCCGCAGGATTATTCCCGGAACGTGTTTTTCGGTTGAGCCTGGAATCTATCTTCCGGAATTCGGAGTACGGACCGAAGTGGATGTTTACGTGGAAGAACACGACGCCCGCGTGACCGGAGAAATCCAGCAAGAAGTTGTTCCCATCATGGCGATTGAAGGCTAAAAGCTGAATTCCAATGCAGGTCATTACATGGCGGGCCTCAGGGTGGCTCGCCTTTCGGTTGCCACGCGGCCATGCTTCCGCTTAAGATAGAATCCAATGGCTAAACGAAACGCAGAAGCAGAAACAGCTGCCAAGGGGAAACCGGCGGTGGCAAAGCGAGACAGCGCCCGACCCAAGACCGGCGAGTTGGTGTGGCTTTGTGTGGCCGCCTGGTTGATTCCGGGATGCGGGCACTACATTCTGGCCCGGAAGGGCCGGGCGCTAATACTCGGGACCACGATCATTGTCATGTTCCTTTTTGGATTGGCCATGAAAGGCGAGTTTTATGCCGCACAACCCGGCGAATACCTCAAATCACTGGGTTTTTTGGGTGAAATGTGTGTGGGCGCCGCCATGCCGGTGGCCAAATTTTTCGGCTATTCGGGCGGCGACCCTTTTTTCGTGAGCGCGGACTACGGCACCGCCTTCCTGGTTTCCGCCGGCATGCTGAATGTGCTTACTATCCTCGACGCGTACGACATCGCCATGGGACGGAAACAATAAATGGAAAGGAGAAGAACTGATAAACGCTGAAGCATGAATGATGAAAGTAGAACGATAAGGGGCGGGACTTGATTTAATTTGGCATTCATCATTCATAATTCATCATTTTTCCCGAAATGGTCATCACACATTTTTCCGCGCTGGTTCTGTTTTCTTTCCTGACCTCCGTGGTTTTCGGAGTGGTTACCAAGAACACCCCTCGCGAGCGGGTGGTTTACGGTGCCAAAGTATTTGGATCTTTCGTTGGGGTCGCCATTCTTCTCGGCTGGATAATGTACGCCCTTCGTTGGTAAGCAAAAAGCCTCCGCCCCTCCCCTGGGTTCATTGAGAATACGGTCAATTGGAAGCGGGCAAGCCGGGGCTTCTTTCCCCGGGTTATTGCCTTGATCATTCCAAGCTGCCTGACGTCCATCGAGTTCTTGACTTCCCCTGTTCCGCAGTATAGATTGGCCACACACAATGCAACGCATTGCCCTACTGCCGTTCTTCTTGCGGCTGTCTCAATCCGGATTATCAGGGGCACTTGCTGGCGCGAGGCAAGTCCTATGTTCATTCTGCTGAGCTTCTCTGCCTTCGGAGTTTTCCTGGGGATCGCCTCGTTTGGATTCTTTTTTTTGATATTCAGCCTCCTGGCCGGAGACCTCATTGGGCATGGAGATGTGGGTGGCCACGATATTGGGGTGCATGGCGAAGTTCACGGTGGAGTGAGCTTCTTCAGCAGTCGGGTGCTCAGCGTTTTTGTCACCGCCTTCGGCGGTTTTGGGGCCATCGGAATCAACCTCGGATTTTCCATCGAATTGAGCACTTTGATGGGTTTGGGAGGAGGCCTGTTTTTCGGCGGAATCATTTATCTTTTCGCGAGTTTCCTTTACAGCCAGCAGGCGTCGAGTGACATCCGCACCAGTGAGTTGGTAGGCGGCACCGCCCAAGTGACGGTGGCCATTCCCGCGGGCGGGGTGGGCCAGGTGCGCTTGACCCAGGGCGAAGCAGTGGTGGAGAAAATTGCACGAGCGCAGGACGGCGGCGAGATTCCCATCGGCGCTTTGGTGAAGATCGAATCCATAGTAGGTGAAGCCATCTTGGTTCGGCGCGCCGAATAAAACTTGGAATATGAAACCCGGAAGACGCTTTGGCTGCGGTGAATTCCTCCGGGCTTTACCGGAAGGGAGAAGAAATGATCCAACAATTATCCATCCCGATCATCGTGATGTTCGTGGTCCTGGCCCTGATTGTGGCCATGGCCCTTTTCAGCCGGAACTATCTGAAAGTTCCACCCAACGCCGTGGCGGTCCTCAGTGGGCGCAGCCGAAAAACCGCTGACGGGAAGCGGGTCGGCTACCGTATGGTGAAAGGGGGCGCCACTTTCCGTTTCCCTCTGCTCGAGCAGGTTGATTATCTCAAGCTCAATGTATTTACCATCCCTCTCGAAATCAAACGAGCTTACACGCTGAAAGGCGTGCCTATCTCCGTGAAGGCCGTGGCCAACGTCAAAATCAAGAGTGATGACCTTTCTTTGGGTGCGGCGGCGGAGCGATTCCTCGGCATGCCCGCGGATCAAATCCAACGGGTCATTTTTCAAACGCTGGAAGGCCACCTTCGAGCCATTCTGGGCACATTGACCGTTGAGGAAGTGAATAGCGATCGGGCCAGTTTCGCGCAGAAATTGACTTCAGAGGCTGCGCAGGACCTGGAGAGGATGGGCATAGGGGTGGACGTTCTAACCGTCCAGGAAATCAGCGACGACGAAGGATACCTGGACGCGCTGGGCAAGAAGCGGACGGCGGAAGTGAAGCGCGACGGCACCATCGGCGAGGCAGAAGCTACGCGCGACGCAAAAATCAAGTCGGCTCAGGCCATGCAGGAAGGTGAAAAGGCGAAATTTGACGCGGACGGAAATATTGCCGCCGCGCAGCGCGACTTCCAATTGAGGCAGGCGCAATTCCAGTCCGAAGTTGAGACGCAGAAAGCCAAAGCGGCCCAGGCTGGACCGCTCTCCGAGGCGACGGCAAAACAGGCAGTGGTAGCGGAAGAAGTTCGGATTGAGAAAGTTCGGACGCAGGAGCAGATCGCGGTTCAGGAGCAGGAAGTCCAGCGCAAACAGAAAGAATTGGAAGCGACCGTCATCAAAGCTGCGGAAGCCGACCGCCAGGCGGCGATCCTGCGAGCCGAGGCGAGGAAGCAATCGGCCATTTTGGAGGCGGAGGGCCAGAAATCAGCTCAAATCGCTTTGGCGGAGGCGCAACAGGAAAAATTAAAACAGGAAGGAATGGGCCGCGCGGCTGCGGTGGAGGCGGAAGGCCGCGCCGAAGCGTCCAAGATTGAAGCCATGGGTCTGGCGCAGGCGCGCGCCATTGAAGCTCAGGGAGTGGCCGAAGCGCAGGCCATATTAAAAAAGGCCGAGGCTTGGAGGCAATTTAACGATGCGGCTAAACTTCAAACCGTTCTGGAGAAACTTCCGAGCGTGTTGCAGGCTTCGGCGGGCATCTTCGGAGCCGTGGCTGCGCCCCTCGGAAATATTGACAAAGTCGTGGTGATCGAGCAAGGGAACGGCGCAACCGGGGACGGCACCGGTGGCATTGGGCGGGTGGCGCGCACCGGTCCTGCGCTGGTGTTCGGATTGCTCCAGCAATTGCAGGCATTGGGACTGGACATTCCCACCATCATGGCGCAGATTGGCGGAGCCAATGGCGGAACTGCGGCCAAGGTGGCAAAGTCTTTAAAAGAAGTCGTAAGCGAGCCAAAAACTCCTGCCGGGAAAGTTGAAGCCGGAGATAAGTAAATAAGCCGGTTGTCCGCTGAATCTTTGTGCGCTCATCCATGCTTTGAGATTGTGAGGGCAGGAGAATGACGATTCACGGGATCAATAGTGAGTTCCTTCGACCGATGACCCGATCGCCCAAAAGCGCAATGGCTTACTTCCCGTCTACGGGCGACTAACCCATCGCGACGGATCGATCATGCCAACCTACCTTGCATCTTCCACCGTTAACCGCGCCGACGCAGAAGTGCTCGTGGTCCACTGCAGCGATCACAGGTTTCAGGCGGGAATACGCGAATTCCTCGATCGCGGTTTGAATCTGGGCGAGAACTATGATCTGCTGATTATTCCCGGAGGGCCGCAGTGTTTGACGTTGGTGGAATACCTGCCCAAGTTCTCCTGGGTAGGAGGAAGATGGTTTCGCTATCTGGTGGAAAACCATGAGCTGAAGAGATTGATCCTGATCGCCCACCAGGATTGCGGTTGGTACAAAAGCCTGCCCTTGCACCTTCACTCATCCAACATCGCGCGCGATCGGCAAGATGAAGACCTGCGCCGCGCTTACCGATCTTTAATGAAAGACTTCTCCGAGCTTCATATTGAGCTTTATTATGCAGGGTGGGATGATGGCGATCATGTCATGGTCGAGTCGATCAACACTTAAAGCAGAGCATATATTTTGACTCGAGACCCCAAAGGTGTTAATCTACCTTCCATAGAATCCCAGATTCAATCGCGATCGCCAGGAGGCGAAAATGGGAAGAAGCCGGCGCGGCTTTTCGTTGATCGAGCTTTTGATTGTCGTTTCAATTATCATGATTATTGCCGCCATCGCAATTCCAGACCTCTTGAAGTCGAAAACTGCGGCCAATCAGGCCTCTGCTGTCGGTTCACTTCGCATGATTGTCTCCGCGGAGATCTCTTATTCCTCCACCTACACCATCGGATATTCTTCCACGCTGGCCCAGTTGGATGGAAACGCAGTTCCATCCACCAGCGCTTCCGCAGGGCTGATTGACAGTGTGTTGGCCTCCGGGGTGAAGAGTGGATACAACATTTATTACGTTCCTTGTGTTGTCCCCGCGGTGCCCAATGATGGCACTCTTGCGGCCGGGCCGTGTGGCGGCCCCCCCATCACCGCTTTTCAGGTGAGCGCCAACCCGTCCGGGGGAAAGGGTTTCGGCAATTATTTTTTTACCGACCCTTCGGCTGTCATCCGTCAGAACGCGACTGCTCCGGCTGGTCCTACGGATAGCCCCGTCGGGGGCTAAGGGTCCGTTTTGTTACCGCAAGCCTCCAGACCGCGCTTCGGCCGAATACACAACAATGTGTAACAATCCCTTATCATATTCGTATTGGAGAAGGGAGAGTTGCGCTCGACTCTTGCGAAAGACGACCAACAATTCTTGGGTTGGCCCGTGATGGTGTAAGGTAAAATGGTTTGGATGGAAGACGATGGCGCCAATCGAAAGAGGGTGCTAATTGGAAGGGGTGAAGGTGTCCGCGCCTTTGGTTTCTCGAAGGCGGGTCATTTAGTTCCTACATCGACTGAATAGTTGGGCCCGGCGAATCCATAGTGATCGGGTTCCCCGAGCCCCCTGGCCAAGGGAAGTGAGATGAGTTTCAGGACATTCGCTGCAGAAGCTTTGGCGGATTACAAGACAACTGGCGCTGTGGCTCCCAGTTCCCGCTTTCTGGCTCGCGCCATGATCGAGCCCCTGAGGCTCAGGCCCGGATGTGTGATTGTGGAGCTGGGTCCCGGAACCGGGGTTATGACCCGCGCCTTGCTGGAAATCCTTCCCCCCGGTGGCACCATCCTGGCTTTTGAGATCAGCGATCGCTTCCATAGTTACTTGAAGGAAAAAATTCCCGACCAGCGTCTGGTCCTCTTGAAAACAGGGGCCGAGCACTTGAGGATGGAGTTGCACCAGCGCGGCTACGATCACGTCGATGCTTTCGTTTCCTCCCTTGCTTTGGGATTTTTTTCAGATGCTCAGCGGCGCGCGCTGCTCGAATCGTTTTCGCCCTTCATGGGTGAAAATAGTGTTTACACCCAATATCAATACGTGCAAGGATTGGAACTCGATCACGGCCGGTTCCGCCGCTTCAGCATTCAGCCGCTATTGCGCCAATATTTTCATTCCGTCCAGTGCAAAACCGTCTGGCGAAACATTCCTCCCGCATTTGTATTTACCTGTCGCAAGATATGAATGCTACCGGCGGACGGGCCCTTCGATTAACTCAGAATCGTTCTGACTCAACCCGCAGAGTGGAAAATGACGCTCGCCCTTTTCCGGGAGGCATGCTGGCCCGGCGAGCAGAAATCCTTCTCCATATCAAACCGTTTCTGATAATCTTTCATTCTTCAACCTCTCTGGATTTAAAGCCGATTACAATCCTGAGCGGCGCCCTGAAAGTGTACCGGGTGTACCCGTGAACCGCTGGACACGGCGGTTGAGCAGCGTGTTGAGGAATGATGCTTCCCACCAAACGACTGGTTTGGAAACTCGCCGGGGTTGCCTTGCTGCTATTCACGGGCGCTGCTATTTATCTGGGCTATGAAATATGCCGGCTTGGGACCGTTTCACTGATTCCCGTGCCGTCGGACGCAACGGCCATCTCCGCGCCCGGCCCCGACTGCCGAGTGGCCATTCTGCGCAGCGAATACACCTCCAAATTCCTTGAAAAGCGGCCCAATTATTACGCCCACATTGAGTACTGGCGAAAGCTCGCCCAAGGCATGCGCATGCCCGTCGACCTGATCGGCGACGCTCAACTGGAAGCGGGCCTTCAGGGGTTCAAAATCCTCCTTGTTCCTTCAGCGATCTGCCTCAGCCCGAAGGAAAGAGCAAGCATTCTCGCCTTCGTCTCGAAAGGGGGTGGCGTTATTTGTACCTGGGCGACCGGCGCTCGCGATGAGACCGGAACATGGAAAGGATTGGATTTCCTCACCCAACTGACCGGCGCAGACAGTTTCGATTTCACCGAGCGAAGCACACCCTGGTACGTCAGCTTTGTGGGAGGAAACCCGCTTACCGTGGGACCGCCGGGCGGGTCCCGGATTCAATTGGACTCACCTGAGCGGCTGGAGGCCAAGAGTATAAGTGTGGACGGGTATTGGAGTGACAGTCGTCTGTTCCCTGTTGACCCCAAGCTGCCCAGCATCTTCCAGGGTGCGGCGCTTCACCGGACGGCAGGCATGGGCCGCGTGGTGTGGTTCGGATTTCAAGAAAATGCCGCTGTTGCCGGCGGAAACAATAAAACCGTTTTGGACTTCGCCCTCAAGAATGCTTTGGCGTGGGTCGGCCAGAATACCTTGTGCGCGGTGAATCCATGGCCCGCGCCCCATTTATCCGCCACCGTGTTTGGTTGCGACGTGGAGGAGAATTATTTTAATGCCGTCTATGCGGCGAGCGCCCTGCGAAGGTTAAAGGAAAGAGGGACTTTTTTCTGCCTTTCCGAATTAGTGAAGGAGGATGCGGACCTGATTCCGCAATTGAAAGGTGTTGGAGAAGTGGCTTCCCACGGCGATACTCACGCCGGTTTCGGTCGGTCGGGTATATTATCCCAATTCATCCGTCTGGCTAAATCGAAGTGGCGGCTGAGGCGGATGGGCGGCGGTCCGGTTACGGGATTTCATGCGCCTTCCGATGACTTCAGTGACACCACCCTGAAGGCCCTGGCGGCCGCGCACTATCACTACCTGCTGATTGGCGGCGAAAACAGCACCGGGGCCGATTCCGTCCTGCCGGATATCATTCGCGTTTCGCAATCGTTGAGATGGTTCCACCGGCAGATGGACCTGGTGAGGCTAACCCGCACCATGGACGATGATCTCCATTACTCGCCCCTGGGGATTGTGGGTTTGTCGACGTCCATGATTACCCAGCGCGCAGATTCTGATTTCGAGATAATCCACGGGCTGGGAGGATTGTACATTTTTTCGTTCCACAGCCAGGGATTTAGCTCTCCGGAATATGTCGGCATATTTCCCGCTATAGTCGATCGGCTGCAACAGAGCGGAACATGGATTGCCACAGCCGATGATGTAGCCCGGTGGTGGGAATTAAGGAGCCACCTTTCTGTAAGCATTTCCAATCAGGGAGCAAATGGTGTTCGCATAATCGTCAAATACAGCGGGGGCAGCCCCCTGGAAAACGCTGCACTCAGCGTCTATCCCCCTGGTAACGCCGTGGCTGCCCGCGTGATCCCGGCGGGAGGACCGCAAACCTCCATCCAGATAATTCCGAACGGGGCCTATTCAGGTTTCACCTTGAACTTGGGGAAGTTTAATCCGGGAATGACCTGTCAGTTCGACTTGCTTTGGGGTCAGTGAATTTTCTTGATGACCTCGGGAAAGATCTCCTGCCAGGCTTGGGGATCTTCGAAGCCCAGTCGCCACGCCGAAAAACCTGCCAGATGGTATCGGGCGACCAAATCCAGCCTTTCGTGCAGACTCTTGACGTCCTGCAACCATACGAGGTGCTGCTGCGATCCATCGTTGAAATTGAAGAAGGCTTCCTTCTGGTCGGAATCAATTTCAATCTGAGCCTTCCATCTTGCCGCCAAAGCCAGCGCCTCTTGAATCGAGCCTTCCTGAATCGAATTTCCACTCCACTCGCGATAATAGAGGGGAACCCCCAGCAGGAGTTTCTTGGCGGAAACTGATTCAAGTGTTTTCAGGAGGCAGGCCTCAACCCATGGTGCGCCTGCCACCGGGCCCGGCTGTTGGGGGGATGCGTATTCGTCGTAAGTCATCAGTGAGATAAAAAAAGCTTCGTCGGCCAGGCGACGGTAGTCGTAGGCCGCGGAGTGCGGATTCGTAATCCATCCCGTGGTCGCCGGTGGCGCCAAGGGGCTCACCACAGGCGGGGGCGCGAATGGCGGGACGACCGCGACGCTCACCTTCAGATGCTCCCGGCGAAATTCTTTGGCGGCGTTGCGGATCAGGTGGGAGTAGCGGTCCCGGTCCTCGTCCGGGATGTTCTCAAAGTCAAACTGAATTCCGAAAAAATGATTGGCCTTGGCCATTTCAATCATGCGGTTAATCAGCTTTGATTGGATGGCCTCATCGCCCAGCACCGTGTGTGCGACCGTGGGCAGGAATTTCTTGTTGACCAGGATGGGCATTAACAGGACGCCTTTTCCTGCCGCCCAATCCACGACCGAGGAATCCACAGTGGATTCCAGGTCGCCCGTTTCACTTACACTCAACCACTGCGGGCACACCAGGCTGATTTTGGCGAAGTTTTTTTGCAGCGATGCCAGGGAAGGCGGGTCATTGACAAGATAAAACTGGGACAGGATTTTGGGCTCCCGGCCTGGGGCGGACGGCGCGGCAGCGGCCAGGGTCATCAGGGCGCTGGCCACCCACAAACAGGCGTGGCAGCCCTTGGCTTTGAATGCAAGCCGGCTTGCGTATGAATCATTCATCCATTTGCACGACGTAGGTGTAGCTGGTTTGCGAACTCAAGCGCGGGAAATCGACACGCAAGATATCGTCATGGTCGAGCAATTCAAATTTAGGGGAGCGGAGCCGAAAAACAATGGCGTTGATCTGAACCTTCTTTGGATGGTAGGGAAGGTAGAGATAAACGCTGCTGTTGTCCACATCGGTTTGTCCTTTGTTGGCCACATCCAGACGGATGCGGTGAGCGCTGCCGACCACCTTGGAGGTTTCAATCTCCACCTTGTTGCGGGCGGTCCACCAATCGACCAGGTCCTGGCCGGTCGTCAGCCAGACCGATTGGTTCCGGATATGTTCCAACACATTCCTAAGGGCCGGATAATACTGCGGGCTGCCCATGAGATAACTGTGAATGTAGAGCGTGTAGACGCCGCCCAAGTAGTTTATTCTGCGGAAATCCGAAAGAAAGCCCTCCGCCAAATCATCGCCTGGCGGCTCAGGCCCGCGATAATTGGCCAGCACTCCGTAATCATCGAGTGAGGCGCGGAAAATCTTGGAAATTTCCGCCTTTTGAAACGGGAAAAAAACGGAACTGGTGAAATCCACAATTTCAGGGACGGCGCGAGTGACAGCCATTTCGTTCAGTTCGTATCGGTACCCGGCGTCGTTCAGAGCTACCACGGTGGCAGTGTCCGAGAGGCTCTCGGGAGGTGCGTAACCCACAACTTTGGTGGGGACGATTTTTTCCAGGTCCAGCTTCGATTGATGCAGCCGCTCGCCCTGGACTCGGGGAAGCAATCCTTGCAGCGGTTCGCCCGCAATCCCCAGGGACGCCACCTCTCCGACCTTGTCGAATTCTTTGATCAAGTCGGGAATTTTTGCCGCGCCGGCCGAGGCGCAAAAAAAGGTGGCCGGCACGCCCTCGGTTTTCATGAGTTTTGAAAGCGACGCGGCGTTGGCAAAGTTCTGTTGAACTCCGATAGCGACCAGGGCCGCGGATGCGTTCATCTTCGGCCAATTGCCCAGGACGGCAAGAGGCTGTTTCCCCGTCCAATCAACCGCAGAAGTGAGGTAGGAATTCAACCGGGTCTGGTCAATGTCGCGGTCCGCGGGCAAAATGTTGCTGAAGCCAAACCAGACCAGGCGCCCTGAGGAAGCGACGCGATGAACGGCGAGCGCGACCTCCGATATCTTCCTACCCTCGGCTGGGCGCAGCATCCAGTCACTCAAGTAAGCGTCGGGCTCGGGGGCCGCAAGCAAGGTCAATTCCTGACTCGGGATTTCCAGCTTGAGGCCGGAAGGGATTTTTTGGGAGAAGAATTGCTGCCCCCGGAAGGTGACGTCAATATTGGTGGTGGGCGTGGCGGACGATGCGCTCTGCGCCCCCGTAAGTCTGGTCAGGAAATCCCAGCCCTTCCAAGTACAGTCGGCATCTCGCGTCCCGACTGGCCCCGAGGCGACGACTCCTTTCCCGGCACCCAGGAAGCTGGCGATGACTTTTCGCTGCGCGTCATCGAGACATGCGCTGCCGGGCAGGACGAGCACGGTGGCGTCTCCCAGACCCTGGGCGGACACGGCGTCAGAAATCACCCGGTAGGGGATCCCGTCGAGTTTTAACACGCGTTCCCAAAGGCGCTCGGGGCCATCAA
This sequence comes from Terriglobia bacterium, assembly GCA_035946625.1. GTDB lineage: Bacteria > Acidobacteriota > Terriglobia > UBA7540 > UBA7540 > DASYXZ01. Next base: position 22,904 of record DASYZE010000076.1, on the reverse strand, counting down.
AGCTCTGTGGATTCTCAGCAAACATTTTAGCGGAGGCCTGGCTGTATAAAATCGCCACCTTGACGTCACGCGTCATCGCCTGGTTGACCGGCGCTTCCTTCTTGAACAAGGTAAAGGGTCCCAGGGTGTTGCCCAGCATCATCAGGTAAATAATGGTTTCCAAGCAGACCGCGATCAGGATGGTGGCCGCCAGGTAAAAGCCGTACGCGGACTTTGGATATTGACGGACTTGAGGAGAGCCGGTGGAGGGCATAATTATTCAGAGGAGTGATAGCGCTTAAAGAATTGGGGCTCCAGCAGGATTTGCTGCTTGTCCATCAAGGCAGTCGTCACCCGCGGCACTTTTTTCTCCCGGGCCCGGTAGGCCAGGTAGGAGAATGCCGCAAACAAGAGGGTGACCACTGTGGCCACCAGGATTACGGTTGAAAGCAGGGGAATCAGTTCCATAAGAAAACCTCGCTTCGAAACAAACAAATCAGATTCTTCCGAATCGTTCGAGCTTGCCCCATCCCATTTTGACGCCAAATATTTCGTCAATGGAAGCAAAAAATTTAATGACGTCCAGGTAGGGGATGAAACAAAGCCGGTAGATAACCGCCTGAAGGGCCAGGCGCAGGTCCTCTTTTTCCAGGGCCAGGCAAAATAGAGCGGCCATGATATCGAGCACGGTCAACTGTGCCCACCAAAGGATGATGATGGTGGAGAGGCCGACCCAACTCGCCACAAAAACAAAAAAAGCAATACCAAAGACGTCCATGCCCGGCCACACCATGCTTTCGAAGACCACCAGCCACAAGAAAAACCAGTCCACTACATGAGGGAATGGTTTCCAAAGTTGAGATTTGTGCTTGATCACTGCCTGGAGGGTGCCGCGAGACCAGCGGTAGCGTTGTTTGAAGAACGCTTGAAGGTTCTCCGGAGCCTCCGTCCAGGCCACGGCGCGGCTTTCGTGCTTCACCTTCCAGCCCGCAAAGAGGATGCGCAGCGTCAACTCGCAATCCTCGGCATAGGTGTCCTGAAAGTAGCCGCCCACTTCCTGGAGGACCTGCTTGCGGAAGACTCCAATGGGGCCGGGAATCACCATGACCCGGCGGAAGAAAGCGTGGGCCGTCCGCACCAGGCTGAGTCCTTCGATGTATTCCAGGGCTTGGAGTTTGGTCAACGTATTGAGGCGGTTGACCACTTTGACATCGCCCGCCACCGCGCCCACCGTGGGATCACTGAAATGCTTGACGGCTTGTTTGAGTGTTTGGGATTCCAGTCGGGAGTCCCCGTCCATGCACACAATCAGCTCGCCCCGCGCGTTGGCGATGCCATTGTTCAAGGCGGACGCTTTGCCTCCATTGGGCTGGGTAATCACGCGAATCCGATTGGCTCCGTAAACCCCGGCCAATCGAATCGCCTGCGGATAAGTGTCATCAGTGGAACCGTCATCCACCACCACGATCTCATACCGGGGATAGTCCATGGCGATGAGTGACTCGATCGAAGATTCCAGTCCCATTCCTTCGTTATAGGCCGGAACAATCATGGTGACGAAGGGATACTCCTGCGTCTCGGGAGGCTCCTGCATGTGCTCGATGTGCTGGAGGTAGGCGAACCAGATCAACACGCCGTAACGGACCGTGACGATTCCGAGGAAGAGAAGCAGGATGAAACTTGAAAAATCCACGAAAAAATTCGCCACCGTGAGGCGGTTGAAATACATGTTGAAAAGGAGCGCAGCAACACCCAGGCCGGCGGAAAGAAAAGTGACCACAGTGCAAATCCGATAAATTCGTTGGAACACGCTGCTTATCCCCTTTTTCCCACGCCTTCGAAGGTTGGCGATTGGGCTTCAAATGAAGGTCGCCCTGTGAATGGCTCACCTTTTCCCCCTCTACATACTTATTCGGGGTCCAATTCGTCAATCACTGTTTCCGTTTCCTTGGGCGGCCCATCAAATTTTACCGAAAGGCGTGAAATCGCCATTGAAATCCCCGCCTCGGGCCCGAAGTTTTCTATTTGAAGTTTCTCTCCTCTAAAAGACTTTCACGAGGCTCAACTCACCGCCTTGGGTCCGGTAGAGCGTTCCGGGCAGGTTCGACGAACTGCCACCCTTGCCCTGCGAAAACCGATAGCCCATCTGTAGGGTAATCCCGCGACCTATGCGCCACTTCAATCGCGGAACTACCGCCATTTCAAAGGTATTCACTGAAGCGCCGGTTATGGTGGCCGAAACCCCGATGGGCTTCGCCATTTGATGGGTTCCAATTCTGCCGTAGTCAACCTCTCCGTCAGCGGAAACGAATAGGTTTCTGGCAATGGTCTTGTCCAGCGTATAAGTGAAACCGTGAGTCTGATACAGGGTTGGGCTGAAGTAGATCGGTGAAGCATTGGTAAAGCCGGAGATGCGCGAGGCGTACCCAACCGTCATCCATGGCTTGGCTTGATAATTCAAACTGGCGGAGAATTTGGGCTGGGTGTTGCTGTACTGGGGGGCGAGGGTCCCGTGCGTGTAGTGGCTGAAACCTCCGGTGGTGTAAAAATGCACACGCTCGCTGACGGGGCGCTGGTAGGATACGAAAAATGCGTCTTCCATGATTCCTGCGGCCAGCACTTGAATCGCGGTCAGGTCGTAAACCGCATCCTTGTGAAGGTAGGTAAATCCCATCACGCCCCGCCGGTCGGGCCGGAAGCTTGCTTCGGCGCGGGCGTCAAGGCTGGTGCGGTTGGTTCGAGTAATAGAATCTCCCATCCCATCACGCTGGGACCAATAGACACCACCGAGTTCACCTAAAAACGATACGCCGGTGCTGCGAGTCATTTCGATCCGCCCGCCCGCGCCATTTCCAAAAGCGCTCAAGCGCTTGTCAGCCAAATTCTGCCTAAAATAACCGATATCGTAAAATGGAGTGACTTTCAACCGGCCTGGGACCGGAATGGTCAACTCCCCGGAGTTGGCAGTCCAAAATACGCCGTCCGAATCCGAAAAATCTTTCTGATTGAACGCCAATTGCGGAGCCAGCAAGGGATGGAGTTCCGAAATCCTCTTTTCTGCCTGTGAGTTCTTCGGGTCGGTTCTCAAGACCTGCAGGTAGCCATTCCGAACCGCGAAAGGATCTTTCTGCTGGTAGTCCAGGACCTGCGCCTCTCCGACGAGCGCATCCACGTCATGAGGGTTGAGATGTAACACCGCCTGGTAATCGGTTTCGGCGGGACCGTATTGGCCGGCCCAACTTTCCACATTGGCCAATTCCAGCCGCGCCTGAGCGTCCTGGGGATGTTGAATGAGATAATCGTGGTACGCACGGGCCGATGCTCCATAATCCTTGCCCCAACTGTATAAACGGCAGATCAGTAATTCGATCTGCGGGTCTTTGCCATAGGTGTCCATGTAATCGCGATAAGCTTGGACGGCTTCCGGGTAGCGGCGCGCGGCAGCCAATTCTTCGGCGTGGTTACGAGCGGCCAATCGCTTTTGCTCGGCGTAGGTGTGCAAAGTCTGCAGGGCCAGTTCGTTGGTGGGCTGAAGTTGCGCCAGTTTTTGCGCAATGGGTTGCGCGCCTGCCAAGTCGCCTGACCAGGTGTAAGTTTGCAGCAGCGCTTCGTAGTCTTCCGGGGTAGCCGAAGGGCTCCGGGTGAGAAGTTCGTATTCTTTTCTGGCCTCGGGGTATCTCTTATTCCACAACTCCATTTGCGCCAATTCTCTCAAGACGGCATAGTCTTGTGGGGCGTGTTGAAGATACTTCTCATAATAAGCGGTGGCGTCTGAAAAGCGTTTGTCCCAGGAACAAACGCGCGCTATTTGCAGAGTAACCTGGGCGTCGTCAGGGTGTTTTTCCGAGTATTGATTAAAGTCCTTAATGGCGGTGTCGTAGTCCTTCCGCTCCAGGGCGGCGTAGGCCTGCTGACGGGGCAACTGGTCGAAGTATTTCAGATACTCATTCCTTGCTTTTAGGGCGGCGGGATTACCCGGGTCGAGGTCCAAAACGTCCTGATATGCCTTGAGCGCTTTCTGCTTCTCCCCCAGTTCTTGGTAGCATTGAGCCAAAGACAGCCGGACGTGAAGGTCCTTGGGTCTCTCCTCCTGAAGGCTTTCGAATTCAGGCGCCGCCTCGGCAAAGCGGGCCGACCACAGGAGCATGTTAGCCAGCGCCATTCTTGCGTCGGAGTCCTGGGGGTTTTTCGAAAGGTAGATCCGATAATACTTGGCCGCCTCGGGATAATTGCCCTCCTGCATCAGAATCCGCGCCAGCGCTATTTGTGCCGCCGCATCATTGGGTTTCTTTTGGAGATAAAGGCGATAACTCTGCGCCGCCTTGGGGAAATTACGGCCCCACTCCTGGTTCTGAGCCAGGCGCAGGAGGAATTGTGGCGAAGCTTGTTTCCTCTCGGAAAGCGCCTGATAGACTTCCGCGGCCTGGTCAAAACGCTGGGTGGTAGAATAGATCTCTGCCAGCCGTTCACGCGCGGGCACCGAATCCGGATGGCGGCTCACAATACCATCCAGTATTTTTTCAGCTTCATCGAAACGTCGCGCCCGAATGAGTTTTTCCGCGTCGGTGAATTCGTGGCTGGACAGGAACTCCTCCGCCGTGACGGCCCGCGACTGGATGGCCAGGCTTTGCTTCAGCAGTGTCTGCTTTTGAATTTCGGTCATCGAGGCTTTCAGCCCCTCGAAAGCTTCCACGTCCTGGGGAGCGGTGTCCAAGACCAATTGGAATTGTGTTTTGGCATCATCCATCTTCTTGTCTTGAAGATAACAATTTCCCAGCAGCTTGCGCGTCGCAATATCCTTGGGTTGGCGGAGGAGGATCTTCTCGAATAAAGGTTCGGCATTCTTGCAATCCCCGTGGCGGTAGTATTCCAGGGACTGGATCACGGCGTCGTGGTTGGCATCATTCTGCGCGCCCGACCCGGCCGAGGAGGCTGATCGGGCCAAGCCGGCAAAAACCAATGCGGCCAGGAGGATGGTGCCCGGCATTCGCAGAATCCGGAAACCTTCAAACACGTGGAGACTCCCCCGTTCCCGTCGCACTCTCAGTGCGTGCACGACCTTCCACTAATCGCTTGGCAAGGTTAAGAAAGTCCGGATTACGATTGAAGACCTCATACTCGGCTTGGGGTGCAGGGCTTAATTTCCAACGTTGCTCGAGCCTGGCCAAATAAGCTTTTACGCCTTTTTCCTCTGTTTCCGCGAGCAGCACATAAACTCCCAGCTCATCGGCATAGAGCAGGTCGTATTCGCGCATCAAGCTTGCTCCCAAGTCGCAGAGCTCTTTGTGGCCAGCCAATTCTTTGGACAGGCGGAGAGCCAGGACGACCAGCGACAACCCATTTTCGGTCGAATGGGCTATTTCCGAACGAATTCGGTCATAGAAATAAGCCAGGTTGGTGGTGCAGGTCGTTTGGTCCCTTTCGATTTCGGTGGTCACGCTGGTGTCGAGCCCGGGAGAATCCCTGCGTGTTTTGGACCCGTCATAGCGGTGCATGAGATTCTGAACCTTGAGTTTCAGGATTCGTCCATCGATGGGCCGTTCCAGGATTTCGTCCACTCCGGCTTTCATCATTTTAACCCGGTCGTGGGCCCGCCGGGTTTGATTGGCCACCAAGACAATGGGGACATTCAATTTGTTGTTGCGCAGCTTTTTACAGATTTCCAGTCCGTCGAGGCCCTTGATCTCTTTGTCCAGGATGATCAGGTCCGGTTCCTCCGCGGCCACTTTGGCCAGACCGTCGGCCGGTTCTGCGGATTGAAGGACCATATACTGTTTCTCCAGCAGACTGCTCAGGAACTTACGCTGCTCGTCGTCAGATTCAATGATCAAGACCTTGCGTTGCGCTGGCGGAGCAGCGCCCGGCGCAAGGGCCGTCTGAACCGGCGTCATGGCCGCCAATCCGACGCCGGGGGTCACCTCAAAATCGATCTGATTGCTCCGCCCTTTCTGGCCGGCAAACCGTTCGAGAAACATCTTTCCCTGGTTGTGTTGTTCGGCCGAAGCCTCAAGGCGCAGAACTCCCATCACAAAGTCTTTGCAATTGCCCAGGTAATCTTCCCCTTCGGGCGTGTCGAACAAGTAGAGGCAAGTTGCTTCAAGCTGGTTGAACGAATGGACTAGAGTTCGCGCCCGGAAGATGGCAGCGGAAATGGAGGGGGTTGCAAGAAGGGGCGTGAAGGGATCGAAGACCAGCCGTTGAATGGAGCCCTCACCCAGGAAAGCATTCAGCTCCCGCCAGATTTGTTCTTCATCTTTGAGGCGGGTGGAATTTTCGACCACCTTGGAGACGTACTCAAAAATGATAAGTTGATCGGTGCGAACAAACGGCTCCAAGTCCAGGCCGAAGGCCTGTCCATGCTCGAAGATGGTGGGGGCGGACCGGCGGGTGATCATCGCCACGTTTTCGCCGCTGATGAGCCCCTGGTACAGAAACTGGAGCGCGAAAGTGGTTTTTCCCGTCCCGATGTTGCCGTAGACCAGGTAATTCTTTTTCTCCTGCAGCCCGCCTGCAATCGAATCCAATCCGTCAAACCCTGTCAGTATCATAAATATTCTCAGCCGCCTATGTGGTGTCGGACGTGGTTTGGGGAACTCCGAGGCTCCACTGGTAAACTTTATAGCCATCCACTTCGTCAGGACAGAGCAAATGGCCGTTCTTGTCTCGAAGTTCCCTGTAAATTTCCTCGGTCACGAAGATACTGTCCGGCAAGGCGGCCTTTTGCAAGTGCCCGGTGATATCGAGCACGCGGCTGGATAATAACTCAAGGGGCGTGGATTCGTCGTAGTTTACCTCGCCAGCATTCAATCCACAGCGGACTTGAATGGGGAACCCAATCCGATTTTTTTCCTTGTTGAAAATCGGGAGTTTTTTCAAAAGCTCCTTGGCGGCAGCACAGGCCAAATCAACCTGGGGAAAGCACGCCATCACTCCGTCGGGGGTCCAACTCGCGGTACGGTAGCGATATTTCTTGAAAATGGCTTCCAGCATCACTCTGTATTCCCGAAAAAGATGTTCCAAAATCAAAGGGTCCTGACCCACCTTAATCCGGGTGGAGCCCACGATATCCACCGACAAGAAAGCCAATTTCTGCTTGGTTTTCTCAAGACGCTTTTTGACCTTGGCCAGTTCGCGGAGAAGTTTGTCCCGCTCGTCCTCCTGCTTCAGCCCCATGCCCTTGAACAGTCCCCGCCCTGCTTTATCGGCGGTTGTGGATGAAAACGTTAACCCGTCCGCGGCTTGTGTCTTGGCGCGAGTGGGTCTAAGTTGCCGGATTTTCTCCTTCGCCTGAAGAAGAGCGACCACCTTTATACCCTGAAACTTCACAAAACGCATGCAAAAATAAATGACGATGCCAACGATCAAGGGAAGCAGCTCATAATCGTGAAATTTCGTGTCGGCCTTGATGACGGACTTGAGCCCAATGACTACAGGCTCAGCCAGGCTGATGACGAAATGGAATATCGTGTACTGGCTGAGCTGGACGGAATTCACCAGCGGAGAATTGATTAGAAAGTCGAGTGCAAACACCCCCGCCAGAGACCCTAGGATTAACATGAGCGCCCAGCGAGTTACTCGAGAAAATCCCAGCAGGAATTTAAGCCAATCGAATTTAGATTCTTCCGCCATTCAATCAGAGGGCCATCCGGAAATTTTGACGGGGTGTCCCAAAAGGGAAGGGGAAAACGTAGCGCGGTTAGCCGCAAAACCGCGCCAGCTCCAGCCAGATCAACATCCAACCCGTTCCATCATCGTATTCCCGGTCCGTTTCTCCATGTCAATGAATGCGCCGCGACCGTCTAGCCATAAAAGCAAATCTGTTTTGGGCAGGGCAAAGCCGGCTCCGCATTCTTGTCCGGAGGCAAACCCCCACCCCATCACCACACTCGCGAAGTGCTGGAAAGTCTTCTCGAGCGCTTCTGGCTCAGTCACCAGTCTGCTCAGGCTTTGCCTCCGTTAGTTGTGGGCGTTTGCAGGCGCGCCCCCTCGCAATGTCCGGCTTTTCAAAAATACCCCTCTCGGTAGGGCGAATTATACCACAACGATTTTTTTTATCTCTCCAATAAGTTTGACAAATAATTTTAAGTCGCGGTGGGGCCGGAGGGAGCTTCTGAACCTGATCCTGCGGCACCCGGGCCGACGTACATTCTGCCCATGGGCGCGCTGCAAATTGTAAGATTCATGGCGACGCCGCCAATCTCGCCGAACCCGTTTAAGCCCATGGCCAACACGGCAATACGGTAGTGCTGGAAGATGGTGTTCGTGAGGACAAGATGGATCCACCGAAATTCTGGAGCATTGTCCAGACCCTTCCCGCCTGGGCGCTCCGTCACAAATACTTGTGACGCAAGATACTGAGTTTTTCAAACCCTTTGGTATGTTGGAGCGTGCCCCGAGGCCGGCGGCTGAAGCGCCCGGTTGGGCGGTGGGCCGGATCTCCCAAGGGCGGGGCAGCAAAGGGATTTGTAGCCAATCAAAACTCCCAAAGGAGCAGACCGATGCGTACTCATCTGGGATGCACAGGCAGTGTTGAACTTGGCCCCATCAGCAAAGAAACCCAATCCAGGCTTGAGGAAATCGAGGCAACGTGGTTGGAGTATTTGCCCACGCCACCTTCACTTGTTGTTCGGCACGTTCAACCCGATGCCATTTCCGCGCCGCGTGAGATTGCGGGCGAACTGCTGGAATTCCTCAGCCATATTTCCGACCGGGAGCGCGCTGGAGTTTCGGGCGGAGCGTTATATTACCTTGATGAGCAGAGCGGACAGTACTTTCGTCTCAAAGTCGCGGCGGGAGGCAATTTGACAGTTTCCTGGGCGCACCCCGACTATGCCCATGCCCAAGCAGTGCCCTATGAAGGGCAGACCGTGCCCGTGGTCTTTGAGCCCTTCCAGTGCCTTAACGGGTGGGTGAAATTCAAAGCTGATCCCGAAGTTGCAGAAAAGCTGCGCGCGGTGATTGAGCGCCCTGGTGGCTTGTACCCGCAGGGCGATTTCGCACTTGACGTTGCGCCCGGTGAGGTGGTGCTCGCGCTTCGCGAGGTCAACTCAAGCGTGGTGCCCCTGGTCGATGCGCTGCGGGAACTGGCCCGACCCGGGTCTTTGAAAGGGCACATTGAAGTCACTTCTTTCCGCGCCGGCGATTTGGATGACTACTGCCGGCTTGTTTTCCAGGGCCCTGACGTTTGGCTGCTCCGGCCCTCGTTGTGGAACGATACGCATACAACTCAGGTTGTGGGACCGTGGCTCACCGAGCCGGTGACGAATTAAGTTGGTAGGGCCAGGGGAAGAATGTGTGCGGCGCACTTTGTTTTCCGCCTTTCCACCCCTGGCTCATCTCTTTTCGGGAGCGTACCCATGATGGATTACGGATTCACCGAATACCAGACCGCCATCCAACAACTGGCGCGTGAGATTGCCGAGAAGGAAATTCGTCCGGTTGCGGCAGAATACGATCGCGATGGGACGTTTCCGTGGTCAATTGTGAAGGTGCTCGGTGAGACTGACCTGTTTCGCGTCTTTATCGATGACGCTTACGGCGGGCTGACCGAGGGCACGCCGATTATGAACATGGTGATTGTGACCGAAGAACTCTCCAAAGCGTGCGGCGGCATCGCGCTGAGTTTCGCCGGCACGGCGCTGGGCACCATCCCCATCCTTTTGGCGGGCAACGAAGTGCAAAAGCGCCGCTGGTTGCCTGACATTGCCTCCGCCAAAAAACTGGCCGCCTTCGCCCTTACCGAACCGCAGGCGGGCTCCGATGCTGCTGCCGTCCGCACCACCGCGCTGCGCGACGGCGATCAATACATTCTGAATGGCACCAAGCAATGGATTACCAATGGCGGTGAAGCGGAGATCTACAGCGTGATCGCGCTTACCACTCCCAGCAAGGGCCCGCGCGGCGCCTCCTGCATTGTTGTGGAAAAAGGGACGCCCGGATTCACTTTCGGCAAGAAGGAAGATAAGCTGGGAATTCGCGCTTCCAGCACGCGCGAGCTGATCTTCCAGGACTGCCGCGTGCCGGTGGAGAATTGCCTGGGCCGCGAAGGCACAGGGTTCATTACCGCGATGAAGACTTTTGATGTTTCCCGGCCAGGTGTGGGTGCGCAGGCGCTCGGCATCGCGCAGGGCGCCTTGGACCTGGCGCTGGACTATTCGTGCACGCGCCGCCAGTTTGATGCGCTCATCGGCTCATTCCAGGGGCTTCGATTTCTACTTGCTGACATGGCCATGCGGGTGGAAGCAGCGCGCGCCTTGGTGTACGCCACCGCCCGCCATATTGACAAAAAACCCAGGGAACGGCCCACTCTCTACTCGGCCATGTCCAAGTGCTTTGCCTCGGATGTCGCCATGCAAGTGACCATCGACGCCGTTCAGGTTTTTGGCGGCTACGGCTACATGCACGACTATCCCATTGAAAAGTACATGCGTGATGCCAAAATCACTCAGATTTACGAGGGCACCAACCAGATTCAGCGCGAAGAAATGTCCAAGGTACTCATCAGTAGCCTCCGCCCCCGTCGCGCAGCCCTGGCTAGGAACGCTGCGTGAGGACATTCCTGAGTCTCCATTTCGGCGGAGGCCACCTCAACAAGATTTTCAGGCTTTTAAAGTGCACTGGAAGTGTCAGCAAGGAATTCGCCCGCGAAGCAGAAGGCGCTGACTTGCGCTGATTGATTGGCGTCCCCGACGGGATTTGAACCCGTGTTACCGCCGTGAAAGGGCGGATAACACGTTTCTGCCGCGCTATACGTATGCCATAAATCCTCGCATCTACTAGGGAACCGATGAAAGCTCGCTACACGTCTCCCCTGTTCGACCCCTATTCTAAGGCCCCGCTAAGGCCCCAGCTTCCACGGTAGCAAAGGCGGATTTCATGAAATGTTTTTATTTCGACAGGAACAATCACGTGCCCTTACGAAGACGTGCCAACCAGCTAATCTTTGGTGCGCCTTTCAGCGTCAAAGACAACCCGAGTGATTACAAGATTGTTTAACGAAATACACGTTTGATAGCGGCGGCGACCCAAGCTCTCATATGTGCAAGTGACTTCATATACTTTATTTGTGAATATCCCGCGCGGAACGGCCAGTGAGACAGCTTTCCCAGGTGGGATGTGCGGAAGCGAACTGCCAGGATTGGAACTAATACCGTCGCGAGCGGGCGTGATTTGTTTAAAGTCATAGCGAACGTTCAGAGCCACGCCGCTACCGACATTTTCCAGAACTACATTGCCTTCGACTGTTGCAATCACCCCCCAACTACGCCGCCCTGTTCAAACACTGTCTCATCGAAATCGCGAAGCGCACCGCGCAGCGTCAGGCACGGTTTGTGTAGCCCTTCGGCCTGATCCTGGGAGGCCAAACGGATTTTTCTGGTGTCAATAGCGTAAAAAATCAAAACGGTCACGCCAACACCTTGAACCAGCAAGTTCCAATCCATACGTCACCTCCGGGCTGGAGAATCACACTGAAAAGGATACGTCAATAGGGCATTGTCCCACGTGCAGGACCGAAAGGGTAGGTGGCGGGGGGGGTTGCCGTTTTCCGCTGGAAAAAGGGACTGTATTTAGCGGATTACCCCTTCGAGCGATTTGAGTCATTTTTCTGGACCGACAAATTGAGCATCAGGTGACAATCAATCGCTTTAGTTGGGCGCTCAGCGTCGAATTGGTACGTTAAGACTGGAAGTTGGCTTCCAATTCCATCTCATGACGAATCCGCATGTATTTAAGGTCTACTCGACGGTCAGCGTTGGAGGTCCGACGCAAAGCGTCATTAGCTCCTTCCGCTGCATCTTGCCAGATTACTTGCTCGTGCTGTCTGGGATGCTCCAAAGCTTCTGCACCGCTGTGGGCAGCGATTTGGCCATTGATAAGCTCGATTACTTTCCACTCGTCTTTCAAGTTAGAGACGTCTGGCGGCATCTCACTGTCCTTGGGTCTGTGGGTACGGTTCAGGCTAAACCAAGACCTGCGCCAAGGCAAGGCCGGAGGGGGTGCCGTTTTCCGCTGAAAGCGCAGCACAGAGGACTCCTGTTAGTGATTTCCGCAAGTTGAGGCATTTTTCTGAGACTAAGAACTGAGCATCAGGGAAACAGGCAGGTCGGACTCGTTGGCCATGCCTTACGAACGTCACTCGCGAGAGGATTGCGGTGATGTTCTAGTTGAGTTATCTTGCATGTCATGATTTGTCCTATGCGCCTTTGGCACAGCTTTCTTGCATATCACCAGTCGGGATAGGCCAGGTAATCAGATGAGCGTTCTAGAATTGAACCACCGTTGGATTCCAGTTGAAATGGAGCCAGGTCAACCTTACGAGTGGCCTTCAAGTGTTTCTTCCCATATGCAAGAACTCTACTGCGGCCCCTGCGTCTACAGATGGGCTTTGTTCAGATCTGGAACAAGCAAACCTTACATGGTTTATGTAGGAGAGGGCGAGAGCCTGGTGAAGAGACTCAGAGGATATCTAACTCCTGACCGCTCGCAAGTCACGAACATCCGCATTAAGCGGACGCTTGAGACCGAATTGCAAAACGGTTCCAAAGTTGAGTTGCACACGCTGGAATTCGACTCAATTGACCTGTTAATTGACAAAGATGCCGATAAATACGAATTAATTGCTATGGATCGACTTCAACATCCGTTCATCCGCAGGATGATGGAAAATGTGACCATTCTCCTCCACGATGCAATTAATACCGAAATTCTCAACAGAGCCTTAAATCCAATTGAAAGGCGCCGAATTAAGGCATTGAAACTCATGGGCCAATAGTCGGGCCAGGTGCAAACCTTCCCAATTTATCATAGGCCAATTGCAAATGGCTTTTGACCACTTTGAAGTCGAATATCATCTGACTCCCAAAGGCTGGAAAGAAGGGTGTCACTTGTATTATGGCCAGAAAGACCGTGACCTGAGATATAGTTATGGTAGAACCAGTCGGAGCCGTGGTTCGTCGCGTTAAGCTTCCCGTTGTAGCGGCTGGTTTCGTTGCCGCTCCAGCGCACCAAGGGCAGGTTGATCTCGGCCGCAAACGTCTGTTTGGCGAAATTCAAGCCATAGATGTAAGGGCTGATCGGCTTCTGCCCGGCGCCAGCGTCCACAGTGAGCGCGATCTGGGCCGCGGCCCGCGGCGGCGCTACGATCCCCATCATCAAAGCTGTCAGCGCGACGCAGACGAACAGCTTGAGCGCAGGAGAGCAGAGTCTTAACGTGTGCATAGGGCCTTCAAAAGAGTTGCGGCTCATAAAGGATCCTCTCGTCCCTTGGCCTGCCATGACCCCTCGCACCCCAGACATCTGGCGTTTACCAAAACTTTTGAACGGACGGGCTGCCAGCTTCGCCTCAGCAAAGATAAATTCCCATTGGGCAAACTACTTCCCTGGAACTGACCAAAGTTTTCTTGTTGGTCGGGATTCGACTGGTGCCAGGCTTTCTATTTTCAGGCATTTGGATCGGTCTTTCCATTTTGCGTCCGCGCGCCGCGACTGGCGGAGGAAGCGGGGCGGGGGAGAAGAGGGATCTGAATTTCTTCACATTCTCGCAACACTCCTGATCCCCCAGGTTGCAAGCCTTGTTCCCACATCGCCTTTTGGAGGGATCGAACCGCCCTGTACAGTCGCGGCCGATGATGGAGTCAGCGATGAGGGAGAAAGCAGGAACCATTTCAGAGTCTAGGCGCATGGATGTTGCTGTATTCAAACCGAGAGATGATGTGGGTTTTATTCTTTCCACCCGTGTTGAGATCGATCTCCTGCCGTAATTCGAGTCCCTTGCTCTTGGAAACCCAGATCTGGGTATCGGTCATTCCATGAGCGGTTTCCTCGTGCGTGCTGTAGATCGCCGCGCTCTCGCCATTCACTGAATCGTCGCGCACATAATGGCAGGACATGTTCTTGACATTTTTCCGGTTCCGTTCGTCCATGGCCTTCATGTCCTCCGCTGAAACCAGGCTAGAGCTCCACTTGCCATTGAACTGAACATATAATGCACCGCCGGCAAAAATCGTTTCGCTGCTCACAGGTTTCTCGTTCCCGACCCCCGCGCCGGTTTCCGTCATATACATGTGATACGGAGTGGTGAAGAGTTTGGCGCTTCCGTCCAGTACAGCCTGGCAAGCGGAAGCTGTCGCTGGATTCGGAGGTATGGGCATCGCCCCTGGCACAGGTGTGGCGGACCTCCCCGCGGCTAGAGTCCCGGCACCTGAAATAAGCAATACTCCCAGCGCGCCGGCCAGCAATCCCAATATTGAAGTTTCCTTTTTTTCCTTTAAGAACATAGTTGCTCCTTTTGTTGAGTTTTTCAGACCCCACGACAGCGCACCGCTTTCGGATTGTGAGAGTGGAGCTCGCACTTCAAATTGACTACGCACAAATTCCTTAACGGTATCGGACAAGAGAGTACGCTCTGTTAGCCCTGCACTTCCCGACTTCACGGCCGCGAAAAAAACGGCGGTAATCGTTGGTAAGAGCTTCATCCAATGGTTGCAGCCCTCAATCCTGCTTCTGAATAATAATTTCGACGCGGCGGTTCTTCTGCCGTCCTGCCGGATTGTCCTTGCCATCCGGCTTCGCATTGGGGGCAACAAAGCGCGTTGCCCCGAATCCCTCCGTCGTGAATCCTGCAGCGTGCAGATCCTCATTCTCAATCATCCATGCCTCCACGGATTCGGCCCGCGCGTTTGACAGACGCAAGTTGTAAGCCGCCGCGCCCTTGGAGTCCGTAAACCCCTCGATGCTAACTATTCCCTGGCTTTTGGACCGGATGATCTCCGCCACCCGGTCGAGCGCCTCCTTGGCGTCCGGACGAATCGTGGCCTTGTCAAAGTCGAACAGAATGTCAGAAGCCAGCGTCAGCCGCAATTGCTTGGGGCTTTCTTGAATATTGGTCAGGGCGCCGACCGGCGTGTAAAGAGAAACTCCCGGCTGATAGAGTGAGCCTTGCGGCGTATAAAGCGAAACTCCCCCGCCGGAATGCTCCCCGCCCTTGCCATCATTAGTCGGCTTCGTCAACGGTCCGGAAGGATGATAGAGTTGCGTGTCTACAGGTTTGGTGCCCGCGCCCGTTGCCTTTCCTTCGAACGTCGCTGCGCCCGTAACCTCAATCTCGTAATAACCCCCCAAGCGGAGCGTCGTGTTCGGAGAAATGACGCGAAGGACCAACTTATGCCGCGACCCTAAATCGCCGGGCTGGGACAACTTTTCCATCTTTGCTACTGAAACGATGGCACTGTGAATGATCAAGTTGTCGTTCTCACCATAAAGATCGAAACTAAGCGACTGCCGCAACGGATTTCCGAAGACACCCATCTCCTTGAAGGCATAATGCAAATCCACATGCCCCGGACCCGCATAGAAGTAGTAGTAGTTCGGTCCATTTTCTTTGTTGTCGACATTGCCCTTGTTGACGCCCGGCCCCAAAGGCGTGGGGTTTTTCGGATCGTGCGACTGGGCGCTACAGATTGAACAACTCCCGAGCAGGAGAGTGATCGCCGCGAAGTTTTTACCACGTTTTGAAATCATTGCCTGATTATCTCCTCTCGCCACTTTGCGAGCCCGCCATTGAATCGTATCGTCCGAATCAAAATTCATTAACCTTTCGCGGGCTGCCTCCGGGTGTGTCTGCTGCAAGGGTATAAACCTTGGATTCATTTCATCCAGATAAAGCGTCGCTCCATTGGGTTCCAAATAAGAATTGCGATGATGGGAATGAACAGGGCCGCGAGCGAAGTTGCGATGCAGATCCGGCGTAGGCGTCGGGACCCTTTCCTTACGATCAATGCAGTCGCGAGGGTCAGGAGGCCGATGGGCACGTTCACCACCAACCCTCCCAACAGACCCAGACCGGACCAATCCCCGCCAGGTTCGGAAAAGGTCGAAAGCGCGGCAAAAATGCCCCATATCAATGCTAGACCCGCTACTGCGAGCGCAGCGATTTGGAACACGATTGCAATTCTCATATCAGAAATCTCAAACGCACGACCGGAGGTTGCGCTACGTGCGCGACCGATGCTTGCACTATAGGAGCATGAGCAGCAGGCACAGAAAGCTCACCGGAATTTGCTCCACAAGCAGGGCAGAATTTCATCCCTTCAGTTAGAGGACCGCCACATTTTGTGCAGAATCGAGCCATCGGACATTTCTCCTCTTCAAACTCCCACTTCCTGGAAGCGGCAACACGAATTTCTCACCCCGCAATTGGAAGGGGCGGTTAGATCTTCTTGCAAAAATCTGATGCGGGATCCCAGCGCGTAAAGGTCCTCGTAAACAGGTCCGCGGTTTTGGTGGCGCCTTTCGTAAGCCCCAGGAGGTCGGCATCCCCACCTCCCTGAGCCAGGAGCTTGATTTCCTGCTTGGAACATGGGAACGGGGTCTGGTTGGCCGAGTGAGTTACACCCTCGGTGGTGACAAACTGCACAAATACATCGGCATTGGAAGCGAGAATGGTGGAGGCGGTGACTTTGCCCAAGGGTGACTGGCCTATGGCCTCTGTCACGCTCGAAGGAAGCAGGGCTGCCGCTGCCGATGCGATTTTATCGATGCTGCTGGCGAATTTAGACAAAGAGGTGGCATATTTTCCGAATGCGTCCAGGCGCAATTCAATGCGCGGGGCGCAATAGGAAATCACCATCGCGTTGGGCGCAATGGGGGAGATGTTGGTGTCCTCGGTGACCCCAAATTGCATTTGGATCGTGCTGTCGCCGCTGACGGCCCCGCTGCGTTGAAACTGGAAATTTGCGCCGCCTGTCCAGTTGATGGTGAACCCGCCCTTGCTGTATTCATTGCCGCCGGTGAGCGCGGGATGGATGAGCAGGGCCGAACTCACGTCCAAGGTGAGTGGCATCCCTCCCAGGAGCGGACCCAGCGGAATATTAATCCCGCCGGGAAGCTTGACGCGGTCTTCAACCGCCCATACACCGGGTGTGCCCTTGCCAATTTCCCAATCGAATTGAAGTTTCCCTGTCATGTTTTTTACGCCCGCAAAGACCTTGCCCGCCGAGCCACTGTGCACGCCGAGTGTGGAGACAAAATTGAAGTTGGTAATAAAGCCGCTCATCGCCACCTTGGCGACAAAACCCTCCGTGCTTTTGGTCATCACCAGGCTGAAATCAAGTTCGTTGGGTCCTGGAACGAATGTGTACTTCGTAACGGTCCATCCGGAAAAAACTGAGCCGACGATGTTCCCCACGGCTTTCTGTGCGGCGTCCTGCGTCCCCTGGCTCCTGGCGATGTCGGCGCCCGACTGGGCAAAGGCCGGCT
This sequence comes from Terriglobia bacterium, assembly GCA_035946625.1. Taxonomy (GTDB): domain Bacteria; phylum Acidobacteriota; class Terriglobia; order UBA7540; family UBA7540; genus DASYXZ01. The sequence goes on along the minus strand of DASYZE010000076.1, from coordinate 5,669 downwards.
CCTCAAAGATGTCCATAAAGCTGGGGGCATAGGGAAGAACTTCGGAAGTTTGCTTGGGGCCGTGAAAGCTGAGAGGGACGTCAATCTGGATATCACCCTCCTGGACCACGTCGGTCAGCACCGCCGGATTGGTGAAGAGAACCGTCTGGTCGCCGTCGGTCTGAGCCGCGAGCACCTTGCGCACCAACTGATTCTTGATAAAGAGCAAATCGCCGGCCTTCAGCGCGCGAATTTGCGCATCAGCATTTTTGAAGACGAAGGCGTGTCCATCGCTGCTGATGCCCTGTAACGAGGAATCGACTTGCCCGACTTCCAGAACTTTTACTTCGGGTTTATAAGTGACGTGGGCGTAGCTGTTTCCGCCGCCCACCGAGATGCCCTCCCCGGCCTCCAGCTGTCCGGATTTGCCCGGCGAACTCCCCAGACTGGAACCAGACTCATTGTGCTTGCAGCTCGCAAGAGCTATCGCAAGCAGGACGCAAACTACCGCGGCAACAAATTTGCCGTGAAGAACCACCGCCGTTTTCCATGTGAAGTGCTCCATAGTCCATCTCCTGATCGTTAAACTGAAATCTGTGCTTCCAAGTTAGAAACGTGCGCGAGCGACTTCTGTGCGGTTGGCCTTTTTGCCTTTTGTAGCGCCCATCCTCAGGTGGGCACGTGCCGGGCTCAAGCCCTGCGCTACGACGCTTGCGCGCACCTCTTTGTCATTGCGGCGAAAGCCGGAATCCAACCTCGCCTCCACGGCCCTCGTCTGCGCCTGGGTTTTCCGCAATGGCGCGCCTTCGCTTGCCAGCTTGCGATTTTGCTGCGCGAGGGCAGCCACTGGCGCGCCCTTCGCGTCGCTTGCCTGGGCGAGTTTGGCGATCGGGGTGTCTGCATATCAAACCTGCGCGCGCAGGCTGTCGTTCCGCGCTTTCGACTCGCGCACGCCTGAGAGTGCTCATCCTCCACGCTTGGCTACATCTCCATTACGACCAAGGTCCGGCTTGAACTACCGCCGGCGTATTCGGTGTCACCCGATTGGTAAACGGCCCAGTTGACGACAAAGGTATGGGACCCGGCGGCGGGCGTGTAAAATCCCGTCAATGTCACTGTCTTTGGGTAAATACTATCGGTGCATATAAATTGACTGTTCAGGACCGTTGTGCCGTCCATAACGAGGGAGAAGTAGCCGCATCCAGAATTGGAGCCATTCAGGGTGACATTTTGGTTGGCGCCGCCGACGACGGCGATAACCACGACGGGCAAGCCTCCGGTCGTGACCGTAACACTCATATTAGGCATCGGTACGCCCGAAGTTGATGTCGTGCTGATAGTAGTTGAGCTGCCGCTGAAACCGCGGGCGTTTTGGCTGGCGATTTTCCCGCGAACGTCAAGGGCCTGGGTGGGAGCAATGGTCCCGATACCCACATTGCCGGCGGGGTTGACCACAAGGCGGGCTGCACCCACCGTGTGGTCATAGATGGCGAAATTGCCCGCCCCCACTCCCGCCGTGTTTGCGCCTGAGTCGAGCCAGTACTCGCGGCCCGCCAGTCCTGAGGTTGTATTAGTGTTGTTGAGCGAAATTGCGGCGTCATTGCCACTGGAGGTTACGCGTTCCGTTTCGTGGTTGTTCGACCCGGAGTTGATATCCAGCCCAAACGCCGGCGCCGTCGTGCCGATGCCAACGTTGCCCGATGGACCAATCACTTCCCGCCACAATCCCGCCGTGGCATCGTAAATGCCGAGGGATCCAGCCCCTCCGAAGAGGTCCCCGCCCTGTGCGGAGACAATAGTGTACGTGTGTCCCCCCGCAGCGGTGGAAGCAATACCGAGCTCCGGCCCATAGCTGGCCCCCGAACCGGATAGGAACAGCGGCAGGTTGAAGGCGCCCTGAATGACCTGGCCCGCCGTGAAGACATTCAATGCCCCGAGCGTCGCCGCCGTGCCGGTGATAGCCGTGGGATTGATGCCCGCTGTCGAGCTGACGTTCGTCCCGGTAATGGTTCCGCTGGCGATGTTGGTTCCGGTAACAGTTCCGGTCAGGATGTTGCTACCTGAGATAGTTGCTCCGGCGATATTCGCTCCGCTGATTGTGCCGCTGCCGATGTCGCTGCCCGTCACGCAGCCGGTGCAAGTCACACTCGAAACCGCAACGTTCGTCAGCCCCGAGCCGTTGCCGGTGAATATTCCAGTGGCGTTGACGTCGCCGGCCACGTCGAGCGTGTGCGCTGGTGACGTCGTTCCGATGCCGACATTGACGCTGGCCGTCGCGCCGTTCACGCCGCTAATACTTCCCAGCACCAAAGCGTTGCTTTCCCCCACCACGGCGTTGGCGCCGATGGCGCTGGCGTTGGTGAAGATTCCCGGGCTCGCGTCAGCGTTGTACCCGAGGAAGGTGTTAAGTTCGCCGGTGGAATTCGTGCGACCGGCATTCACTCCAAAGCCGGTGTTACCGCTGCCCGCTCCCAGGCTTGAAAGGACGCAACTATTGATGGTGCCACTCGATCCATGGGTGTTGAAGAGCGCACACCTTCCAAACGCCGCATTCAAATTACCCGTATCGTTCAAATAAAGCGCATGGACCCCGCTGGCCGTGTTGTCGGTTCCCGTGGTGATGGCAGCCAGGGCATTCTCCCCGAGGGCGGAGTTACTGGAGCCGGTGGTGGTGAAATTCCCAGCAAAGTAGCCGATGAACGTGTTGTCTTCCGCGGTGCCGGGGCAGCAAGCTTGGATGATCGGGACGCCGCCTAGATTGATGACGCCGAGGCCAGCGGCCGTGGTCCCAGTTGTGGGCGCGAGGTCGAGGTTGCCGTTGCTCACGGCTAAGTCGCCGCTGCTGATCGTCTGCGTGCCGCCAAAGCTGTTGGGGCTGTTAGTGGCGGCGTACGAACCTGCCGGTTGAAAGGCGCCGGCAGAGAGTCCGCCCAGCAGGCTGGCGTTCAGGTTGGGGACTTGTGTGGTGGAGGTGACCGATAAGGGCGCTGTTCCTGGCGCGACAGTGGAGATCAACTGGCCGCTGGCACTCACATTGCCCGTCACCGACTGCCCGGCGGCAAAGCTTGCCGTTCCGTCGAATTGCGCTGTGCCGTTCACTTCCAGCGTGGCGGCAGGACTGGAAGTCCCAATGCCGAGACTGCCCGCCGAAGTAATTCGCATCCTCTCGGTCTGGTTGCCGCCATTGGCGCGCGTGTCAAAGACCATGGCCGTGGCGTAGTTGCCCTGAATGCTGTTTTCCTTTACTCCCCGGATGTTGGCGAAACCCGCCTTATTGGTTGTCCCGTTGTAGTATCCCGAGAAGAGTATTCCGCCGCCGGTGCCCGCCGCCGCCGGCGTGCTGTCCCCTAAAATGAAATTGAAGCGGGCATCGGAATCCGATGACGTGGGACCGAAGATGTGCAGCCGGGCCTGCGGCGTGGTGGTCCCAAAACCCAGGTTGCCGTTGAATTGAACCAGGTTTGCGCTCTGAATGTTGCAGGCGGTGGTGAACAGCGCGATGGAATTCGCCGTCGCCGTGCCATCACTGGTCACGTTGCTGCAAGCCGTCAGAGGTGAATTGTTGGCGGTGCGAGACTCCTGTTTCTTTCCACCGGCGGTGGTTTGCACGGCGCCGGTGGGCGCCAGCACAACCGAGGAGGTTGAGGTGGTTCCTTTCTTGGAATCGGAGAGCATATAGGCCGAGGCGGGCTTGCCGCCCAGTGTCTCCGCGTCTCCGGCTTTCAGAGCGTAGGGCACGCTCACCAGCAAGACGCGCGGCTGTTGCTCGGCTTCCGAGCCGACTTGAATGCCCAGCCAGCGCACTTCGCCGGAAGTGAATAAATCAATCGGCAGGCCATCGGCGTGCATAGCGCCAAGTAGCGCGGTGTAGCGGCCAAGCTCATCGGCCTGCACGCTCTGAGTTTCAAACCAGAGCGGGTTGCCGCCCGCTTCAATGTTGTAAAGTGAGAAAGTGACATCGACGGTGCCACTCAGCGGCTTACCGGCTGCATCGCGCAACACGCCGCTGAACTTCATCAAACGGGGCACCACGGCTTGCGAACTCGTCGTGACGCCCGAACTGGCGGCGGAAGAGTCCGGCTCGACGAGGCTGGAAACCGTCGCGGCCGCATCGGCGGGCCGCACCCCGGCTGTCTTCTCGCTCTGACCATACACTCCCCCTGCGAAGAGCAAACACACTCCGACTATCCACGCGATGCTTTTTTTACTTTCCATGGTAATTCCCTCCGCCTTAAATGAATTGAATTGTCGTCTTCTGTCCCAACTTTTTTCCAATCTTCCTCGGCTCGATCTTCACTGTCTAATCTCTATGTGCCGCCGGAATACCTGCGGAGGGCTTGAGAATGTGTGGCCCCGGGCTGGAATGTGGGCGGCGACCAGTCAATGGCCCCGAGGCTTGCCGAAATGCAGAACCACTCCGAAGGTAAGTCGGAGATCGTTTTGATTGTTATTGACGTTATTCGGAAAGCGCGTCATCAGATACTCTGCCTGAAACAGACGCATGGAGACGCGCCGGCTGGCGTTCCAATCCAGTCCGCCGCCTGTGGTCATGGAGAATCCGTTTACGCTTCCCGAAGTTGTGGCGGAACTGTAGAGGCTTCCGCTGCCATGCGCTCCGCCGGCCAGGAACTGCGCAAATGGCGTCCATTTCTTCCAGTGGTAGGAGGAATAGCGCGGGCCGAAGAGATAAGTCTCGATAGTCAGCGAGCGCTGAGCGCCCACGACGTTGTGCTGGAAATAGCCGCCCACGTCGGCCACTGCGCTGAACCCGTGGCCCAAGGATGCGGCCAAAGCGCCGCTGGCGCCATTCATGTTGAAGCAACCGCACTGTCCTGGAGGCGCGTTGGCATGTACGTAGCTGTACCCCAGCGAAACTTCGATAGGGCTTGCACCTTGGCCGCTTGCGGCCGCGGCAAACAAAAGCAGCGCCGCCAACAAGGGCCCCAACCTCCGGCAAATGACTTTAATCATAAGTCCTCCTCAGGACCCGGCGACGGTTAGCGTGACGGTGGTTGTATGCTGCGTCGATCCGGAAGTTCCACTTACGGTGACAGTGTAGGTACCGGCAGGAGTGCCCACGGCCTTCGGCAGGGGGTAACCACCTTGGCCACAGCCCCCCATGAAGGTTGTGGCGAGTAGCGCGCCAGCCAACATGCAAGTGGCAGCCACCCAACGCGGCGACTTACGGCGCAGCAATCGCCACCCGCCAAGCAGAGCGGCCAGGAGCAGTGCCGGCAGGGCGGCGGGCGGCAGCCCATTGAAAGGCGGAACCATCATGGCGGAAGCCGCCGCCGCGGTGGTGATCGTCAACGGGCTGCTGGCGCCGCTTGCCCCCGGCGTATCAGGGTTTGAGCCAAACTCACAAGTGGACTGCGCCGGCAGGTTGGAGCAAGCAAGTGTTACGGCATTGGAGAACGTGCCGACCGCTGACGATACATTGATTGTGTACTCCGCCTTCCCGCCGGGCACGACAGTCTGCGTCCCAGTGAGTGAAGCAACCGCGAAGTCTGCGCCTGTCCCGGACAGATTCACAGACTGCGTGCTGCCCGCCACGCCGTTATTGTTGTCGGTGAAGGTCAGCGTTCCGCCGCCAGCGCCTTTCGCCGCGGGCGTGAATGTCAAATTGACTGTGCAGGTACCGTTGGGCGCGACCGTGGCTCCGGTGCAGGTGTCGGCACTCTTGGCAAAGT